>JBFFHJ010000103.1:0-24545 GCA_041556995.1 bacterium | reverse complement strand
GGTCAGCGGTTCGACTCCGCTATCCTCCACCATACTTGATAGTAAACGGAACCGTTTTCGTTAGGCGCGTAGCTCAGTGGGAGAGCACTACCTCGACACGGTAGTGGTCGACGGTTCAATCCCGTCCGCGCCTACGGAATAACCTCATTGAGGAGGAAACATAGCTCAACAAAAACGAAGGAGGCCTGTTAAGGAAGAGAATACGCGTGTGAACGACGCAATTCATTCTCCTAAGGTACGTGTTGTAGATGATGAAGGACAACAGGTAGGTGTTATTGATATTAGAGAAGCATTGGAACTGGCTGAAAGTAGGGGTCTGGATCTGGTTGAAGTCAGCACAAAATCCGATCCGCCGGTTTGTCGTATAATGGATTACGGCAAGTTTAAATATCAACAAAGTAAAAAACAACACGATGCTAAAAAGAAGCAAGCAGTCATTCGTATAAAAGAGATTAAACTTCGACCTAAAACTGAAGAACATGATTTTCGGTTTAAGCTTAAACACGCCAAAGGTTTTTTAGAAGACGGCAACAAGGTAAAAGTTACACTACAATATCGCGGACGGGAAATGGCATTCACCCAGTTGGGAGTGGATTTATTAGAGCGGTTTGCGAATGAAGCCGACGATGTAGGGGATGTTGAAACCAGGCCCCGTGCAGAAGGGCGAACGACTTTTATGGTACTGGCACCCAAAAAGAGTGAGAAACAATAATGGCTGGATATAAATTAAAAACAAAGAGTTCCGCAAAAAAGCGATTTAAGCTGACAGGTTCAGGAAAAATCAAACGAAAAAAAGCCTATATGAGGCATATCCTGACAAAGAAGAGTAATAAGACCAAACGAAATTTACGTAAAAGCGGACTGATTGCATCATCAGACATAGCTTCAGTAAAAAAAATGCTTCCTTATATGAAGTAATCGATTATCAAGGCGGCAATACGCCTACTTAATATTCACAATAAAAAGTATCAAGATAAAAGAGAATTGAACCATGGCTAGAATAAAGCGTGCGGTTCATGCACGGAAAAAGAAAAAGGCGTATTTTAAAGCAGCAAAAGGTTATCGAGGCGGACGCAGTCGTCTGCTTAGAACGGTAAAAGAGGCAGTTGATCGTGCCAGATGTTATGCCTATAGAGATCGCCGGGTAAAGAAAAGAGAATTTAGATCCTTATGGATCATCCGAATTAATGCAGCAGCTAGAATTTGCGGCTTAAGCTACAGTAAGCTGATCCACGGATTAAAGCTAGCTGATGTGAATATCGATCGAAAATCGTTGGCTGATTTGGCCATATTTGATTTTGATGGGTTTAAAAGTATTGCTGAAACAGCAAAGGCAAAGCTTTAATTATTCTGGTAACCGCTGGCTATTTCTAAATAATAGCCAGCGGTTTTACTGTCTTATCTTATCTGTTTTATTCTTATTTACCCTTTCCATTTTATCCATCCATTTTTTTTTGCGTTTGGATTTTGTTCTCTACCAATCGTAGTCTGCTTTTCAAGTAAAGAATTTCAAGGTTCAGCTTATATTTTTTTACCTGCGGTTTTGCCTCATTTATCAGGTTGGTTGCTGATTTATGTGCAATGAGCCATATGGGTTTCAGTTGGTCTTTAACAGTTCGTAACTGTTTGGCTATATCCTCAATATTGGCTGACAATTCCTCAATTTTTTCTTCTATTTGATCTTTTGTTGGGTGCATTTTTTCCAGTTTTAAAGAATTAATAATGTCAAGGAATGATGGTTATTTTCTCTTGATTGATGGAAGAATGTCGATAACCAAGTTGTTATAAGTAAATATTACAGCAATTTAGATGTGTTGTTGGTTGTGTCTACAAAAAAATGGCAATTCGAGAGAATATGCCAGCTGATCTTCATAAATTTAAGAATAGCTCTTGAAAGATATAAATGGGATCGATAGAATTTTCAATTAAGTCATACAGTCGGTTTTTTTTGAATAATTGAAAAAATGTGTCAATCTTCAAATAAACTTGAAGAATAGACCTTTGGCACATTGGAAAAGGCTAAAAAATAACTTTTAAAAGGAAGTATTGCGTTTATGTACGAACATATAAAAGAGCTTGAAGAGAAGATCAAGCTGGAAAGTGCTAAGATCAAAGATGTAAAAACAGAAATTGGTAAAGTGGTGATCGGTCAGAATTATATGATAGAACGCTTGATCATCGGTTTGTTAACAGGTGGACATATTCTTTTGGAAGGATTGCCAGGGCTGGCAAAAACACTTTCAGTCAATTCCCTGGCCAAAACCATGAAGGCCGAATTTCGAAGGATTCAATTTACTCCTGATATGCTTCCGGCCGATTTAATTGGCACCAACGTTTTTAATCCCAAAGATGGTACTTTTTCACCCAAAAAGGGGCCTGTTTTTGCCCATATTATTTTGGCTGATGAGATCAATCGAGCTCCCGCCAAGGTACAAAGTGCATTACTGGAAGTCATGCAGGAACAACAGGTGTCATTAGCCGGACAAACATATCCCCTGGAGAAACCCTTTTTAGTCCTGGCCACTCAAAATCCCATTGAGCAGGAGGGGACTTATCCTCTTCCAGAAGCCCAAGTGGATAGGTTTATGATGAAATTAAAAATATCTTATCCTTCCAAAGATGAAGAACGGGAGATATTGAACCTTGTGACGTCTTTTTATAAAGAAACTGAAATCGGACAAATCCTGACACGGGAAGAGATTCTTGACATGCGTCGGATGATAGAGGATGTTTATGTTGACGAGAAAATAAAGGACTATATTGTCAACCTCGTCGATGCTTCCAGAAACCCTAATGATTATGGATTGCCTGTTTTAGGTCCACTAATAGAAATTGGGGCCTCTCCCAGGGCGACTATAACCCTGGCCATTGCTTCAAGGGCTTATGCGTTTTTACAGGGTAAAGGTTTTGTTTCACCCCAGGATGTAAAAATGATAGCTCCCGATGTTTTAAGACATAGAATTATGATCTCTTTTGAAGCAGAAGCAGAAGAAAAAACCTCGGATGATATTATTCAAACATTATTATCCGAAATTCCAGTTCCCTGATGATTTTTTGGCTAGGGTGCGATTTTAGTTTCTTTACCTTTCCATCAGGAAAATGGAAACCTGGATCGGGAATTTTATTGGGCAACTACTATGAAAAATCTGATTTTATTTGGAATAAGTATTCTAGTTTCTATTGCTGATCCGGTTTTTGGTGAACAAAAAACGATTACAAATCAGCAGAACGTTTTTGGTGGAAAAACTGAAGAAATCACATATCTTAAAGCGGACAATGAATATAAATTTTTGAAAAGATTGATTTATTATGATGATTCAGGTTCCAGGCGAAAAGAAGTGGGATATATTTTAAACAATGACTACAATCCATCGGGGATTTTGAAGGGGGTTGAAAACTATAGTTCGTCTGAAAAGCTGGTGAGTATTGAAGTCCATTTCCTGCCTGATAAGATCAGACAAACCGGTTATTCAAAGATTATTACCCATTTTAGTGAAGCTGGAGATAAAGTTAAGGAGGAGACATACTATTCACCCGGTGATTTTGATGTCCAGATTTACTCAAAGTCGATCGAGTATTTTTCTATTTCCGGTGAAGTAATCAGAACTGAGTTCATCTTATCAAAACCGGAAGCAGAAAAGACCGGTTATTCCAGAATTTTGGACTATTTCGAAAAAGGAAAAGTGGTTAAACGAGAAATATTTGATAAAAGCGGAAATGTTTTTGACTGAACCGTATAAAAACATCATTTCAAGTTCTCAATTGATCATAGTCGATGACAATAAGACAAAACAAAAAATCGAAAATCGAGAGAAAATTTGACAAATGGCTTCCGGTAAATGTAAAGAGATTGAAATAAAAACTCGGTTTTTTCGATATGCTGCAAAAAAATGGGGAGATTCATCTGGACTTCCTGTTTTAGGGCTACATGGTTGGTTGGATAATGCTGCTACTTTTGATTTTCTAGCTCCGCTTTTACCTGACCTACAATTGATCGCCCTTGATTTTCCAGGGCATGGTTTTTCTGCTCATCGCCCCTTGGGCATGAAATATCATTATGCTGATTATATAGATGATGTTATAAATGTAACTGATGCCTTGGGATGGAAAACGTTCAGTCTGATAGGACACTCAATGGGTGCTGGTGTGGCTACCTTGACTGCCGGTGCATTCCCCGATCGTATTCAAAAACTTGTTTTAATCGAAGGTATCGGTCCCATGACTGGGGAAACGGGTGATTCACCGCTTCATTTGTCAAAATCTATAAATCAGATGAGAATCATCAAGAAAAAAAGCCCTCCTATTTATAAGGACCTTAAAGCCATCATTGATGCCCGGTTAAAAGTTGGAGATATGAAAGAGGATTCGGTGGAGGTTTTGGTAAAGCGGGGGGTGATCGAATTGGAAAGAGGTGTTACCTGGCGTAGCGATCCTCGGCTCAAAGTGACCTCACCCGTATATTTTACCGATGATCAGGTCAATTTATTTCTGGATAAAATTACTGCATCTTCGCTGTTAATTACCGGTAAAACCGGATATTTAGCACAACGTTCCTACACAAGTCCCCGGTGTGCCAGGGTGAAAAACATTAAACATGTCGTTCTTCCCGGCGGTCATCACCTGCATCTCGATGATCCAAAACCAGTAGCAGAAATAATTCGACCTTTTATCTTCTAGGGGAGTGTAAAATATTTTTTGTTTTTTTGTTACCCTCATTGTGATTTTGCACAAAATTCAGCGGAATTTTTCAAAAATATCGTATTAAAGGTTTGAAATGATGATCTAACTGTTATCATTTTAACATGTCCTTACGACTATTAAAGCGCTTTCCACCAAACGTGAGTTTACAAGCTATAAAAATACCTTTCCGTAACTATTTGTATTTTTAGCGTTATCGGCAATAACATGTGCCCTTGACCTTTTAAGACCAAAGATTTCAACTTATTGATATTATTAGGTTGTCTTTTTTTAAAAATTACCAACTTGTAAACTCACGTTAAACAACATTAATTTCCCAGTTTTTCTATCCTTTTAATCCGGAATTGGTTGATATGTGGATCTTATTCCGAAATAAAATCAGTGATATCCAGATAAGAGCTTTAAAAAATACTTGACATACTTATTACCAATTGGGTTGGATTTTCATTTGAATTTGTTCAAACACAAAGATAGAGGAAATTAGTAAGTTTTTTTAAGTATTGGTAAGTTTTTTATTTAAAAGTCAGTTCCTTGTGTTATAGTATTATGAAATATTAACAAGGCCATTTGACTTATTCACTGTGTCCTATCACTTTTTTTCAGGTCTCATTTTTTCAGTGGTATATTCACGACAAAATGTGAATTACTGTAATGATGATGTTTAAGTTTAAACAGAGTTTTAGGGGGAGTGGATGTTAGGAATACCGGCAAATTGCAATCAGATCAATAAAAAAAGGTATAGACTTATCCAATTTATTTATTATAACCTGCAAGCTGGTTTTTGGTTAATCAATTTCATCAAACAAATAAAGAGTGCCTTGGAATGTCGATGTGATTCTACCAAAGCTTTTGAATCAATTGTCATTACGATTAAAACTTAGTTCGTTTATGTTCATAGATTAGGAATCTCCATATTGCCAATACTTAGATTTTCTACAGAAAGAGATTAAATCGAGTTGGTTATTAAGTAACAGATTTAGATTCCCAACAAGTTAACTGAGATTTTGTATGACGGATTTTAAGGGTGAAGATAGGCGCCGTAAACCTAGAGATGGTTATACGGGAAAAGATAGACGCCGTAGAGCTCGACAGGACTATAAAAAAATCAGTATGATACGCTCTAGAATACTGAAGTCAATACCACTGATTGGGTTTTTACCATTTTGGTTTTTAATCTGCCGATTATTCGATTCACATATTGTTCGTCTATTGGTTCCACTGGTACTTACCATCCTTTTGTTTTCCGTCATCATAGTTTTTTCATTTATCAAGAAAAACTATTCGTTGATGCTGGGGACCGTCATGATTTTACCTATGTTTTTGTCGGCCTGCGTAGCATTTTCCGATTTCTCATATTTTACGCACCGCACCGTTATGACCAGTTTTCCAAAAAGTCTGTCTCCTTCCGCAGAATTTCTGCTAGGCACAGATTATGAGGGCAGGGATATTATTGCTACGCTGATTGTGGGGGGTATGAATGCTTATCTGGTCGCTATAGTAGCAACAGTTGTCGCCCTGGCTATTGGAATTCCGTCCGGTCTATTATTGACGATACGGCAAGCCATTATACGTAGCGGGGCATCAATTCTAACACAATTTTTTGAAATTGTTCCCCAATTGTTTTTTGTGTTAATCGTATTGGGGGTGTTCAATTTCTGGGCTGCTGCCTCAGCTGGTACGAGGTTGGTGGCGGCATATGCGGTTCCCATGGCCGGATTTGCGATTGGTATTTCCTCTCTCCCCTCGGTCGCACGAATTGTGGAAAGTCGCGTATCCCAACTTAAATCCCAAAGATTTGTATCTGCATTTCAGAGTTCAAATGTGAGCAATAGTAAAATACTTTTTTATAATATTTTATGGAAGAATTGCATTTCCGAGATTGTGGTCCAAGCCACTTTTTTATTTGGGGCTACTATTCTGATTGAATCGGCCTTGGGATATGCATTTGAAATCGGTTTTGGAGAGTTGGGAACCGGTGGATATCTTTCCTGGGGTAAAATACTGGCTGAAGCCAGACGCTCCATTTTGTTCGGTGAGAATTTTTGGATTGTTCTGTTTCCGATTTTAGTTACCATTATGAGTATTCTGGGCGTTAATATAATTGGAGATACGTTGGTAAAATTTCTCAGGAGCGAGTCCTGATATTATTTGGGAAATAGACGAATGGAAAAAGACAATAATCTTTCTACCAAAAAAAACGTCCTGAGTGTAAAAAATCTTACCTGCGTGGCTAAGTCCAGCGGTGTTAGGGTGGTGGATGATGTCAGCTTTTCAATTACCCGGGGAGAATCAGTTGGTTTGCTGGGGGAATCCGGTGTGGGAAAAACGACCCTGTTCAGGGCCATTCTCCAATTGCTTCCGGCATCCGAATGGCGTATTGAGGGTGAGATTGTTATTGACGGTATGTCAGTCTCCGGTTTACTTCCAAAGGAACTGGAAGAAGTAAGGGGACGGCTGGTTCGGTGTATATTTCAGGAACCAGGGCAGAGTCTGAATCCATCCTTGAAAATCGACCGTCAGTTGATTGAGGCAGTAAAAACTATTACACCGGATCTGGATGAGGGTAGTATTTGGAATATCATTGCCAATGCTTTAGCAAATGCTAATTTACCCGATACAGGATTGATCAAAGGGCGTTATCCCGGTGAACTAAGTGGTGGTCAGCGGCAGCGAGTTGGTATTGCCATGAGTTTATGTCGCCCTTGTTCCATTTTATTGGCGGACGAGCCTTCCAATTCACTGGACTCCGTTACTGTTACCGAATTGGTGGCCACCTTAATAAGATTAAAAAAGGAAAACCATTTGGGTTCGATATTTTGTGTGACTCATGATTTAAGTGTTCTTGGCGCTTTAGAAACAGAACGCGTTTTGTTCATGCATGCCGGTAAAATGTATGAAGCGGGAAATATCGAAAATGTTCTGAATAATCCTGAGCATGAAAAACTGGCGGAAATGGTCGGTTTATCTAAAACAGTCGATCGACATGGAAGTCGAAAAGACAATAGAGTAGCTGGTTCATCTAAAGATGTGCTGGTTTCTATTAAAAAATTGGAATTTGGATTCCAGCGAAAGTCGTTTCTGCGGAAGAAAAAACCATCGGTTATCAGAGATATTAGTTTTGAGGTAAAAAAAGGTGAGTTTGTTGCTTTAGTTGGCAGTTCAGGTTCTGGGAAATCAACCATTGGTGGAGTATTGGCTCGATTGTTTGGTGATTATTCCGGTCAAATTGAATTTGATAGTATGAATGTAGCCAAACTGAGAAGAAAGCAGGACAAAGTACGGTTTCATCGATCACTACAGGTTGTTTTTCAAGATCCGGCGGACACGTTCGATCCAGCCATTACCATGAGACAGAATCTTGTGGAGTGTTACTCGGCGATGGGATTGAAAAAGCAGGAGATCGAAGCGGTATTCGAAAAGATGTTAGATCTATTGCTATTAGAGGCAAGGACATTGGATGAAATTCCTGGTAATTTAAGCGGCGGACAAAAACAACGCTATGCGTTGCTACGGGCTTTTGGCAGCGAACCTTCCATGATTATTGCCGATGAACCGTTTACCCACCTGGATCTCATTGCGCAAAGCCGTTTGATCGAGTACTTGCTGGAACGGAAAGAATCCAAAGATAATCCAATGAGTTGTGTGCTTATTTCTCATGAAATTGGCATCGTATCTAAACTTTGTGATCGAATTGTGGTCATTGACGATGGTAAACTGGTTGAAGATAACTGGGCCTATGATATCGTTAATGAAGCGGTTCACCCCGCTACTCAAAAGCTGATTCAAGCGGCGAATATGTTGGGGACACTGGTCGGTCGATGAGCCACTGACATTGATTGTTGATGGTTACAGAAATTTCGATCTAACAAAATACAGGAGGTTTTACAAAAATATTAATGATTTGAGTTTGAGTTGTTAGCGGTTCTTTTACTAAGATCCGGATCTCTGGATGGTTTGACTAAAAGACGGGGGCAATATAAACGGATTTTTTGTTGAACATCCTCAATAGAACGGAAAAGTCGGGACATGTTATCCGCTTTTCCTCATTCTTCTTTTGTTTAACGCTTAATTATTTGAAAGCGAAGCTGTTTTTAACATGAAAAACATAAGACGGAGGTAAGTAATGCTGGTAAAAAATCGAAGATCTATGCTTTTAACGTATAGTTTTTTATTGGTCGTTGCTGTGATATTTACTGGATGTGCCAGTCATCTTGAAAAAGGATGGGAACATTATCAAAAGGGTATGTATAAACAAGCCCAGGGTGAATGGCTTTTGGAGAAGGAAGAAGATCTATCAGAACAAATCGGTAAAGCAGAAGCGGCTGTTGCTATTGTTGAACTCAACGGGAAGTCTGAACAGGCTAAAACGGCAGGAGATTACCAAAAACTGCTTAGGTATAGCATGGGAATCGTTGAAAAGGATAAATGGGACAATAAAGATTGGTTGGAAAAATCTCCCATTCTAAAGGAATATATTGATAATGCTCATATCATGGTGGAAGAGGCTTATTATGGTATTCTACTGCAACATAAAGAACAAAAATACTGGGTTGATTTAAAGAAAGAGTACGAGGAGTACGAGGAGTACTGTTCCACATATAGTAAAGAACCCAGTGAAAGAAATACGGCCTTATATCAGGTGGCTTTAGATGAGATAAAAAAGCGAGCAAGCACTATTGCAGCCTTTGATGAACAACTGGAATGTGGAAAGGAAAAATTCCTCAATGAAGAGTATGACGAAGCAATGATCTGTTTGAACAAAGCCAGCGGCTATGTGGATAAATATCCGAATATCAAGTTTAATACAGACGAACTGGAATACGTCATGCAGTCGACAGAACAAGCTATGAGGATCAAAAAAGCCATGGAAGAAGAAAAACAACGTATGGCTGAAGAGGAACGAATCCGCATTGAGGAGGCCAATCGATTAGCAGCCGAAGCTGAACGGAAGCTTGAAGAAGAGCGACGACGCCAGGAAGAGGAAAAAATCAAACTTGCCCGAGCTGCTGAAAGGGAAAGGCTTATAAAACAGGAAGAGGAACGACGGAAAGAAGCCGAGCGTCAACGCAAAATTGACGAACGAAACCGAAGATGGCGGGCATTCCTTAAAAAAGGTGCGCCATTAAAACCGTTGGTTACTACAGTTTTGAAGCCAAGTTATGGTACTGGCAAGCTTAAAATGGGTGAAAAGGAAAAATGGCAAGGTGGATCCAAACTTCCAAAACCAAAAGATAAAACCATTGCATCTGAAGATGTATATGCTTTGGAAGTTGAAGTACCAAAAACCCACAAGCTGACTTACTTAAGAAATTATTACAAAAAAAACAAACGTGAAAAAAACATGTTGGCAGCCCCAAAAACGCAAGGCGGTAAACGAAGTTACTATACCGAGAATTTTAAAGGTGGTCGATATTACGTTGAAATTAAAAACGAAAAAAGTAAGCAGCAAAAATATGAGATTAAGTCTCGCATCTATAAAATACCTGTAACTCACTAATTAATAATTTTAATCTTGACTATTCTGAGGGCCGGAATCACCCTTCGGTCCGAAGAGGATTAACCTGCTTTTGGAGGAGAAAATGTCAAAGAGAAATATCATCATCATTGCGGTTGTTGCCGTTTGTGTTATCTTGGGGATTTATTTCTATATGGATTTTCAGGAGCAAAAACGATTGGCATTGGAAAGGAAAATTCGACAGGAAACGTTGATTGTGGCTTTTGATGAGATGCCCCAATCTTTAAACCCACTTTTTGAGCAAAATACTACCGGTTTAACCTTGCTTGATCCTATATTCGATGGTCTGGCAAATCGCAGTGGTCGAGCGCCGAGACAATATGAAAATGGAATTGCAACGGATTTTATCCAGGATGAAAAAAATAGAAATATCTTTACGGTTGAACTGGATCAGGAAAAACGGTGGCATGATAGTCCGGATCACATGGTGACGGCCCGAGACGTTCGATTTACCGTTGAGTGTATTAAGAACGAGAAGAACAGATCACCATTGCGAGGAAGGATCAATCAATTGATTGAACGGGTGGACATTGTTGATAATTTTACCGTTAGAATCGTTTTTAAGGAAAATATCTCCATTCATGTGGTTCGGGATTTGTTAGCTTTCAAAATCATTCCAGCCACATATTATGGAAAGGCTATGTCCCTGGAGCTTCGAACGGATGAAACAGCTCAGGCATTTGCACGAAAGCCGGTTGGAACCGGAAAATATAAATACCATGATTGGCAAGGGAACAAAATTGTATATACGACAGTTGAACCGGCCGTCATTAGGGAAGAAGAAGAGACTGGAGAAGAAGGGGAAGAGGCGACTCCAGAGGAACGATCCATTCGTACAATTGAATCCATCCTTATTCATGACCAGGAGAAGCAGGTTAAAATGCTGATGGATGGCAAAGTTGATTTGGTATTGGAGACATCACCCAAACTTCATACTATGATGGATGAAAAAGGGCTGAAACACTCCAATTATATTCCACTCCATTTTTTTGCCATTGCATTTAACACCATTTCACCCAATTTTAATAATAAGCAGATTCGACAAGCCATTTCACATGCCATTGATAAAAAGGAGCTGGCTCGACAGGTGCGTAGTGGTGAAGTCAAGAATTATATTAATTTCGGTCCTTTCCCGCATAATGATGATGTGCGGTATTCAAAATTCAAAGATCATCTACCATTTGATATAGCTAAAGCCAAAAAAATGTTGATAAAAAAGGGTGGATTCAGCTCGACACTTATTTACCAGGATGATGCATCAAAAACTATGGAGCGAATGGCTGGCAAAATTGCCCTGATGTTGGATGAATTGGGAATTAATGTTGAACAGAAAGGCTTGGGAATGGCATTTGATACCCAGTTGACCAATAAAAATTTTGAAATGGCCCTGGTCAGGCATTCCGGGTTTACCGATGGTTATAACATTGCCCATCTATATAAGTCTGATAGTCCGGCAAATATCACAAGTATCAGTTCTGAGAAACTGGATAAGGCATTATCGGAGTGGGAAAATTCCGCATTTTGGGAACAGAGACTTCCGGCTGCCAAGAAGTTGCATCGCATGCTGCTGAGTCTAAGCCCTTATACTTACTTGTTCAGTCTGCCGACAAGCGCATATTATTCTCCACGCTTGGATAATGTGATGATTGTTGATCCAAACTCTTTACTTGGATCAGTTGAGGAATGGGTTGTTAATGCCGAATAATTACTCCCAAGTCCCGATTTTTTAATTGGATCGGGACTTTTAACGATATTCGAAAGGTAAAGCAATGACATCTCTGGCTCATTTTATCTTTTTCAGGTTAATTCTCCGTACTGTGTGGATTGCTTTACTGGCCACTTTCGGCATTCAATTATTGTTTACTTTTCTACCGCCGAAGCGGGTGATTGATTCAAGAAGTATGGAGTATCAAAAATATATTACCCGAAAATGGACGACGAATAACTATGTTGATTGGGTAAAAGATATCCTAAAAGGTGATCCTCAGGTATCGGAGATTAAGTCGGGAGACTGGTTGATCAGGGATTTTAGAACTCGATCCGGTAAAACACTGACCCTTTGTGGATTTGCTTTTTTGTTGGCTGCTATGATGGGTATTTTTGTGGGGACTACCAAAGCGACACTGGATAGTGAAAATATATCAGGGCCTAAGAAACCTTTACCGTCTATTATGTCAAACCTTTCCACATCAGGTTTATTTATCTGTTCCTCAGTGCCAGCTTATATTATTGCCTACTTTCTGTTTTTATTGTTAAAGAGTGAATCGAATATGTTTTTAGCTGTTATAGCCTTGTCGTTGGGAAGCGGGTCCGCTATGGATGTGTTGCGGTTAACGTCCAATACGCATAGTCGGGAACTGCATTCAAAGTATGTGGAAAATGCACTGACTTGCGGATTAAAGACTAGTGGATTAATTCCTATGCCGGGAAGTGTGGCATGGCATGCTTTTAGAAACAGTCTGATTACGGTTTTACCAATAACGGCTTATCGATTACCGTTGATTGTCAGCAGCGCGTTGGTGGTTGAGGTGGTGTTCGATCTGCCGGGATTAGGCGAATCGTTATTGAGTTCGTTAATCGAACAGGATGTTCCCATGGTATTAACTATTATTCTTATTTCGGTGTTATTTGTTCAAATATGTGTTTTCTTTGCCGATATCCTCGCTTTTTTACTCCATCCCCAACGATACACCGGCTAAACAATAGAATGTAGAATACCGACTCCACACAAGCAGATGGGGGAGTAAATCTCTGTCTGCATTAATCATCAGTCAAAATAATCGTATTTTACATCGGATGATTCTTATGTGCCAACACCTGCTCTATTGAATTTTCCACAATGTCCCGATAATCTTCATCAGATAATTCTTTTTTCAGAACAATACTACCAGCCTGGATATACCTGGGAGATAACTGATTCAGACTCAAGGCATAAACATCTTGCAGGCAGAGTGAGCAATAGTCGAATTCAGGAAATTCAGGGATAAGTTTTTTCATGAATTGAATGACTTTCGCTTCGTTCTTATTTCTGACATTTTCCAATGACAGGCCAAAAACTTCGTAATCTTCTTTTTTCATAATGTTTTATTGATCTATCTGGTTGAAATTGATTGATAAAAGTGAATTGGCTACTTTACATAAAAACAGGCAAGAAAAAATTTTAACAAGTTCATAGATATATTAGTAGTGCTGATTATGGATGAATAAACTATTTGTTAGGCATTCTTTGTTTTTATCATTATTGGGTATTGTTTTCAACATGTTTCCGTTTAACCTCAAAAATTGAAGCAACAACCTGTTCATTTTTACATGATTTCAATCATATTTCTTTTTTATGATTTTGATTGTTTCATGTACCGGTAAATTCGCAAGGAATTTGGGTTACACCCCTTTTCAATACGACCAAAATGAAGTAGAAATAAAGAAAACATAAATAATTAACCCTAAAACATCAAGGAATGGTTGATATATTATTAAATTATGGTCTTTTTTTGATAAAAACGATTACCATTGTGGCGGCGTGTCTTTTTTTGTTTGGTGGAATAGTGTCGCTTCTATTTAAAGGTAAGTCCCCAAAAAAGGACCATGTTCGGATCGTTAATCTGAATCAAAAGTATAATGATTTTGCCCAAACTCTTAAGAGAGAGATCTTATCCAAACATTCACTTAAACAGGATCTCAAAAAGAAGAAAGGCAAACAAAAAACAGAGAAAAAAAAGCAGAAACAATCCACAGAATCAAGAAGAAGGCTGTTTGTTTTAACTTTTGATGGCGATATTCGTGCTTCTGCAGTTGATGCTTTGAAAGAAGAAATATCAGCTGTATTGACTGTGGCCGAGCCAACGGATGAAATTTTGGTTTGTATTGAAAGTGGGGGCGGAATGGTTCATTCATATGGATTGGCGGCTTCTCAGCTAATGCGTATCAAAAAACGTGATATTCCGCTGACAGTATCGGTTGACAAAATTGCAGCCAGCGGCGGTTATTTGATGGCATGCGTGGCAGACCATATTATTGCGGCTCCTTTTGCCATTATCGGTTCAATTGGCGTCATTGCGCAATTACCAAATTTTAATCGCCTATTGAAAAAACATGATATTGACTACGAACAAATAACCGCAGGTCAATTTAAAAGAACATTGACGATGTTCGGTGAAAACACTGATAATGATCGTGAAAAATTGAAAGAGGAGTTGGAGCATACCCACGAGTTGTTTAAAGAGTTTGTTCTTCAGGGGAGAAAAGAACTGGATATCGATAAAATCGCAACCGGTGAACATTGGTATGGTAGCAAGGCCATTGAATTAAAACTGGTGGATGAGCTGATAACCAGCGATGATTATATATTATCCAAATGCGAATCGGTTGATGTGTATGAAGTGACCTATAAAATAAAAAAATCCATTACAGAAAAACTTCCCCTGGGAATTCGAAATGCCATTTACCGACTGGTGAATAGACAAACGTCACTTAATTAATAATACTCCGATAATTTTAGCAAAAGTGATGAGTTGTAAAGTGAGGTTGGAGCCTTGCTTCACCCCTGGGAATCGTTAAAAAATAATTTCGCATAATTTGTTTACAAAAGTCCTAAAAACAATGGATGTTTTGTAAACAGAATGTGGACTGATTTTTTGTCGAAACCTTACCTATGGCACTTAATTGGATGATTTAAAAGCGTTTCTTAACGTATCAAGTCTCGTTAGAGTTTCATTTTTTTTCTATAAATTTCCTGACACGGGTGATGACATGATGGTAAAAGATCCAATATTAGTGGTAGACGATGAAGTTGAAATGAGGATTGCCATGCAGGCTGCGTTAAAACGTTGCGGATATCCTGTAGAACATTCACATAATGCCATAGATGGACTTAACAAGTTTAAGAAAAATAAGTATAGCCTGGTGATCACGGATATGACGATGCCGAAGAGAAGCGGCCTGGAGTTATTAAAGGATATTAAAGCCCTGAATCCCAATATTCCGGTCATTTTAATTACGGCTTACGGTACTATTGATACTGCAATTTCTGCTATGAAACACGGAGCATTTGATTATGTGCAGAAACCCTTTGATTTTGATACGTTTATTTTTTTAATAGAAAGGGCACTTAGCTTTAAGCAGGAACAACCGATACAGATAACCAGGACTGAACAGCCAGCTAAAAAAGGTTTGGGGAAAAAAGCCGTGGAAACTACTTTGGAGGAAGCGTCTTCTAAAGATATTATTACCGCAGATGGCGGAATGTTAAAGCTGTTGGAGATAGCACGGAACGTGGCGCCCAGTAAAGCCTGTGTTTTGATTCAATCAGAAAGCGGGACAGGGAAGGAATTATTGGCCAAGTATATTCACAACCATTCAGATCGAGCTGAGGGTCCCTTTGTCGCTATAAACTGCGCTGCTTTGCCTGAGAATTTATTGGAAAGCGAGTTATTCGGACATAAAAAAGGTGCCTTTACCGGTGCTATCAATGAGCATCGTGGTAAGTTCGAGCAGGCTACTTCCGGGACAATACTTTTGGATGAGATCAGCGAAATGCCCTTGTCTCTTCAAGCAAAATTATTAAGGGTTTTGCAAGAATATACCGTGGATCGGGTAGGGGGGACGGATACCATACCGGTTGATGTGCGTGTACTTGCCACAACTAACAAGGTGTTACTGGAATGTGTCGAGAATGGGACTTTTCGTGAAGATTTATATTTCAGATTGAATGTCATACCCATGCACTTACCGCCATTGAGGGATCGAAAAGGAGACATCAAAGTTCTGACCGATTATTTTGCCAATAAATATGCAAAAATGAACAATAAACCGGTTCCGGAAATCCATGACGATGTCCATAAGTTGTTGATGAGTTATAATTGGCGAGGCAATGTACGTGAATTGGAAAACATCATGGAAAGGGCTGTTTTATTGTGCGATGGAAAAACCATTCGGGTTGCCAATCTTTTGATGAATCCCGTATCTGTTCATAAGGTTCATACTAACAACCAGGAGTCGGAAGAGGTTTTGTCCAAAGAAACGCCTGAAGTTGTACAAAGCGGCACCGTTAATCTAAAAGTTGGGATATCCATGTCGGAAGCGGAAAAGCAGATGATATTCGAAACCCTGAAACACACCAACGGAAATCGTACTAAAGCGGCGGAGATTCTTGGTATCAGTATTCGGACATTAAGAAATAAATTGAATGAGTATAAGGAAGCCGGCGATTGCATCGACATATAGCCGATGCTGTTTCCCGATTGGTGAGGAGACATCTCCCAGGTAATTGGATTGTATGAAAGGAGATGTCGTTATGTGGTTTAAATATGTTTTATGATTTTCTCAATCCTTTCAAAAAAGTAGCCATAACCCTTTCGAATTTGTCAATTTCATTCTTTGACATTCCTTTTAATTCAGGGAATACATACTCTTGCTTTTTCTGAAGTTCACTATTTTGGGCTTTTAGAATATCAATGGTCTTCTTTTGTGCGTCTACTGTGTTATTTAAGGCGGTTATGATTTGCATGGCCGAATCATCCGTTAGGTTTTCGCTATCAATCTTGGCCTTTTTGGTCACGGTAGTGGTGGTTGAGGGTGTTTTTTTCTGGTTGTATTCATCTAAGAGACCGGCTTGCTTGTTTTTCCATAGAGAGTGGTAAGCTCCGATAGAAGATGGATTGATATCTGAAAAGGCCTTTTTTAAATCTTTTAAGGTCGAAGTCGGGTGTTTATCCAGGTAATTGCTGATCTTCTGTTTAGTGCTGATCCTTTTCTCTCTGTTGGTTCTTTCTTTTCGCCATTGATCGAGATAATTACTGATTGTCTTTTTGTTATCACTGGTAAATGCTTTTTCTAGTTTGCTCAAAGTGGCTTTTGGATTTTCTTCCAGATGATTGAATACCTTTTGCCGTAAGCTTCCGCTAACATCTTTGGCGGGTTTGGTTTTTTTAGGTTTGGGATTGGTTTGACCGGATTGTTCCTGTTTCCAGAGTTTTAAATTATCAGCGATCTGCTTTTTATCAGCACCCGCTATCTTTTTTTGTAGTTGTTCCAGGCTAATATTCGGATTATTTTCCAATGTTCCAAATACCTTTTTCCTAAGATTCACCGCAGCTTTGGATTTTCCTTTGAGTATATCTTTGTGTTCTTTTTTATACTCAGTTCTTCCTCTTTTAAGCGTACGTTCGCTAAATCCTTTTAATTCATTCAGGGTTACCAGGTAGCTGGGTGTCAGTTCAAAAAAATCCATTCCTTGCCTGATATACTTATCGATAACTTCTTTGACTATGTCTTTTTTGTGCATCATTTACAAAGACTCCATTTTCCTTCTGTTAGTGTTATGGGTGTTGCTAAAAAAATATCCACTTAAATATATAAAAATATCTTTTGATATTTTTGTCAATAAAGAAAATCAACTTATTTAAAGAGAATATCTGTTTGACTATCTTTTTTTTATTTTGTTCATCCATTTAGACCATTCAAAAAGGGGCCGCAGAGGATATCCAAGCCTTTTTTTTATCGATATCACGGTACAATACTGTTTCAATAAAGGCCAAGCGTTGAAATGTGATAAATAAAAACAGATAATCTATTCAAGATGAGAGAATATTATGTATCGACTTTGTGATTTTATAAATGATGAAGTGAGGTATTTTTTACTGTTTTTTTGACTTAAGACATGAGTTGCAATTAAATATAACCTCCAGTGGATCAATTGATAGGATAATTACTGACGGAGGTTTACAAGGTATTACTATCACCTCCATTTGTTTCCACGGCCTTTATAACAGGTTTGAGATTAAAATGGGCAAATGTGACGTTAAATGTTTCCAGTCGTTACAGGCAGGGAATTCGGTATGTTGTCATAAAACTTAAAGGTCTGTTAGTAGTTCCTCATCGTTATAAAACTGGATTGGATGAATTGGTTTTTACAAAATGATAGTGTTTGTTTTATTTGCCGAATCCTTGAGAAATGATAAACTTCGGTTGAAGATTGGTTAAGTATGAAAAAAGATCAAAAGCAAGTTATAGTTGCCATGAGTGGAGGGGTCGATAGCTCTGTAACAGCGGCCATTCTCCAGGAAGAAGGGTATGACGTATCCGGGATTATCATGTTATTATGGTCGGAAGAGAAATCGGATGTTGTGGAAAGTGCTCGACATGTTGCCGATTTATTGAGGATTCCTTTGTTTGTTAAAGATTTTAGAGAATTGTTTAAAACCGGTGTGATCGACTATTTTGTTCGAACCTATGAGCAAGGATTAACGCCTAATCCATGTGTTGTCTGTAACAAAGTGATCAAGTTTGGTCTACTGTTACAGGAAGCCGAAAAACGCGGCGCTAACTATTTGGCGACTGGTCATTATGTTCGACTGGAGAAAGATGAAAATGGTATCCGATTATTGAAAGGATTGGACAATGTAAAAGATCAAAGCTATTTTTTATACAAACTTAACCAGAAACAGTTGTCCCATATATTGTTCCCACTGGGAGGAATAGACAAATCGACCGTTCGAAAAATGGCGGAAACCTATGGTTTGCCGGTAGCGCATAAAAAGGAAAGCCAGGATTTATGTTTTATCGAAAACGGTAACTATCGGGAGTTCCTTGCCCGGCTTTCAAAAAAAAAGGGCATTAAGGGGCCAATCAAGAATATTGCAGGACAGATCGTAGGAACACACAGCGGATTACAGAATTATACTGTGGGCCAGAGGCGAGGCCTGGGTGTAGCTGCCGGTAAGCCCATTTATGTAGTAGGACTAGACGTCAAAAACAATACCTTGATTGTAGGAAACAATGAGCAACGGGCAAAGAACGAATTCCATATTGACGATGTAAATTATATCAGTGGAACGATACCAACCGGGGCGATAAACGTATCAGTCAAAATACGGTATACGGCAAAAGAGATAGAGGCAACGTTAACACCGATATCGGTAGATAAGGCCCATATTACAATCAAAACCTCGCTACTTGATATCACACCGGGACAATCAGCCGTTTTTTATCAAGGAGACGAGTTGATAGGTGGAGGGACTATACAGAAATAAAGAATTGAAAAGGCTGAAAATAAGTGTTTTTACCTGTTAGAACAGCCGAAAAACGCATGAGTGGAAATTTGTGTATAAAAAGAGGAAACAATGGCGAAAAAGATAACTGGTAAAGAAGGTATATTGATTGACAAGCAAGGCAGGAAAATTCCTTTTTGCTCTTGGATGCCGTCAAAAACATTGGTTCAACTGGTTTTGATTCACGGCTTTTCTGAGCATATGCGATATTATTTTTCAGCGGCTGAAAACTTATGTGCCAAGGGGATTGCAGTTCATATGATGGATCTTCCCGGTCACGGTGCAGCAGAGGGAATTAGGGGACATATTGATGATTTTCAGGAATATGTTGATAATATTGATCTTATATTGAATGAAAATCCGAATTTTTTAAAAACAAAACCGGTCTATTTACTGGGCCATTCATTGGGTGCTTTGATTTCTGTTCATTATTGTTTTCAAAAGCGGTTCGATTTTAAAGGTTTAATTCTGTGTTCGCCTCTTACCGGATTCCAGATGCCTGGGTCTATACCTGTTATAATGATGGCTCATCTGCTGTCCAGAAAGAAACCGGATCATCCCTATCCAAAGCCAACAGGCGTCAAGGATCTTTGCCGTAATCCAAAGCAATGGAAGGTCTATTTCAGTGATCCTTACCGTGTTCGTACTATTACCCCGAGTTTATATCTGTCCATGGAATCTAAGACACATTCCCTTCAAGACAATGCAGCAACATTACAACTTCCCCTATTGGTTTTTTCTTCTGTGAAAGATACGATTGTTTCACCCGATGCTGTACGTAGGTTTTTGGGCAATGTGGGAAGTGCTGATAAAACAGCTGTGTTTTTCACTGAAGCCATGCATGAGCTTTTCCAGGAAGAGGAAAAAGATCAAATGTTGGATAAAATACACGCTTGGATAATGGAACGAATATAAGATGGGTAAACGGATTGCGTTTTTTATTTCGCCCCATGGTTTCGGTCATGCTGCACGAGAAATGGGAGTAATGGAAGCCTTGGCCAGTCGCTTGCCGAACGTTCATTATGATATTTATACCAAGGTTCCCCAATGGTTTTTTCAAAAATCATTGTCTATTTCCTTTACTTACCATTCTCTTCTGACTGATGTCGGTCTTGTCCAGAAAACTCCGCTTGAAGAGGACCTGCCGGAGACAATCAAAGCTTTAAATCGTTTTTTACCGTTTGATGAAACAGTAATAGACAATCTGGTCCGTGAGTTAAAACATAATTCCTGCGATCTGGTAGTCTGTGACATCGCAGCCATGGGCATTGTGGCTGCACAAAAAGCTGGGATTCCATCTGTTTTGGTGGAGAATTTTACTTGGGACTGGATTTACCAGGGATATTCAGAATTTCAATCCCAGTTGAACGGTTTCATATCCTATTTGGAAGAACAATTTAAAACACCTCAATATCATATTCTGGCAGAGCCTTTTTGTACCCATACCAATGCTGATCTTATCACACGACCCATTTGTCGAAAATCAAGAAAAACTGCCCGGCAAACAAGAAAAGAACTAGGTATTCCTAAAAACAAAAAACTTGTTATAATAACCATGGGTGGCATTCCCGACCAATACAACTCAGTGGAATCGTTGACCAGACGCTCGGATATCTGTTTTCTTGTACCCGGTGGCAATGAGGTGTTGGATATTAAGGATAATGTGATTTTGCTTCCCCATCAGTCAGATTTTTATCATCCGGATTTGATAGAAGCAGGTGATGTCGTTATTGGAAAGATTGGATACAGTACCCTGGCGGAGATTTACCAAGCCGGTGTACCATTTGGATATATTCCAAGGGCTAATTTTCGAGAATCAGATGAATTGGTCGCTTACATAGAAAAAAATATGACTGGTATGTGTTTGAAGGATTTAGAATATCAAAACGGTAAATGGTTATCGAGTCTGGATGAATTGCTTCAACTCCCCCGTCTTGTTCGCGCGGGGACCAACGGTGCCGGACAAGTCGCACTGTTTTTAGAAGATTTG
Organism: bacterium; assembly: GCA_041556995.1. GTDB lineage: Bacteria > SAR324 > SAR324 > XYD2-FULL-50-16 > XYD2-FULL-50-16 > JAHJTV01. The sequence goes on along the minus strand of JBFFHJ010000103.1, from coordinate 3,295 downwards.
CTTTCGTAGAAAAATTTTCTTCAACAGCTTTAATTAGCAATCACGGAAAGTAATAGGTTATTAAGAGTAAAGCCAGTGGAATAAATAAAAAATCCTGTGTTATTCGTCAACACGAGAGGCGTATCATTAAGATAAAATTTTTTTTAGATTATTTGTAGCAGCCATAATCCCAGGATGAAGAAAAAAATACACATCGTATTAGACGAAAAAGAGAAAACTAAAAACCGTCAGTTGAATCGGATGTTGGTGTCCGATTATCAACTAATCAAAAACGGTTATGATGGAAAAATTATTTCTCAGTTAATGGCTGATCGACCGGATCTCATTATGGTGGGTATGGGTAAATCAAGTACCGATGCGCTTTCAATATATAAGCAGATAAAAACACATCAGGACTTCGAGGATATTCCAGTTATTTTTGTGGCATCATCTTTTAAATTAAAAGATGAAGTCTTAGCTTTGGCAGCGGGTGCAGGGGATTATATAAGCGGCCCTTTTAAAACCAAATCGGTTAAAGCCAGGATTGAAAACCAGATAGCCATGGGGCGAATCCATCAATCGCTGAGACAAAACCTTACCCAAAAGACAACTGAGCTTATCGATTCACAATTCGAAATTGTTCAGCGATTAAGTAAGGCGGCTGAGCATAGAGATCCTGAAACCGGGGATCATATTCATCGCATGAGTCAGTACTGTTACCTATTGGCAAAAGCATACAAAATGTCAAGTGCGGATTGTGAATTGATGCTCCATGCCAGCCCTATGCACGATATTGGAAAACTGGGCATTCCGGATAGCATTTTGCTTAATCCTGAAAAGTTGACGGCGAAAGAATGGGTGATCATGAAAGAGCATTCCACCATTGGCGAAAGAATACTGGATGGAGGAAGATCAAAATTACTCCATGTTGCCAAAATTGTGGCCGGGACCCATCATGAGCGATGGAATGGAAAAGGTTATCCCAGAGGATTAACTAAGAAAAACATACCGATTTGGGGACGTATCGCGGCACTGGCAGATGTTTTTGATGCAATGACAACCAAACGAGTTTACCAGGAACCGTGTTCGGTTGATAAAGCTCTGACCTATTTGAAAAGTGAAAAAGGGAAACGTTTTGATCCAGAACTAGTTGATTTGTTTGAGAAAATATTCCCTGAAGTCCTCATTGTTCGAAAGGAATTTCCCCTTTAATACAGATTGTTAGTCAGCACAAGACAATCAGACCTGGATGCTTCAAATCAAAACGTTATCTATTAGCCGAAACTGAAATCCTTCAAACATTCAACCATGCTCATCAAACCGAACCAGTTGGCCAAAACATTGGAATTTGGATGTTTTCAAAGTACCATACTTTCGATTGTATCCGGATTATTGGTGATGGTTTCATATCCCTCTTTTAACCTTTATCTCTTGGAATGGATTGGACTAATACCTTTGTTGTTTGCCATTGAAGGCAAGTCATTGCGACAAGCCTATCTGTTTGGATTAATTACCGGACTGGTTGCAGTTGGTGGAGGAGGCTATTGGATGGCTAATTGGGCGGACCTGGCTTTTAATGTCCCTTTTCCATTAAATGTTTTGTTTGTTATTGGTTTTGCCTTTTGTTTTGGACAGGTTTTTGGAGTCGTTACCTTTGTGTTCCAATGGCTTAGGCAATATAAACCTATCCCGGAAGTTCTTTTATTTCCAATTGTACAGGTATCAGTCTTTTCCATGTTTCCTATGCTTTTTGATTTTTATCTGGGAGATGCTCAATCCTATTTTCCAGCTGCCATACAGGGGATAGAGTTTACCGGTGTTTATGGGATAGATTTTGTTATTTCTTTGGTTAATATCATTGTTTTTAATATGATTCGATGGCCAAAGGAGCCGATTTATCAACCGATTCTGATCGGATGTCTGGCTATATTGATTGCCTGGTTTGGGTATGGTGTCTGGGCTCTTTCTCAATGGGATGCAGATTTGAGAAGCTGGCCGAAAAAAAGAATTGGTATTATACAGCCCAACCGACATGTAACTTTATCTCGGCCTATTCCAGAAAGTGGTTATAGCCGTATTTTTCCCCTGGAAATGGGAATGAGTCGTGATCTGGCAGAAAAAGGAGCAGAAATTGTTTTTTGGCCGGAAGGACATTTCTACGGGTATGCCTATTGGTCGGCTGTTAGAGAGGCATTTAAGAAACATGTACAAGATATGGCGATTCCGGTTGTTTTTTATGATTCAACGTATAAGAAAATTAACAGGAAAAAATATTTGTATAATACGTCGTTATTGATTGATAATAATGGAGAACTAACCAATACTTACTATAAAGTAAAACTGGTGCCGTTTAGCGAATATTCTCCGATTGTGGGCACTGTTTCTTTTATTAAAAACCTGTTGGGTGATTTTTTGGATGACCTGACTCCTGGTCAACATCACAAGACCTTTAAAGCTGCCGGGATGAGAATTGTCCCGAAAATCTGTTATGAACCGCTTTTCCCTGGGTTTATTGCCGAAGCCATCGGCAATGATGCCGACGGTAAAGTACTCCTGGTTCAAAGTCAGGATGGGTGGTTTGGTAAAAGCAGTCAGCCAGAGCTGCACGTGGCAATTTCTGCTTTGCGGGCGGTTGAGAATCGTGTACCTTTGGTACATGTGATCAATAATGGTGCTTCCGCTGTGATTTTACCAAACGGTAGGAGGTTATTTCGTTCCAAACCATTTGTTCGCGGTGCGTGGGTTGTTGATATGCCCTATGATATAAAAAAAGGCGGGAGTTTTTACTCCCGGTATCCATGGCTATTTATCAATTTTATCAGGGGAATATCTTTTATTCTTATTCTCTACAGTTTGAATCTATTGCGATTAACTAGAAAGCGATCCTGAGGCTATTATGGAGCAGTCCCAATATATTTTTGCCAAAATTCCATCAATCCAGGAAATTGATCAGTTTTTTGATAGCCAGGGCATGAGGTCCGGCCGAGAGGTAAGGAACCAGGTCCAAATGTTATTATATGAGATTCGACAAGATATAGCGTGGTTATCCGAACCCCAGATAACTCGCCAATCTATTTTAAACAGAATCAAAAGCCGCCTGGAGCAATCCGGACAAGAGTTAACTCCTGTTATTAACGGTACCGGAGCGATCATTCACACTAACTTGGGGCGGTCGGTGTTTTCTGCCAGGATGTTCGAGGAGATTGCTGAAATAGCCACGTCCTATTCCAATCTTGAATTCTCACTGGAGACCGGGAAAAGAGGCGCCCGTTTGAGTAATGTGGCTGGGCTGTTAAAAACACTGACAGGGACCGAG
>JBFFHJ010000102.1:0-25183 GCA_041556995.1 bacterium | reverse complement strand
TAGATCCCCGGTTTGGCCGGGCTGCCTATATTATAATAGTTGATCCGGAGACACTGGAATATGAAACTCTGAACAATCAGGAGAATATTAACGCTTTAAAAGGGGCAGGAATCAAGGCGGCCACCATGATCAGCGACAAGGGCGTTGAGTATCTTCTAACAGGCTATTGCGGACCGAACGCTATAACAACCTTGAATGCAGCCAATATCAAAGTGGGCGTGGAAACCACCGGATCGGTTCAGGAGGCGGTGGATGCTTTCAAAGCAGGAAAAATAAAACTGACTGATACGGCAAATACTGAAGGACATTGGGTATAAACCGATTGCTTACCGCAGGGTGTTTTATCATGTGATGTTAATTGATAAGGGCATTAATCCTCTCCGCTTTAACCCTGCGGTATTTCCTCAATCGCGGAGCTGATCCCCCAAAATCTATTCAGGGACTCTTGTCCGCTTGTAACTCTCGGATCATGGAAATAGCCTTTTTAGGACAGATATAGGCACAAATTCCACACCCTTTGCAGTAATCGTAGTCGATTTCAATTAGCCCGGTTTTTTCATTTTTCGTGATACAAAGGTCCGGGCAGAAATAGCGACACAAATCACAATCGTTACATGCAGTGCTCAATAAACAATGCCGAGCGGCTTCTACCGCCTGATCCTCACTGAATGCCTGGAAAGAGGATACGGGAGGTTCGCTGGTGGAATTACAAGTAACATTGTCTTCACTGATATCTATATTATTTTTCATATTTATATGTATTTTTTCATATTGATTTTATATATGAATCGACTGCCCTCGCTGTTCTTTTTCCGCTGGCCATCGCTTCAACGACAGTTGACGAGCCGTTAACAAAATCACCGGCTGCAAACAATCCAGGCGTATTATTTAACATATTATTATCATTAAATTTTTTAGAGAAATCGAAATTTGATAGTGCCGGAATATCCTCTATGATCCCTGCAATATCAGCCGTTTGTCCGATAGCTGAAATGATCGTATCTGCCTGAATTTCAAACTCTGAACCGGGAACTGCTTCCGGACGAGGTCTATGTGAACCTTCATCAACCACCAATATGTTGCGGATACATTTCAGGCCGGTTATCTTTTTCTGTTTGCTTATCATCCCTAAAGGAGACGTTAGAAATTCAATCATCACCCCTTCGGTTTTGGCTTCTTCGACCTCATGCAGATCCGCCGGCATCTCATCAAAACCTCTTCTGTAAACAATGGTCACTTCAGGTGATCCACGGCGAACAGCCATTCTGGCCGTGTCTATTGCGGCGTTGCCACCACCAATGACCAGCACTTTTTTCCCCAGCTCGACATTTTTCCCTTTGGCCTGGAGTTTCAGGTAAGAAAGGCCGTCGAGGTAACCCTGAAGATCTTTTTCCTCTTTGAAACCCAAATCGATGTTGTTCATGGTTCCGGTTGCAATAATAACTGCCTTTATCCCCTCGTCCATTAACTCCTTATATGTGATATCCGTTCCAAACCGCGTGCTTGTGTGAATCTGTACCCCCAATTCCTTAATATGATTTATATCCCTCATCAAAGCCTCCCTGGGCAACCGGAATCCGGGGATGGCCCAGGCCAGCATGCCGCCTGGCTCATGGTATGATTCAATGATATCGACCTGATAGCCATTCATGACCAGTTCAAAGGCTGCTGTCAATCCGGCCGGTCCGCTACCAATAATGGTCACCCTCTGGAGCTTTTTTGTCGATGCCGGTGATGGAAAGGGTTCACATTTTTGGCGGTCGGCAATAAATCTTTTTAAATCACGAATGGGGGGAGAGGAGTCGATGACGTTCCTCACACAGGCCTTTTCACAGGGACGATGACAAATATAGCCGCAAACCGAAGGGAGCGGGTTGGTTTCAAGGATGACTTTAAGTGCCTGGTCAAAATTTCGTTCGGCAATATACCCCAGATACTTGCTAATGTCTTGATCAAGCGGGCAGGCTTCCCGGCAGGGCGGAATCGTCCGGACAGAGTCGACGAATGACTCTTTGCGGGACCAGGCCTGACGATAGATCTTTCCTCGGGTACTATTGGGCTCATCACGCATTTCAGTGATTGTCTCTGCCGGACAAGCCCTTAGGCAGATTGAACAAGATCCGCATTTGGTCTGATTGATGACCGGTTTATGTGTTCTTCCTTCTACTGTCATTCTTTTTTTTCTCCAAGCTGATAACCCAATTCTACGGCGTTTAAATTGGAGTCAAGGTATTTCCCTGAAACACTTTGATGAATTGCTTTAACCAGTGATGATTGTTCCACGATGCCGGTGGTAGTTACGACCATTCCCAGCATCACCATGTTTGCCGCCTGCTTGTTATCGATTTGCCGGATTGCTTCATCAGTGGCTGGAATTCCAATCTGTCGGCAGGATAAACCGGGGGTTGGTTGAACATGATAGGAGTCATAAAAGACCAGTGGGTCAGACGCTTGATTGGACATTACCTGTGAATCGTATTCCCCCTGGGAAAAAACAATCAGGATGTCTGCTTGAATGATATGTGGAAATAGTATCGGTTCATCAGAGATAATGACTTCCGAACGCGTCGAACCGCCCCGGGCTTGCGCTCCATAAGAATTCGATCCGGAGACCCATTTTCCGTCGTTTATGGCGGCCCTGCCAAGCACGGTTCCGGCCATAACGATTCCTTGTCCGCCTATTCCGCAGAGACGAATATGCTTAAGATTTTCCATGATTCCATTCTCCCGTGACGATTTTACTGGCAAGGACTTCTTCACCCAGTTCAGCGGCCTGCTCCCTTGAAATACAGGTATTTTTCAGCAATTCCAACATTTGCTCCGTAGACTTAAACTGATTTCTACGGCCGTACTGGGTATGGCATGGAGAAATCACTTCCAGGAAGGTGAATCCTTCGGTTTGAATATGTTGTTTAATTGTCTTCATCAAATGAATGGGCTGCGTAATCGCGTACCTGGCGACATATTTAGCCCCGGCGCCTCTCAGCAAATTTACCAGATCAAAAGGCGGATAGGAATTACCCTTGGGAGTGGTTGCACTCTTAATACCTAAGGGCGAGGTGGATGCCGCCTGCCCTCCCGTCATGCCGTAAATCATATTGTTGGCGCAAATGACTGTCAGATCAATATTACGCCTGGCTGCGTGTATCAGATGGTTTCCGCCGATAGATGTTAAATCGCCATCCCCGCTGACTACCATGGTTTTCAATTTCGGATTGAACATCTTTGCCCCAACAGCAAAAGCAATGGCCCTTCCGTGCAAAGTGTGCAAGGTATCAGCCTTGAAATTCGGACTGGGAATCCAGGCTCCGCAACCGATACCGGAGACGAACAACATATCCTGTATGGAAATGTCGAGTTGATCAATTGATCGTAAAATCAGATTCATTAAAATACCGTGGCCGCAACCCGCACAAAATGGGGTCGATTTGACTTCGGGTCGAAGATATTTTTCCAGGTCCCTGGCCATTACAATAATCTCCTAAGTTCAGTTATAATCGTTTCCGGATGAATAATGTCTCCATTGGTCTGTGGGTAGGAGATAACGTCTGCGGTGGCAAATTTCTGAATCTCACCCGCGATTTGCCCCCTGTTCATTTCAGGAACAAAAATTTTATTTACCTTGCCATTAAACGGTTTAATAATCTGATCGGTAAAGGGCCAGATTGTTTTCAAACGAAGCAAGCCGACCTTCTTCCCTTCTTTTCGGAGTTTATCAACAGCATAAATGGCACTTCTGGCAGTAAATCCATAGGCAACCACCAGAACGTCCGCATCATCCGTCTGAACCGATTCCGTTTCAATTATTTCATTACCATGATTTAAAATTTTCAGGTTCAGCCTCTCAACCAGAGCGGCTTGAATTTCTGAGGAGACTGTTTTTCTGAATCCATGGGCATCGTGGGTGGAGCCGGTTACCATCAAATTTTCCCCGTCTCCAAACGAAGGCATCGGTGGCACTCCGTCGATCTGGTCACTCCCAAAAGGCGTCCCTCCGGGTTGTTTGTATCGATCCAGAATTTCAACCGATTCATAAATGGTCGTCTTTTCCCTTAGATGCCCGATGGCCTCTTCGGCGGATACAAACACCGGAACACGGTATTTTTCTGCCATATTAAATGATTTAATTGTAAAATCGTACATTTCCTGCACCGACCAGGGAGAATAAGAAATCACCTGGTAATCCCCGTGCGATCCCCATTTTGTCTGCATGTGATCCCCACTGCCGGTTCTGGTAGCCTGCCCGGTGCCTGGCCCTGCCCGCTGAATGTCGATTATAACCACCGGCGTTTCCGTAATGGCTGCGTAACCAATAGCCTCCTGCATCAAACTAAATCCCGGCCCCGATGTGGCAGTCATTCCCTTGGCACCTGCCCAGACCGCCCCGATCACTGAACAAATCGAAGCAATTTCATCCTCCATTTGCATAAAAACCCGACCCAGTTCACCCAGTCGAACCGCCAATTGTTCCATAATTTCACTGGAGGGTGTTATGGGATAACCGGCATAATAACCGCATCCGGCTACCAAAGCCCCCTCAGCAGCTGCCTCGTTCCCGGAAAAATAATAGTCCCCGGGTGGCAGTATACTCTTTATCGTCTTGGAATTCATAAATTTGTTCAATTCAATTAGAAAAATCAATACAAGGACAATTCACGTGCCTTTAATGCTAAGTTTAATCGTTGATGTGTCGACCACATTTCCATGCGAATAAACTCCACACCGGATTCTTGCTGAATGTTCGTCACCAGTCGATTCAACTCTCTGATTGAAGCTAACCCAACCGATTTCAGGCCACTTTGGCTGATGTGTTTTTCTACAATCCGGCTATCAATGGGTGGATTTGTTCCTTTTTTCAAAAAATCCGACAGCTAAGAGTTAACGTTTATATTAACAGTATTGTTTAACTGTTTAATCGAACTTTATTCCCTGAGCTAAAATTGTTTTTCCACTCCAGTTTATAGTGGATGTCTGTCGTCTCATATAAGCCTTCCAGGCATCAGATCCACTTTCGCGACCCCCACCGGTTTCTTTTTCACCACCAAATGCCAGTCCGATTTCAGCGCCGCTGGTCCCCAGGTTGACATTGGCAATTCCGCAATCACTACCGACACAACTTAAGAAATACTCTGTTTCCAGTAAATCATTGGTAAAAATGGATGAACTCAATCCCTGGGGGACATCATTATGAAGCTCTATCGCCCGGTCGATTCCTCCAGAATACTTCATCAAATACAACAAAGGAGCGAAGGTTTCCTCTTTTACAATCGGCAGGTTCCCCGGAACCTCAGCGATGGCTGGAGTAACATAGCAACCACCATCATAGTCTTCACCCGATAATCGTTCAGCTGTCCGCAATATAGTACCCCCTTCGCTTTTAACCTGGTCAATCGCCTTTAACAACACATCAACAGTCGCAGGTTCCACTACCGGCCCCATTAAAACGTTTTCATCCAAGGGATTCCCAATTGTGACTTTATCGTAATATTCATTGATCAGTTGAACAAACTCATTATACACCTCTTCTGCGATAATGACGCGACGAGTCGAAGTGCATCGTTGACCGGCCGTACCAATAGCACCAAACAGGACATTTTGTGCAGCTAATTTTAAATCGGCATTTTTTGTAATAACAATGGCATTATTACCGCCAAGCTCCAAGATGGTTTTTCCCAGACGACCGTTAACGATTCTGGCAATATGTTTCCCCAGGCTGGTCGATCCGGTGTAACTGATGAGTGGGATTCGAGTATCATTGTTCAAGTAATCCCCAATTTCCGATCCTTTACCCACAATGAGGGTTGCAATGGCCGGTGGCAGATTATTCTTTTTTAAAATGCCGCTTATTATTTTTTGGCAAGCTATGGCTGTTAATGGAGTCGGGCTGGCTGGTTTCCATATACAGACATCACCGGCGATCATAGCGATGGAAAGATTCCAGCTCCAGACGGCTACAGGGAAATTATAAGCGGAGATAATGCCCACCACACCCAGCGGATGCCATTGTTCATACATTCGATGTTGTGGCCGCTCACTATGGGTCTGAATTCCACGAAGCATCCGGGATTCACCACAAGCCATATCACAGATGTCAATCATCTCCTGAACTTCTCCCATTGCTTCCTGAACGATCTTCCCCATTTCAATGGTAACCAATTTCCCTAAAGGTTCTTTCAACCGTCTTAATTCAACACCCAACTGTCTCACAATCTCACCTCTTTTTGGGGCAGGTATCTGTCGCCAAACAGAAAATGCTTCCTGGGATTTCTGAATCACGCTTTCAAAATCATCGCGATTGCCTTGCTTAACGCGAGCGATCACCTGACCGTTTATTGGACTGATAACGTCCATTTCCTCGCCGTTTCCAAACCATTCTTCACCATCAGACACACCAAAATTGCTATCTGCAATGCCTAAATCGTTTAAAATCTCTTTCAATCCTTGAATTTCCATATCTACCCCTCGCAAGTGTTCATTTGGTTTTTTTGATTTCGATCTTTAATTATCCAATTTACACTATTGTCATTTAATTTGATCAAAAATTTGATCAAATTAAATGATTCAACCTTAGATATTGAGTGAAAAACTGTCAACTAGATTATTCGAAAATTTGGATTAACGTAACAACTCCGTTATAACCGATTTCTTAAGTTCAATGTTCATTAGTCTGTTTCTAGATTGAAACCATCACCTTTAGGTGATCAGATTTATCTTTTAATAATTGTATATGGTGGTTGGTTAGTTTACCGCTACCAATCTTTGAGGTGTCTCTGAGGATGTAGAAATTAGGTAAGATTTGAGGATTCGAGTTTTTAGTCTTCATCGGATAAAAACTTGTTAAGATCGATAAATGCATCAACTTTGACTTTTTTGATCCCAAATCCTTCTTCAAGCTTTTCAGGGGTTTTATACCTTCTAATCGATGCATGACTACATAACATGTGAGCCGCTAAACTGAGAATGATCAGAATATTTGAGGGGAAAAACCGCTTGAATTTTACATAGTAGGTGAGGTTTGTTTATGGAGTTCCCTTGCTTACTGCGAATAAGCCCTTATGGAACTCGTGCCTTTTTTGATATGAGTCGCAATAGGCAGGAAAATGATCTTAAATGCCATTGTTAATCCCCCAATTATACAGCTCCAGAATAACCTGAATTTTCTAATTGCTTAAATGCGTATTTCGGGCGTTAACTAACACCTGTTCCGGTTTCAACTTAACAGCAATTTCGGAATTTTCTTAACACTTATTCCGTTTTTGCCTATTGCTTAGTACCTATTCCGCTGTTAATCACCCCCAAAACACGTGGTTTAAAGAAGTCAGGCGTTGCCTTAATGTTTTTATGAATAATAACCTTTCCCAACTGATCAAGAATACAGACATACATCTTTTTGGCATGCAGGTCGATCCCGCAATAGTATTTATGTTGTGAGGTATAAAATTTCATGGCCTTCTCCTTTAATGAGTTTTGAAAATTTTTGTCAAAAATGAATCTTAATGAGTTTTAGGAGAAGGCTCAAACAGTATCAAATGCATCAGTGGCGGTAGTTGATTATGCTCGAACTTGCCAAGATATTTGTAAATACTGAGTGCACCGAGGGAACCATTCCATTGTTTGCCGTCCTCTGAATGCACTCGTTAGCGAAGCAAAAACTTTTTATTGAGATAACGACTAACTTGAGATCGATACTGAAAATAGGAATTTCCATAGGTTTGAATTAAAAAACTCTCTTCTTGTAAAATTTGAATATGTAGCGATATTGCTATGGTTACAAATAGCAACAAGAATACAAAATGACCTTGCAGTAAGAATGTTCCTGCCACAAATAAGTCAAGACTTAGATAAATTGGATTTCGTGAATATTTAAAAATTCCATTTGTAATCAATTGCCCTGGTTTTTCTCTGTCAATCCCAATTCTCCAAGAATTGCGAAAAGAATATAGGGCTATAGCATAAATGATCAAGCCAAAGACCAAAACAATGATCCCGAAGATTTTGATACCTGTATGCTGTATTGCTAGTGCATCTAAAATTGACAAAGGAATATGATAGTTTAAGGACAATGAGTATGAAATTGTTTCGAATATCCAAATAAAAAAGCAGATGATAAAGAAAATTCCATTTAAGTATTGGGTTTTAGTCATTTGGGAATCAATGACAAGTACGTTTATTTTTTTTGATTTCAAAAAAAATAAACGACCAATGCCCATAACTGCTAGGAGGCCAAGCGCAGCAAGTTGTATTGTGTTTTGAATCTCAAGGATCATTTCGAGTCAAGGGAAAATTGTTCTACAGGTTTAATGTCGGGTAAGAGGAAGCCGTCATCGGCCTCCCATCCCCTAAGAATTGTGCATGAGACTTTCACCTCACACAGCTCGAGCCTCTGAAAAGGTCTTCCTTATGGGGATTCCCTTAAATTTAAGAAAATTTACTTCATGTAACAAATTGACTGCCGGAGTAACCCGAAGGTACACAGGGTGCACCATCTCAAGACCGTCATTTGCTTTCCCTATTTCCATCCGGTTCGGCCAAACTTCACATAACCAAAGACCTGTCGAACGTCTGCCTCATTACTGAGCCGGGAATGTTTCACTCGGTATCCTGCCCATTACAGACAGGCCTTCGCTTCTTTCGACATCCTAATCCAGCCCGCCAACAGCAAGCCTCGCGGTTAGCCTGCCCAAAAGGGCGACGGGACAGGGTTTCCACATTCCACATAGCTGATCACTGTGGATGACTTACGTACACCTTCTATACCAAAAGTACACCGGCTCCGTTACAAGTCCTGCAACCTGACTCCGCATGTAAACGCAAGGAAACATGCCTTCAATCTGTTAATCCTCGTAGGTTGGTAACTGCCCACGACGCTTAAAGATATTCACATTGCGTTCACCTTATCATTCGTCCCATGCCCCTAATCGGAGAGGTTTTCCAGAGGGGTTCTCCTGTCACCATTTAAACCCGATGCGGATAGGCTTCTTCGCCGGACGGCTAAAATTTTTGTAAAACCTCGAAAACTCTTTCTCAAAAACTTCCCAAGGAATTTTGTTTGCCAAGCCTACCAAAGGATGATCCGGATTGAGTTGATCTATCAAATTCGGGCTTATAAAACTGATTTGTCTTTGGCAGGGTGAAGATCCTTTCATGAAAAGAAGTATGTGAGTTGTTTTTTTGTCGTTAACATGCCTATGCTATACACCATAATCTTAATAAAATCAATAGATTATTTTCTTTTTTAGTTTCGACTATTTAAAGCTAGTAAAAAGAACCGATCTTAAAATATCCGCCATGGGCGTAATACTTGGTATGGGTAGTTGGTAAAAAGTTGAATAATATTCACCCGATTCAATAATCATGAAAAGGGAAGCGGAGATGACAGCGAGAAGGAGAAATGCAAGTTTCAAATCGATTTTCATTTCTAAACTCCATCCAAATAATCCAAAGCCTTTTAGCTGTTTCAATCCTAATAATAAAGCTTTTTGTTGCAGCTCGCTTTCGGGTTCCAAAAGGTTCCAACGAACATCAAAAAACAAAAAAAAAGAGAAAATAACAGAAGCCAAAGTTCAAACAAGAAGACCTTAGACACCCTCGGTTAAAGGACTACCAACTTTGACTTTGAATTGAAGATTTTAGAAATATCGCCTTGAAGAATGGTGGAGGCTACGAGAATCGAACTCGTTACCTCAACACTGCCAGTGTTGCGCTCTAGCCAAGTGAGCTAAGCCCCCATTTTTTAGATGTGTTAATCCATATCTATAGCAACTCGGAAATGGAGTGTCAATGACCTTTTGGGAGAAATTCAGTTTTCTCCTATTTCATGTTCGATATCCAGTGATACCTGGTGAATGGCGTTAAAAATATCTTTTACTAAAGAAACGCTGATTTCCAGTGATTCTGCCATTTCAGCCTTATTTTGCAGCAGACGATTCCAGCGATCGGTATCCAAAGGGGGGACGTTGATCTTTTTCTTGTAGCGTCCGACCCTCTTTACGATGCAGAACCGTTCGGCTAGTACCAGGCATAACGATTTATCAAGATTAAGAAGACTGTTTCTGAGATCTTTTAAATAAAGACCGGAGCAGATTTTATCCATGTATTTTCGATTCTGTAAAAGATCTCCCTGGTTGTATTGTTCCATGGCATCTTGAAATACCAGATCCAGGATTTTTTTGAAAAACGTTTTCTGTAATTTTAATTGGACGGACATCTCAATAAGGTTTTTCATGTCCTTTTTACGGGCTTCACTTTGACCGATATCGATGTTTTTTTTCTGTTTGACAAATAGTATTTTAGTGACCACTCTCATTCGTTCAGCTAACAGATGTAGAAATAAAACATCATAATGATCGATGGATTTACGCATATCCATCATTACCGGATCTTTGGCTAGATCTATTTTTGTCATCACTTTTAAAAATAGTGTTTTGGTTCAAAAAGCTCGGTTATAAGAATTTCAAAGTTTCGACATATAATATTGAAAGGAACAACAAATTTCAAAGATACTGGTTTTTATTCTCTATAAAATCGAAATCTTTGTTGTTTTTCATGGATTTTTGCAAAGGATTGTTTTGGCTATTATATTCACTCGTTTTCAGTTGAATTTATTGGGTAACAAACTTCAGACATTTGTATTCAAGCACTAATTATATACGTTCTTTGTTTTTTGCATGAAACAATTGTTTGTAACTATTTAGCATTATCTTGGACTCTATGTCATTCCTGCGAAGGCTTATTGTCAATAAGTTAAGTTTTGCCATTCTGTTATCCTGAAGATGAGAAGCGAAATTTGCAGCTTCGATTGGCGGAGGATTTCTCAAGGTCAAAAGCAATTGATGTCGTTTAATATCACATCGTATGGAGCTATGTACAATATTTTGGTTTTTTGGGTATAGAAGGTCATACGTATAATCAGGTTATTTCGGGATGTCGCTTCGGGCTCCATTGAGATTCTTACGGTCGTCTTAGGCTCCCATCAGAATGACAAATAAGTCATGCTTTATGCTGAATTACTGCAATTGTTTTGGTTATAAGTTAGTGTAATATGTTATTTCAATGCATTAATCAGTTTGTGAGCTATGTTCCAGACATACATCCAAGTCCCCGTTTAGCCATCTTCTTTTTCCAATTCTATCTTGGGACAAACATTGGCTATATAAGGAATGTTTGCTTTTTCCATCAGTTTATTAAACTCTTCATTCACTACACCGATCTGACACCAAACAAGATTTGGTGACAATTTAACGATATCCTCAGCAAAATCAAGCAGTCGATCCGGATTAACAAACAGGTCCACCCAATCAACTGAACCCGGTTCAAGATCGGCCAGGCTTTTAACACATGGTTTTCCCAGGATTTCGTCGTATCTGGGTGCAACCGGTATGATGTTGTACTTTTTTTCCAACAAAAACCTGCCTACTCGATGGCTTGGTCGATCTGTTTTGGGGGAGAGTCCAACAATGGCGACGGTTTTATGTTGACGAATAAAATCCAGTGCTTGTTTTGGGCTTAACATGATGTCTCCTGTTTTTTGGGTATGACACTTGATAAGGTAAAAATTATTTTTTATTGATTTAAAAATAACGATAAGAATTTTTTTCAAGTATGACAACCGATTATCCCGAATTGTGATTGATTTGTTTATCGGTCGGTTGAAAGCATTTACACAGGTGCGGAAATGGGTTGAATGCTTCAATAATCTTAATGCATTGAAAAATAAGGGTAACAAATATCATTATAAATTAAACCTGCCTTGTCAAATGACCACGGATAATCTAATATATTTGAACCTTTATTATGGAACTGAACGTAGATCAAAGGTGAAAAAACCAATGATTATGCGGGATTAAACGAATATCTGCCGGATAAGCCGAGTGTGGGCGGCGGTCATGGATCAGTATAGAGATTATTTAAGGGAGAATCCCGATGATGTTGAGATGACACCTTATTTTTTTAACTGAATCGAATTTATAATGAGGAACTGGATGCCTGGTTAAAAATAGAATAAATCCTAGCTAAAACGGAAAAGACTCAATAAAACACACGTTGGTGATTTTCCGATTGATGTCAACAGAGCGTTTTGATCGATATGCGCAGTGGTTTGTATTTATTAAAAATCTGGTGTTTTTATGAATCGGTTAACAGCACATTATTATAAACAACCTTTTATCATTTGTTTTTTGCATTGATATTAAACATATAATATAATAGAAACCAACACTTTTCAGTGTATTAAATACCATGAGCTTGATTTAATCGATCAAATCTTGACAAGATGCAGTTCTAAAACGGCCTGAATCCTTTTCTAAATGCAATTCGGTATACGGAGAAACCCATCATGAAAAAATGGTTGAAGCGATATGACTTCATGTTTACTATTTTACTGTTTTTGCTGATTATTCCTGCAGAATATAACGAATGGTTTTCAACTTTTGAAAATACAACCCTGTCTATGCGACACATATTACGAAATACCTATGGCAATCACGAAAAAACTAGGTTTCCTCATGAGAAAATTGGTATTGTAGTACAGGATGAAGCGTTTTTTGAGGAATATGGTAGTTTTCCATTGCGAAGGACGGATTTAGGTATCATTGCTTCACGGCTCAGGCAACTGGGTGCAAAACTGGTCATTATTGATATGTTGATGGATTTTGCCAGTTCCTATGGTGAAGATCCCAAAATTGCAGAGTACCTGGTTGCTGCCGGTGACATTATGGTGGTTTCTCAATTGTCTTTTGAAGATGATGATCCAGATAAATTTGAGAAGATTGTCTACCCGACGGAAGTTATTCGTAAATCTGCCATAACTGCCTACTCCAATCATAAAGAGGTGGGGGGGATGCAAAATCGATTGCGGGTTTATCCTGAAGTGGCGGAAAAACATAATGAATGGCCCGTATCCGTCAAGGCTGTATCAATGTATTTGGGCATTGAACCGAAGATGATGGGTAAATATCTAATTATAGGTGATATTGAGGTCAAGCTTGATCAATTCAATGATTTTATAAACGACTTTTCACCTCTTTCAAATGTTTTGTTTTTAAGTAAGGACCCAAACGTGGGTATCTCAGCCATGGAATTGTTGGATATTGACATGGATGTTGAGGAAGACACAGAGGAATTAAGGAATTTGGTCCAAGGAAAGATCATGTTTATCGGTGAAACATCCGAAGTGGGGCATGATAAATTCGATAGTGTGGTGGGAGAAGTCTGGGGAGTTGAAAGTCTGGCATACGAAGTGGCCACAATATTGAAAGGAGCGCCACTCAGGGCCGCTTCATTCATAACAGAAATCGCTTTGATATTGATCGTACTGGTTGCATTAATCTATATCCATACCATCTCGGAACCCAAGATTCGGTTTCTAGCTTCTTTTTTATTAATTACGGTGTATGTTATTTTTTGTTTTTTGATGTATATTTATTTTGACCTTGTCTTTGCAATGTTTTATACCATCCTGGCCAGTGTCGTCGGTTTTCTGACTATTAACATCTATCTGTTTATTGAAGAACGTAAGGAAAAAAGCTATATCAAAAATGCTTTTGGGCAGTATCTGTCTCCCAAGGTGATTGAAGGTTTGGTCAAAGATCCGTCTAAACTGACCTTGGGTGGAGAAAGACGGGAAATGACTGCCTTTTTTTCCGATGTCCAGGGATTTTCTACCATATCGGAAAGCCTGACACCGGATGAGCTGGTACAGCTGTTAAACAACTACCTGACAGAGATGTGTAACATAATTGCCAGCCACGATGGAACCATTGATAAGTTTGAAGGGGATGCCATTATCGCATTCTGGGGAGCGCCTTTGGACCAACCAAGGCATGCCACTTTGGCTTGTTTATCGTGTATCGATATGCAAAAACGTTTGATAGAATTAAGATCGCAATGGGCCAAGGAAGGGAAACCGCAGTTATTGGCACGTATGGGTGTGAACTCTGGACCAATGGTGGTAGGGAACATGGGATCACAATCCAGAATGGACTATACGATTATGGGAGATTCGGTGAACCTGGCTGCGCGTTTGGAAGGAGCCAACAAATTCTACAGGAATTTTACCATGATTTCTGAATTTACGTATGCACAAGCAGCGGATGCCATTGATGCCAGGGAATTGGATACTATCCGGGTAGTAGGCAAAAACGAACCGATTACTGTATACGATATTTTAGATCGCAAAAACATGGTGACAGGTAAAAAAGCAGATATGATAAATCTGTATAATAAAGGGTTGGATCTATACAAACAGCGCGACTTTCAAAAAGCTGTTATCACTTTTGAATCGGCTGTGGAATTGTTTCCCCAGGATGGACCGTCCCAAACCTATATCAAGCGATGTAAGGAATTTATCAATCATCCGCCACCGGAAGAATGGGATGGTGTATTCACCCATACCGAAAAAGGGTAATTTAAAAAGCATCCTTTTAAAAAAAGTCCCTACAGCAGGGGCTTTTGGGGAATTGGTGCTGTTTTTTCTGATTTGATATTATTGACGGGTTTTTTATTAAAAACCTGGATTTATGGATCGGGCTGAAAATGTAGAATATTTGGGATATTATGAAAAACTGAAACTTTAAATAAATTGACTGAAACATGATTTTTTTATTAAAAAGTCAACTTAGTCCTGGTAAACTAAGAGTTATTGGCATTGTTGAATATATCCATTATTTGTATTAAACGGGGGGGATCAGAAAACTGACACCGTTACCAGATGGGGATAATGCATCAACATAATTATTCGGGGGGGATGTTAACCGATGATCAGTTTTGGAGAGTTGAAATGAAACGTATTACACTATTTATATTCATCATAATGATTCTGGGATTGTTACAAAATGTTTGTGCTCAATGTTATTTATTGGTTGAAAATCCGGGTAATCTTGATACAAAAGCGATCACCCAGATTTCGTTGGTTCAAATTTCCCAGCATTTTGAAATAGTGAATGAAATACCACCTCAAGGTCTGGCCAGTGATGCATGCACCTATAATTTATCGGTGGCCGAAATTGCCAATGGAATTCTGGTGACCATTAAGGGACGAAAAGTGTCTACCTACGGAGATTCAAAACTTAGAGGTTTTGATGGCTTTCAGCAGGCACTTTTCAGGGCGATTATCAGTGCCAAACCTGAAGAGAGAGAACCGATCTGCCAACGTTACTATAACCTGATGGCCGGTGATTGTTCAGGTATAATAGCTACTCCGACACCGGCTCCCACGCCAACCAGCGGGAAACTGGTTGCCAGAGTTCCGTATGAGTACCGGTATGCACAGATATTTTCATCGGGTTTATTAGTCGGAGACATGAGTGGTGAAACCGTAAAGGAATTTGAAGTGGATACCAATGTCTCGTTGTCATTAAAAGCCATCGACGGCGTATACCAATCTGACGATGTGTATGTTACTGTTCAGCCCAATATTGCTACTCGTGTTGACTTCAGAGGATTTAAGTCAACAGAACAACCCAGAAAAGAACCGCAACCGACATATACACCAACCCCGGAACCTGTACGGTCTGACGAGCGAGACTTCGGGGAAAACGGTGCGTTTGTTTTTGGATTTAGTTTGCTACCGGTTTATAATTTCTCTGCTGTCGAAGAAGATGCAGCACTTCGAAAAACTTCCGTTTTTGAAGGTACGGATACTGGTACTGCAATAGATATGTTTATAGAGTTTTTCATAAATCAAAATCTTGGATTAGGTTCAAAGCTTATCTCTGTTGGAGCGGAAAGTAATGCGGTCAATGGATCAGATACACTGAAATCTAATACTATCATGCTGTTGTTTACCGTAACGGTTTGGTTTCCGTTAAGTACGAAAAACAAAGGATACAGCCATTTTGGTTTGAATACCGGTGTCGGTTCGGCCAATTACAATATAAAGTACGATGAAGGGGGAACTACTATTTCCGAGTGGGAAGCTAAAGGTAGTGCTACCATGTTTGGCGCTTTTTTTGATTGGGGTGGGGATATATTTGGCGGAAGGATTGGTTACATGTCTATTACAACAGAATTGGGGAAATCGTCGCAAACAACCTATGATCCAAATTATTTCAGTTATGATGATAATGAATATGATGCTGATTATTCCGGCAGTGGATTCTACATAACTATGCGCTGGGGATTTTAAACAGATCTCACCGGTTAGAAAATTCGATATTTCAAAAAGCCCACCGGTGTTAACCGGTGGGCTTTTTTGTTTGGTATCTCTCCTTTTTATATCTTTCCAAATCAATTAAATCCTGTTTTTTTTGCAGCTCCGGTGATAAAATAGAAGATCCAGGGATCGGTGGATTTTAGGTTCAGCCGAAAAGAAAAACGCTTCAGAATGTAAAAGCCTATTGAACCGTTTAGCTAACTCCAGTGATACAAAAGTAATAATCTGTTTTATCGGTATTCAAATATAACCTACCTGATACGGAGGGAAAATGAGCTGGTATTGGCAATGGTTGCTGTATATTGTTTTTGCCTCAGCAATGTTCTATGGCATATTTTTCGGGATTCCGTTGGTATATCAAAGAATAAAGCCGCAGATGGAACTAAAAACGGAGGCTGAACCGGAAAATACAGTTCATAATGAAGAGCCAGTCAAGGTTTGTCCTGTTTGCAAAAAGGAGATGACCAAGGACTCACTTAATGGTGTTATTGTTGATCAATGTACAATTCATGGGATTTGGTTTGATAAAGGTGAACTGGAATCAATCGTAAACTTTGTCAGAACAGGCGGAAATGTGGATGGTTTTTTTAAGGCTTTGGGTGTTGAAGAATAATTCCATTAAGTTAATGAAAACAACTTACTGTTTTTCTGGAGCCTGAGGCAACATGAAGAGTCTCAATGGAGTTCAGGCAACATTTAGAATAACAGAAGGTGGATGATTGGACTTTGGGTAGAGCTGACCTGTAATAATTGCTCTGACAATTCCAGGTTATATCATTGAAACTTAAACGGTACTAATGTATTTTTATTATGCTTTAACAGGTATTCGGTCATATAGTGGATAATCTGCTTGCGGATACTTCTAATATTGTAGGCATATTCGGAATTCAGCAGTAGATCGATCTGTTCGGGGAGAAGTTGAAAGTTTGTTTCGATCTGGCTGGCGTATTGTGCTTCAAAATCATTTTGGATGATATCCTTCTGTAGTTCATCGATGATGAACATTTTAATACTTAACGGTTGTTGCTGCCAGGTTTTCAACTTGATAAACGGTTTTTCGATTCTTCCCAGCAGATCTTTTCTAAATCGGTTACTCTTTACACAACTATCCAGAGACTGGTTCGTTGCAGTGATGAGCGTAAACTTTTTAAGCTGTATGCTTTCTGAACTGCCGACTCTGGAAAATGTCCCTTCTTCTCCCAAGGCTAATAGTAGCCTTAACTGGGCGTCCATGGGCAGGCAATCAATTTCATCCAGAAAGAGTAAACCACCGTTGATTATTTTTTCGAACGCTCCTGTTTTTGGGACAGCATCGGTAAAAGCTCCTTTGGCACATCCGAATAATTCCACCGCTGCAGAAATAATGTGGGCGCAGTTAATGTGAATGAATGGTTTGTCTTTTTCCGGATAAAGGTAATGATAGATCCGTTTGGCTAACCAGCCTTTACCAACACCGGTTTCACCTAGAATCATCATGGTGGCATATTTTAGTGTTTTTAACTGGGTGATTTTCCCGGAAATAGTTTGAATATCGTCGGTTTCAGAATCTTTGAAGGTTAGTTTTGTAGCTCTTTCACTTTCGGAGACAACAAGCGGCTGTTGAGAGGTAATTAACGGGCTGGTAAAATGAGATTTTGGGTTGGTTCTTAAAAAAACAAGGGCTTTTTTTATTAATGCAGCATTTTGATGACCTGGGCTGATGCTGGAAAGATAGGTTTCAAAACGCTGGTGCCATCGCAATGTTTTTCGAAAGCTGTCATCATCTTTTAATCCCAGCTTTTTGGCTAACAGTATTTGATCCCCCCCACATTCTTCAATCCAGATTTTGGCAATATATGGAATCATTCTTCCTTTGATAGCATTGATAACAGAGTTTCGACGGATTCCCAATTTCTGGGAAACATATTTAATTTTTCCTTTGTAATTGAAATACAACTCGATTAGTCGTTTTAAGCATTTGTCGTTATGCCACAAATCAGATGTCTGGTATGAGACTGAAGGGGTGTCCTCGGATGGCTCAATATGAGTAACCGTTCCCATAATATCAATTGAGACTAAATATTACATTGTTTATTGTATTGATTCAGCAAACGATATGTTTTTATCCGTTTTTTCCAGAATCTGTAAAAAGAGTAACCAGGTTTCCACATGTTTTTTGACTGCCAAGATTCTTGACTTCATCATTTTGATTTCCGTATCAACCACATCATCCTGATTTAACTGTCCAATTCTAAAACGGTTTTGTGACAGAGAATACTGTTCTTTATTCAGCAAATATATATCCTGGTGAATTCCAACCATCTGTCGGGCAGATTGCAATTTTAGAAAATCCTCTTCCGCCTGCTGGTCAAGCATTTTAGTTATCTGCTGTATGCTGAGTTCAAGTTTTGCCAGTTCATGCTGATATACGGAAACCTTTTGAGATTCTCCTCCGGCAAAATTATAAGTAATTGATAAGGTTAAACCGGTATTATTGCCACTTTCACTGTTTTCTTCAGTTTCTCCCGTATAACCCCCGATGCTGATATCCGGTCGCTTTGCAATCTGTGATGACCTTAGATCCATAGTTTTGGTTTGTTTGGCTTCCCTTAACTTATTTAGATCTACTGACCGTTTATGGTAGGTTTGGCGCATCTCCTCCAATGAAAATTCTTCAGTTGGGAGCGGTTCTAATACCGGTGATAGATCAAAATCCAGTCGGTCTAGAATCAGGGCTAGTTTATTAAAATCGGTTTGAAATTGGACTTTTTTTATTGCCAGATCCTGTTTTAATTTAAGACTTTCCAATTGCACGTCGCGTGTTTCAAACTCGGTTACCTGGGATGTAGCCGATTGTTTTCTTTTTAATTTTTTGTCAATCAACAGTGAGTGTTGTTTAGCATTTTTATAGTATTCCCGGCTGAGGAAAAGTTTCAGGTAAGCTTTGGCAATAGTTGTCTGTAGGGTTATTTTTCCATGGTTTAACTTTTCGAATTCACCTTCAAGAACGATCTCTTCTTTTTTGTTGGAGATTTTTAATTTGTTGGCTGATTTTCCGTAAAAAGGCAGAGAAAGACTTAACAGGTTTTTACTGAATGTGACGTCCGGATCATCGCTTTCAATGTATTTGGTGGTACGTTGGGTTCGGGATATTTTCCAGTAAAATCCGTTTTCAAAGGTTTGTTTGAAACTGAGAATAACTTGTTGTGTTTCCGAAGCGGTATTGGCTTCAAGATCCTGGGAGTCTGCCACTTCATTTTTATAATTGGAAGCGGAGGCAGAAACCTCATATTTCCGTTTCCGGTTGAGGTACTGATATTTTTTAGATTGCAGCCGTTGTTCCTCTTCCAATAATAGCTTTGCTTCGGTGCTTTTACTCATACCAATGGCAATGGCTTCAGATAATGTTAGATATTTTACATTTTTTCCTAAAGCCGTTAGGGAAAAAACCAGTAAAAACCCTGTTAAAAATGTCCTAAGGAAGATCAACTTGGGCTCGCATGCCGGGTTTAAATAGCTGTTTTTCATTGTTAATTTCTAAGCGAACACGTATCGTCTGACTGACGGCGTCCACTTCGTTGGATATAAATTTTATTTTTCCAGATACCTGGGATATTTCATCACTGACAAAAACAGATATTGGTAACGAGTCTGTCAGATGGAGTTTGGGTACTTGCTCCAACGGAACATTCAATACAATATACAAAGGGTGAATGTTTAAAAGTTCTAAAACTTCCTGGCCTGGTTTAACCCACTCATTGGGTTGAACCAGTAATCTGTTTATTTGTCCGACAGCCGGGGCTTTTACAAAGGCTTTTTCCAAATCGGAATCAGCTAATTTTAATTGAACGAATTTCAGATCCACATCCAGCTTGGCGATATTTATATCCTCCGGTCTTCCCTGCCTGGTGGCCAGCAGATATTCAAGCCTGGCAATCTGATAAGCGTCCTCGGAAATGCCGCCGGATTGATACTGAGCTTTTTGTTGTGAAAAGGTGAGTTTTGCCCGTTTAATTTCCTCTTTGGTTAACGGTGTTTTTATCTTTCTTAGTTTTGCCTTTGATTGAATCCATTGCAACTTGGCTAATTGCTGTCTGAGCTTTAATTCCTTGGGATCGATGCCGAATAACTTCTCCCCTCTTGAAACATCTGATCCTTCCACTACATAAAAATGGATGGGGCCTTCCTGACCGGCTGATAGAGTCATTTTAAAATTCTCCCGGAGAATAGTGGGTAAAGTGTTGGCGTTCAGCGGATAAGAGATTAAGAGGAAAAAAATCAGTAACACTATCCTGGGGAAAAAGCACACCATATCAGTCACCAAGGAAATAATAAGTATATAAATATGAATGTAGGAAAAAGGTACTTACTGTTATTTTATATTTAATTCTCTGCTCAGGTCAAATAATCATATCAAAAAGAGTCAAGTAGTAAGGTTAAAGAATCGATACTTTAACATATTTCCTTATCATTCGATTTTATGTTCTTTCCACGAAACAACGTAATACCCTGTTGGCACTTCTTTTGACCGGGTCGAGGGATGTTTTGTCGGAATACCACTCGGGTGTTCCAATACTGACGGTAAATGTGATGACCTGGCCATTAACAAGGGCTTCAATCGTTGATAAATGCAGTCTGGTTTTTTCAACTGTTTTTTTCTCATCTTCCACATTTGTTTGAGGGAGAACAATCGCAAACTTTTCTCCATCCAGACAGCCCAGAATATCAGAGTTTCTGACGATTCCTTTTTTTGCCCCCGGCTCATATTTTTTAATACTGCACCTCCACGATTGTATGTGCCATTGTTCTTTTTAAATTTATCGACATTGATTATCAGGAATGCCATATGGTTTCTGTAACGAACTGCTGTTATCAGTTCTTTTTCTGATTCTTCAATAAATGCTTGCTGATTTAATATCTGGGTTAATGAATCGATGGAGGCAAGTTTAAATTTTTTTTCTTCCCGTTCTTCCTGTGGTTATAAGGTTCCTTTTTTTGGGTTTCTGATTAACATGGATAAAATGTTGCCATTGAGTTTAAAACGGAACTTACTTCTATTTTATAAAAATTGGCTTGCTATGGTCAATTTATTAAATTAATATCGCCTCTATTTTGGTAATCTATTGTAAATTATATCTAACGAAAAATATTATGGAGAATGGAAGCAGGAAGGGAAATTGCAAGAAGTTTGAATCAAAAAACAGCATCCCCAGGCTGTGGGAATGCTGTTTTAGTTTTACCGAAATCTCCTGATTATCCGTTAGGTTTGGCACGCTTGGTAATTTGTTGAGCTCTGCTTTCCTGGACTCTTTTTTTCATTTGCATGATATCCGACTGACGTTGTTTGATATCAGCTTGGATTTTTGAAACCAGTGCTTTGCCTTGTTGTTGTGGTGCAGCCATGACATATTCTCCTATTATAAGGTTGAATCTGAATTTACAGCAACCGTCCATGCTGCATTTATTTGCAGCTGTTGGTTGATTTAAAAAAGATGACAAATTATGCTTCAATCATATTGGCTTCAGCATCCCAATTGTAGGTGTTACCTTCTGCATCAGTATAGCCTCCTGAGCCGTCAGCATTCCAGAAACCGCTGGAACCATCGGCTTCATTGAAACTTCCTGAACCGTCGGCATTCCAACTAGCTGTTGACCCGTCAACGCCGGTGTATGTTCCATTTCCTTCAGCATCCCAGGTTGAAGCATTACCTTCAGCATCGGTAAATGTACCGGTGCCATCGGCGTTATAGGTGCCATGAGATCCATCGGCATTTTCAAAGGTTGAGTTTCCTTCAGCATCCCAGGTATTGGTGTTTCCTTCAGCATCGGTGTGCGATCCTGATCCGTCATTGTTCCAAGTCCCGTGTGAACCATCAGCGTCCGAATACGATCCATTACCTTCAGCATCCCAGGTGCTGGAACCTCCGTCTGCATCAACATTTGATCCCGAACCGTCAGCATTCCAAGTCCCACTGGAGCCATCGGAATTGGTGTACGTTCCGTTACCATCCGCATCCCAGGTACTGGTATTTCCATTCGCATCGGTGTATGATCCTGTTCCATCGGCATTATAAGTACCGCTTGATCCGTCCGAGTTTTGAAATGTTCCATTACCTTCCGTATCCCAATTGGAGGTGTTACCGTCTGCATCGGTATATGATCCTGATCCATCAGCATTAAATGTGCCAGTGGAACCATCTGGATTTTCAAATGTACCGTTACCTTCCGTATCCCATGAATGGGTACTCCCATCAGCATCGGTATGAGATCCTGATCCATCGGCATTATACGTCCCGCTGGAGCCATCGGCATTCGTATACGATCCGTTACCTTCTGCGTCCCATGAAGAGGTGCTTCCATCAGACTCGGTGTGCGAACCGGATCCATCGGCATTCCAAGTTCCACTGGACCCATCGACGTTTTGATAAGTACCGTTACCTTCGGTGTCCCAGGTACTGGTGTTACCGTCTGCATCAGTATTAGATCCTGATCCATCGGCATTCCAAGTCCCACTGGACCCATCAGCGTTTTGATAGGTGCCATTACCTTCGGTATCCCAAGAGGAAGAGTTACCATCGGCATCGGTAAATGTTCCCGATCCGTCAGCATTATATGTTCCGCTGGAACCATCTGAATTTTCAAATGAGGAATTGCCTTCTTCATCCCAGCTATGAGTATTGCCCTCTGCATCGGTGGATGTTCCCCCGCCGTCGGCTTCCCAGGTAGATGTATTACCTTCAG
This sequence comes from bacterium, assembly GCA_041556995.1. Lineage (GTDB taxonomy): Bacteria > SAR324 > SAR324 > XYD2-FULL-50-16 > XYD2-FULL-50-16 > JAHJTV01. The sequence continues at coordinate 2,313 of JBFFHJ010000102.1, read as the reverse complement.
CATCGGTAAATTCTCCTGACCCGTCAGCATTATATGTCCCACTGGAACCGTCAGTATTGGTAAATGATCCCGATCCGTCGGCGTTCCATACTCCACTGGACCCGTCAGCATTAGTGTATGAACCATTACCTTCTGTATCCCAGGAAGAGGAATTCCCCTCGGCATCGGTAAATGATCCTGACCCGTCAGCATTATATGTTCCGCTGGAACCATCTGCATTATTAAATGAAGAGTTACCTTCCGCATCCCAGTTACTGGTGTTGCCATTCGCATCAGTGTAGGAACCCGATCCATCTGCATTGTAGACCCCACTCGATCCATCGGTGTTGGTGTATGACCCGTTACCTTCCGCATCCCAGTTGGATGAGTTACCTTCCGCATCGGTAAATGATCCTGACCCGTCAGCATTATATGTTCCGCTGGAACCATCCGTATTTTCAAAGGTCCTATTACCTTCTGCATCCCAGTTTTCCGTTGAGCCGTCGGGTTGGATATTAGAACCGGAACCATCAGTGTTCCATGTACCGCTGGAACCATCCGGGTTTTCATATGATCCATTACCGTCAGCGTCCCATTTTGAAACATGGCCGTCCGCATCGGTATGAGACCCGGACCCATCGCTATTATAAGTGCCGTATGATCCATCGGTATTGGTGTATGACCCGTTACCTTCCGCATCCCAAGATGAAGTGTGACCGTCCGCATCTGTATGTGAACCTGATCCATCGGCATTCAAAGTGCCGCTGGAGCCATCGGCATTGGTATATTCACTATTACCCTCCGCGTCCCAGCTACCAGTGCTACCATCAGCATCAGTAAACGAACCGGAACCATCAGCATTATATGTACCCACAGATCCGTCAATGTTTTCAAAAGTGGAATTACCGTCAGCATCCCATTTTGTCACATTGCCGTCTGCATCAGTGTGAGAACCGGTGCCATCCGCATTATATATACCGCTGGAGCCGTCGGCATTGGTATAGGTTCCATTTCCTTCTGCATCCCATGTACCGCTGGACCCATCAGTGCTGGTATATGAACCATTGCCCTCACTGTCCCAATTGGAGGTGTTGCCTGCCGGATCGGTGTGAGATCCTGATCCATCCGCATTCCAAGTACCGGTTGAACCATCGGCATTGGAGTATGAGCCATTGCCGTCTGCATCCCAGGTGGAAATATCACCGTCCGCATCAGTATGTGATCCTGAACCGTCAGCATTCCAGGTGTCGACCGATCCATCTTCATGGGTGACGCTGCCTGATTCCGGACCTTCAAATTCACCCATAGCTTCGTCAACAGCCTTAACTGCCGAATTAAAGGCTTCTTCAGGGCTGGCACCGTTGTCCAGGGCTTCGGTAAATGCATCATTGGCTACCTGTTCGACTTTTGCAATTTCTTCCGGAGACGCACCATCAGCGGCTGCCATGTCTGTACCGGCTTTTAAAGCACCATCAAAGGCTTCTTGGGGAGACGCACCGTCAGCCAATGCATTATTGAATGCATCATAGACTTCTTGAGGGGCACCTTCCGGTTCGCCTTCGGGGTAGGGTTCCCCTTCCATTCCTTCTGGTGATGGGCCCTCACCTTCCGGTATGGCTTCGTCGATGGTCTTCATGGCCGAATCAAAAGCTTCCTCCGGGGTGGCTCCATCTGCTATTGCTTCATTAAACGCCTGTTCACCTATCTCTGCAACTTTTTCAACTTCTTCGGGTGGTGCACCATCAGCTAAAGCGCCCTCCACACCTACTTTTAGTGCATTGTCAAAAGCTTCTTCTGGAGAAGCTCCATCTGCCAAAGCATCATTAAAAGCGTTGACGACTTCAGGCGGGGGGCCTTCGGCTTCCATTCCTTCATATGGAAGCTCCTCACCTTCCATTCCCTCTGGAGGTGATCCCTCAGGAGGCGGACCTTCACCTTCCGGTATGGCTTCATCAATGGCATGCATGGCACTGTCAAAAGCTTCTTGGGGAGACGCACCGTCAGCCAGGGCTGTATCAAAGGCTTCATGCCCGATTTCTGCAATTTTTTCAACTTCTTCGGGTGGTGCACCATCAGCAATTGCTCCCTCAGTTCCCACTTTCAACGCTGAATCAAAGGCTTCTTCCGGAGAAGCACCATCAGCCAGAGCATCGTTAAATGTGTTAACAACTTCCGGAGGTGGTCCTTCGGGTGGAGGGCCTTCTCCTTCCATCTCCTCAGGTGGAGGCCCTTCAGTAGGAGCACCTTCAGCTGCTGGTGCTGCTTCGGAATCCGAAGGTACAGGCTCTCCTTCAGTTGCAGCAGCGTCTGCCGGTTGGTCGTCCGGTGTTGGAG
>JBFFHJ010000101.1:0-25240 GCA_041556995.1 bacterium | reverse complement strand
GGCGGGGTATTGAACCCAAGACTTCGAAACCAGGTTATTTCCGGATGTCGTTTGGGCTCCATTGAGATCCTTCCGATCGCCTAAGGCTTCCATCAGAATGACAAGCAGGTCATGTTTTATTTGAATAATAGTTACTATATTTCAGACTTTTGCAGTGATTTTTCCATCTGTTATAAAAGTGATGACCTTCGTTTTATGTTGGCATATCAGCGGATCTTCTTTCCTTTTTTTCGAAACACCCGTCCATTCCAAATAAGATAATAATTTATATATTACAGCGTATTACATTGCGGCGGAAGTAAACCGTATTTTCTTACATTTTTTTTACAAACGTTTTACGCTATTCTGACTACAGAATCATCAAAAAGGTGTTTTCTGATATTAACTTGGATCGGCTAAAAAGTTAGTTCGCATTCTGTTTACATGATGTCCATTGTTTTTGGGACTTTTGTAAATAGATTATGTGAAGTTACTTTTTTAACGATTCCTTAGTCACTTTTTTTTTGACTGCTTTGAAAGGTTTAACGGGCTGGAAATTCCGCCTAACTGGGCTGAGGTGCTTGAAAAAATTTCAAAGTTGTCTTTTAATATCAGAACGGGAGGAAAGGATGAAAACTTCAAGTTTTATTAAGATTGTCGCATTGGGTATTTTTTTGACTTTTTCCAGTCACGCTTTGTATGCAGCACCTAATCAAGTTGTGTTGTCAGCCGAGATGGTAAATCCATATCTGAAGGCAAACCGGAAACAGAAAACATTTTTGAAAATTGGATTGACTGGTTTCAGCATTACGAATACTGAAAAAAGAGCGCCGGTTAATGTGGCCATTGTGATTGACCAGTCCAGTTCCATGTCGGGAGAAAAAATCAAACAGGCGCGAGAAGCAGCACAGATGGCGCTGCGACATCTGAATAAGGATGATGTGGTTTCTGTGGTTGCCTATTCCAGCTCGGTCTGGATCCCGGTTCCTGCAACCAAAGCTAATGAAAAAGGATATATCGAGTCCGCCATCGAAAAAATACAAGCCAATGGTTCAACAGCGCTATTTGCCGGAGTTAGCAAAGGTGCCTCGGAACTGAGGAAATATCTTAATAAAAAACGGGTTAATCGCGTTATCCTGTTGTCTGATGGAATGGCAAACGTCGGACCGAGTAGTCCGCATCAATTAGGTGAGTTGGGTGCCGCCCTGGCCAAAGAAGGTATGTCGGTTACTACCATCGGTTTGGGATTGGGTTACAATGAAGATTTAATGGCCATGCTGGCACAATATAGCGATGGAAATCATGCCTTTGTTGAAAATGCTGTGGATCTGGCCAAGGTTTTTGATCTGGAATTTGGTGATGTTCTTTCTGTAGTTGCACAAGATGTGAACATTAAAATCAGATGTGGGGATGGGATTCAACCGGTTCGTGTTCTTGGAAGAGATGCCGAAATTTTAGGACGGGATGTGATGGTTTCATTAAATCAACTCTACGGCGCACAGGAAAAATTCATCATGTTGGAAGTTGAAGTTCCAGTGGCAAAAGAAAACCAAAAACTGGATATTGCCTCGGTGGATCTTACATATGCCAATATGCTGACCCATAAGCAGGACAATCTTCAAGCAAATGCATTTGTAAACTTTACCCGATCGGACGAAGAGATTAAAAAAACTGAGAACAGGGAAGTCGCCATTGATGCTGTTGAACAACTGGCAACACAACGAAGTAAAGATGCCATGCGCCTGCGAGATGAGGGGAAAATCAAGGAAGCCAGGAAAGTCTTAATGAAAAACAAAGCCTATTTACAGGAAAACTCATCCAGGTTAAACTCACCAAAATTAAAATCCTTCAGTGAAGAAGTTGAGGAAGATGCTGAAAATCTTGAAGGGGAAAATTGGATTTCAACCCGAAAAAAAATGAAAAAGAGCAATTATCAAAAGGAAGCTCAACAATCCTTTTAATTAACAAAAAGGCCAACTCCTGTGAAACCAAAACTGATCAGTGTATTTTTTTTGATTGTTCTTCTCCCATTAGGTCTACTGATCTGGTTGGGAGTTAGCCTGACCCGTACGGACCGAGCACAGGTTGAAGCTCAGTTCCAAAAAGTCTATGTAGCCGGACTAATCGACATCGATACTCAAATTCAAAAATTTGTCAAAGATATTGAAACCCAAACCATACAAGCAACCAACATACCGTATCTGACATCAACATCCAGTCGAAACATCGTTCGAAAAAACAGTTGGATCAAACAAATTTTTGTTTTAAACAACGACGGAAAAATTGTTCTGCCTGATACCGAATCCATGCTAACCACCGGGGAAGAGGAGTTTTTAGAGAGAGCAAAACATATTCTGGAAGACAGTCAGTCTTTTTTTAAACCTGTATCGGAAACGGATAATGGTCTTCGAACTTCGGGATGGCGATCATGGTTTTGGGACCAGGGCGCCAATTTTATTTTTTGGCGGAAGATTGAGAATGAAAGGATATTGGGTGTGGAATTAAGATCAGTGGTTTTATTGTCCGATCTGATTGCAAAACTTCCGGATTCGGGAGGGGATAACTCAAAATTGACAAACAGCAGAATCACCTTGCTTGATGCCGGTCGAAACATTATCTACCAGTGGGGGCGTTATTCCACAAACGAGACGGAATCTCCCAAGGCTTCCTTACCCTTAAGCAATCCGTTTAATATGTGGACACTTGAATACTATGCTTCAAATCCAGCCTTATCCAAATCCTTTGGTTCAAGTCTGACATTTAACATCGTTACAGGGCTAGTAACACTGGGGTTGGCCCTGGTGGGTTTATCCTGCTATTATTACCGGGAAAACTCTCGTCAACTGAGAGAAGCGTCTCAACGAGTCAGTTTTGTTAACCAGGTGTCGCATGAATTAAAGACACCGCTGACCAATATAAGACTTTATGCTGAATTGCTGGAGGAGAATATTCCCGATGAAGAGGAAAAGTCCCGGAATTATCTAAATGTGATTGTTACTGAAAGTCAGCGTTTAAGCAGGCTCATTGCCAATGTTTTGACCTTTGCCAAAAAAAATAAAGATGATTTAAAACTAAGGCTTGTTCCGGGGATTATTGATGAGGTTATTCAAAAGAACCTGGAGAAATTTGAACCTGCCTTATCTTCAAAAGATGTTTCCATTGAGTTTAAGGACAATGCCAAAAATGAAGTGTTGTTTGATGTCGATGCCCTTGAACAGATCTTGGGGAATCTCCTCAGCAATATTGAAAAATATGCATTTACCGGAAAATATGCCGGGGTTAGCAGCCGGCAAGAACATCAGAAAACAATTATAGAAATTTCGGATAAAGGGCCCGGAATTCCTTTAAAATTCAGGAATAAAGCGTTTGTTCCGTTTGAACGACTGAGTTCTAAACTCAATGAAGGGGTTTCTGGAACCGGCATCGGTTTGGCAATTGCCAAGGAATTGGCACAAAAACACGGTGGCGACCTGACTCTTAGCTCTGGAGACGGAGGATCAGTTTTTTTAATAGAACTAGAAACACCACCTAAGGGGGAATAATGAGAGTTTTAGTGGTGGAAGATGATATCCATACCCGGCTGGGATTAATTGACATTCTGGAAACGGAAGGATACACAGTATTCTCAGCCGATAACGGGCAGGATGCGCTTGATGTCTTTGAAAAAGAATCCCCACAGGTTGTCTGCCTGGACATCATGATGCCCAATATGAACGGCTATGATGTCTGCCGTGAAATCAGAAAAGAAAACATTGAAACGGCAATCCTGTTTATCAGCGCCAAGTCCGAAGAAGTTGACAAAGTCCTGGGCCTTGAACTGGGAGCTGATGATTTTATTGTCAAGCCTTTCGGGGTTAAGGAGGTTATCGCCCGTATCAGGGCTGTTACACGCAGGTACTTGGCAGGACAGAAAAAAGCAGACGTGTTGGCACCATTTGAGATGGGTGACTTAAAAGTCGTCCCGTCCGAACTTCGTGTTTTCCGTGGAGATACATCCATTGAAATCAGTTTAAAAGACGTGAAAATTCTGGAGCTGCTTTATAAAAACAAAGGCAAGATTCTTAGCCGGGACACCATTTTCGACAATTGCTGGGGAATGGATTATTTACCCAACAGCCGAACCCTGGATCAACATGTCTCTCAATTAAGAAAAAAGATCGAAAAAGATCCCAAAAATCCAAAAATCATCCATACCATTCACGGCGTCGGCTACCGATACGAGTAATCCCTTTTTAATTTGGATTGAGATGATGGCTTCATTATGATATTGTTAGTCACATGCCCGATTGTCTCATCTCTTATAAAAACTCTCATTATGATCAAGCCGGCAGTAATTGCTTTTTCGCTTACCGACCATTTTTGTCGGCGGTAACGTAGAGACACGATCATAAGTCGCAGTATTATCCTGGAGACTTCATGGAAAAACATTTTAATAAAAAAACCAGCAGAACAGGTTTGATTGTTTTATCAGTGGCACTTCTTTGGGTCTTTATTTTGGATACCATAATAGTAGCCAAGCCAAATCCATGGCATATTAGGTGGTTCGGTAGCCGGGCAAAAAAAATGGGATGAAATGATGTGTTCGGAAATGGTCTCATTTACGTATCAGGCTTACCTGGTTTGCCCAGGCTCCAGGTCCAGTTGTAAAGATAAAGAAAAGGAATCGCCAATGCGCCTTGATGCTTTTCATACTTCACCAATGGCCATGGAAGATTTTATGAATTCTCCCAATAGTGGATTTACTTTTATGGGAAGAGTTGATGGGTATGGAACCACCATATTGGGTTCTTTAGAGAAAAAGGCTAATGAAGACGAAGTGGAGAAGAAGAATAAAAAAAAACAAATAATTGAAAGAACAAAGAATGTTTAATTTTTCGACATGATCTTTTTCCAGATATTATCATGTTCGATTCAAAAACACCCTACCTCTTTCCCTACAAATCATTAAACCGTTTATTCTGGCGTTATGGGAAGAATCAAAGTGATGATTTCAGGCTTTAATTGATCAGGTATTCTACCTCTTGCCCATCAGGATTCGATCAGGTATTGTTAATTGCTCACAGGCTAAAAAACAAATAGCTTGGTAAAACAAGTTCATCACAAAAACTATTATACATGGAGCAAAAGTGGACCCTGATAAAATCATGGATGGTATTTCAAAAGAGATAGAAAGTGCATTTAAAGCAATGAAAAAGGCAAAAGATCCAGAAGAAAAACTCATACAGAGCAAAATAATAAAAAACCTATGCGAGTCTCTTGGAGTATTTCTAGAATTGGTACATACAATTGGACTTGATGATGTGGATGATATCTCTTTCTAAAACAATCACATAACAAATGCACTCAATTGGCCGCAATCGCCATCGGAAGGCTGAAGTACAGCAATCTTGATACATTCATCTTTAATCCAGCATCAGTGCAGCGGCAACTGATGCACGGGCTATAGGGGGCAAAAGACATGATAAAACATAGAATTGCACCATTTGATGACGTAGCCATCCTTGCGGTTATGAACCGATAATTAGCAGAGGATGAACAGCATAAGAATCAATATGACGGGAGACTGGAGTTGGAATATGGAATGGATAATGAGCCGCTATGCTCCGTATTCCAATATATTTATCATTGAGCGTGCTCGAGAACGATAATTTTCACGGAGCCTGTTTCAGGCAACCCCACTGTATTCCTGTTTCAAAACAGTTTTTATCTCTTTTGCAATGTTTCTTTTTCGTGTACGTTCACGTTTACGAACACGAGCACACAGAAAAAAATGGCATAGCCTTCGGGTTCTTTCAAGACCGGGGGAGCGAAGAAATCCGGCCTGAAAGGGAGCGGTAGCAGGCGGCAACAATCAAGCATGGGCAAGTTGACTGCCGATTTTGAAAGCCTCCAGATTTATCCCCACCTTTGAGCCGACCATCCTGCTTTCGATAACACCTTTAAAAATATCTTTTCCAAGCGGCAATTCTCCTATTTTTGCCAGAGTGCCAACGATCATGACATTGCTGAAAATAGGATTTCCCAGTCGGGTCGTCGCCTCAGTAGCGTCAAGGAACCACGCCGTATGGGAAAATGACTGGATCTGTTGTTTCAGGGTATCAATGTCCGGGTATGACTGCTCCCCGGAAATAACTCCGATCGGCCGAACAGGTCTCATGTTAGTAATCACTTTAACATCCCGATTACCTTAATTATAGAGGACTCTGAGTGCCTCGACCGGTTCCAGTGAAACAACCATGTGCATGGGATTTGAGGAGAGTGCTCAAAAGTATTCAAATAACAGAATTTCACAAAACATAGTACGGGAAATAAATTTCTAAATTTTTAATCCATTGAATTTTCATACTATTTTATCCTTTTTGGTAAAGTTGGGCTAAAATCTCAAAATCACCACATGATCCACAAATACTCCTTCCTTCAATTTGGAGAAATGTAAGGGACCAGAACCAGCAGGAATGACACTGCCGTCTTGAAAAACAGAACAATCTGTTCAAGGAATCTTGTTCTGTTTCCCAACTGAATTTATTAATAAAACGAGCCAAGCATCTCCACCCATACTTTCAAATTGCTCTTTTTTATTGGTATTAAATTAAATAAAAAAGAGTATTATATCTTGTATATCTTTGATTTATTTGTATCATAGTAAACAATCTATAAACAAAAAAACATGCAAGTTGATGTTGATATACTGATTGTTACATTTATAACAACTTTTGTATTACATGGCATACCGTCTGCAGAGGAGAACCACTTATACCGGAATTAAAGGGTCATTTGATCATGTTTTACAGGTTTTATTGTTAAAAACCAATGCACAATTTGGCCTATCGGACAGGATGTCATCTGATATCATCGAGAGGATGAGCATTTTTTAAAAAAACTGGTAAAAAGGCAAGATAAATATCTGTCTTGTGGCACATTTCTTTTGATATCAAGGGAAAGCGACATTCATATCCAGCACGGAAACCATTTAGTATCGAGTCCTTTAGGGATCGTTAAAAATAACTTCACATTCTGTTTACAAAAGTCTCAAAAACAATGGACATCTTATAAACAGAATGTGGACTAATTTTTTAGCCGACTCTTGGTAAAACATTTTTGGAAGGTAGAAATTGATCAAGAACTCGGAGTTTAACATGAAAAGGAGTATAAAATGAACAAAATAGGTAGAAGACGATTTAATAAAAGATCGGTCAGGTTTAATCCCAACCGAAAATTTATCCAGAATGCAGTTGAAGAGTATTTAGATAAAGGTGGAAAAATAACCAAGATAGAACCGGATGAAAAAAGTTACAAGGAATCTTTGTCCATGACTGGACCATCATCGGTAGATCAATTCCTGACTGAAGAGGATAAAAGAACTGATATTTGCGAATCGCAATTTCGAAGGCGTTCGGATTCCCTTCTGAGCATCCGTAATTCGACAAAATAGCCAATTAAGAATAAGAAATGGAGGGCAAAAAAATAGACCCTCTAAAACAGCAAATTAAAAAACAGAGGGTAAAAAATAATATTCCATACCCTCTAATCGTTATAAAGCCCCAGCAAAAAGTAATAGAATCAGTGCATTTCAGGAGATGATTTTTTACTTTAGCCCCCCAACCTTGTTTTCGCTAAACCCCGAACGAATCGGATAATAGAATCTTCCATTGCAGAACGTCATATTTCGGCCAAAGAGCAATAATCGTGTTAACTACCCATACCCGTTGATATAAATACAACCGATCCAACCAATTAATATACATAAAACGGTTGATTATACGGGAGTGTTTGGGTATGTTGAGTATGTCAAAATATGGAAATAAAAAAAACTAACCTGAACGTAAATACAATATCTCAATTCATAATACAAATGACTATATCTCCATAGAGAGACTTAGAAACTAAGATGCGAAGCTTAAATATCGATCATGAGGATCAATAAAATTGACCGGCCGACGATTGCAGTATCAGTGTAAGGACCATCCTGCAATCTAATAAAATGCTGGAGATAAGAAGCTAATTTTTTCAGCTGATTATAAAAACTAATAATGGAAATTCCCCCCCCAACTTATACTGTTGTTATTTTATTGTTGATATCGATGTTCAGTTTGCTCGTTCTAAGCATGTTGAAAATATGTCAACAACGAAACTTATTAAAAAACAGCAACGATCAGTTAACCAATCTGACATGTCTTTTATCCCAATTACCAAATCCGGTTTTTCAGACTGACAACAGGGGAACTGTCTGTTTTACCAATGAAACCGCCGTTGTCTTTCTGAAAGGCTTGAACGTTCAATTAGGTGAAGCATTGCCGGATATCTGGATGGAAGAACTAACAAGTTGTATAAGTACAGGCGATTGTATAACAAAAACAATAAAACCAGCCGACCGATACCTTGATGTTCAGATAATCCCTGTGACAAATCCCAAAGTTGTTAATTTTTATATCCGGGACATTACAAAGGAAAGGCAAAAGGAACAGCAACTTCGTTTATTAAACGGCGTATTTGAACACACCTTGGAGGGGATTGCCATTGCTGATTGCAATGGGATTATTAAAAAAGTCAATCCTAGTTATATGAATATCACCGGTTTTTCGGCCGAAGAAGTTGTAGGGAAGCCGGTTGCCATCATAAAATCCGGTAAACATGATGATGGTTTTTATCTGGAAATTTGGAAATCGCTGATAGAAAACAGACATTGGCAGGGAGAAGTATGGAATCGGCGAAAAAATGGCGAAATATTTCCTAAATGGTTGTCCATCACCGGTATAAACGGCATTAATGGTGATTTGTCCCACTATGTCGGTGTTTTTCATGATATGACGGAAATGAAGCTCAGGGAAGAAAAAATAGAATTTCATGCCTATTATGATGTGTTAACTGATTTGCCAAATCGGGTCCTTTTCAGTGATCGTCTTAACAGTGCCATCTCTCATGCCAAACGGTATCAACAAAAGCTAGCCGTTTTAGTACTGGATTTGGATGACTTTAAACATATAAACGATAGTCTGGGACATTATATTGGTGATCAATTACTGAAAAAAGTCGCCCAACGTCTGGTAAAGTGTTTTAGAGAAGAAGACACGGTGGCTCGTTTGGGCGGTGACGAATTTATGATGATCATTGAGGAAGTAAAGAAAGTTAATGATGTGGTTGATATCGCCGTTCGAATCATAGCCAGCCTTTCTCAAACTTATTTTCTGGAAGACAACGAAATCCAAACCGGGGCCAGCATTGGTATTACTATTTATCCCGATGATGGTATCGACATAAATACGCTGATAAAAAATGCTGATTTGGCCATGTACAGGGCCAAAGATGCGGGTAAGAGCAACTATGCCCTGTTTACCAAAGAAATGACAGAGATGGTAGAGCGAAGAATGACCATCGAACAAAATCTACGCTATGCCTTGAACCGAAATGAATTCCAGGTTTATTATCAACCCAAGATTGATACCAGAACGCTATTGATAACAGGAACCGAAGCGCTGGTTCGTTGGAATCGTCCTAATGGTGATTTAATTAGTCCGGATGATTTCATACCCCTGGCCGAAGAAACCGGCCTGATTTTGCCCCTGGGGCAATGGGTATTAAAAGAAGCCTGCCGACAAACAAAAATCTGGCTTGATCACGGGTATTATTTCATGACGGTTGCCGTAAATTTGTCGGCGATTCAATTTCAGGACAGAAACTTATTACCGATGGTGAAACAAATCCTTCACGAAAGTGGTTTACCACCGGAAAAATTAAATCTGGAAATTACTGAAAACATTCTAATGATGGATGTTGATGCTGCTAAACAGATTATGCGACAACTTTCGGAATTGGGAATCCATATTTCACTGGATGATTTTGGCACCGGTTATTCATCGTTGCTTTATCTAAAGCAATTTCCCATCGATTTTATTAAGATCGACAAATCGTTTGTCAAAGGCCTGCCTCATGATCTCGATGATGCAGCCATCGCCAAAACCGTTTTATCCCTGGCCAAACATCTCGGTCTTCGGGTCGTTGCCGAAGGCGTTGAGACAAAGGAACATTGGGAATTCATGCTTCAAAACGGATGTGAAGAGATCCAGGGATTTTTGTTCAGTAAACCGCTAACAAATGATTCCATGTCGCAATTGTTGACACAAGGTCGCGAAATGGTGTTAAAAAGTCGATAAACTTTGTAAATGATCCCCCCTTTTTTTTAACGGGAAACCAAACGTCTTTTGTAGCTATTCAGTATATATCTTTTGATTTGATAAGCTTTGATAAATGATTTATACATCCTTTGCATCCCTGAATATATCCTTAAAGAAAGAGAATCTCCTTATACTCTGGTTTTCCAGCTTACAGCAGATTGCTGGCTAATTCCGCCAATTCGGATCTTTCTCCTTTTTGCAGGTCGACGTGGGCATAGAGTTTTTGTCCTTTCATTTTTTCGATCAGATAACTCAGCCCATTGGAGTGACTATCGAGATATGGATGATCGATTTGGTAAATATCTCCGGTAAAGACAATTTTTGTGCCTTCACCTGCCCGGGTGATAATGGTTTTAACTTCGTGGGGAGTTAGGTTCTGGGCTTCATCTACAATGAAAAATATTTTTACCAGTGACCTGCCCCGGATGTAAGATAAGGGAGAAACCACTAATTTTTCATCTTCCAGTAATTCCTTGATTCCTTTTGCTTTGTTGGTTCTTTCCTCCTGTAGTTGCAGCAGCCCTAGATTATCATAAAGGGGACTCATATAGGGGTCCAGTTTGGATTGAATATCCCCGGGTAAAAATCCGATGTCTTTGTTACTCAGGGGAACGATCGGTCTGGCCATATATATCTGGCGATAATGTTTTTTTTCCTGCAAGGCTGCGGCCAGGGCCAACAGCGTTTTTCCAGTCCCTGCCTTCCCGGAAATGGTAACCAACTGAATGTCCTTGTTTAGAAGGGCGTCCAGAGCAAAGGTCTGTTCCACATTCCGTGGTTTTATACTATACGCCTTTGATTTTTCGATGCGCTTGATCTGTTTTTTTTCTTTTTCAAAAATGGCCAGGGCTGACTGAGTACCGTTTCTCAGTACCATATATTCATTAGGATGCAGATCTTTTCCCTCTGGAATGACATCCGCTTCAAAACATGCCGTACAATTAAACAGCCGATCTAACAATTCATGCTCAACGTTTTCAATCACCCGATGTCCTTTGTACAGCATTTTCAGATCACGGACCTGATCATTTTTATAATTCTCGGCCCTTAATCCGATAGATTTGGCCTTCATGCGAAGATTCACATCTTTGGTTACCAAAACAACATTTTTGTTTTTATGGGTTTTGGCCAGATAATAAGCGATGTTAAGGATACGATGATCCGTTTTGTTGGATGAAAAGCTTTTTTCAATGTCTTTGTGGATTTCCTTATCCAGGGAAATCGATATCTTACCCAATCTTGGGCCGATTTTTAGTCCCCCGTTAAACAATTTATTGCTGCTCAAAGAATCCAATGATCTGGCAAATTCCCTTGCATGGAAATTTATGGATTCATTACCTTTTTTGAACTGATCGAGTTCCTCCAATACAGGAATCGGCACAGAAATGTCAGCGGCTCCAAACTGGTTGATGCAGCTACTGTCATGGAGGATAACGTTTGTGTCCAATACCATTAGGCTTTTCTTTTCAGGCATAATTCATCCGGTTTTAAATTTGAAGGATCGATTCATAACAAAAAACATTATTGTTTGATGCTCCCAAATTGTTCGAAACAATGTGGTTTCATCAAACGTTTTAATCGAATTATGCACGGCCGGGTTCATTCAGCATATTTTTTACCCAAAAATATGAACGATTTATACCTTTTTGAGTGAAGCACGTATCGGCTTGTGATGGAGCAGGTTGTGAGGAATAGAAGAAATATGGATTTAAAAGCAGTGAGGACAATTTGAAAAAAAGGCAAACCGTCATACATTCAACCAAATGACCAGCTCGGCTCTGTTTCCCTTTATTATTGAATGTAAGCAAACCAAACATTCTCAGCATATACCGAAATAAAATCATTGCTCAAAATGTCGCTTCACCCATAAATGAACCTTTTGACTACAGCTTTCTGGTTTTATTGGTAAAACGACCATAATAAGGAACAATTGTTGGTGACATCATACACCATAAAACACAAAATATCTAGACGTTTACCCTGTTTTTTTATTTTAAACCTGATCCGAAACTCAGCCCTCTTTCTCTTGGTGAAAATCGTAGCGGCACTCTTTTTTTTTATATATATCAGCGAAGACGTTTTGTTCTGTGTTTGTCAAACATAATATCTTTGCTGAAATCCTTTTTAAATCGGGAGGATAGGTAACTAACTGTTCAGTCCATGTTGGAATAAACCCAACAGGCCATAGAACGAAAAAACATCATATTGGGAGAGCAGTCCAGGCTTGCGTTGTTGTGTCTTTAATGTCAGTTAACACAAGCCCGACACCAGTGCTTTTAACCCTGATCCCTGCGAAGAACGGCGAAAGCCTCCAAATGGGTGGCATGACAGTACATGTCGTAGGCGGTTAGAGACACCGGGGTAAAACCGGAAGAATCACGGAGTTTGTTGATATCGCGGGCCAGGGTGGAAGGATTGCAACTGACATACAGCAGGTTTTGAGCTTTCGAACGGCCGATGGCGTTTAATACCTTTTTGCTTAATCCTTTTCTAGGTGGATCTGCCATAATGGTCTCGACAGGTGGAATAGAGATATCTTTATCCAGATTAACACATTTGAATTTTGCATGATTAAAGCCATTTTTCTGCGCATTGTTTTTTGCCATTTCAATGGCAGTTGCACTGAAATCGAACCCATAAAATGTGTCAGTTTGACGTGCCATTGGGATGGAAAAAGTGCCGCTACCACAGTAAAGTTCACATATTGCACCGGTATTTTTGCAGTTCTCTACCAGCTCTTTTGTTATCAGACGGGTGATGAATGGATTGGATTGAGCAAATCCACTGCTACTGAGACAGATGGTGCCGAATCCATAATCCTCTTCAATGGTGTTCGGAAATCCGGGCAATGGAGACGCCGGTCCGGTTTGTTGAATCGAGGCGGATACCTGACCATCAATTGTGGATGCCAATAACAAAAATTCGGCTTGTGAATACCCCAATCTTTTGAGAGGGTCCAGTTGTTCCAGTATTTCTTGAGAAAGGGTTTGGCAGTTGGACACCTCAACCACTCGATTTCCTCTTCTTTCAGAGAATCCGACGATACCGCCCTGGCACTTCAATTGGGCGCGGAAGCGAAAACGATCTTCTCGGGGAGAGGGAATGATTTTTGGATTCAGTGCTAACCTGTTATTTTTTAACACTTCCTGCAACATCTGTTTTTTTAACGCCAGTTGATATTCATAACTGAAATGCATCAGCGAACATCCTCCGCAAGACTCATAGTGAGGGCAAGATGGTTGAGTTCTATCTGGCGAGGGACTTTCAATCTCGGCTAATGAGGCAATTATCAGGCGCTTTTTTTCTTTTATGACATCAACTTTTACAATATCGCCCACCGCCGTTGCCGGGACAAAAACAGCTTTTCCGTTGTAATACCCTAATCCATCGCCTGGGGGCACCAGTTTTTCAATTTTTATGTTAAGGCGCATTTATCGATTCCAGTTCATCCCAACGGGCATACAGTTGCTCGGTTTCTTCCTGTGACATTTGAAGTAATCGGCAGCATTCCTGTAGCTTTTCGGGGTCGTTCATGGTTTCCGGTTCCTGAAGTTGGTTCTGAAATTTTTCGACAGCTTGTTCTG
Source organism: bacterium (assembly GCA_041556995.1). GTDB lineage: Bacteria > SAR324 > SAR324 > XYD2-FULL-50-16 > XYD2-FULL-50-16 > JAHJTV01. Next base: position 11,505 of record JBFFHJ010000101.1, on the reverse strand, counting down.
CTTTCAGGATTTTGGCTTCAATTTGATTCAACTCGCGCTGTTCGTTGTATGAGAGTTTGCGGGTTTTGGGTTTGGCAGATCTTGCCTTACTTTTGGTTGTTTTGGTTTCTTTGTCTTTGGTCTGCAAAGCGTTCAGCCACTGGTTATAGTCGGCATAATGAATAGCGGCGCCCTTTCCGTCCAGTCCGATAACACTGGTTGCCACTCGGTCCAATAAAAACCGATCGTGTGTGACCAACACAACGGCGCCGGGAAATTCTTTGATACTTTCTTCAAGCACTTCTAAAGAGGGAATGTCCAGGTCGTTGGTGGGTTCATCCAGAAGTAACACGTCAGCTGGTTGCAGCATCAATCTGGCAATGAGGATTCTGGCCTGTTCTCCACCGGATAATCGATGCACCGGCATATCCAGTTGATCAGTATGAAAGAGGAATTTTTTGGCCCAGCTGACCACATGCACCGAACGTCCTCGATACACTACTGAATCTCCGGTTGGAGACAAAGACTCGCGCAGGCTTTCGTTTTGATCCAGTTGTTCTCTGGTTTGGTCAAACAGTACCAGCTTCAAATCATCCACTTTTTGTATGCTTCCCTGGTCTGGCTCCAGATTTCCGGCCAATATATGGATTAAAGTACTTTTGCCTGAACCATTGTTTCCCAGTAACCCAAGGCATTGATTGGGTGAAAGAGTTACATCCAATTGGTTTATTACGTATTTTTCACCCATTTTTTTGGTGATTTGTTTGGCCATCACAAGTTTTTTTGTTTTTCTACCCGAAGATTCAAATTGAATGCCCACTTGTGCAGTTTGTTGATTCCTTTGTCTTACAGAGCTGTGTTCCGACTTTAACCGGTATGCTTCCTCAATACGGAATCGGGCTTTGGACGTTCTGGCTTTGGGGCCTCTTTGTAGCCATTCGGTTTCCCGCCTGACTTTGTTGGCCAGAACGGTTTCCAATTGAAGCTGATTGTTGAGGGCTGCCTCACGAAACAAAAGGAATTCACTGTAACAACCATCTACTCTCAAGTACCCTTGGGGAAAAATACTATTCAGCTCCACTGTCCGGTGGGTTACATTCTCTAAAAAATAGCGGTCATGAGTCACCAATACAAAAGCAAAATCCGGCTTTTGAAGTAGTTCTTCCAACCAGAGAATCCCTTCCATATCCAAATGGTTGGTCGGTTCGTCCAGGAGCAACAGATCCGGCTCTTTGCAAAGAGAAGATATGATAGAAAGCCGTTTCTGCCAGCCGCCGGAAAGGGTTTCCACCAGCTGATCCGATTGCTCAAAACCGGCTCTGGCAATCCAGCGTTTGATACGCTGATATTTTTCTACATCTTCAACATCCTGGCCAGCCAGCTCATCCAGTAACACCTGCTCAATGGTTTTCCCTGCCTCAAACCGTTCTGTCTGGGGAAGATAAACCAGCCGGGTATCCTTTTTTATCGAGATCTCTCCCCGGTCGACGGTTTCCAATCCGGCAATAATTTTTAGTAAAGTGGACTTACCAGACCCGTTCGGGCCGACAAGCCCAAGCCGCTCATCACTGGAAAAGGTGATGGAAATATCGGAAAACAGCTCCTGTGCTCCGAATGTTTTACAAATTGACTGACAATTAACCAACAAGGTCATGGAATTATATCTATTAGGAAGGTTGTTGCCTGGAAAGAGGACTTAACGGGATTAAGGTTGAAAAGGTTTAATTCACTAACACTAGCAAACAGATTATAATTTGGAAAGCTGCATTATTCGTTCATCCAGGGCTATCTCATGAAAATCAAACTCGTAGGAGAAAACTAATGTCAATGTCATTTACCTCTTGTCATTGTGAGGAGATACGGCATCACTGCTGTATTTATATAATAAATTGTACGTTACAGAAACAGTCAAACACATTGGGCCTGTCAAGATCTTAAAAGGTGATTCTCTTAAACTTGTTCAAAGCGCGGCGACAGGTATGGAGAACGTCGTTTCTGTTAAAGGAAGTGAATGTTCGGTCAGGCAGATAACACCACCAGAAGCAATCGTTTCGTCCAGTTTATTCAAAACTGAAAAATGTTGTACGGCATCTTTTTTCGGAGAGTCAGTCTTTTTTATTTCCAAAGGGTAGATCGCTCCATCCTTAACAATCAACAGGTCAATCTCCTTTTTTTCTTTGTCTCTGTAGAAGTATAGAGGCGCCCTTTTTCCACTGTGGAGCCAACTTTTAAGAATTTCAGAAAGAATCCATGTTTCGAGACAAACTATTTATTGATTTCACAGGATTTGAAACAAACATGTTTCCAGGTAATCAGTAACATCTCTTGTTTTGAGTCCTGAGAGATTCTTTATTGTACCTTGTCAAAATGACAGGAAACCAGCTCACTGACCAACCAGGAATTCGTGATCAGTGGTGTAGGGTTAAAAACCGGAAATGTGAGTTATTATTATAATAAAGATTGCTTAAATAATTTTTTTCATTGTTCATTTTGTGTGAAAATTAACTTAAAGAGAAACTTATGGATAACTTAATGGTCGATTTAATAAATCTGTTAAAAGACACAGACAATATATGGCCTATAATCATTGGGATCTTTTTTTTCATTATAATCAAATCTGAAATTAATATAAAATACCCAAAAGATAAATAATACATCTAAGTGTTGCAATAATGGTGATATAGTTGTATCGTACTGATTACTTTTGACATAAACAACACAATGATAGTTGATGAAATAAACATATCAAAAATTGAAAAAATCAATACTGAGATTGGTTGATGTCAAGCTACGTCCCTCTCAAATTCATAAATTCAGGGGTTACATAGGGAATTTGTTCAAAGATCATGATATTATCCACAATCATGATTATCAAACCGGTAAATCCATATATCGATACCCATTAATACAATTTAAACTTATCAATAATGAACCGGTTATTATTGCTATCACAGAAAAAGCCATCAGGATGTTTTCCGAAATTTTCATGACACTTCAAAAGATTGTGATTGAAGATCTCACGATTCCGGTACATGAAAAAGCACTGGAAGTGGTTGAAGAGGATTTCGGATATTCTGAAGAATCTTTTGTTTATAGGTTTAACTCTCCCTGGATTGGACTTAATCAAACAAATTATCGGAAATATTTGGAGCTGTCTGACCAATCTGAAAAAGAAAAATTATTAACCCGAACAATGACCGGTAATTTGTTGTCCATATCAAAGTATTTGGATTATTGGCTTGATAAGGAACAGAAAATAAAAATAAAAGTGCAACTAAAGGAAACAACAGTCAATTTAAAAAGTAATCCAATGATTGGATTTACAGGTGTTTTTAAAACAAATTTTAATATTCCGGATTATTTGGGAATAGGAAAATCCGTTTCCAGAGGATACGGTGCAATCAGGAAAGTATTATGATTAATGGAATCGCCGAATTAGGCCAATACCAGCTGAGAAATAATCCCGCTTTAACAGCTTTTGATATCTGGTTGGAAGATTCATATGATAACAAAAAATATCCTCATTTGTTATTAATTGAATTTAAAAAGGAATTTAAAGAGGACCCACCCGGTTGGATTTTTCACAAAGTGGAATATCGCGAGAATAGCTCGGCGTTAAAATCCAGCTTGTTATACAAAAGAGGGTCTTCCCGTGGTAGCGATAAAACGCCGACGTGTAAAATTGCAAAAAGTATAAAGGGAACCCTGCAACAAAAAGTGATCAATTGGTTCGAGTCCAATTGCAATAAAAGCTTTTTAAGTGATGAACAACAAGCCTTTCTGAAGGGAATTGGAGAAGAATTAAATTCCAAAAAAGAAGAAATTCTGGAGTTAATGGAAGAAAAAACCAAACTCCTTGATAAAAAAGAAGGCGTTGCTATTAGCGTTGTTTTCTTAGAAGATAATCAACAAAAATTTATAGGAGACTATGACTTTTTTTCAAAGTTTATTACCGAAGAAAGTAAAGAATCCTATAAATACTCAAAAACATTTAAAAAATTCTCATTTTCAGAGAATAAGACGTGTTCGGTATGTAATAGCCAGAGGGATGAGGTTTTTGGTTTTTTTACCTCCCTGGCTTTTTATACTGTTGATAAGCAGGGCATGGTAACCGGTGGTTTCGAGCAGGATAAATGCTGGAAGAACTATCCGGTATGTTTGGATTGCGCATTAAATATAGAAATGGGAACTCAACTTATCGAAAAGCGCTTATTGTTTAATTTTTACGGCCTGCGATATTATTTGATTCCAAAACTAATCCATCAACAGGGACAGGATGATATCATCAGCGATATTTTCGATTTTTTAAAATCCCCCCGTTTCAAAGATAGTGATTCGGAAAGAATTATGGGAGAGGAGGGCGATGTTCTTTCTGCTTTAAAAGAGGAAAAAAATAATATTGCTTTGGACCTTCTTTTTTTTGAGAAACCTCAGAAAGGAGTCTTTCGAATTACATCACTCATCCAGAATGTACTGCCATCCCGTCTCAAGCAGCTATATGAGGCTAAAGCAAAGGTTGAAAATCTGTTGATTTTTAAGGATCAACTTTCCAAAGAAGGAAAAGAACTATTTAGGTTCAATTTTGGTGTATTACGGGAGTTTTTTCCAACAAGTAAAATTGAAGGAAACAATGATAAGTATTTTCTTGAGTTAACCCAAAAGATATTTTCCGGCTCCAAAATAGATTACCAGTTTATCATTCATCATATTGTTCATCAGATTAGGAGGCGATTTGTTCAAAACCAACCATTTTCATATCAAACCAAACGGGGCTTTTTGCTGCTGCTTTTCCTCAGTGAATTGGAACTGTTTGGAAACAAATCCAAAAGGAGTAAAATGAACATAAAATTTCTAAATTCGTTTGTTATTGACTCAAAAGATCAAATGGAAGAAAAAGTGGGCGAGTTCTTTGATGCGTTTTCAGATTTCTTCTATGAGAAGGAGCATATTTCAAATTCACGGTGTACCATATTTCTCATTGGTGTTTTAACTCAGTTCTTACTTAATTTTCAGCAACATGATAGAAAAGCAACACCATTTAGAAACAGGCTGAAGGGACTCAAAATGGATGCACGGGATATTGTTACTCTGTTACCGAGTATCAATGATAAATTTGCACAATATGATAAGTCATATGTTTACAATAGTCTTGATAAATTAATCGCTGGTTATGCTATGTCGGCGGGAAAATATCAGGATTGGAATCTGCCGATTGATGAAATGAATACCATTTTTTTATTTGGAATGAATCTATCACAATACTTTAAGATTAACAAAAAGGAGGAATAAAATGACACTCTTGAAAAATCGATATGAGATATTATTTTTATATGACATTGAAAACGCCAATCCCAATGGAGATCCGAACGACGAAAACAAACCCAGGTTGGATGAAGAAACCGGTAAAAACATTGTGACAGACGTTCGATTAAAAAGGACCATCCGGGATTATCTGTTGGAAAATGGGAACGATATTTTTGTACAGGAGAAGATTTATGATCAAGAGGGTCATATCCAGGATGCAAAGTTAAGAGCAATTGATTATTTACCTGATGATAAAGAAAAAATCGAAAAAATGACGGCCGAACAACAAAAATCCGAAATTTCAGGGAAAATCCTCAGCGAATGTATCGATGTTCGTTTATTTGGTGCCACCATCCCTCTCGAACTGAAAGTGAAAAAAGATAAAAAGGTGGAAATTAAAAAAAGCTCCATTACATTTACCGGCCCCACTCAGTTTAAAATAGGGAAATCACTCCATTCGGTAAAAACCAATTTCATTAAAGGAACCGGTGCGTTTGCATCAAAAGAGGGGGCTACACAAAAAACATTTCGAGAAGAATATGTGTTGCCATATTCTTTAATCAGCTTTGGTGGAATCATTAATGAAAACGCAGCAAAACATACACAGTTGAACGAAGAAGATGTCATACTTTTAAAGGAAGCCATCTGGAACGGCACCAAGGGACTTATTTCACGTTCAAAATATGGACAGATGCCCAGGCTGTTGATGATGATAAAATATAAACAGCCAAACTTTTTTATTGGCGATATCGATAACTTAATCTCCTTAAAATCCGATAAAAGGGATGAACAACTCCGTCATCCCGAAGACTATATGATCGATTTGGCCCCTTTGCTCAGAAAAATAGAACAACATCGATCTAAAATCGAAAACATCGAATTTATGGCTGATGAACGGATACAATTTTGTCGTCAAGGCGAAACTATTTCTCTGAAAGAAATTGAAATGTTCGTGGAATTATCTTTAGAGGATTAGCAATGGATACAGCTATTGCATTCAGACTATGGGGAGATTACGCACATTTTAAGAAACATTATACAACAACCTCCCCCCTGACTTTTGAAATTCCGCCGCCACCAACACTCGTAGGGATGATTTCGGCAATCATCGGACTGGATAAAAATGAATATCTGTCAAAGTTTAATCATGCGGAAGATTTTCAAATAGCGGTTTGTATCGACAAGCCCATTAAAAAGGTAAGGTGGACGCAAAACCTGATCGATACGAAACGTCATTTTTGGAAAATACATAATCGAACTCAAATTCGAACCGAGTTTTTGAAAGATCCTTGTTATACAATTTATTTTAGTCATAAAAACAAAGAGATATATGACCAGCTAAAAGAAAACCTTCGCCACCATCAGTCTGTTTATTCAATTTCTCTCGGATTGAGCGAGCTGTTGGCAAATTTCGAATATCTTGGAGAGTTTAAGCTGACTAAAAATTCTGATAAAGACTGGATAGATCTTAACTCCGTGCTTCCATACTCGGAATTGGTTGATGACCATACAATCGATTTTGGTCTGAATAAGGAGATCTTCAAGGTCAATTACCCGATCTTCATGGAACCGGATCGGGTGGTTTCCAAACGCGAAGACATTCTTTTTGAGCGAAAGGCTCAAACCATCCGCTGCAAACTGAAACAATTCTGGAATGTTGATAATGGTGCACAAATCGTTTTTTTCTAAGATATTTTCCCATCCTGATAAAATTTTATATTATCATTTGAAAGGCGTAGCCGAAGCCTGCGAAAAAAAGTTTCTGACTCTGAATCACAGTCTTGATAAACTGCTTGATAAAGAAACGGCAGCAAATTTGATATGGTTAATGGGATTTTGCCATGATTGGGGAAAGGCAACCATTTACTTCCAAGAGTATCTGAAAGAAGAGGATAACGTTCTTAAAGAAAAGAAAAAAAACGAGCCGAAAACACATCATGCATTGATATCTTCAATTTTTGCCTATTGGATTGCAAAAGAATATTTAAAGCCGACTGGTTTTGATGATGATAATCTGATCCGGCAAATTCCATTCTATCTATTTTTAGTCATAAAAAAACATCATGGTAATATTAACAATCTGATAAAAACAGATAATGACAACGGTGAACTCTATCCGAATTCAGGTGCTCTGGATGATCAGTTAAAAAACATCAATTTTGAAGAATTGGACTATCTGCTATTTCATGTCAATGATAAATTGTCTTTATCGCTTTCCAGAGTGGACATTCCAACATCCTTAAAAAACTATTTCGAAACTGAAATCAGGCGAAAGGAACAGAAAAGATATAAAAAAAACAAATTAAAAATAACCGAAAATTATTTGATCTTTCAATTTCTATACTCTCTGCTTTTACATTCGGATAAAGAAGATGTGATATTTGGACAAGATTATCAAACCGGAAGAAAAAACATCGAACCCGAAATAGTCGATGAATATATAAAAAAAGAGTTCGGTCCACCCTCCACGGAGATGGATGTCATTAAAGGAGATATTTTTCGTGAAGCTAATCAGACGATTACAGAAGTTGATCTGTCAAAAAAAATATACTCATTAAATGTTCCTACCGGAACCGGCAAAACGTTGACCTCCCTCTCCACTGCTCTAAAATTACGAGCGCGTCTGGCGAACAATGCCAGGGGAGCAGCTCCAAGAATCATCTATGCTCTACCTTTCACCAGTATTATCGACCAAAATTTTAAAGTATTTAACAATGTTTTGAATAATCCAAATGCGGACATCCTTTTAAAACATCATCATTTGGCCGATATATTCTACAATACGGAACAAGGTGAATTTGAAACTGACGAATCCAAATTTCTGATTGAAAGCTGGGAATCTGAAATTGTTGTAACAACTTTTTTTCAGGTGTTTCATACCTTGTTTACCAATCGTAATAAGATGATTCAAAAGTTCCATAAACTTGCAGGCTCCATAGTTTTGCTGGATGAAGTTCAATCAATTCCTTATAAATATTGGGAGCTTGTCCGCGAGATGATATTGAAACTTGCCGAGCATCTAAATGTCTATTTTATTCTAATTACGGCGACACAACCTCATATTTTTTCCGAAGACGAGATAGTAGAGCTTGTTCCCCGGAAAAATGAATATTTTGCCAAATTGGATCGAGTGAATATCACATTTCATCCAGAACCTATTGTTTTGGACGATTTTATTGAATTATGTGCGGAAACAGTCAGGAACTCAGATGAAAATTTTTTATTTGTCATGAATACCATAAATACTTCGGTGACACTATTCGAGGCATTAGAGAAACTTGAGCTGGATGCTGAATATGTTTACTTGTCAACCGGGGTGATTCCAATTCACAGGGGAAGTAAGATCTCAAGGATAAAAGAATCAAAAAATAGAAAAATCGTTGTCTCTACCCAGTTAATAGAAGCTGGCGTTGATATTGACCTGCAAAATGTATGGCGTGATTTTGGTCCCCTGGAGTCGATAAATCAGGTTTGTGGAAGATGTAATCGAAGTTTTGGCAGTTTGAAAGGAGACGTCCGTATATTTGAAATACTCAATGGTAATCACAACAACATCCCCTTTTCCAGGTATATATATGGTAAAGTTGCACTGAGCCTAAGTCAGACCAAAGAGTCGCTCGGAAACCGTTCCAAAATCTCGGAATCTGATTTTCTTAAAAATATGGATTCATACTATCAAGAAATAAAGAGGCTTAAAAATGATGATGAATCAATTCAAAATATGGAATATTTGAAACAGTTACGGTTTTATGACTTGTATCGTTCGTTTAAATTGATTGATGACCAGAACTATCAAAGAAAAGATGTGTTTATAGAATTTGACACAAAAGCAGCGGAAGTATGGCAGAAATATATTGAATTAAATGATATTGATGATTTTTTTGCCCGGCAAAATAAATTTTTGGAAATCAAAAAACAGTTCTATGACTATGTGATCGCAGTACCGGCAAAATATGTAAATGAACCAATGGTTCAAAACTCAAACCTGGTCTACATAAAAAATAGTATGGTAAACCAGTTTTATAAAAAAAACATCGGTTGGTCACGAACAAATGATAACTGGCAGGACTATTTTTTCTAATTTTAAAACATGTCGGATTATAAAATTGAGCCCTCTCTAACAGCAACTCATCTTTTGGAATATCTTTATTGTCCGAGGTATACATTTTTTGGGCATGTTTCAGATATTAAAGAGCATCAGGAAAAAAGATTTAAAGTTCAACAAGGTCGGGAAGCACATCTCAGGGTTAGAAAAACAAATCCGGATTATTTGAGAAAAAAAATTGGAATGATTGACAAAGAAAGCGATCTTTATCTTTCCAGTCCGATCGGCATTAGAGGAATCGTTGATGAAATCTTGTACCTGGATGATGGGACAATGGCCCCGTTGGACTATAAATTTGCCGAATACAAAAACAAGGATTTTAAAACATACAGATTTCAATTGGTTTTTTATGCAAAGCTCATCATGGAAAATTTCCAGTCCGTGGTGGATAGGGGATTCTTAATTTACACACGTAGCAAAAACAAATTGGTACAAATCGATTTTACAAAAAAGGATTTTACTGAATTAATAACCATCGTTCAGGAAATTTTCCTCATCATCCAAAAAGGTTATTTTCCAAAAAAAACTTCGGTTAAAGCAAGGTGCTATGACTGCACATACCGAAATATTTGTGTCTAAAAAGAGAGATTTTATGCAACTCGTTTTGAATACGTACGGAAGCTATCTTAAAAAAAAAGGTGAATGTTTTGAAATTAAAGTTGATGACAAAAAACAAGAGATCTCTGCCCGTAAGGTCCAATCGATCTTAATAACAACAGCGGTCTTGGTTTCAACCGATGCAATCCTCTTAGCCCACGAAAATAATGTCGATATCGTTTTCCTTGATAAGTATGGGAACCCATTCAGTCGTGTTTGGCACTCGAAATTTGGATCGACGACTTATATCAGGAGAAAACAACTGGAGTATTCTGGAGATCGGAATGGTCTGGACCTGGCAAAAGATTGGATTTTGAATAAAATTGCTAATCAAATGGATCTGCTAACCAGGCTCAAAAAAACCAGGGAAAATAAAAGAGGTGAGATTGAAGATTTTATTTCCGGAATTCAACAACAGCACAACAAACTGGCCAAGCTTAAAGGGGATACAATTGATGATGTTCGTGGTAAAATCTTCGCATATGAAGCACAAGCCGGGAAAATCTTTTTTCAAGCGGTTAGCTTCATTTTGCCTGAGAAATATCGTTTTTCAGGTCGTTCTCGAAATCCGGCAAAAGATGAGTTTAATGCTTTTTTAAACTATGGTTATGGCATTTTATATTCCAGGATCGAAAGGGCATGTGTTATCGCTGGACTTGATCCGTTTATAGGCTTTTTACACACTGACAATTATGGTAAAAAGTCGTTTGTATTTGATGTAATAGAATTATTCAGAATTCATATTGATGAAGTTGTTGTCAAACTCTTCAGCAAACGGATGATCAAACAAGATATGTTTGAAATAAAGAAAAACGGAATTATGTTAGGGCAGGAAGGAAAGAAATTATTGATTTCAGAACATAATAAAAACATGGAAGAAACCACAAAATATCGAAATAGAAATATTAAAAAAAATGACATTATGCAGTTTGAGTGTCATGGAATTGCCAATAATTTAATCGGGAAAAATAAAGATGTTGGTCTGGACGATTTATGATATTTCCAATGACCGAATAAGAACCAGAGTAGCTAAACTTTGTAAAAACGCTGGTTTATATCGAGTCCAAAAAAGTGTGTTTCTTGGAGACATGCAACGAAACAGAATTGATGAACTGCATTTGCAATGTGAAGAACTTATCGATGACGATGTCGATTCAATTTATATTTTCCCAATGTGCGATGAAGACTTTAAAAAGGTCAAAACCGCTGGAAACGCTTTTGATAAGAAGCTTGTAACCGATGAAGTACTCTCAATGTTTTTTTAGAATCTATATAAATTATTGAGAAAAAACTGTGCTATATTGTAATACTGTGATATAAAAAGCTTTTCAAACCAAAAAAGCATGTAAAAGAGGTGAAAAAAATGCAAATTCAAGGAAAAATCAACTCAAATCAGACTGTTTTAACATCGACAAAAAAACCCTCAAAGCTCATATTAGCAAATAACCAGCCAATTTGAGCGGTCAGAGACCAACATCCAATATAAAAAGGATTGAAACACATTCATTTTCATCCCATCT
>JBFFHJ010000100.1:0-25600 GCA_041556995.1 bacterium | reverse complement strand
CGAGGCGCCGGTACAGGAACTCAGTAATTTTTCCTCGGCGGTCTTAAAAGCCGTTTTGGAGCGCCCGGTGCTGGACGAACGGTTCAAAGTGGACGACAGCGAGATCGACGGTTTTAATGATCTTCAAAGCAACCAGCCTTTTTATTTATCCGAAATCGATCTGTTGATCGAGGTTCCCTATATCGTTACCCCTATTGGAAGACTATGAGCGAAAAACAAACGGCCGCCAAAGCGGCTGCTAAAACGGTCGACCCCAAACCCGGAGTCGTTTATCTGGGGCCTATGATCGAATTGAAGGAGCTGCATTTAATGCCCCGGTCGGTCTGGCCCGAAACCAAAATTCCCGACGGCGTCAAAAAGCTGAAAATCAAAGACAAGCTGATGACGCTGTTTGTTTCCCTTGTCGACTACACCCGCGCCAAAAAAGAGCTGTCGGATAAAAACTCCGATATCGCCAAGGCTTACCGGGCGGTGGTCGCTTTTTTAAAAAACCCTGACGGAGATAAATAATGACCTACGAACACGGCATTTCTGTCTCAGAACAGGCGACCTCCCTGACGCCGCCTGCCGAGGTGGACAGTTCCATTCCCATCGTGGTGGGCACGGCTCCGGTGGAAGATCTTGTAAAAAAACCCATCAACGACCCCAAGCTGATATATTCCTACTCTGAATTCGTTGAAACCTTCGGTTATGACGCCGATTACACCAAGTATACCCTGTGCGAGTTCGCCGATGTGTTTTTTAAAGCCTATTCGACGGCGCCGGTGGTGTTTGTTAATGTTTACGATCCAGCTGTCCATCAGACCGAAGGCAGCCCGGACCCGACGGTGGTGACAGGCGCCAACGTTATCGGTGGCATTAATTCGAACACCGGTAAAAAAACCGGGTTGGAACTGATCGCCAATGTCTTTCCTATGTTTGGAGTAATTCCAGGCTTGGTGCTCTCTCCCGGTTTTTCCCAGGACGTGGCGGTGGCTTTGGCCATGACCGCTAAGGCGGAACTGATCAACGGTCATTTCAAGTCCCTGGCCATCTGCGACCTGCCGACCACAGTGGCCAAATACTCGGACGCTCCCAGCACCAAGAAGACCAACAATCTGGTGGACGAGTTTCTCGCCGTTTGTTGGCCCAAGGTCAAGGTGGGAGATCTGGAACACTGGATGTCCTCTCATTTGGCTGGCGTGATCGCCAAGACGGACGCAGCCAACGATGGCATCCCTTTTTGCAGCCCCTCCAACCAGGATATGAAAATCACTGCCTTGAAAGATCAGTTTTTAGGACTGGACGAGGCCAATTATCTCAACGGCCAGGGGATCGTGACCGCCTCCAATTTTATCGGCGGATTCAAGGCCTGGGGTTCCAGGCTGTCCAGTTATCCCGGTACCACCGATCCCAAGGATTCCTTTATCCCGATCCGGAGGATGTTCAACTTTATCTCCAACGAACTGATTTTGACTTTCTGGTCCAAGGTGGACGGTCCGATTCGCAAGCGTCTGATCGACGACGTGGTGGATTCCTACAATATCAGGCTGAACGGCCTGGTATCGGCGGAAGCCCTGATCGGCGGACGGATGGCTTTTTTATCGAGCGAGAATTCCACCACCGATATCATGGACGGCAAGATCAAGTTCCATCTTTATCTGACGCCGCCGGGACCGGCCAAAGAGATCGATTTTATTTTAGAATACGATCACACCTATTTAACCACTTTATTCGGATAAGCCATGGAAATACCGGAAACCTTAATTAATGCCGCCGTTTATCTGAACGACAAACAACAGATCGGCATCGCCGATGCGGAGCTTCCCTCTTTGGAACCCGTCACGCAAACCACCAGCGGCATGGGGGTGGCCGGGGAAATCGAGACCCCGGTTATCGGGCATTGGAAATCCATGTCCCTAAAACTTAAATACCGGGTGCTCAACAAGCAGAATTTTGAGCTGATCAAGCCCGGCGCCAATCAAATGACGCTGAGGGGATCGATCCAGTCCTTCGACCCCAAGGCGGGAACCTATAAAAACTACGCGGTCCGGGTGCTGGTCAAGACCCTGTTTAAAAAAGGGGCGCTGGGAAAACTGGAACCCGCCAAGGCCCAGGACGTGGAACACGAACACGAGGTGATCTATCTCAAGGTCTGGCTGAACGATACCGAGGTGCTGGAGGTGGACAAGATCAACATGATTTATATCTCAGGCGGCACCGATCATATGGCCGATATCCGCGAACATTTGGGGATGTAGTCGTTTTAAGGTTAATGTCAGACCTTTGATTTTTGTAACTAACTTAAAACCCGAGAGAAAAAATGACAACCAATCAAACCAAAAACGGAAACGATAAGCCCGAAGGCAAGCCGGGGCAAGCTGTAGACCAAGCCCAGAACCGGCCCAAATCCAAAACCGTGCGCCTGTTTTATCCGGTGACGATTCACCAGGTTGTAGATAACAAACCGGCGCAAAAAACCTATGGCGAGCTTACGTTGAGGCCTCCCAAGGCCAAGGACAACCTGCTGGTCAATATGGACCTGCCGCAAAGCACGGACGCGGAAAGGGAACTGGTGCTGTTCGCCAATCTTTGCGGGGTCTCACGAGAGGTAATCGAAGAGCTTCAGATGGCGGATTATTTCGTCCTGCAGCGGGAGTATATGGGTTTTTTGTCCCCTCCGCCGCCCAAACAAGAAGAATCGTAGGCTTGGTGTCTCATTTTTTCTCGACTCCCATATCGGAAGTCAAGGAGATGGAAATACCCGAGCTTTTGATGTGGCTGGACGAGGCGGCGCTTTTCGGCAAAACGGAAGCATGACCCACTCCAGGCATAATAAAATCCCTGCCAATACCACAGCCGAAACCAACAGGCCACCCAGGCAGGTAATCAGCACGGCGGTAATCAGCGCGGTCCAAAAACCGGCGTAACTCAACAGACAGCCGGTTAAAACGGCCACGGATAAAACCGTCGAGAGTGTAAAAAATTGTTTTTCGGATAGGTTTATCATGGATAAAACCCTTGGGTTGGGGTTGGTTATCGGCGCTTCTTTAGGTTCCAGTGTAGCCAATTCCTTTAAAACTGTCGACCAGAAACTGCAAGACTTGAATTCCCAGGCGCAGAAGTTTCGCATGGGTCAGGCTGCCGCAGAAAGGCTGGATCATCTCTCCGGCCGGTTGGAAAAACTCAAGGGGAAAACCGTCACCACGGCGGAACAACAGGAAAAACTTGACCGGGTGATTCAAAAGATCGAAACCAGGCTAGGCCAAGCGACCGAGCAAGCCAGGCAATACGGTGTCAGTTTAAGCAGCGCCGCCGCCGACGCCAAACGGATGGGGCAAGCCCTGGACAGCGTCGAGCGCCGAGCACGATCGCTGCAAGCCGAGCAGAAACGTTCTGCCATGAGAAGGGAGCTGAAAAGTCAGGCTCTGGAAACCCTGGCCATGGGCGCGGCCATGGGATACCCCATCAAGAAAGCGATCGAGTTCGAGTCCGCCATGTCGGGCGTCAAGAAGGTGGTCAACTTCGACACCCCCGAGGGATTCAAGAAAATGGGCAAATCCATTTTAGGTCTCTCCACCCTGATTCCCATGTCCGCCGAAGGAATCGCCGATATCGTGGCTGCGGCCGGTCAAGCCGGAATCGCCCGCCACGAGTTGTTGGGATTCGCGCAGGACGCCGCCAAAATGGGCGTGGCTTTCGATATGAGCGGCAAGGAAGCGGGGTCAGCCATGACTGGTTTAAGGTCTATCTTCAAGCTTAACCAGACCCAGGTGGTCTTGCTTTCCGATTCATACAACCACCTGTCCAACAACATGGACGCCACTGCCCGCGATATCCTGAATTTTGCCAACCGGGCAGGTTCCACCGGGGCTCTGGTGGGCCTGACCGGTCAACAGATCGGGGCTTTGGGAGCCGCCTTCCTGCAGTTGAAGACGCCGCCGGAGGTAGCGGCCAGGGCGACCAACTCCATGATCATGAAACTGAGAACGGCCGAGCAGGCGGGCACCAAGTTTCAAAAGGCACTGAATTCGGTGGGCCTGGACGCGGGAAAAATCTCCAAGCTGATGAAAGAGGACGCCCAGAAAGGCATCCTGACATTTTTAGCCGCAGTCAAGAAATCGGAAAATCCCATCGCCCTATTAAGGGACACCATGGGCGAAGGATTCGCCGACGAGATCGCCAAGCTGGTCGACGGACTGGATCACTACGAAAAAGCCATCAAACTGTCAGCTAAACAAGCGGATTACGCAGGATCGGTTAACAAGGAATACCAGGAGCGCGCCAATACGACCGCCAACAGCCTGCAACTGTTAAGCAACACCACCACCAAGATGGCGGTGAACCTGGGAACCGTACTGTTGCCAGCCGTCAACCAGTTGGCCACCGGATTGGCCAAGCCCATCAACACCCTGGCCGAACTCGCAGAGCGTTTTCCCACGGTTACCAAGGTGGTGATGGGCACCGCCGTGGGATTTATGGGACTCAAGATCGCCACCATGGGCGCCAGGTTCGGCCTGTCGTATATCCTGGACGGCGCCGGGATCGCTTACCGGGCTATGCTGATGCTAAGGCCCAGCGTCATTAAAACAAATATCGCCTTACTGGCTCAAAAATGGTCGGCGTTTAAAGCCGGCACCGGTCTTAAAATTTTGGCCGGTGCCCAAAAAGCCTACGCGATCGGATCGGCCATCATGATGGGAGCCTTAAAAGGCGTCAGGCTTGGATTTAATCTGCTCAAACTGGCCATTATCAGCAACCCTATCGGCGCGATCGCAGTGGGGATCGCCACGGCGGCGGCGCTTATTTACGCCAATTGGGACAAGGTGCTCAAGCTGTTCAAAAAAATCAAAAACCTTTGGTCGAAATTCAAGGGGTTTTTGGGTTTCGACAAACATAAACCAGGGGCGCCGGTTATGGGTCAAACGGCGAAAGCACAAGGCGCGGGTGTCGCTCAAGCCGCTCTGTCGGGCGATTATACCGAAAATCCCGCAGTCGGCATGGCGCAATCCAGGCTCGGCGGAAAACCGAATTTAACGGTTATCCAGGGAGGCAGGGCGCAAACGGAAGGAACGATCGAAGCCATTCGCCAGAAAGAGATTGTCGACAAGAAGTTGGAAAAAACCATCAACGAGAAGCTCAAGATTGTCGAAACCGGCTCAGCCAATCAAAACCTGACGGTTAGTTTTAATCCGACTATCAACGGCGGCGGAGATCCGGCGGAGATTAATAAAATTCTGGAAGTTCAAAAGAACAACCTGACCGACGAAATGAAACGAACATTAAAAGATCTGTCGGCTGAAGAAAGGAGGACCTCACTGGCGTCATGAAAACCTATACCACGGTCCAGGGCGATACCTGGGATCTGATCGCAAAAAACGAGCTGGGCGGCGAAAGCCTGACCGGCGAGTTAATGAGGCAAAACCCGGATTACCTGGGCTATTTTGTGTTTGAGGCCGGCATCGTACTGACGCTGCCGGAAACGGACACCGCAACCACCAGCTCCTTGCCGCCATGGAAGCAGTAAAACAACCCGTCTGTGAAATCAATTACCAGGGACACGATCTGATTGCCCTGGCGGGAGACAATATCTGCAGTGTGACTTACACGGATTTCGCTCATGCCAAGGCGGACAGCCTGGAGATTGAGATTGAGGACGGCGGCGGCGACTGGAAAAACGGCTGGTACCCGAAAAAAGGGGATCAGATCTCCTTTCGGTTCGGCTTTAAAAGTAGTAAATGCGACTGGCTTCAGTTCGAGGTCGACGAGATCGAGTTTAAATCCGCCCCTGAAACGGTAGTGATAAAATCGCTTACAGCGGCTTTAAAATCGAATTTCAAGGAAAAGCGCACTAGGGCTTGGGAGAATATCCGATTTGAGCAGATATGCGCCGAAATCGCGAAAAACCAAAAAATCAAATCGTATTACCTGAGCGACCGGCAAGATCCGTTGTCGTTCACCCGGTTGGATCAAAAGGAGGAGTCCGACATGGCTTTTTTAAAACGGATCTGCGAGCTATACGGATTTCACTTGAAACTAAGCCCGAATCGGCTGTCGGTTTTATCTATAGACTCCCTGGAAAGCGCCGCCGCCTTAAACCGGTTTGAAAAACAGGAACTGACCCGGTATCGAATACGGGATACCTCGGCCGGTGTGTATCAGTCCTGTTCGGTGGAGTACTGGGATCAAAACGAGGGAGACGGAGCGCTGGTCTCTTATACCGCCGAGGACACCTCGGTCAACGAAGGCGGCGCGCTTACCATAAGGGAGCGCGCCGAAAACGAGGTGCAGGCGAGACTTAGAGCAGAAGCCGCTCTGAAAGCCAAGAATCGGAAAAGGATTACCGGCTCGATTGAACTGGAGGGAGACCCCGGCCTGTACGCCAACGGCGTCATAGAGCTGGCCGAGCTTTTTAAACTTTCGGGAAACTATTTTTCAACCGAGATCAAACACACGATCACGGATAATGGATACCAAGCGATGCTGGAGATTTATAAAATTGCTTGAACTGGAACATAGGCTTTTAGTCCTGGAAAACAGGCTGGACAATCTGATTAAAAGCGGCCGGGTTACCTCCATCAACGACGATAAAGGGACGGTGCGGGTGGAGTATTTGGAATCCGGCCTGGTCTCGGACGAATTGCCGGTGCTGTTTAAAAAAACGCGCTACGACAAGGAATACGATCTGCCGGACGTGGGGGAGAACGTGGTTTGCCTGTTTCTGCCGATCGGTCTTGAAAAGGGGTATGTGCTGGGATCGTTTTACTCGGATAGGGATGTTACACCAGTCAAAGACCGGAAACATTCGGTCCGGGAATACTCAGACGGTTCGGCCTGGGGGTACGATAAACGAAACAAGTTGGTTTACGGGATCTTCCCGAACTTAAACCTGTTTATCCGCAAGGCCGTCCAGGTATCGATCGGGGCTTTGCAATTGATTATTAAAACCTTTGACCTGACTGCCCAAAAACTGGTTTTAACCTTGGGAAGCCTTACGGTTACCACCAAGGGGAGCATGAGCGAACAGATCGCGGGCGCCAAGGAGACCACGGCGGGAACCATTATGGAATCGACCGTGGGAGCTAAAAGCTCAACCATTGGCGGCGCCCGGTCGGCTGTGATCGTCGGAGCCGACGAGGAGGTGATTGGTAACACCTTAGCCGCCAAGAATGCCAAGAGCATCCAGGCTTTGATCGGAGATATCGAGTTTACCGCCACCGCCGGAAAATGCGAGTTCGGGACCGACGTAACCGGGATATTTTCTTTGGTTTATGACCATATGCAGGTCAGTAATAACATTATTGCCGTTATTGAAAGTCTGACTTACGGTAACGGTGGAGGACCGACCGGACCGGCCTCAAATATCACCTTATTCCAGCCTGTTAAAAATGACTTGACAATTTTGCAGAGCTTGTTAGCCAGCATTAAAAAATACTGAAAAGGAGACAATATGACGCTACCCGGAGCCGCCGCGTTAAAGGCGGATATCAAACCCCTGATCAAGGCCGCTTTTTTGTCGGCCAAAACCGAGACCGATTTCAATGCGGCCATGGATAATCTGGCAGATAAGATCTCGGGCGCAATAGCCGATAAATTTTACCAGCATTTGCAGGCGGCGGATATTATTGTCTTACTCGGTTCCAGCGCGGGCACCTATAAATTGAGTTAGTCATGGATTGGAAAAAACAGTCCGTAAGGTCGAAAAAAATGGCGGATCTGATTAAAAAATGCATCCGCCTAAACGAGATCTATATCGATTACCTGAACCGTAAAAAAGAGACGTTATGCCAGTTAGTTGGACGAAAAGAAGTCTAGGGGGAGCGGCCCCGCAAGCGATCAGCTCGCTGATGACCATAACCGGAAGCCTGTCGTCGTCCATGGGGTCAATCTTTGATACCACAGCTGGCGCTTTGGATACGGCCAAGGGGTTTATTGCTGGCAAGGTAGACCCCGCTTTGATTGGAGTGCAGACGCTGTGCGACGAGATCTTGACCGAGATAAACGATCTGAAAAACACAGGATTTCATACCATGGTGATCCACCCTTATACCGAAGGGTCGGGAGCTTCCTATGACCGGGTGACTGGTTTGATGTCTCTTCCTCCGTCTGTGTTGTTGAACGTTCTCAGGACCTCGTTTGACGATAGGGGAGATGTTGGCAGGCCCGACTTTTCGTCAAGCGCTATCTGTGGCGGATTTATCGACGTGGTAGCAGCGCCCGACCCCGCAACGTTTGCCCCGCTGCTTGCGGCTATCGGCAATTTTTTTAATTTACTGACCCTGCAAAACGCGGCGAAGCTGATCGCCGAAAACGGGGTGGGAGCTTCAGGGGCGTTGGGCGGCCGATCTATCTTGCCAGATTGGGAATTTTGCGGTGTTACCGATTTGTTTCCCGCTTTCGGCGACGCCTTGGACGTGGCGGAGGAAAGCATGCTGGCTATTAAAGATTCGGGGACCTCAGCCGCCAAAAGCATCGAAAACCTGGTGGTTTTTTTAGAGGCTTTAAAAGCCAACCTGCTAAAAATCAACCAGAAGCTACAGGCCTCTGTGGATAAATTTACGCAAGGAATTGCAGGTACTGGCAATTATACTCTTTGGGTGCCGCCTAATCAAGGCGGAATCGACGAATTAAAAACCTCGATTGTCTTGGGTGAGAACTGTCCCCCGGACACGTTGGGGTTTTGTGCCTGTGTGGCCATGGTGGCGGGTAGCGCCAGCATGGAGGTGTTGGGCGAATTTTTGGATCTGGGGTGATATGTGGGGTAGCCTGGGTGAAATAGTGTTCCAAACAACCGAGACGCCGGACGAATTGGTCAAGACGATAGAGAACAGGTTTTCTGAAACCTCGGTGATTACAGGAAAACCCCGCCTGCAATATGGCGGACGGGGGCTGGACGAAATCAGTTTGAAGATTTCCTATCACGCCGCCTGGTGTGTTCCTGCCACGGAAGTGAAAAAGCTGGAAGCGATGGCGGACGAAAACGCTTATCTGCTGGTGATCGGCGGCCAGCCGGTGGGCGAGTTCGTGGTGATCCGCCTGAAACAGACCCTTAAAAGAACGACGTCGGACGGCAAGATCCTGTCGATCTTAGTTGAGTTGAACTTGAAGGAGATGAACTGATGGAAGTCACGCCGGATATGGACAACCTGGTGTTCGGGGCGACGGGCAATACCCGGATTATCCAGAAAGTGGGGATGATACTTTCCACGCCCAAGGGGACGGTGCCTTTGGACAGGGATTTCGGCACCAGTTGGATGATGGTGGACAGTCCAACCTCACAAATCAAGGCGCGCCTGACAGCCGAGGTGATTGGACAGATCAAGAAATACGCGCCGGAAGTGACGGTTGCCTCTGTAACTTTTTTTAAACCCGATGTTGATGGCCGAATTAAACCGAAAGTAACCATTGAAATCGAATCATGAGGAATTAAGAAATCATGGCTAATTTTACATTCATCTTAAAATACGGGCCGATGCCAGCGATCCTGGTCGTTTGGGTTCTGGGCTGGTTTGGTGCCAAGTATGTGGCGGAAAAACTCAAAGAACACAAGGAACGGTTCGACAAATCGGACAAGGGGGTTGAGCGGTTAGACCGCCGGATCGACACTTTGGCCGATGATGCCGATAATTATGTTGAAAAGGAGCGTTATTATCAGGACGTCTCCGGCTGGCGGGGAGAGACCCGTGCACTGGCGGGTAAAATCGATAGACTTACCGAAGAACTGTCATTTTTAAAAGGGAGGTGTCACGAATGCGTACCGGATCGTTAAGAGGCGAATTACTGGAATTTTTAAAGATCGCCTATCCCGGCTTCGTGCTGGAATTGGATATTATCGGCGTATTCTACCGGGACTGGCGCGATACCCAGATCCGCCAGGACCTGGCTTATCTGGTTGACCGGGGCTATGTGGAAAGAATCAAGAAACCGCATCCGGTCAAGCAGCGCCGGGTTCAAGCGTTTTATAAACTCACCGCCGACGGCGTGGATCTGATAGACGGCATTGCGGTCGATCCCGGCGTATTGATCGAGGGGGACTGCTGATGGGCAAACGATCAAAAGTCGATTTATACGGTCTAACCGAGCGCGTGGTGTATCTTTACGAAAGCGAAAAGAGAACCTTAAAGGAGATCGAGGCCACATTGCGCGACGAAGGTTTTGATATCAGCCGGGAGTCCATCCGGCTGAAAATCAAGTCCTCCAGGGAGGTGGCCGAAACCTACCGGCAATCCCTGGACGAAGCCAAGGTGCTGCTTGAGACCGTCAAGGACAATCCCAATACTGACGTGATCGAGGTAACCAATTCACTGTTGGCCCATCACCTGTTCAGGTTTGTCAAAAGCGTGGAGGAACTTAATTTCGAGGACTCGACCGATTTCGCCAGATCCGTCAATCAATTGGCCAACGCCCAGGTGCGCGTGGCCAAGCTCAGGATGAATTTCGAGCGGGGCGTGGAGTACGCCAAGGCCGAGATCCAAAGATCCGTCGCCCGCGAGCTGGATAAATACCCCGAGTTTAAACAACGGCTGTTCAAGATTATCGACGGCGTCAGCATCCCGGAGAGTAAAAAATGGAAACTCTAGTCAACCTGGTGGGGCGCAGACGAGGGGATTACGACAGCTTCAAGGAGTTCTTGATCAAGGAGATCGTCACCGACAAGGGCGCGTATTCCTTTAAGGGACATCGGGTATTGGAAAAGGTCGTGGACGACCTGGATAAGGCGGCCAGAATACCCGAGCAGATCATGAGCCTTTTAAAGGGCGCCCAGATCGGCGTCTCCACCCTGGGGATCGGTTACAGCGCTTTTTTGGCGTCCCAGTTGGGGGTCAACAACGGGTATTTTCTGCCGACCGACGTGTTCGCCAGGCGCTTTGATAAAACCCGGTACCGGTCCACCGTCAACAAAAGCCGGTATCTGAAAGAAATGATCAATGAGGAATCCGGGGGGATATCCGGTATCGACGTGGAAGGGCTCAGGGAATTTCGGGGCAAGTACGTTTACGTGCTGGGGCTTTTTAACGTAGCCAACGCCATCTCCATACCGCTGGACGCCAACCTTTACGACGAGGTGGATATCCTGCCGGAAGAAAACCTGGAATGGTCGGACGATAGGATCGCGGCCAGCGACTTGCGCCTCCGTTTTTTCTTTTCCGTCGGTATGCTGCCGGGACTGGGGATTCACTCCAAATTCGAGGAGGGCACCCAGACGCTATGGCATATCAAGTGCCCGGCCTGCGGTAAGGACGGGCAGGTGCTGCCGGATCTTTTCCCGCTTTGCACCAGAAAAAAAGACGGAGAGTGGAAAATAGTTTGCGTCAAATGTGGCAAGCAGATCCGGGTTGAGAATGACGGTCGCTGGGTGGATACCTACCCGTCTAAGAGAAAAGAGGGCAATATCAGCTACCGCGTCTCTCAACTGGAAATCCCCGGCGTGGCGTTAAGCTATATCATGAACCGCTGGGAAAAAGCTAAAAAGAAGCGCTCCAAAAAAGCAAAATTCAATTGTTCCGCCCTGGCCAAGCCCGACGCGGGGGATATGCAGCCCATTACCGAAGCGGTGCTGGTATCCGTCAGGGGCGATTATAACATAAGTCTGGCCGGTTCCTCGAACCCGAGATACGCCGGGGTGGACTGCGGAGACCTGGCGCATTTCGCCTGTCACGAGCGGCTGCCCGACGGACGGAAGCGATATATATGGTTCGAGGAGATGGATTCTGATGAGATGGAATCCAGGATCTTAGAGCTGATTGAAAGGCTTCATATTTCGGGGATCGCGCTGGACTCCAAGCCGCTTAGAACCGAAGTCAGAAGGATCGCCTACCGGTTCCCCGAGATCACTTGGCTGCAGGATTTTAAGGAAACCGACCAGGTTAAGACCGAAGAAGGGAAACACCAGGGAAAGACCTACCAGAGGGTTTTGGTCGGGCGGGACGCCTCTTTGGACGATTTTACCGATCTGTTCGGCTCGGAAAGCGGAGAACAACCAAAGATCCTGTTGCCCCAAAAAGACGCGGATTCCCCCGAGGTCTTGGATATCGTGGATATCCACCTGAAAAACCTACAGAAAGAAAAGGTTACCGACGCCAAGGGAAACACCGTCAACAAGTACCGCAAGGATGTGGCCAATCATTTCGGAATGGCCATGAACAGTTCCATTATCGCCGAATACCTGGCTTCCCCAAAAAAAGGGACAAGTTGGGTTTATAAGGCAGTCACTTTTAAATGGTTGTAACCAATTATGAAAACGGAATTCGGACAACAATTTTTAATTGATGCCTATACGGGCCAGGGCGGTTTCAAGGACGGCGAGTATTTAATCCGCCATCCCAGGGAGACCGACGAGAAGTTCGCGATTCGAAAACAACTGGCGGTGTATCCCAATTACGTCAAAAAGGTGGTGGACAGCTATATCAGCCATCTGTTCAAACAAGCCCCGGTCCGGGATGTCGATTCCCAGGCCTACATGGATTTTGCCACCGGCATGGGGGGAATGAAACCCATCGGCGATACCATCGAGAAGGCTTTTTTACTTTCCATGATTTCGGGCACGGTGTTTTTGGTCGTTGACAAGCCCAGGGAGTCCGCCGTCACCCGCGCTGAAGAAATCGAAAAAGGGTTATTGCCTTATGTCACGATTCGCACCAGACAACAGCTAAACTCTATTGTCGCGGGAATACAGGGCAATATCGAGGAAATCAGTTTTATCGAAAGACAGCCGGACGATGAGATCGTCTACCGGTTTTTCGACCGGAATTCCTGGAAAATCACCTCCGATCCCAAGGGGAACAGAACCCTGGAATCAGGGGACCACGGATTGGGCGTGGTGCCGGTTGTCCCCTTGAACTCCACCAAGCCGATCAGTCCGTCTGGAATTGTCTCTATCGCTTGGTGTTGGGATATCACGGCGCTAAACTGGGATATTTTCAACGCTTGGTCGGAGAAAAAAGAGTTGTTTCGCAATCAGACTTTTTCCGTCTTTACCATGCCGTTTAAGAATGAGGAGGATATCGCCAAATACTCCGGTATGACCATGTCGACGGAAAACGCCCTGCCTTACAACCCGGAGCACGGCGGTAAACCCGAATTTATCGCCCCCCCGCCTGATCCCGTAGAGCTTTACAGTAGCGATATCTCCGCCATGGTCAAGATGATCTATGAGCTGGCCAACCTGGAGTTTACCGGCGGGGTTCAGGGGTCCGGCGTGGCGTTAAGCTACCATTTTCAGGAAGCCAACCGCACCATCGCCACCTTTGCCACCCAGTGCGAGCGGGCGGAAAGGGAGATTGCGAGGCTGGTCTGTCTCTGGCAGGAAACTGAGTATGAGGGCAATATTGCCTATCCCAGGGACTTTTCGGTGGCCGATCTGTTGGAGGAATTACAGATCGTAGCCGACTCCCTGACGCTGGATATCAGCGACACCTTTGCCAAGGAGATCAAGAAAAAGTTTGTCTCGCGTATTCTAAGCGAGGCGAATGAAAGGTTGCTGCAGAAAATCAACGATGAGATCGACGGCGAGGGGGACCCCTACAAAAACCGGATAGACGATGAGCTGGGAAGAGATCAGGAATGATTGGCTGGACGAGCTTAGACAGAACGACGAAGCGCTGCAACGATCGGTCAAAAAAGAAAGTGCGGAGCTAACCGCTAAAATCAAAACCAACGAGTATCAGATCGACAGCGAAATCGAAACGGATTTAGAGACCTCCGCCGCCGTCTTAAAGGCGGAGGTGAAAGCGATTATCAAAAGCGCTGTCGTCCGGACGGTAAACAGGGCGACTAAAAAAAAGTCCCTAAGAGATCCGCTGATCTCAAGGCTGATGAAAGAGTCGGTGGAAAAAAAATATGCTGATGGACTAAACCTTTCTAAAAGACTATGGAACTGGGAACAATCACAGAAAAAGGGACTTAAAAAAGCGCTGGCCAAGGGGGTGAAAAAAGGAGAGCAGGCGGAGCAACTGACTTACCGGATGCAGCGGTCCATTGAGAAGAACAGGGGATTGTTCGCCCGGACCTCGAAAGAAAAAATCCCCAAATGGCTGGATCAGTTCCAGAAGCAGGCTAAGACCGTTATCTCCTCACCGGAAGCCAGGGCGGACTGGAACATGACGCTTAAAAAGGTGGAAGGCTACCTGGACGGCCTGGCGAAAAAGGGAACCCGGTACGCGGGCAAGGACCTGTATAAACAGATCACCCAAGCCGTAAAGGAAGGTAACGCGCGCTTGATCGATCATACATTGAACAGGTGGCTGTATGACAAACAGCTCTATAGCTTGAGACGGATCGCCTATACCGAATCCGCCAACGCCTTTCATTCGGCGCAGATCGCCTGCACCAAAGACGACGACAATGTGATCGGGTACGCTTGGCGGATATCAAAATCGCACGCCAAGGTCGATATCTGCGATGATTGGGCCGCCGTGGACTATGGATTGGGACGGGGTGTGTGGCCAAAAGACAAAGTGCCGGACTCGAAACCGCATCCTTTTTGCCTGTGTTACCTGATCCCCAAAACCAAGCAAAAACTATAAATATATCCGGTCAGTCATGGCCGTGAAAGACAACGCCAGCGGGCGCTCTGGTAGGCTAAATCCATTGATTGCAAGTCATTTTTTTATTCAACCAATCGTATGGACGCTATAAGAGGACGCTATGAGCGACAAGGAAAAGGAACAAACCCCCGGCGGCCAAGGGGAAAAAAAAACGGATCAGCCAGCCGAAGAAAAGAAACTGTCCACCGCAGAAGAACAGAAGGTGGATCTGGAAGCCGCAAAATTCCAGGCCGAAAAAGACGCCAAGGCCGCGTTCGCTAAGGAATTGAAAGAGGTAACCGGAGTCGGTTCCTTGGAGGAATTAAAACGGCAACAACTGGAGAAAAAGGGCGAGTTCGAGAAAATCGCCGAGACCGAAAAGGAAGCCCGGATAAAGACCGAGGCGAAGTACAAGGCGCAGATCGCCAGATCCGAAGTGATCGCGGCGGCTTCGATCCTGAACGCGGCCGATGCTTCGGACGTGTTTGACCTGGTGCGGTCTAAAACCTCGGTGGAAGACGACACGGTCACTATCGACGGCAAGAGCGTCAAGGAGTACCTGACGGGGTTTTTAAAAGAGAAACCCTACCTAGTCAAAGCCAGTTCAAAGCAGGGTTCCGGCGCCAAAGACACCGATACCGAAAAGGCCGAGGAACTAAAAAAGCAGTACGACGAGGCCGTTAAAAACGGAGATGTCCCCACCATGCTGAAGCTGAACGCCCTGATCAACAAATCGTAACCGGCTGAATTCAACCGGACTGGTCGCGTTAATTCTTAACCCAACAAGAGGATAAGCAATGGATTTTACCTACTCATTTCAAAACCTGAAGCGGGATATTTCAAAGGAATTCGCCGTTATCATGCAACTGCTTCCGTTTTTGATCGGTTTATTAAAAATATCGAGCCAGGCGGCGGTCAATCCGAAGCATGAGTGGATCGAGGACGTGATGACTGCGGAAGGCGACTCCCTGGCGGCGGAAGCGGCAGCCGGAGCCGGCACTATCACCGTGGCCGACGGGACGGCGTTTTCCAACGAGATGATTTTAGTCTTTGAGGGCTATGACGAACAGGCGCGGGTGGATTCCATCGCGGGAAACGTTTTGACGGTCACCCGCCAGTATGGTTCCACCCCTTCCGAGACTATAGCGTCCGGCACCAACATCAAGATCGTGTCCAGACCTCGACCCGAGGGAACCGATCCCGGAGACGACCCCGGACAAAAGCCGGTTACTCAGTGGAATCAGACCGAGATTTTCGATTTTACGGCCAAGGCTTCCAAAACCGCCCAATATTCCGATGATTACACGATTGACGATGCCCTGCAACGCAGTGTCAAGGTAGGGATGGATATTATCGGCCGCCGGATGAATAACGCTTTGATTTATGGTAGAAGAGTCGCCCGCGATGCTTCCAACAACGGCAGCGCTGGCGGGTTGCTTTATTTTTTGTCGCAGACCGGCGCCAACCTGGTGGACGCTGCCAGTAGCGCCATTACAGCAACCCTTTTAAACGATACCTTCGAGGAGATCGTTAAAAGAGGAGGGCAACCCAACACCATCTTGTGCAATACCAACCAAGCCCGGAAAATTACGGCTTTTCACGCCGATAACCTGGAGATCGAGCGCCATGACCAAAACACCGGTTCCGCAGTCTACCGGTTCGTCAATGACCTACCCATGGGCATTATCACTCAAATCGCAGTGGACATGAATTTCCCGCGAACCAAGCTTTCCATTATCGATACTACCAAGATTGATATTGTTCCGTTTAAAGGACGGGCGCTTAGCGATGAGGATGCCACCCCCAATGGGGCCGATTATTTGGCTCGCAGGATGCTGGGCGAGTATACATTCAGGGTTGGCAATCACAAGGAAGCTCACGCGTTGATCGAGGGGTTGACGGAATGAAAATCAAAATTGGCGGAATCGATTATACAGTTAAATTCATCGACCCGGTTCAGTCTCCCCTGCTGGACGAGGATTCAAGTGCCTGGGGAAAGGTTTCGTTGACAGACGCCGTTATCTATATCGATAACCGGTTGTCCGATCCGGTGGTCGACCAGACATTGATTCACGAGTTGATACATATTGGATTTGAGGACGCCGGCGTGTTAAACCACGATGAGCCGTTAATTATACGTCTGACAGCTTTTTTTCATGCATTGTTTATCGATAACCCGGATCTGTTCGGGTTCAATTTTTCAAACCGAACCAAAAAAGACAATGGCAATCTTTAAATCAAACAACGACCGAATCATCAGAGCCGACGGACATGTGATATCGTTCAAGAGCGGAACCGCCGACATTAAAGATGAAAAAGCGGCTGAATGGCTACGAAGCAAAATCCAAAAAAAAGAGGTCAAAGGTATATCCGAACAGGCTCAACAAGAGGAGTCCGAGACCACAAAAACCAAGAGTGGCACCCAAAAAAATAAAACATGATCGAACTCGATGTCAAAGCCGACAAGCTTCCGGCGCTGCTGGATGAAGCGACATACTCAAGACTACTATCTCTTCTTGCGGATCAGGCGGCGGAGATATACACCGAAGATGTTGTTGCTTTTATCAGGGACCATAATATCTCCAAATCGGGCGGATTGGAGAGTCAAATCGGCTGGCGGCCGGAAGGAAATAAATCGCTGGTTTTTACCCGCGACGAATGGCCGGCGCATTTGGAATACGGAACCAAGCCTCATATTATCAGACCCAAGGACCGCAAGGCACTGAGAATCCCGACCGAGGAAGGGTATGTTTTTGCCAAACAAATAGATCATCCGGGAACTTCCCCCGTGCCGTTTTTCTTTGCGGATCAGATGGAAAGGCAAAAAAATATTTTATCAGTGGCTAAAAGAACAATTTTAAGCGCGATGGACTGATTATGAAAAAAACTCCTCGTTTTGGATTGCCGGAGATTAGCTTTATTGACGATATTGACGTCAACTCGATTCAGACGAAAGCGATCAGTATATACGAGGACACAACCGGTTTAAACCTGACTCCGGGAGACCCGGAGAGGTTGTTTTTGCAGGCGGTTATCTATTTTGTTTTAAATTATGTCAACCGGATCGATGTCGCAGCCAAAAAAAACCTGCTCGCTTACGCTGAGGGGGATGCGTTGGATCATTATGGCGCTAGGGTCGCGGGAGAGGATGGAAAAAGGTTGTCCGCTCAGGCGGCTCAAACCACGCTGATAATCACGATAGAGCCGGACGACTCGGATTATGTGTTCGCCGCCGGTAAACGCGCCGCCACGGCCTCGGGTGTTATATTCCAGACAACCGAGACGATTACGATCTTGGCGGGAGAGATAACGGGACAGGCCATCGCCGAATGCGCGCAAACGGGAGAGATCGGTAATGATTTTATGGCCGGGCAAATCAATCGATTGGTTGATCCTTCGCCAAGGGTTTTGACGATTGAGAATATCACCATCTCAAACGGCGGATCGGATGCGGAGGAAGACGATCGGTACGCCGAGAGACTTTATTATTATCCCTTACAATTCTCAACCGCCGGACCGGAGGACGCCTATAAATTCTGGGCGATGACGGCTCACACGGATATTATCGATGTGTCGGTGACCAACCCTAGCGCCGGCGTTGTCAGGCTGTGCCCACTAATGAAAAACTCAGAGCTTCCCTCAGACGAGATTCAAAACGCGGTGATAGAGATTTGTAGCTCTAAAATCCGAAGGCCACAGACAGATAACGTTGAAACCGGGTTATTGGAGTTTGTCGGCTATGACTTGAGTTTTACGTATTATGTAAAAAGCGATTACGAGAAACTAAAAGACTCGATTGACACCGCCGTTTCGGAAAAAACCGATAGCTACATAGATTGGCAATGCGCTAAAATCGGCAGGAAGATTAATCCAAGTTATCTTCACTCTTTGTTAATGACAATCGACGGCATGGACCATGTTGAAATCTCAAGCCCCGCGACTGTCGTTGGTTTGTTGAATAGTCAAGTGGCCCAACTAAATGGGGCCGCAGAGGCAATTTTTGGAGGATTTGTCGATGATTGATCGCCTTATTAATTTTCTGCCGATATCGATTAACAAGGACATTAGGATCGTCGGTTTGGCCGCCGCCATCCAGTATGTCTTAGATATTTTTGAAAGCTGTCTTGAGAGGTGTTATGTGCTTGACGTGGACGCGCTACCTGAAAACGTCTTGGATTTTATCGCTTTTGAGCTTGTGGTCGAGGGTTATGAATACGCGGAAACCGTTGATCAAAAAAAGCAGTTTATTCAAACCGCCGAGCAAATCAGGAAGCGTCGCGGAACCCCATGGGTAATTGAAAAGCTATTCGAGATTCTGCGACTTTATCCGGATTATGACGAATGGTTTGAGTACGACGGGGAACCGTATCATCAGCGACTAGCGTTTGATTTGGACGGTCTTGATGACGAAAGGTACGCAAAGCTGAATAAGCTCGCTGAACGCAATAAAAACGTCCGTAGTGTCTTTGATATCGTCTTACGATTAAAAAACACGTTCCACACCGCTATAGCGGCTCAATCCACAGATAATGTCACTGTTTACCCGGAAATAATTGAAACGCTTTCAACTCAAATAGACCTAAAATTTAGCTCCAACTGCGTCCAAACGGATCGTAGCGTTGTCTATCCGCCGATACCCGTGAAATTGACGGCTGAAGTCACATACGAACTTGACCCAAAAACAGTCGCCCCAGACATCGACTATCACCATCCGATTCACGAAAGTGAGTGTATTCGGCTTTACCCTGAAATTTTTGATGCAGTCGCGACGAAAATGGATATCGAGTTCGGCGCCACTTTAGTGACAAGCGAAAAGATGTTGGTATATCCTGAAATACCGGAATTTTTATCGGTTTCCACAGTTCCGATGGAGGCTATCTCTAATATCCAGGTCGAATATGTAACCATAAATGGAGGATTGTAATGACCTATAAAGCGATACTTACCGATATTGGTCGCCAGCGACAGTCGGCTCTTTTAACCGGTGAGCGCATAAATATCACCGCCATATCTATCGGCGATGGCGGAGGTTCCGCTGTCGAAAATCCCGACGGCGGCAGAACGACCTTGATCAATGAGGTTTGGAGAGGGGCTTTAAGTAAGGTCGAAACACACGAGGTCAATAATCTATGGACGCAAGCCGAAGGGTATATCCCAGCCGCGACCGGGCCTTTTTGGGTGCGAGAGGTTGGATTGTGGGACGACTCGGGAAGCTTGATAGTTATAGGTAATTTCCCGCCTACTTATAAACCCTCGCTAGAAGAAGGCGCCGGCAAGGATTTGTGGTTACAAGTCATCTTCAACGCGGAAAATGCCGACACAATTGAGCTTTATATCGATCCGTCCGCCGTATTTTCAACAACCGAGGCGATGGACGCTCAGGATCTCTTGGTCGCATATGAAGGGGAATCAAACGCCGCGTCCATAAGTCGTATAATCAAGCAGCAAATGGTTATTGACGAAAAAACTAACGAGCAGCGGTTTGATATCAATTTACTAGCGTCTGGACAAGAGCAGTTGTCGGTGATCGTCAGGCGTAATTTGTTAAAACATGAAGCGAAAGACATTGTACTAAGGCAATCCGGAGAGGTTGAGATTTCGGCCGCGCCTGATCCCGATTACCGGACGGACTATGTTTCTGTCAATTTTACTGAAATACTGCCAATCGCCGATTACCAGGTAATCACCAGCCGCGAGCACGAGACTTTGGGAGCTATCGTCGCTTATGATAAGTCTGTTAATGGTTTTAAATTAAGGGCTAAGGGATCAGGCGGCGGAACAGTGTCCTGGCGGTTGATCAATTAAAAAAGAGGGAAATATGAAGATTACGAAATTAATTCCAGGAAACCACCCAGAGGTGTCGATTGATGGGGCTAATATTACAATCACCGCTTATGATCAGCAGACGATTATTAATGTCATCCAGTATCAAGAGAGTGGCGTTGTAAGTAAAACTGTTAAATATAATGATATCCTTGTAGCCGATATTGTTATTCCGCCGGTTAAAAATATTATAACCGAAACCGGGGAGGTCGATCCCCAAGGTCAACCAGAAACCGAGCAAGTCCGTGTCGATAACTACGATGAGGTTGAAATTAGACTTTATAAGATCGAAGATATATTCCAAAACCCGAATAAAAAGGAGATTTTATGAGTATAACAATCAGTGTGCCAGATGCACTTAGAAAAACAGTTGAAATGCGATCCGGTGGCAGAAATACAATTTTATACGACGTGAATGGTGATTATCCTTCTGAAATGGTGCTTGTTGAAAAGTTCACTAATGACTACGTTTTTGGGAATGGGGATTCCAATTCTTTTTCGGCGTTTATTTCTCATGGCGAAACAAGGGATATTGTTTATTATTCCAAGTACCAAAACGTTGTTTACGGATCGATCGGCACATCAGCTTCAAGGGCCTGTTCGAGGGCCGGTAAAGTACCTCAAACAGGCATTAATTATAACCAGGCGAAACTAGCCTGCAGAAATCGTGGGCCTGGATGGCATGAGATGTCATATATCGAGTGGGCGGCGATAATGCTAATCACTAACAAAAATGGCGTTCAGCCAAAAGGAAACAACGATTACGGTAAGGATTATCAGGATTCTGACACCTTCGTGAATCGTGGTCATAAGATTGGCGAAAATAAAGTCGCTGCTGGAAGCGGGCCAAAAAGCTGGAGTCATGATGGTACCGACAATGGGATATTTGATCTCAATGGCAACGTCTGGGAATGGCTCGGGGGGATGAAACTGGTCGACGGCCAAATCTACATTAACGACCAAAATCTGAACAATGATTTTAATACTGCGGAAGCAGACTGGCACGCCACGAACTTATTTTTTGATAGCGTAAATCGAGACTTCAATGATACGTTACCCGAGCATTTTACTGTTGGCGGCAATACGCTTTTGGCTGAGGGCACTCATGATGATGAGATTTTGTTGCTTCAAAAAATGGGATTTTTGTCTCGTGGCACTGAAAATGAGCTAGCCGGTTATAACTACAGAACAATAACGGATGAGCGTATGCTGATCCGTGGTGGCAGCTGGGGCAACGGTGCCGGTGCCGGTCTCGGTTCTTTAAACCTGAATACCCTCTGTTTGAGTTCGAGTTCGAGCGTCGGTTTTCGTTCCGTTTTCTGTTGATAAACTGATATCTGAAACCCTGAAAACCTGATGACGACCTGATTCTTAAAAAACATTAGATATAAAAGCACCCTTTGACTAATAGATCGTATTATCGATAGCCATGAGGCAGGAATACCAATCGGTGCTTTATCCAGCCAGACATTATTCGCCAATGAATACTTAAATCAATTGGATCATTTTATAAAAGATAATCTTGGTGTTCGTCGTTATACCCGTTACATAAATGATTTTATAATAATACGCGACGATAAAGGATATCTTCAGCGCCTATTGAATCAAATCAAAGCTTATCTCGCACAAAAACTATTTTTAAAACTAAACCCTAAAACATCGATTTTCCCCTTTTAAATAAGGAGTTGACTTCTGTGGGTAGAATATGGGGTAATCATCTTTTTCAAAGAAATACAAGTGCGGTGAGATCTCTTTTGAGAAATGCTCAGGGAGGCGCTGATGAGTTTTATGGGATATGCGAAGCACTGTTGGTATTATAGAGCAACGGAGGCGATTCTTTCTGAACTAGAGGAAATCGAAGTTGTATATCTCGCTTAAATTCGACAGCCTAAAACAGCCTAAAACAAACAAAAACAAGGGAATAGTTTGCGTTTTCTACGCAAAGTTTTCACGTCTTTTACGCAAGGAGTTTCCACCCGGTACACTCAGCGGCAAAGCTGCCTTGGTCGCTGGCGGGTCTAATGGAGCAGTTATTCCGGTTGATGGCAGATCGTGCCTCTCTAAAAAATGATCTGCCTCATCTAATGATGTGTTACAAAATTCTCTTCATAAACATTTAGATTTTTAGGGGATTGTAGTCATATTCTCTAATAATTTCAGCAGTTTTTATCATATTTCGCATAAAACTATCCATCTGCATGGGTTGCTTGCGAAAAACACGGTGGGCATACAAGTTTACTTTTTGATAGTTGATATCTTCATCGGCAGTAATACAAATAAGGTGGGCCTCCGGGTATTTTTCTTTCAGGTCAAAGGCCACATCATGACCTGATCCATCGGGTAGAGCAACATCAATAAAACAAAGATGGGGGAAAAAATCTTTGTCTTTTTCCAGAAACTCTTTTAATTCTTTGACGGAAGTGAATCCAAAAACATCCACATAAGTCAGCTCATCTTTAAAATTTTCCTTAATGACCGATTGCAGGTGTACATCATCTTCCAGCAAAACGATGTTAATACGCTGGGCTAAAAACTCTTTTTCTGTTAGAAGACTTTTTTGATGGATGGCGACAAAATGCTCGTAGTTATCGAGAAAAAACTTGAGTAATCGTGGATCGAAAGAGTCTTTTGGATCGAGTCGATTATCGCCATTTGTTATGATTTCTTTGGCAGTATTATATTCAATGGAGTTTTTATAACTTCTCTTTGATATCAGGGCATCAAAAACATCAACAATGGATGTAATCCTGGCTGCCAGAGGAATGGCCCGACTCCGTATACCAATGGGGTAACCGGAACCATTCCATTTTTCGTGATGGAACATGGCAATTTCACTGGCCATCTTAAAATCAGGATTTCTGCCGATAATAATCGAACCATACAAGGTATGATTTTTTATTTTTTCAAATTCATCTTCAGTTAAACTTCCCTTTTTATTCAACATGGATGAAGCAATATGAATTTTACCGACATCATGAAGCTGGGCTGACACCTGAATCTCTTTCTGATAGCTGGAATTCATCCCCGCTAACTCAGCTAAAAGTTTACTGTAATCACCTATGCGAATGATATGATCGCCGGTATCCTGGTCGTAAACTTCAGCAGCGCGAGCCAAGGTTCCCACTGCATGCTTAAACAGGCTTTCAATAGATCTCTGGTAAAGCTGTTTTTCCGTTACATCCCTTATCAATCCACGGTAACCCACCTTTTTTTCGTCTTCTAAAACCAGTGAGATGGATGTTTCAAGGTATTTATTTAATCCATTTCTCTGAGGAATCTCCCAATTCAGTATCTTTTTCGATTCGTTGGTAGAATATACTTCCCTGAAAGATTGAATGATTTTATTAATGTTTTTTTCATCGGACAATGTACGATAGTCCCTTTCAATCAGTTGATCGATGGGACAATCAAAAATTCTACTCATAGAATTATTAAGAAAGGTGAACTGCCCTTTCAAATCTGTTTCATAATAACCTTCTTCAATATTTTCTAAAATTGATCGATATTTTTCTTCGCTTTTTTGAAGTAATCCCTCGGTTTGTTCTTGCTCAATAATTTTCTTCTGTAATTGTTCGTTACTATTTTCCAGTTCATTAGTGCGTTCAACGACCAGATCCTCCAAATGAAAACGATGCTTCTTTAATTCCTCTTCATTTTGTTTTTGCTCTGTTATATCTCTGTAAATAAGCGTAACAGCTGACAATTTATCATTCTGTTTGTTGGGACCGATTCGAGTGGAATACCATCTGATATTTTCACCAGAGCTAAAGCTACTGGCTTCAAAACAATCAATTTCACCAGTACTAAATGCCTTGTCCAATTTAGATTTCACCATGTCATGAAACTCGATGGGCATGTATTCAAATATTTTTTTACCCACTATATTTTCGTTCACCACATTTTTAACTGAATCATTGGTGAATAAAATTGTACCTTGTTGATCAACATTGAAGATAATATCGGGTGTTGTTTCCACTAACATCCGGTATTTTTCCTCGCTTTGCCGTAAGATGGCTTCCGCTTGCTTTCGTTTTTCCTCTTCCCTGATCAGTCTAATGAAAACCCGAATTTTTGCTAAAAGTTCATCATTTTCAAACGGTTTTACAAGGTAATCGTCCGCTTCAACTTCATACCCTTTCAAACGGTCTTCCAGCATACCTCTGGCAGATAAAAATAGTATTTTAGTATACGATAGGGTTTTATCCGCTCGAATTTTCCTGCAAACCTCATATCCATTCATGCCCGGCATCATTATGTCCAGCAGCAAAATGTGTGGTTTGAAATTGTGAATCTCAACCAACGCATTTTCGCCGGATTCACAGGCTAAAATTTCATAGTCTTCTTCCAGTATGGTGGACAACAAATCCAAAATGGTCTCATTGTCATCGACAATCATTATCCGAAACGTCTGAGTCATATGAAAAAGATAAAATTCGTATATTTCAAATATTTAATAACAACCAGAACCAACTGCCACAGTAATAAAAGACAAGTGCCGGTTCAGGTTTATTAAAAAAACAAAGATAATTATAATACTAATAACTCACATTTCAGTTTTTTATCCCGTCTCAATAACCACGGATTCTTTGTCGATCAGTAAACACGTTTTCTGTCATCCTGAGTAAGTATAACAAAGGGTCTCTCAGGGACAAATGCAAGAGAAGTTGCTGATTACCTGGAAATATGTTTGCTTCAAGTCCTGTGAAACCGTTAACAAAAGATCTTTTTGAAGTATGGAAATTTTTCAGGTCGACAGGGTTCCCATCAGAGAATGATACTGATTTTTTTAAAAAATCTGAACAAGTAAAAATTAAATCCAAACCCTAAGATGTGTGTGATAACTCGTAGACTTCTTTCCTTATAGGCACGATAAAATTTAGTCTTCCTGAAAGTACAAGGTAACACAAAAAAAACAAGATTAATAACATAAATGAGATTTTGAAATGAATTTCCAGTTTTTTTGATTGGATATGAAGGAGGTTTTAAGGAGTGGAGAATCGTATCCATTCGGACGGACGAAGCCGACCTCCACTGACATCGATCATTTTAATACCGGTCACTATCTCACAGATGTCATCTGTTCGGTCGTATATAAAAACATCAAACATAACTTTTTCTGTATCCCCCGAGACCGGCAAAACTTGGGCTTTATAGGTATTCCCGAAAACCGTTGGTTTTAATATCACTCTTTTTGTAATACTGACTGGAAACGCTATAAATCCCAAAAAGCATTGACTCCAGACACAAGCAGCATGGAATGAGGCATCCAGGGT
>JBFFHJ010000099.1:0-25620 GCA_041556995.1 bacterium | reverse complement strand
CCAATACCCAACCCACTCAGGGATTAGATTATGATTTATCGTATATGCTTGATGAGAAGGGGAATTATGCAAAAAATAGCGATGGTTCCCAATTATTTGAATTCTCACTTAGTATACCTGGAGTGACACCAGGATTTAACTTAGGGCTTGAATATCACGAGGGGGCGATAAATGATACACAACCTATTTTTGATATGATTTGGGGATCTGATTAAATGAATAAATACTCTAATATAAAAACGTTTTCCTGCACGTCATCTTCTCAAGTGAATCTTCTAAGGATTGCAGTTGACATATACATCTAGTAGATTTCTTGTTCCTTTTTACAAAATGTTTTTCCTGCCCTTAATATGTCTAGTTTTAACTGTTTTTGCTATATCTGTTGCGAAAAAGATACTCGATGCTAACAGTCTTTCAGAATCAATAAAACTAACTGTAGCATTGTTAATGACAATTGCCATTTTAGTAGGATTCGTCTTCATTATTGTAAGGTTAAGAAGCTTATCAATAGAAAAAGATGGTATTTTTCTACCCAACAAGAAATTTGATTGGAATGATATCAAGTCTATTAAATTTATTCCAATTAGCCCTCCAATTGCCATTATAAAGATAAAAAGTAACTCCAAATATCCTATCTTTTTTACTATTTTCCCCCTTACGCAAGCGAGTAAAATTGGCGACTCAGTAAAAAAATGGAATAATCAGTAATCGGGTGCACCAAATAACATACAGGTAAAAGATGAAAGTAATTAAACTATTTTTTTGTTCTCTGCTTGCTCTAATTATTTCTGTTATCTTATTTTTTTTGGCAATAATAGTATGCCATTGGGGACAGGGAATCTTGTCAGATACCTTTAATATAGAAGTTGTAAAAAAAGATGATGAATTGCATTTTATTTCAATTTTAATCATTATTTTTTTGCCTGCGATTTTTTGTGCTTTTTCTTTAAAAAAAATATCACGATATTCGGGTCGAGAATAGCAAACTAAAAATGACGAACTTTGGAAAATTAGAAGAGATTGATACTGATACAAATTCCGAAAATAGACTTGACATCGGTGTTGGAAAGGCTTTTTCAAATGGATCTTTTAAGTTGGTTGGAGATGTCTTTCAAGTTGGCGGAGAATGTCCCAAACTTGATTTAGACGAAATGGAGCAAAATATTAGTGAATGATACATTCAACTTTCAGGTTTTATTATGACGAGCGAATCGAGTTTGAAGTTATTCAGTGTTGGTTTTATTTATATTGTGATTTTGTTCTTAATCACTTTAGGTGGGTACAAACTAATTCCATCAATAATTGAATTGTTGACTTTGTTTAAAAGCAAGGGAGATGTTTTAACTATATTTAGAACAAACTCTTTGCTTACTATCGCAATAATTGATCAGATTATAGAGTCAATTGTAGGAATTATTATTTTAGGTACATCAGTAAACCTTTATAGATCAAAGAAGAAGTCATGTATATATTTGGTATATATGATGTATTATTCCATTGTGCACACTATTTGCTTGAATATATTTTTAATATATAAAATATCTATCTCAGGCCATGAAATCATTAATATTGGAATTGTATTTATAATTATATCAAAGCTATTCTTTATCTTTATTTTGTTCCTGATGATTTACTGGCTTAGAAGTTATTACAAAAGATTGGATTGGTTCGGATTGGGGTCGGGTCTAGGGTGTTGCATTTTGTATGTTTTTGATACTTTTAGTTCCTTCATATTTTTGTCAGATGTTTTTTGGTTAAAAGATTATCATTATTAGTTTCAGGATAAGATTATTCGCCAAATTAGCAGTCAGGCTTTTTAGCCTAAAAAGACCAAAATGCAACACTCTAGACCCGATCCCAATACTCCTCAGGGTTAAGGGGTTGGGATGGATGACGAAGTGAAATTAATTGAGTGTTCATGAGCATCGTAAACGGTGACAAATGAAAACAGGGGAAGCAAACGACGGCTTCAGTTGATGTACCTTGAATTCATAATATCGCAGAGATGCTCACCTTCGATGGATCTTGGGTTTGATATATTGAAAGTATCTTTCAGGATTGTCACTACCTGTTAATCCGGCAGCTTACCTGAAGCCCTTACAAAAGGCATCTACATGTTTTCCCAGGTCGGGATGATAATAACCGCCTTCAAAAATGGCGTAACGTCTGCCTTCACATAATTTTTCCGAGTATTCCCTCATCAATTCGCCCAGCTCAACGTAATCTTCGCCCACCAGTAATCCTCCCCAATCGTTAATGCCCTGGTCAAATCCGGCGGAAGCGGCAAAGATATCAACATCCGACAAATTTTGCAGGTATTCCCTAACTTCTATGATATAGTCGATGCGATTGTGCGCATGCGGATTCAGTATTTTTACTTCAAAACCATCGTCTCTCTTTTCCAGAATATTGATGTTCCCATCCCCTGTATGAAGATCAAAATCCAGTACAAAAGCGGAAGATATTTTTTTATCGGCAAACAGCTTTAAAAGGCTGATGCTCATATTGTTAAAAAAACAAAATCCCCAGCATGCATTGCCGGAAGCATGATGCCCCGGAGGTCTGATAACTGCGAATGATGGATTACCATTAAACGCTTCCTCTGCTGCCATAATAGCCCCTCCTGCCGCCAGGGAGGATATCTCAAACAGCAGGTCATTTGTTTTAATCTGATCATAATGATGTTGGGAATGCGCTCTTAAAATGTCGTCCTTCCCTGCCGGTTCAGGCTTGACAATGTCATAATCGTTTTTTCGGGCCTCAATAATTTTCATGATACTTTCCAAGCGACCGGGTTCGGAAGCCGGATCATCATCATAATCGGAGTTGTAATATTTTTCGTGAAAAATGATTTTCATGATGTCCCTGAAGTTTGGATTGAATATTATGTTATATACCTGAAAAATAGTGTCTGTTTCGTAATTGTTCAATATAAAAAACATGGCCTGTTTGTTATTCTGATGAGGGCCTTTGATGAGCTGAAGAATTGTAATGAAGCCCAAGCGACATCCAGAAATAACTTAAGGATCGTTAAAAAGTAATTTCACATAATCTATTTACCAAAGTCCCAAAAACTTACGCTTCTTTTCATCCTCAGAAGGACGACGACAACGCTTAATGTATTAAGTTTTTGCGAGAAAAATACAGGGTCTGGAGAAATACTGAACAGCTATTCTGTTTCTTGAAAAAACCATCAAGTAAGTACCATTTTATTTTTTATGATTAAACAGGTAAATGCAACAATCATTTGAAGAGACTTCAGATTTTATCATACCCATTGTGTAAAGCCGGGGTCCTGACCTTTATCATCCATCCTGTTTTTAGTTCAATTTAAGTCATTAAAATACCGCGATCACTCGGCTGTAACGTTTTGTTTTATAAAACTATTTA
This sequence comes from bacterium, assembly GCA_041556995.1. Lineage (GTDB taxonomy): Bacteria > SAR324 > SAR324 > XYD2-FULL-50-16 > XYD2-FULL-50-16 > JAHJTV01. Next base: position 22,230 of record JBFFHJ010000099.1, on the reverse strand, counting down.
TCTTGACACGATAAAGGCAACCTCTTATACTTTTATCAACCCCCTGAAATCTCAATCACTTAAACCAAATCCATAACGGAGGAAATAATGAGTTATATAAATCGTTTTTTTCAAATTTCCATCTTTTTTATTTTTGTTGTTTTCAGTGTATCATCAGCCTTTGCTCAGGTTGTGACTGAGTATCAAATAGCGGAGATATTGAGCGAACCGGACAATAATCTGATTCATACACTCAAGCTTGGTTTGAATGCGGAAGGAGATATTGAAACGATTATTCGGACCTCATCTGAAAGCGAAGATATATTTGATATTCAGGATTTGAAGGATGGGAAACAACTCGTGCTTGCGGAAAGCTCCGGTAAGGATGCTGTAATACTGTATTGTACAAACATCTGTGATGAGTTTAACGGGGGAGATATGACTGTTAAGTATCTCTACAACGGAATCACAGATACTTACCGCTATAAATTCTTTTATCTGATCAGAACGTCAAATGATGATTGGGAATTATATACTGATAGCGACGAATTAGTAGTAAATCTGACACTGAAACCAAATATGTTTTGGGGAATATTGATTGGAATCCTCAGGATTGATGTTAACGCATATTAACTTTAATTTGTTCCAGCACGCGATGTGTGGTGGAAAAAAACAGTCGCCTGGAACGATATGAGATTTTAGGGAGAATCAAGTTCAATATCTTTGGTGGAACGTTTTTTGGCACAACACCAGAGATATTAAAAAAATTCAAAAAGTCGGATAAAGGTCAGCTTAAAAATCAGCTCATATTCTGTTTACAAAATGTTCATTGTTTTTGGGACTTTAGTAAACAGATTATGTGAAGTTATTTTTAAACGATTCCTAAGCCTCTTCCCCACCATTTTAGCTCCTCCCCAGCCTTTTGGTTTTGACCGATACCCATTCATTTTTATTTTATGGTCAATGTTTACTATCTGTTATAATTCAATTAAATAACTCCTGAAAGGAGCAGCATCCCACCCCCTGTCAACTCTTAGTGCTCATGTGACTTGAATCTGTACGTGGTCCGGTTCTGCCAGGAAATTGTTTATTGCGGTTTCATCTGAATCTGGATCGGTTATTGCCTGTTATTAGAAGTTGAAGCTGTTGAAAATGCTTTATCTTCCCGTGTGATAATGAATAGTATAAAGTCTTCTAAATTGAAATTTAAAGTCTTTTGTTGTAAAAATAATCAAACATGATACCATTCGACTAAAGGATCGGCTAAGAAATTGAAAACAAACTAATCTATAACATATGTGGATTGTGATGCGGTTTTGAGAATTTAGTCAAATTCACTGCCTGACCGTTATTCCGGATGTGGGTTTGTCAGAGACTTATAGTCCGGCAAATGGAAATCTTAAACAAATAGGAGACACAAATGGAAAATGATACTTTTGGTTGTTATAAAACACTGGATCTGAAAAAAGAAACTGCAAAAATCTATGCCATACAAAAACTTGAAGAGAACGGTATTGGGAAAATCAACCGGTTACCTTTTTCGATAAAAATACTTTTGGAACAAGCCCTGAGAAATCTGGATAATTTTCAGGTAAATAAAGATGATATTGAAGCCCTTGCCAACTGGCGTCCCGAAAAAAAATCCGATAAAGAGATTCCCTTTAAACCCACACGGGTAATTTTGCAGGATTTTACAGGTGTTCCTTCATTAGTCGATTTAGCGGCACTACGTAGTTCCATGCAAAAAATGGGAGGAGATCCTGCCGTCATTAATCCTCGTGTACCGGTGGATTTGATTATCGATCATTCTATTCAGGTGGACTCTTTCGGGCAATCAAGTTCATTGCAGACCAATATGGAAAAAGAGTTTGAAAGAAATAAGGAACGTTATGAATTTCTAAAATGGGGACAAAATAGTTTTAAGGGATTACAGGTGTATCCGCCAGGAGTGGGTATTGTCCATCAAGTCAACCTGGAAGCACTGGCCCAGGTGGTCCGGTTCCGGGATGGGCTGGTTTTCTCAGACACGGTGGTGGGGACAGATTCTCATACGCCCATGGTAAATGGACTCGGTGTTCTGGGCTGGGGTGTAGGGGGCATTGAAGCAGAATCAGTTATGTTGGGACAACCGATTTATATGCAGATACCACAAGTGGTCGGATTTAAATTGAAAGGGAAAATGATGCAGGGAACCACAGCCACTGATCTGGTGCTAAGAGTGGTTGAAATTTTAAGGGAAGTGGGAGTGGTGGAAAAATTTGTTGAATTTTTTGGCGATGGATTATCAAATCTGGGATTGGCGGACCGTGCCACCATATCGAATATGGCACCTGAATACGGGGCCACCGTCGGACTGTTTCCCACTGACGAGGAAACACTGAAATACTTGAAATATACCGGTCGTTCTGATGAACTGATCGATCGGGTGGAAAGGTATACTAAGGAACAGGGCCTGTTCCGTTCAGGCGGAATGACAGAGCCTGAATTTTCCCAAGTGGTTGAACTGGATCTATCTACCATCGAGCCATCTCTGGCTGGACCGAAACGCCCCCAGGACAGGATCGCCCTGTCAAAAATGAAATCTCAATGGAAAGACATTTTAACAGCACCTGTAAAACAACGGGGTTATGAATTGCCTGAAAACGAATTGTCTCGCAAGACAACTGTCAAGGACAATGAAACCTATGAATTAACGCATGGTTCTGTAGTACTGGCTGCTATCACATCTTGTACCAACACCAGCAATCCATCGGTCATGATTGCCGCCGGTCTGTTGGCAAAAAAAGCAGTTGAAAAAGGATTAAAAACCAAACCCTATGTCAAAACATCACTGGCTCCGGGATCACGGGTGGTAACTGATTATCTGTCCAAGTCCGGGCTGGATAAATATCTGGAACAATTGGGGTTTTTTACAGTCGGATACGGATGTACCAGTTGTATTGGTAATTCCGGGCCCCTATCAAAAGCAATTACCGATGCTGTCCTGGATAATGATCTGGTAGTGGCTTCGGTTTTGTCCGGTAATCGGAATTTTGAAGGTCGGGTGAATCCCCTGACCAAGGCAAACTACCTGGCTAGTCCGCCGTTAGTGGTTGCTTATGCCATTGCCGGGTCTATTGATGTCAATTTACTTAATGAACCACTAGGATCGGATACGACGGGTAACCCGGTGATGTTAGCGGATATCTGGCCAGATCGGGAAGAGATAGCGACTTTGGAAGGTGTGATTACGCCCCAAATGTATCAGGATCGATATAGTAAATATGAAACACTTTCGCCTATATGGAATGCAATCCCCACCAGGGGTGATGTTGTTTACAATTGGGATGAGACATCCACCTATATCAGAAATCCTCCATTTTTCCAAAACATGAGCAAAGAAATGAAAGCACTACAGGATATTACCGGTGCCAAAGTACTGGTAAAAGTGGGTGACTCGGTAACCACCGATCATATTTCTCCAGCAGGGGCTATTGCCCGTGATTCACCGGCAGGGGAATATTTAATAAAGCATGGCTTTGAAGTAAACGATTTCAATTCATACGGTTCACGTCGGGGCAACGACCAGGTCATGCAACGGGGAACCTTTGCCAATATCAGGCTCAGAAATCAACTGGTTCCAGGAGTGGAAGGCGGCTATACCGTTCATATTCCCAGTGGCAAAAAAATGTCCATTTTTGAAGCCTCGGAGCTTTATCGTCAATCTGACACACCATTGATTGTTCTGGCCGGTAAAGAATATGGGACAGGCTCATCCAGGGACTGGGCTGCCAAAGGGACCTACCTTTTGGGAATAAAAGCTGTTATTGCTGCTGGATACGAGAGAATTCACCGATCAAATCTACTGGGTATGGGAGTGTTGCCGTTACAATTTCGTAATGGGGATTCTCCCGACAGCTTAGGGCTGACCGGGAAGGAAACTTATTCAATTATAGGTTTGTCGGATTATCTTCAACCGGGGCAGAGATTAACATTGAAGGCGGACGATAGGGAAATATCGGTGATTGCAAGACTCGACACACTGGTAGAGATTGATTATTTTAAAAATGGCGGGATTTTACATACTGTTTTACGAAATTTCATGAAAGAGATCGGTTAAAGAGGAATATGGATATAAATATTGAAGAAGCTCTAAAAACAGCACTGGAAATGGAAGAAATGATCAGCCGGTTATATCAAAACAAAGCGGATGCCCTGATTTCACCTGTTGCCAAAAAAATATTTGCCGTTTTGGCAGAGGAGGAAAAGGGACATATCGATTATTTACAACATAAACTTGAAGAGTGGCAACAATCCGGGACAATAACGGTAAAGAAACTGACGTCAGTGGTTCCCAACAAAGAAGTGATTGATAAACTGACTCAAAAGTTGTCCAAAGATTTGGAATCAAAAGATGCCGATAGCGATATTGAAGCTTTCAGGCAGGCGTTGGAACTGGAGAAACGGATTTCCATGGTTTACAGGGACCTGGTTGATAAAATAGCCCCTGAATTCAAGTCCTTTTTTGAAGAATTTATTGAAATCGAAGAAGGTCATACGGTCATTATTCAGGCGGAATTGTTTAGTGCCAAGGCATCGGGTGTCTTTTTCGATTTTCTTGAATTTGACCAGGAAGCCGGTTAAGAATCACGCTATCCTTTTTCCGGTTCAAAGAGTAAAGTAAGTCGATTCGCTTGAAAAGATACAGGTGTATCATATGAGACAGTTTTTTATTTATGATACACTTATATGGATTTGGAACGTATTCATTGCCTGGTTTTATCGATACAAAAACCAGGCAATGGGCAAACTGACCTGATTACTGTAAAGACAGATACAGGTTGTCTACTTGTTTTTCAATTTTTTGATGATTCCTTAATAGCTCACCCGCTGGATGACAGATGGTAGAGATTGGCTTATCGACATCATGCCATCGCAGGAATGATATAGAGTCCAGCGTAATGCTGAATGTTATTTTAAACCAATTATAGACATCGGTTAGAGATTTTATTATAATAACTCACTGAAAAAATCGAAGAACGGTTTGATTTTTGAAAGTGTTCAATTTTCTGTATGGCCCTCTATTTACCTTCATTTGATAAGGTAATTTATTTTAACCTCTAATATAAAGGAAAAAGTATGGTTGAAAAGTTTCAGGTTTATAAATGTAATATCTGCGGCAATACAGTAAGTGTCCTGTTTGCCGGTGGTGGCGAACTGGTTTGCTGTGGTAAGCCTATGGAGAATCATCAGGAAAAAACAGCCGACCAGGGAATGGAAAAGCATGTACCTTTCGTTGAAAAGGGTGAAAAGCGTATGACTGTAAAAGTAGGTGAAACCGCACACCCAATGGTTGATGATCACTATATAATGTGGATTGACACAGTGTCCGATGATGCTGAATCCAGGAAATATCTGAAGCCGGGTGAAAAGCCGGAAAAGACATTCTGTGTTAAAAAAGACCTGAAAAAAATCCGCGCGTATTGTAATATCCACGGGTTATGGAAAGAAGACGCTTAATCCTTCTTCTCCGGTTTTCTGAAGTTATAATAAAATTTCAGAAAACCGCTTGCTCCTCCTGTCTCCAACAGTAAACAAAACTATCCTATCGAAAGTACCTTCTCTTTTATTCCTGTTCTTCTTTAAAAATTGTAATAGCTGAAATCGATTTGGCACAACTTTTTCAATAGAGAAGTATAAATAAGTTGTCCAGATTTTAAATCATTACAAATACAACCCTCATTTTAGGAGAATAAAATGATTGATTTAAGAAGTTCAAGAACTCTGCAAAACCTGAAAGATGCATTTGCCGGCGAATCCCAAGCGAACAGACGATATCTCTATTTTGCCAAGGTAGCTGATGTTGAAGGGTATCCCGAAGTGGCATCGAATTTTAGAGAAACTGCCGAAGGCGAAACCGGGCATGCCCATGGCCATTTGGATTACCTGAAAGAGGTGGGTGACCCGGCTACTGATCTTCCCATCGGCAATACCGAAGAAAATCTCAAAGCCGCTGTGGCCGGTGAAACACATGAATATACGGATATGTATCCCGGAATGGCAAAAACAGCCCGAGATGAAGGTTTTGACGAGATTGCAGATTGGTTTGAGGTGCTGGCAAAAGCGGAAAAATCACATGCCGGTCGTTTTCAGAAAATGCTGGATAAAGCGTTATAGTATTATTAAATTGAAGCCGATTCTACAATGTCAATCGGCTTTTTATTAGAAGGGTGTAATAAATCTTAAAACACATGAAGCGAAGGAGAATGTAATGAATCTGGTAACTCGTGATGAAATCCTTGATTATGTGACATATGAGGATCAACGGGAATCTATTCGCAATAACGTTCTGGCAGTCAAAGAACCGCGACGTATCCACCTGGGAAAATACCTGACCTTTCTCTTTGAAAATCAGGTCACCATCCGCTATCAGATCCAGGAGATGATGAGAATTGAAAGAATCGTCAAAGAAGCGGACATTCAACACGAAATAGATACATACAATCAAATTCTGGGAGAACCCGGTGATTTGGGAGCGACCTTACTGATAGAAATTAACGATAAAGAGGAACGGGATGTGAAATTAAAAGAGTTTTTGGGATTGTCACAAAAAATCTATCTCGTTTTGGAAAATGGAGCCAAAGTATTTGCCGAGTTCGATCCCAAGCAGGTGGGCGAAGACAGACTATCGTCAGTGCAGTACATAAAATTCGCAACCAGGGGAAATAGACCTGTTGCCATCGGTGTGGAACATCCTTACTTAAGAGAGGAAACTATCCTGAGTAACGAGCAGCAAACGGCACTAACCGAAGATATTACACCATAATCGAACCCGATCAGACCGACCAATCCATTCAAAAAAAAGTTCAATTGCCCCCAGTTGATTGAAGCGATTGTATACAATAACACAAACAAATAACAAACCCGCTTCAATCAACCCTGCCTGAATTTCCAGCCGGCACTGCTGCAAGCGAAAACGATTAATTTGTTAAAATTTTCTGTTTTAGGATTATTTCTGAAAATAAACAATCCTTTTCTTTTTAGTATCATAATAAAAAATGAATCTGGACTTTTTGCTGTTGAGATTCAGGATGTTAGACCTTAACTGACAGACAAACCTTGACAAGTACATATGTCATATTCACAAAATGAATGAAAAAAACGTTAAATCCAAGGAGTGATGGCAATTGAAAATTGATTGATCGATTCCCCAATCCGTTCCCCAAACTCTCCACCTCACAGCTGCTGCTAAAACCGACGTTAAGGAACTTTATGGAAATGATTTATGAACTTGATAATTTTTTGATTTATGTGATTAACAATAATTGGAGAAGCCCTGTCCTGGATCAGTTGATGTCCTGGATTACATATTCAGGCAACACTCCATTGATATTTTTATATATATTTTCTATTGGTGTTATAGCTGGCATAATCTATCGTTTAAAATATTTTCGTCTTGCACCGGAAAACCAAATTAATCCTTTAAGAAAAATCCTGATGATCATACTTTTTAGCGCAATGATTTATGGAGTAACATCCGGTGTCATTCAGGTTATAAAAAATACAGCACAACGACCCCGTCCACACGTCGTTCATGAGATTCGAAAAACGGAAGCATTGAAAAACACAACCGCCGGTGAAGATAAGGAATCATTTCCAAGTGGACATGCGGCAGGGACATTTATGATTGTAGTAATCATCAGCCGTGTGTTTGGAAGAAAAATGCAAGTTCTCTTCGGATGGGCTTTATTAGTAGCCTTGAGTCGTGTTTATCTGGGAGCTCATTACCCAAGTGATGTGATTGTCGGTGGGTTTTTGGGATGGTTAATGGCCAACCTATTTATTTCAAAACGACCTTTTAAAGCAATATTTACAATACAACAAGGAGGATATGAAGGATGAAAGAAGAACGTGATATTGAAAAAACGTATTCAAATTCAGAATTTGTTTCCAAACTGAGACGTTTGGCAGACTCCATTGAGAGTGGAAAAAAATTTGAAATTCAGATTGCTGGAGAAAGAATATATGTACCTGTAAGAGCTGAGTTTAACATTGAACACGAAAGAGAGGGAGATGAGGAAGAAATAGAATTTCAAATCAAGTGGAAAAATGAATAAATACAAAATAATTATTCAGTCTGAAAAAACATGACCTGTTTGTCATTCTGATATAATAAATCTCGCTTTTCTCTTCCCAACTTGGGTGATCCCATTGATCATGTAAATCAGGAATTCAGTTCAAAAATATGGACCATCCTGGGTTTAACCTCCCCTGATTTTCCTCTGAATTGCGTTCTAACATCTGGAAACTTAGGATTAAACTTTTTAACATTTTAAAATTTATAATAAAACTTTTTCATATTATTTCTTTCACAAGTTTTCAACAGAAGAGCCATAGGATTTTATTTTTTCGGGGAGTATCGGAGAAATAGACTGTGATAAACCTGTGAACTATTTTGTGCTGAATAGTTATTAAAGAAAATACTTCAAATTTAGATACATTGTTTATATATTCACACGACCGCTAATTCGCGGTATTTAAAGGAAAGAATAATGGACCAACTGATTTATAGTTCCGTTTCAACAATTGTCGATGCCATTCAAACCAAAAAAGTATCCTCAAGTGAAGTGCTTGATTGCTATTTAAAACGCATTGAAGAGATCAATCCCAAACTGAACGCTGTTGTGCAACTTTCTGAAGAAACAGCACGTTCCCAGGCATTAAAAGCTGATGAAATATTGGCCAACGGCAACACACTAGGACCTCTCCATGGTGTGCCGATAACCGTCAAAGATTCATTTGATACGGCAGGTATTATCTCAACAGGAGGTACACTGGGAAGAGCAAACCTGGTTCCATCAAAAGATGCAACGGTTGTCTCTCGCTTGCGAGCGGCTGGAGCCATCGTTCTTGGAAAAACAAATACATCTGAGCTTACACTGACTTATGAAACCAGCAATTTAATATACGGACAAACCAATAATCCCTATGATCCTTCGCGTACTTCCGGAGGAAGCAGTGGTGGGGCAGCTGCCATTGTAGCCGCTGGTGGATCAGCGTTTGACATCGGTAGTGATTATGGAGGAAGCCTGCGATTTCCAACACATTGCTGTGGAGTTACCACAATCAAACCCACTTCAGGACGTGTTCCGAGAACGGGTCATATACTCCCCTTTGGTGGTGTTCTGGATTCATTCCAACAAGTTGGTCCCATAGCACGATATGTCGATGATCTGAATCTGCTGCTTCCACTCATCTCAGGTCCAGACTGGATCGATCCCGGTATCATCCCCATGCCGTTAGGTAATCATCAGGCGGTGGATCTCAAGAAGCTTAAAGTTGCATTCCATACAAATAATAAAATCCTTTCTCCCTCGGCAGATACTGCGGAAGTTGTTCATAAGGCAGCAATGCTGTTTGAAATGGAAGGATTAATGGTGGAAGACATTGTTCCCAAAGGTATCGAACAATCGTACGAGCTGATGATAGAGTTATTGTCAGCAGATGGTGGCGCATCGATTCGAAGATTATTAAAAAAGGCAGGCACAAAAGAACATACGCTCCCATGGTTAGGCCTTGCTCCCCCTGTAGATGCAACTCGGTATGATGCAATAATGATGAAGTGGAGCAAGTTTCGTAGCACCATGCTGTCGTTTTTTAAAGACTACGATGTGATTCTGTGTCCGGTAAATGCTTTTCCAGCGATGGCGCATGGATCAGCCGGTAAAGATCTGGAAGCATTCAGCTATACCATGACCTACAATATGACTGGTTGGCCTTCTGCTGTTGTTCGAGGAGGCACCTCTTCGGACGGGCTTCCAATTGGCTTGCAAATTGTTGCGCAACCGTGGCGAGAAGATGTAGCACTGGCTGTGGCGGGATACATTGAAAAAAAACTCGGAGGCTATCAACCGGCATCCACTATGTTGTAATTGCGTGCATTTTTCTTTTTTCAAAATATCCAATCATCATTGGTATTGGGTTACCCGGTAACAAAGTTAATATGCTGATTTCCCGGGTTACAAATACCAATTGAAGCAACCAACAAACAGTAGAACTTACTATTTCCGGAATGTAAGAGAATTAAGGGGACAGGTATTTCTGTTCCCTTAATCCTACAAAAGTCAAAAATGTAAAATTCTTCCAGGTATTTCTTAAAAAGAATCCCTCGTTACGTATCCCCCATCCCCAAAAAAATTCATCAAGCCTTTCTGATAATCCACTGAAATAATTAGATTAAAACTGAATTACCGTCCTTACCTGTCAGAGCTTGAAACGATTTCTATTACTCAAATACTTACAGCGATTCTCTGGTCAACACTGGCAGGTTTAACAATTCAATTCCAACTTAATAAACGAAGCAGCATTTAAAAAAACTCTTTCTCACCCTCACAATAACAGGCTGTTTCATGTTAACTCACTTTCTGTACTATTAAAATCTCCTCAGATCTAATCCATAACGTTGTGTATGGTTATCATCTCATCATCTTTTTGTCCTGAATAGAAAAAGTCCTATCTTGACAGTTTTTTCTTTCCTTTAATGATAGTTTTTGTAAACTAATACAATAAGTTGCGTTTTAATACCTACAATTAATAAATCAAAATTATTTCTTTTGGCTTTCCTTTCCTCATCGATTGTTAGAGCGCATATATTTTTTTGGATAAGCACGACGTGTTTTGTCATAGTAATTTGTTAGTTTAAATTAACAGTAAATGAAGAAAAATGAAAAAAGATTCCATTTTGAGAAATATTTTAATGTTACAAATGATTCCAAGAGAACCGGGGACAATCACAGCGGATAGATTAAGGGATAAACTGGCTGACCAGGGATTTGAAAAAAATCTACGGACAATTCAACGAGATTTGAATGAGAACAGTACGGTTTTTCCCATAAGAGATATAAAATCAGCTGATTCAAATGCCAAGTGTTGGTGTTGGAGCAGGGATGCTTCACTGTGGGATATGCCGGAAATGAACCCCATGACTGCTCTAACATTTAATCTGGTGGAGTCTTATTTAATTAAACTGATTCCAAAATCAATCTTGGGCTTCATGTCACATCATTTTAGAAGAGCGGAACATCTGTTAAAAAAACTTGGGAAGTCAACCTGGGGAGATTGGAGCGATAAGATTAGTATTATCTCAAGAGGTTTGCCGCTCATCCCACCCGCTATTGATCAGGACATATTTGAAAAAATATTTCATGCAGTTATTGAAGAGAAGCAGATAAAACTGGAATACCGGAAACGGGATGCGGTTCAAAATAAAACATACACCTTGAATCCTTTTGGCTTGGTGTTCAACCAGGAGATTGTTTACATGGTTTGCACCAAACGAGGAAAAGAAATAGTGCAACATTTTGCACTGCACCGGATGGTTTCGGTGACCTGTTTACAAAATGAAATAGAAATTCCAAATGGATTTAATTTTAGAGAATACATCCGGGAAGGCGCTTTTCAGTATTTGATAGATAACGAACAAATTCAATTAAAGGCAAAGTTCGACCCCGGCATCGCCAAACATCTTTACGAATCAAAACTTACAGAAGACCAAAAACTGGCTGAATTGGGTGATGGTACAATTCTGTTGGAGGCTACGGTTCAAAACAGTTCAACCCTAAAATGGTGGTTATTGGGGTTCGGAGACGGCGTTGAAGTGCTTGAACCCTTGGAATTGAGAGAAGAATTCAGAAACAGATTCCAAAAATTGAATTTGATGTATGGATGATCAAAGAAGGAGATTGATGAAAACAGTAAACCTCGGAATTTAAAAATTAGAAAAATATACGATAACTATCGTCAATAATGGATGAAAGGATATTCAATGTACTTCTAATTCCATATAACGTTGTGTGCCCTTTTTCTCAAACCATAAGCTAATATAAAAATATGTTAGATACACTTATTAAAATCGGCCATTGGAAGAGTCAAAGCGCTTCTGAATGGGATCGTTTTTTGGAAGCGCCAAAAATACAAACACAAGATAAAAAAGGAAATCCGATTAAAAATTATATTCTTCCAATTATTTTTGATTTGGATGAAATGGACGTTATAATCGATGGTGCCAACCTTAGAGAATATGATGAGGAAAGGGATATCCATGCATTAAAAGCTATGAAGATAAAAGGAGGTAATAATAAAGCTATCTATGTCACTGTGCCTTCAAAAAAGCTCTTGCAGATCTATAAAACATTCTTTGGAAAAGAACAGGATGATTCTGTAAAAAATGGAGAACTTATACAGACTATTGAAAAGTATTTTCCCAAATTTGAAGAGACAGATATTTATGGAATTCTACAAAAATCCTTTCAACTAAAGAAAAGATTTTTGGAACTAACCACTAATAAAGAAACAGGGAAAATGGAACATCAAGTTATATTAAAAGATCTGGATTTATCAAAAAACGAAACAATTGCTCTTTTTTATGTTTGTATTAAGGCAAATAATTTTGGTTTTTCTACTTTCACACCTTTTGCTGAGTTAACTGATTATGTAGAATGTCTAAAAATGGAATTTTTGGATAGCGCAACATCCAATAAAACCAAAGAAGTTGACAATAAGTTGTGTTATGCTTCAGGAAAAATGTCAAGTTGCGTTGACTCATTAAATTTGAGTACACGATATAGTCTCAACAAGATGTTCGTTACTGAAACGCGCAACTATGCCAGTAATTTCAATAAAAGTGCTTTTAAAAAGAACTATCAAGTCAGCAGTGAGAATCAGGAAAAATTAGATTATGCATCTATATTTTTACTTGAAAAATATAAAACACGAATTGCTGGTATCGATCATGTAATTGTACCCCAATTTTTGTCAAAAGAGGGATTAGAATTTGACATTATATTGGGAGGAATAAAGAAAAAGTCAGACATCCTTTTTTCATTCGATTCACTTGAAGACATGGTCAAAGATATTGAGATTGAGACAGAAAATTCTTACTGGATAAATTTTATTGCATTTGAATCTGATGGCAATTTTTTTAAAACAACAGAATTGATTAAGGATGTCAGTAGTTTCCACTTTCAAAAAGTCATACAAACATTTCAAGATGTGCATTGGGAGTTTAAGGAACATAAGGTATTTGTCGATTGGGAATCTGTTATGACGGAATTTGGGAAAAAGGGAAGGTTCTTCAATTTTAACTCAATTTATGGTTTGATTCCTGTCAGAAAGGATAAGGAAAAGAAAAATGCTGCTTTGGATCTATTTAAAGCGGTTCTGGAAAATAGACCTGTCGAGAGAAGTAAATTATATAGCCATTTTTCTGAACTGATTTTGTGTCATTACTTTGAGAGATATAAAAGTTATACGAACATTTCTAAATCTACAAAAGAATACTTTGGAAAAGCTATTCGAGATAGTGTTTTCAAGTATCTTGCTTTTTTTCAATTTTTAGGGAGGTTAGGACTGATGAATAAGGAACCGGATAAACATGAATCTGAGTTTTCTGAAAAAACCGGTGATAAGTATTCACAAGAAATTCAGAGATTTTTTGAAAAAATGACGTTTAATCAACAGCAAAAAGCAATGTTTTTTCTTGGAAGGATGCTTAGCATCGTCGCTTATATTCAAAAGGATAAAAACAAAACTGTTATCGACAAGGTCAATTTTAATGGAATGGATAGGGATAAAATTGTCCGATTACGGTTAAGTTTGTTTGAAAAAGCAAAACAATATGGGAAAAGTCATAAAGTGGTTTTCTCAGATGCTCGATTTTCAGAGCAATTTGATTTTTCTAGTTGGGACATGGACCCAAATGAAGCAGTGTTTTTTCTTTTAACCGGATACTCTTTTGGCGCAAAGGCGAAAGAGAAATCAAAAGATCAGGAATCAACCGACTCAAACCAGGAAAAAAAATGAAAGATATCATTAAAAACTCATCAGATTTTTTATTTATTTATGAGGCAATTCAGTGCAATCCAAACGGCGATCCTGACCAGGAAAACAAACCTCGGATGGATTACGACACCCAAACCAATCTGGTGACGGATACAAGGGTAAAGCGTTACATTCGTGACTACTTAAAAGCAAAACATGATCAAGAACTGATTTTTGTAGATATGGAAGGAAACTCAAAAGTCAGTGTGGACAGCAAGTTGAAAGCAGTGGTTAAACGTACTATAGATAATCGGGATGATTTAGCTGCGGCTTTCAAAGATAATCCAAAGTCTTTGGAAGTGTACAATGAAATTATTGAAAGGTTAAAAGAACCGGACAAGGTATTGGCCGAAATAACTGAGAAAAAATTTAAACATAAGGATGTTAACTACGAGTTATTGGCATACCTTGTAAAAGAAAAATTTGTTGATATCAGAATGTTTGGAAGCGCTTTTGCGGTTGGCGGTTTTACAAAGGCCTATACTGGCCCGATTCAAATGAATTGGGGATACTCGTTTAATAAAGTTGAATTGATTGATTCAAGTTCCATTGTGACAATCATGAATGACGATGCAAGCACCTTTGGAAAAGATTACCGAGTCCATTATAGCCTTCTTGGATTCAACGGGACAATCAATCACAATGTAGCTAAAACAACTGATTTGACGCTGCAAGATGTTGAAATGTTTCGAGAAGCTCTCTGGCAAGCCATTCCTGCAAATCCAACACGTTCAAAACTCAATCAATATCCAAAACTCTATCTGGAGATAATATACAATGAAGGTGTCACTAATGGACAGTTCGGTGACTTGAGAAATTATGTGGATGTTTCTACAAGAGATGGGATAAATGAAAAACAGGTCAGAAAACTTAATGATCTGGATATTAAGCTTGATCGTCTGAAAGAGTTGATTAGTAACAATAAAGGGGCTGATAAGAAAATCCGGGAAGTGATTATTAATGCTTCACCGGATATCAACTTATCAATATAACGGAAGTTAAAGAATAACAGGTTTTATGGAAATACTTACTTTCAAGATTCGAGGGAAAATGGCGCACTTTAGGAAATACTACGCCAATAATACCGCCTTCAGTTTTTCAATACCTCCCCGGACTACAATTATGGGGATTATCGCTGCCGCTGCTGGTTGGTCACGTGACAGTTACTATGAGAAGCTCTCTTCAAAGCGAATGTGTTTTGGTGTCAGAGTATTAACCCCACTGAAGAAGAGTTTTCATCGGCTAAATTTTCTAAGCATTAAATCTCTGGGAGATTTATCAAAAGGATGGTCGTCTGATTTTAGAGGAACAGGAGGCAGAATCCAAACCCCGTTTGAGATTGTTACCGGTTTGGATATTAAAAAAGATGAGGTAGTTTACCAAATTTTTGTAAAGCCTAAAGAATCGGGTTTGGAAACATTTGAATTTTTAAAAAAACAATTTTTGAATGGAAATCCGGTTTATAATGTTACCCTTGGTGTTGCAAACTTTTCTGCTTCTCTTCACGACATTATGGTAATAAAAAGCGATCAAATCAAAGAATGTCAATCGGATGACTATCTCCTCGTCCATTCTGCCATACCAAGCCGACTGGTCGACAATCTAAAATTCGAAAAGCAGGAGTATGGAAATTATAACTTCGTGGAAGAAGATATGATGCCAGGTGATTTTGTGGCAGATTATAATCGAGAGGTAAAAAAAATGAATCGTCTTCTATTTTCCATTACGTCTAATCCCTTGAGAGTAAAATTAAATTCGGACTATTACCGATTGGAAATGCTGGATGAAATCATTAACATTCATTTTATGGACGCATGAATTATTATTCACACAGCACAAAATTGGCAGATGGAACATACCAGGGTCAAAAGCTAATCAAGGAACATGTCAGTGGTATGATGGAAAAGGCAAAAGCCAGATTTTGTGAATTAGTAGAACTGGACTTCAGTAAAGAAGAGCTGACCTTTTTTTTGACAGTTCTGATCAAACTTCATGATTTTGGGAAATATACTTCTTATTTCCAGGACTATCTTCTTAAACGTGGGGATATAGATTTTTTGCTCAAGCAACATGCAAGAATCGGCGGTTTAACAGCATACAATCATTTTAAAAATAAAGACAAAAAACTGGCTGTAGCGGCTCTTTACTTGATCTTCATGCACCATTCCCAATTAACTGATCTAAGCGATTTGAACAAAAAAATTGATCTCAATCTGAAAAAAATTTTCCAGCACCAGAAGGATGTTGTTAGTGAAGATCTGATCGCTATTGAAGATGAATTAGAATTAAAAAGCTTGAAGACAATGTTGGAATTTCCTGATGGACAGGAAATTCGCAAGACAATAAAAATCTGGGTTAAAAAGGAAGCTGATATTCGTGATTATTTTTTTTTGAATTATCTTTTTTCTCTTCTGATTGAAGCAGATAAATTGGACGCTTCAGGTACTTCATTATATAATCCAATCCCGTTAATATCGTCTTCGGTAGATGATCGCTTTGGCATACCTTCAGTTGATATAACATCTCCTGATTTGAACACGTTGGATAATAATGGACTTCGCAATTATTGTCGAGCTGAAGTTGTAAAATGTCTCGAAAATCCCAAGATCCTTGAACACTATTTATTCACTTTGACAGCTCCTACCGGGATTGGTAAAACCATGACCGCCTTGGACTTTGCCTTGAAATTTAAGAAAAAATTAGAAGATCATTTTGATTACCAAACATCAATCATTTATGCGTTACCGTTTATAAACATCATTGAACAAGCTATAAATGAATATGAGAAAACACTACCTTCAAATTCAAGAATACTGGGTCATTATCAGTTAGCAGATGTATTTGGTAAAGAAAAACGCGAAGATGAGGAAAGTAATGACAAAACCAATTACCATCAAAAACTGATGGCGATTGATACCTGGCAAGGCGACGTGGTTATTACCTCTTTTGTCCAGTTTTTTGAAACTTTAATCAGCAACAGAAACAAATTATTAAAAAAGTTTAATCACTTTGCTGGTGCTATTATTATCTTGGATGAAGTGTAAACCCTCAGATTAGAACAGATGCCCTTGATTGGAGCCACTATTTATTATCTTTCAAAATTTCTTAAATCAAGAATTATCCTGATGACAGCCACTAAACCGAAGATCTTTGAATTGGCTCAAAAAGAAATTCTTGATCAGGAAAATGAAGTTTGCAAACCGTTTGAATTGCTTACCGGTCATGAAAAGATTTTTAAAACATATCATCGTACACAGATTATTCCATATATTGATTTGGAATTTAACAGAACTTCCCCCTGTGCAGATTTTATTGAGATGGTTTTTTCAAAGACGTGGCACCCCGACAAATCATGTCTGATTGTCTGTAACACAGTTAAACGGTCAATAGAGATTCACAAGGAAGTAACAGATTACATGGAGAAATATGGCCTAATCAATAAGGTTTTTTATTTATCAACCAATATTGTCCCCGCGCATCGTTTGGAACGAATTCAGAAACTCAAAGATTTGCTGGGGGATGAACAGGCTCCGGTTTTAATATCTACACAAGTGGTTGAAGCAGGTGTAGACTTGGATTTTGACATGGGTTTTCGTGATATAGGACCAATTGATTCCATCATTCAGGTTGCTGGCAGGATCAATAGAAATAATAATCCTCTTAAGAGAAACTCTCCCCTTTATATTATTGATTTTGGAGATGCCAGGAGAATTTACGGTACTATGACCTTTGAACAGGCCAGAAAAACATTAACAGGTAAAAAGTCAATTCCCGAGATGGATTATCTTGAAACCATTACGGAATATTTTGATGATATTTCAGATCGTTCCTCTTTTTCCACCTATAGAAAAATTTTTAACTCAATGAAGACGCTGAAATATCATTCGTCGGATTCAACGGAAAATCCTGTTTCAAGCTTTAAAATAATTAATGAATCACTTTCAACATCCCCTGTCTTTATTGAGTTGAGTGATAGAGAGTTAGAATTGAAAAACAAGTATCAGCAAAAAATCACGGGTGAGCTTTCAAATGAAGAATGGGAACGCCACTATAAAATTCCTTTTCAGCAACAGATAATCGCAGTACCGGATCATTTAACACAGGAGTTGGATTTTTTGCATGAGATAGAGGAAAAAATCAAATTGGTTCCCCAAGAACTGTTGTCTGAGTTTTATAGTATTGAAACCGGTTATATCAGAGATGCACAAGAAAAAATCCTGATGTTTTAAAAACTAAAAAAAGTGTAATGTCTCATGAAATCCATCAATTTAACTACTATACAATTTCCCGAAATAAAGCTTCAAACACGTGATGCTTTTAAACTGAGAGGGTATTTTGGTACGTTGTTCAAAGAGCATTCTCCCCTGCTCCATAATCATTATGAAAACGGTGAACTGCGGCATCGATATCCATTAGTTCAATATAAAGTGCTTAACAGTATACCTACACTGGTAGCATTGGAAGAAGGAGCCGAACTACTAATTAAGCTGTTTCTAAAAATTGATGGATTAAATATTAATGGAAATACTCACGAAATAGGTTCCAAAAACATTAAAAACAATGATGTTAGAATTGGATATTCGGAAGAGTTAAGGCAATACTCTTTTAAAACCATGTGGATGGCACTTAATCAGAAAAATTTTAAAAAATACTATTCACTGGATAAAGACAAACAAACAGGCATGTTAAATAAAATATTGGTGGGTAATGTTCTTTCTTTTTTTAAGCAGATGGATCTATTTTTGGAACCGGATGAAAGATTGATGGCAAAAACCTTTGTGCATTCAAAAAAAACTCAATTCAAAGGGCAGAAAATGACGGTTTTTCAGGGAGATTTTATTATCAACGCGGATTTATCTGAATACATTGGACTGGGAAAGGCTGTATCCATGGGGTTTGGAAGCATTTCAACAAAAAGCAATCCCATTTTGGTTTAACATGTTGTTTTTAAGGACGCTGTCAGAATAATGCAAATCTTTATAAATACATACGGATCGTACTTACATGTCAAAGATGACATGTTTGAGATTAGGCAAAAAGGTGATCAGAAAGAAGAATTGAAGACGAAACACATTGCGGCACAAAAAATCTCTTCCTTTATCATCAGTAAAGGTACTGCCATTAGTACGGATGCTGTTGCCCTGGCGCTAAAACACAATATCGATATCGTTATTGTAGAAAATAACGGGCATCCGATCGGACGGTTTTGGCACAGTAAACTGGGAAGTACTACAAAAATTAGAAAGTGCCAGTTAGAAGCAAGTCTGAACGAAATTGGATTAAGTTGGATTAAAACGTGGATAACCAATAAACTTCAAAATCAAGCTGATTATATTCAGGATCTGAAAAAACACAGGAAATCTTTAACTGGTTTTTTAGAAACAAAAAAAGATAACATACTATCTTTTAAAGAAAAAATAGATAATATGGAAAGTAAAAATACGGAAGCGGTTGCGGAAACAATAAGAGGATGGGAAGGAAATGCCGGAAAAAACTATTTTGAAGCCCTAAGTCGTGCCATTCCCGAAAACTTCAAATTTAACGGCAGAAGTTTTCGACCAGCTGTAGATCCTTTTAATGCCATGCTTAACTATGCGTACGGCATATTATATTCACGGACTGAAAGAGTATTGATGCTTGCAGGGCTTGATCCTTATGTTGGTTTTCTTCATCGGGATGACTATAACAAAAAAAGCCTTGTATTCGATTACATAGAACCATATCGAATTTATGCCGAAAAGTGTGTTCTCACTCTTTTTACCACAAAGAAAGTTAAATCAAGTTTTTTTGATGAAATTACTGGTGGAATTTCATTGAATTCAGAGGGAAAGCCATTTTTAGTTGAACATTTTATCAAATATCTGGAACAGGAGAATATCCATTACAATGGAAGGAATCAGACCAGAAGTAACGCCATGCAGATGGATGCTCACCAGTTTGCCAATGCACTTATCAAATAAAAAGGCAGTGATGATTGTTTGGGTTGTGTATGATATTCAAAATGACAAAGCGCGTGGCAGGATCGCTAAAAAATGTCTTCAATCAGGGTTATACCGGGTTCAATATTCTGTTTTTTTGGGTTCAATCTCTTCAAGTGAAAAGGACAGCTTGGAATTGGCAATCCGGGAATACATAAACGAATTGGTGGATTCCGTTTATATTTTCCCCATGTCTAAAAATGAGTTAAATGAAACCGTCCTTATGGGGAAGGCGTTTGATAAGGATTTTGTAACAGATGAAGTCAAAGCTCTATTTTTCTGATATGATTTCTCTGACGCCCTCACAAATAATCGAGTACTTGTTCTGTCCAAGATTTACTTATTTTGAATATGTTCTATGTATTCCTCAATATGAAGATAAGTATTTAAAAGTACAGAAAGGACGGGATGTTCATGATTTAAAACTGGAACAAAACAAAGCCTATCTAAGAAAAAAAATCGGTGCGGTTGATAAACACCAGGATTTATATTTAACCTGCGAATTTCTTAGGGGGAAAGTTGATGAAGTACTTATACTGGAAGACGGCAGCATGTCTCCATTGGACTATAAATTTGCAGTATACAAAGATCGAATTTTTGATACATATCGACAACAATTACATTGCTATGCAATTTTGATCGAAAGTAATTTTAATCAACCTGTTTATAAGGGCTTTCTGGTTTATGTTCGATCGAAAAACAAGTTAATTGAAGTTGAAATAAGTGAAACCGACAAGGATCTTGTTAAAAAATCAATTGATGCTATGCAAACAATCATTGAGCTTAACAAATATCCAAAGGCAACTCGTTATAAAAGAAAATGTTTGGACTGCACATATCGTAATATTTGTATAAAATAATAAAAATCCGGGTGCTGTTTTATTTGTTGAAGGCTTGTAAACCTCTATAAACCCCGCTTTGATGGGGGATCATAGAAACGGAAAACAACTGATTTTGAGGAAAAAATGAATAAAAATACTCCAGGAAAACACAGAATAATTTTAAAAATTGCTAAAATATGGCTTAATAAACAATATACTAGAAAAAAAACGAGATAGAGACCCAATTCCACGAAAACAAGGATTGAAACTTGGAAAGAGCTTCGACAAGGTAAACGATATTGTTAGATAGAGACCCAATTCCACGAAAACAAGGATTGAAACTCACGTATCCTAGGGGCACCGCAATTTCGAATTCCGAGATAGAGACCCAATTCCACGAAAACAAGGATTGAAACACCGTAAGTTTTGCGCTTATGCTCATCGCTGCCTCCGATAGAGACCCAATTCCACGAAAACAAGGATTGAAACATGTTTCGGGAAGGGCACCAACTTTTGGGGCAATAAGATAGAGACCCAATTCCACGAAAACAAGGATTGAAACTTCAGACAGTGAACCGTAAAGGTGATAAATCATATATGATAGAGACCCAATTCCACGAAAACAAGGATTGAAACACTGTTACCATAAAAATTGCAGGCATATTGATAATAAGATAGAGACCCAATTCCACGAAAACAAGGATTGAAACATATTTTTATTGTTCCTGAATAATCTTGTAGGAAAAGATAGAGACCCAATTCCACGAAAACAAGGATTGAAACCGCCAAAACGATCAAAAATGTACAACCTGATCTAAGGATAGAGACCCAATTCCACGAAAACAAGGATTGAAACTAACAAATTATATTATTGACTTGATCCTGTCCAAGAGATAGAGACCCAATTCCACGAAAACAAGGATTGAAACTACTTTTCATTCGCCGCTGCACTTTTCAGCTCGTCTAGATAGAGACCCAATTCCACGAAAACAAGGATTGAAACTCGGTGGGCGCTGGCCAGAGGCGGAAGAAGAAATAAGGATAGAGACCCAATTCCACGAAAACAAGGATTGAAACATGGATCGTCAATCCTCGGCAGATTTGCTTCAATGCGATAGAGACCCAATTCCACGAAAACAAGGATTGAAACTAAGAGGGGCTGCTCTTTTGATCCACTGATTTTAAAGATAGAGACCCAATTCCACGAAAACAAGGATTGAAACAACTCTTTCACTGTTGTATACATTTCATCCACATTGTGATAGAGACCCAATTCCACGAAAACAAGGATTGAAACCGACGCGTAAAAGAATTAAAAAGTGGAATTCAAAAAAGATAGAGACCCAATTCCACGAAAACAAGGATTGAAACATCATATCAGTCTGCTTAGGAACCATGATCATCGGAAGATAGAGACCCAATTCCACGAAAACAAGGATTGAAACCGATATATGTCATGCCCTTTTTTCCTAACTAATTCGATAGAGACCCAATTCCACGAAAACAAGGATTGAAACTATTTTCATCTGTTAAATTATGTTTTAAGTTGTGAAGATAGAGACCCAATTCCACGAAAACAAGGATTGAAACTGATG
>JBFFHJ010000098.1:0-26270 GCA_041556995.1 bacterium | reverse complement strand
CATCTAACACCAAAGACGGTCGATATGTACATCTTATGGTGCAAGTATTGGAGAGATTTAAGATCAAAGGAACGGTCACCAAAAAACCTTTTTTAACAGCCAACGTTGAATACAAGTATGAAGAAAATATTGCCATAAGTGATGAAGTTAAAGCTTATGCCGTATCTATTATTAATGCCATTAAAGAATTAGTGAACCTCAATCCGTTGTTTAAGGAACAGCTGGGATTTTTGATGGGGCAGGTAAATGTTAATCAACCAGGTATGTTAGCGGATTTGTCAGCTGCCATGACAACAACCTCCGGGAAAGATTTGCAGGAAGTCCTTGAGACACTGGATGTTCGCGACAGGGTGGAACTGGTTTTGGTGTTACTTAAAAAGGAGCTGGAGATATCAAAACTGCAAGTGCAGATAAACAAACGCATCGAAGAAAGACTATCCACGCAACAACGGGAGTTTTTTTTAAAGCAACAATTAGAAGAGATTAAAAAAGAGCTGGGCCTGAGCAAAGGGGATCGGGAAACGGAGTTGGAGAAGTTTAAAAAACGGTTGGCGAAATTGAAACCGACAACTGAGGAAGCCAAACATCGTATTGAAGAAGAGATGGAAAAGCTAAAGGTGCTGGAACCGTCATCCCCGGAATTTAATGTCACACGTAATTATCTGGATTGGTTAACGATTTTGCCATGGGGGATATACAGCAAGGATAATAGAAACTTAAAAAAAGCAGCTAATATTCTGAACAAAGACCACTATGGATTAAGTGATGTTAAAGAGCGAATATTGGAAACAATCTCCGTGGGTGTATTAAAAGGTGATCTGGCTGGATCTATTATATTGCTGGTAGGGGCTCCGGGTGTTGGTAAAACTTCCATTGGTCAGTCTATTGCCAAGGCATTGAACAGAAAATTCTATCGCTTTTCCCTGGGTGGTATGAGAGACGAAGCAGAAATAAAAGGGCATCGTAGAACATATATAGGCGCAATGCCGGGAAAATTTATTCAGGCTATAAAAACCTGCAAGACCTCTAATCCGGTGATAATGCTGGATGAAATCGATAAAATCGGCGCCAGTTTTCAGGGAGATCCTGCTTCTGCGCTTTTGGAAGTGCTGGATCCGGAGCAGAACAAAGATTTTTTGGATCATTATATGGATGTTCGGTTTGACTTATCAAAGATTCTGTTTGTTTGCACGGCCAACCAGCTCGATACCATCCCCGGCCCGTTGTTGGATCGTATGGAATTGATTAAACTGTCTGGATACATTTTAGAGGAAAAACTGGAAATAACTAATAGATTCCTGATCCCCAAACAACTGGGGATACATGGATTAAAAAAACAGCAAGTGAAGATTTCGCAAAATGTGTTGAAAGATATCATAGACGGCTATGCCAGGGAAGCAGGTGTTCGTGGGTTGGAAAACAATATTAAAAAAATATTTCGTAAATGTACCAAAGATATTGTCCAGGACAATGTGTCCCAGGTGATTATTTCAAAGAAAGATCTGCCCGACTTATTGGGCAGGCGAATGTTCAGTGAAAGTAAAATTTACGAAAAGCCCAAGATTGGGGTGGTTATGGGGCTTGCCTATACAAGTATGGGGGGGGCTACCTTATTTATCGAAGCCACCAAAATCGACACGAAAAAAGCTGGTTTCAAACAAACCGGGCAGCTGGGAAAGGTGATGATAGAGTCCTCGGAAATTGCCTATACCTATGTGAGATCCTTGATCAGTAGTACTGAGAAAATGAAAACATTTTTCGACGATCATTTTATTCATCTTCATGTTCCAGCCGGTGCAACGCCGAAAGATGGACCGTCAGCAGGGATAACCATGGCTTGTGCATTGTATTCACTAGCTATCAACCAACCGATTATAAAAGACATTGCAATGACAGGCGAGTTGACGCTCAGCGGTTTGGTTATGCCCATTGGTGGCCTGAAAGAAAAAGTCATTGCGTCCAAAAGAGCCAAGGTATCCATACTGGTTTTCCCGGAAGATAACAAAAGTGACTTCGAAGATCTGGACGATCACATTAAAGAAGGAATAACATCCCATTTTGTTGGAACTTTTGAAGATGTTTTGAAGATCTGTTTCCCTATAAAACAAGAAAAGAAAAGTGGGACAATTGCATGATAAAGCTCTACTAGCTGTTATTATTTGTAATGGGGCTTTACAGGGATGGATAAGACAAAAGCTGTTCATAATCCAGTGTATCTGAAGAAAAAGATGCTGAATTTCGATTCTGTGTGATGCATTTTCAACAGTTTTAAAAAAAATAATTCAGGATTACACCATCGAGAATTTTTCCCCGTTTTTTATCTCACTGGAAAGGGTGTTGTAGACTTTTTCGGCAACTGTTTGGGGACTGGCAAGTTGTTCCGAATTTTTAAAATCTACAAACCTGGATAGGTCAGGAAATAGGGACTGATCAGTATTTCTAATGTCCGCTTGCATATCGGTGTCGATAATACCGGGATTAATTATGACCATATCAATGGGGTATTTTTGAGAGGTTTGTTCTATCGCTAATGTTTGGCAGAAATGTTCGATGCCTGCTTTCGAGGCACAGTATAACGACCAACCATACTTGCTTTTAACCGCTGCTCCGGAAGATATGAAGGAAATGATTTTCTTACATGGAAAACCTTGAAAGTGTTTTATAAAAATACCGGATGTTATAATTGAAGCGCTAAAATTTATATTGATATGATTAATCCACTGATCAGCTTCATATTCGGATATGGGACCAATTGGATTTACGCGACCAACATTGTTTATCAATATGATTTCAGAGTAATCTTGGTTTGATAAACCGTAAAGAGTCTCATCAATAATTTTGGCTGAGTTTACAGGAAAAGAAAAATCACATTTGATATGGCTTTTTGCTCTGCCTGTCCTTGAAAATTCATAAACTTCAAAATCTTCACTTAAATACTTCTCAGTTAGCGATCTTCCAAGACCTTTAGAACCGCCTGTTATTAATACCAGTTTCATATAATTTTTTTAAGTCTGATTTTTAATATGTTAATAATTTTCAGGGACGTATCGTATGATCGATAAACACCGGGATGTAAATATGGTTATCTTCTTAAATCTGAATTTTCCGGTCGAATTCCATCCACTGAGGACCCTCTTTTAACACAGCTGCTGCGATATCAGGATCATGTGCAAAAAACAGTATCCAGTTTTCTCGAAAAGCTTTTCTTAAAAAAAAGTCTTTTTCCGGGAACATATCCAGCGGTTTGTTGTCATATGCCATATGCCAGTGAATTGGGATGTGAGCAACAGTGGGAACCATGTCTGCACAATAAAAAAGAGATAAATCCTCACCTTTTACTACCACATGCTGCTGTGCTATTGTATGACTATATGATACCATCACTTCGATACCTTCGAACAATTGCACAGAGCCGTCTACCAATTGAAGCAGCCCGTTTTCCTGAAGAGGTAAAAAATCATCCGGGATATAACTGGTTTTGTCTCGTTCATGAGGATTGTTTGCTTGCTCCCATTGTTCGGTTTGCACCCAAACCATGGCGTTTGGAAAAGCCGGGAATACTGTTTCGCCGCCTTTGACTGTTGATCCGCCGGTGTGATCAAAGTGGAGATGTGTAAGGATTACATCGGTGATTTGTGTATTGTCTAATTCGAAACCGCTCAATAACAGGTTGATATCTACAGGATCATCCGTTATTCCGTATTCCTCTTTCATATCTTCCGAGAGTTTGTTCCCATAGCCGGTATCAACCAGGATATTTTTTCCATTCCCCTGGATAAGCAGCGATCTTGTTTTCAATCGAATCCGGTTCTTTTCGTCTGCCGGTATCTGTTTTTCCCACAATTCTTTGGGAATGGTGCCAAACATAGCGCCACCATCCACTAAAAACTCCCCTAAATCAAGGGCATAACACTCATAATCACCAAATCTCATAATGCTGTCTCCTAAAAAATCGGTTTTTTATTAAATTGCGTTTTTCCACGTTTTTGGCACAGTTTACTGTAATCACTATTTTTGTTCAATCATAGATGGATGGGAATTGATGATCTTTGTTTTGTAACGGTTTATTCAGTACTTTTTAACGTTGATAGTCGAAGTCAGGCCGCCGGTAAAAAAAAAGAGTAAACTTCGATAGATTCGATTGGTCGTTGGCGCTGATCCATCATCGTTCAAATAATAATGGTTCCAACTCATGTTAAAAACTCATCTGTTGATTTACAGTGCTGGATTTGGGAAAGATGAGGTTAAAAGTAGTATGACAGCCGGTGATTAATTGGAAAGATTCCAACTTTTTATTAATCTGTCATATGTCCCATCCTTTTTCATTGCTGCCAGGGTATTATCAAATTTATCCCTTATGCCAGTTAAACGGTTTTTTTTGGAAAAGGCCATAAAGCTTGGGGTGACTTGGATTTCCGGTAGGAGGATTTTGATTTTTTTCCATTGTAAAAATTTAGATTTTCGATATTGTTTAAGATATTGGTATATATAGGGAATAGTATACTTGTCCCCAATCAAAATATCAATCTTTCCTTGATTTAGACACATCAATAAGTTATCTGGATAAACATCCACGACTGTTTTATTTATAATATTGTTTTTTACTGCATTATCAAATTTGAAACCATAGCTGAAGTCTTGTTGCAGACCAAAAGTATATGCGCTTAATCTGGTTAAATTGCCATCAAAAACAATGTTGGAATCTTCAGGTACAAACAAAACAATGGATTCATTCATCAATACAATGTTACTAAAATCGGTGTATGTCTCCCGTTCCTTTTTTTTTAGGATTTCAAACAAACCGTCGATTTTTCCATTTTTTAGATAACGTAATGCCCGTGACCACGGAAGTTGTATTAAATTAACCGGTTGGTTCATCCTGCTAAAGGCTGTTTTTACAATACGTACGGTTATCCCATCAATTTTACAATCTGTTTTAAATTCATAGGGGGGAAATTCCAAAGTTGCAAGTTTAAGGGGCTGATTTGCAAATATGGTTTGACTACCAAGGGTCAATAACAGAAATATAAATATAATTAGAAGCATAACTGTATTATTCATATATTACAGAAGATTATGTAATTTACACGTTGTGGAATAGACAGATAATAATGAAAACCAGGATTAAAATAAATAGGTTTAAGCGTATCAATTTGAGTTGAATATGTCGATTCAAAATAAGAATGCAATAAGAGGCAATGATATAGGAAGAAATACTGCCGGTTGATTTTTTGAGATGGTTGTACCGATTGAATCACCTAACAAGTAGCAAAAAAACTGTGTTCAATTAAAAACCAGTATCTATCTATTATTGTAGATTTAATCAACCTGCTTTTGTTACGTGAGTCGGTAAAGATTAAATGTTTTCTCTGGAAAGATAACTGATATGATAAGGAATGTTAATATGCTGAATCATTATTAGATAGATATCAATATATTAAGCTGGGAGATCTTGTCTAAGATCAATTTATAGTGTTGAGAAGATCGAAAATGGTGATTTTACAACGAACAATGGCGGGAGTATGTGCATCGATAAATGCTTCAGTATGAAACAGACCGATGCAATACTTAATTTTTAAAAAAGTGTTATTTGGAAGCTGTTGCTTCGGCCAAATTCCCCGACGACTCTGTTTTACTTTTTTCAATCACCAGCATCTTTTTCCATTTACCTTCTATAAAGCGATAAAAGAAAATAACACCCAGGATTGATATATAAGCAGAGGCGAAGGCCCATGCAGCGAACAAATTCCATTGATATACCGCTACTGCCAGATAGGTTGGAATGACTAAGACCAACCAGGAAACTATGGTCACTGCCTTCATGACAAATTTAGTATCTCCTGCTCCCTTGATAGCGGATGAGAACACGATAACAAAAGTATCAAACAGTGAGTAAAAGGCGATAAACCGTAATAAAACAATACCATAGTCGCTGATTTGTTTAAATATTTCAGGATCACCATCGAAACCAAACGGGCTCAGGAAAAACCGGGGGAAAAATACATAACAAATTGAAATCGAGGCCATATATAAAAAGCAAATATGGGCAGCCGACCAAGTGGCGAATTCAGCAGCATCAGGCTTCTTTTCCCCCAATCGTTGTCCGACCATAATGGATACTGCAATGCCGCATCCGATCATGGGCATAAAAGCTGCCATATTGATGTTAAAGGCAATATTTGTTGCGGCCAGTTCAATCTTGCCGTATCGTCCAACCAGCAGCAGGAAGATGGTAAATCCCAACATATCAATCATGAATTGGGCACCGTTGGGTGATCCGAATTTCCACAATCGTTTAAACAGTCCAGTGTCGAATGCTGTGCCTTTTAGTATACCGAACTTAGTTCGATAGTTCTTTTTGCACATGAGCAGAAAAAACAGCGCAAAAGAAACCATCATTGAAATAACAGTGGCAATGGCAGCGCCTTGTATACCCATTTCCGGGAATCCGCCATTGCCGAATATCAGTAGATAATCTAGTATGACGTTAACGACTGTGGCTGCCGAATTCACCCACATGACCGTCCAGGTGTGCCCCAAACCGCTAAAAAATCCAGAAATAGCGGAAGATGCAACCGGGAAAAACGCCCCCATACAAAGGATCATAAAATACTGGCTTTCTAATTTACGTATCTCCGTATCATGCCCGACAAACTCAAAGATAGGGTCGGATAGAGGGATAAATATGAATAGAACTAACATGGCGATCAAGGAAAAATAAATGCCCTGCCAAACCGCTTTACCGATTTGTTCGTACATTTTGGCACCAAAATACTGTGCTACAAAAGTTCCTACATAAGAGGCCGTGCCAATAAAAAAACTTAACAGGGTGAAGTTGAGAATACTGGCAGGCATACATGCAGCGATGGTTTCCGGCGAATACCAGGTTAGATACATGCGGTCGATAAAATGCTGAATCGACCAGGCACTGGTGCTTAAGATCAACGGAATGGCGATAACCAGCACTTCGCGATATCCGCCTCGACAGTGCCAGCGATGTTTTATTTTCTGTATCATGACAAAGTTTACTCTATTTATTTACCTATTTTCAGGTAGTTTATTGAACGTATCTATTTAAATGGCTAAATCGGTAGGGATATAGCTGCTAATTCATCCGCTTTAGCGGGGATGATCATCAGGCGATTGAAAACAAGTGGGTTAAATCTTGTTTTTTTCACCGGCGCTCAGTTTGGAATTAATGATAAAAAATTAACTGTGAGTTAATATTTCTATTTTGGCAAGTTCTATTTTATAAAAAATTAAAGACTGTTGAATCAGGATTGGCGTTTTTTGTGAATTGGGAGGTGGATTATGAATTTAGTTCCTTCACCCGGTTCTGAAGCAACTTTCATGTTTCCCAGATGGTTGTTGGTGATAATGATGTAGGATATTGACAGCCCTAATCCCGTTCCCTTTCCTATAGGTTTGGTCGTGAAAAATGGATCGAATATCTTATCACGGGTTACCAGGTCTATGCCCGGACCATTATCTTCAATTTCTATACAGGCCATCTCGTCCTGTTGTTGAATTCTGAGAATGAATTGAGGATGGCGGTTTTTGGATGTTGAATCGTACATTGCTTGGGCGCCGTTTTGTAGAAGATTTAAAAAAACTTGTCTGAGCATATTTTCTTCGCAATAGATTTGTGGCATATGGGCTTCATATTCTCGACTAATGTGTATACGACGGAAATCAAAATTCCAGTTGGATGAATAATATTTTGAGGCTAGTTCAACGGCACTTTCAAGCAATTCTTCAATGTTATGGAACTTAAAAGACTGATTATCTTTTCTGCTGAAATTCAGCATGTTTTTTACAATGGAAGATGCCCGTTTTCCTGACTCGGTGATCATTTCAATTTTTTTGGAAATTCCCCGGCGGTGGATGTACAAATCTACCGCTTTCATACTGATACCACATTCCTCTGCTATATTTTCATTTCGGGCTAACTCCGGTGAGAGACGGTTTTTTATAACCTGGATGCTTTGAATCATACCGGCTAGCGGATTGTTAATTTCATGCGCCATACCGGCAGCCATGCCCCCGATAGTCATCATTTTTTCGTTTTGTATCATCAATTCACGCGTTCGTTTCTGCTCAGTGACATCGTTCCCAACACATAAAACTTCCTTTAAATTACCGCTGGTATCAGTAATTGCTTTGATTGTCCATAAAACCCATACCTCTTCCCCGGACTTTTTTATATTGGCTCGTTCTATGTTTACGTAATTTTGAGGTTTTTCCAAAATATTGTTTGCCAAATCGTTAATGAAAAGTTGGGAATCATTCGTATTGGGCAGAATCGTTCCCAGCGCATGTTGTCCGACAATTTCATGGGCCGTAAACCCATAGAATCGTTGAGCGTACTCATTAATCATGGTGACGATTCCGTCAATTCCAACTTTTAGAATAATGCTATTTATACTGTGTACCAGTTTCCGATACTTGGTTTCACTCTCTTCAAGTTCTTCAGCCGTTTGTTGCCGATGCTTGATTTCATGATGCTGTTTTTGATCAGTTCTCTCTGATTCCAGGGTTCTATCTTTAATTCGGATTTCCAAATCAGTGTATGCTTTCTGTAATTCATTCAACATTTGTCGTCGTTTTTCCATTTGACTTGTTAGCTGGATATTTAGGGCTTCCAATTCCTTATTAGTTATATCAGCTTTTTGGATGGAATCATTCAACTTCGATTTTTCTTCCGACATGGATTGTAGTTCAGCTTCTAAATCATTGTGTATTTGTATCCTGGTTGATTCGTAGTAAAAACTAAAAACAGTGATTAGTATCAGAACTCCCAAATATCTGACAACATAGTGGGGCGAGTAGGAGTAGCAATTAAGAATCCCATAAGGATCGGTTAATAAAACGAAGGTCACGACAATGATGATTGACAGCCAAAAAAGCCCCTCTTTTTTTCCAAAAAGAAAAAAAAGAATGAGTGGAAAAGGAAACAGCCATAAACCAGCGTTACCTTGGATGGCACCACTTTTGATCCAGTAAAGAACCAGCAGAGCTAGAGATCCCATGGTGAACCTATAAATAATCAGGCCTTTTTTCATAAATCGGATCCCAATAAAGATCCCAGTCAAAATACTGGCTATGGACAGATTGAGAACGGCATAAATATATATGGAATTAAGCAAATAGTAGATACCGAAAGAGCTGAATACCGGTATTGGTGGAAGTATAATTACAGCTAAAAACAATACTCTTTTTCTTTTCTCCTCTGGATCAATATCAACAACATGTAATCCTGCCAATAAGAAGTCAGCCAGTCGCATTGTTTGGGATATATGTGAGTCGCGGCTCATAACCTTTTAGAGTCACCTTTTGAATCTATTTGAACTTTATAAGACAGCATCGAAATAAGTCAAGATAATGTTATAAAAAACAATCGGTTATAGACGTGTTAAGTATCAAGTAAATTATCTTTCATGCTTGTTTTGTTTTTATATTAGCATTATCGGCTACTAATTTCACGGAAAATGAGCTTAATCCGGAGTAGCATTGTTATTTTGTTGGAGGGTTTATGATTGACGATTTTGTAATGATGGTCGAGGTCGATTATTTGGTGATTTTTGGCCGGATGATGGCCAGTAATGCTGGTAACAAGATAAGTGATCCAAAAGCTGTTGTATACATAGTAACAGCTGTGATCCAACCGATATTTGCCATGACGCCGTATTCTGAAAACAGTAAAACAGCAAAACCGATACCGACTGCTGAAGCATTGGATAGAATTGGTCTTGAAGTTTCCTTAATGGCCTTTGACAGGGCCAAATCATAGGAAGAACTGTCTTTATAAAGTAGTTTAAAGCGAGAAAAATAGTGGATCGTATAGTCGATCCCGACGCCCATACCAATTGATGCAATAATAGAGGTACCGATATTCAGGGTTATATTGAATAACCACATTAAAGTGAAATTTAGTAGAACAGCAATAAATACCGGCATCGCCATAATTAAGCCAATGACCGGTGAGCGAAAGATGATGGACATCAATATAGTGATGGTTGTTAAAACCGTTAATAGGCTGAAAATCTGGCTGTCGATTATCAAATCCATCATTACAACCCTAATATAGTGATTGGCATAACGTACATTGACTGTATCCGGGAAGTGGCTTGCCACATAAAGGCGAATTTCTTTCAACGCCATTTTAAGCATTTGACTACTCATGTCTTTTAATCGCACCGTTATGCGTCCCGTTTTATATTCTCCATCCACATATTGATCAATGGCTTCTCCGCCACTCATATCATAAAGGAGAAGAAACTGTGCATTTTGGGCAAATCCGCTGATAGTTTCTGTCTTTTCAACCATGGTCTCTTTCCCGGAAATTTTCACCCGATCAGTGTAGTGAAGGGTCTCCGTCTGGTTTGGTAATCGATAGTAGGATTTGTCATTGTCGTGCAACACGAAATTAATCCGTTTGATCAGGTCAACAATGGAAAGCGAATAACTAACCAGCTTATTCTGTTCGCAAAAACGTTGAAGGCCCTCAATTGCTTTCAGAATGCCGGGCTGTTTTAACAGATCTTTCTCTTTTCCTTCAATAATAATATCCAGACTGGTTATGCCGCCCAAATCTCGTTCGATGTTTTCAGTAGCTAACCGGAATTCGTTATCCTTTTTTAAATATCGAACTTCATCCGATTCTACCTGAATATTAAGGATACTAAAGACAGATAAAAACAGGGTACATATAATACCAATCGTAATGAGTTTTTTATTTCTGATGACCCAGAATCCCATTTTTTCGGCAAACGCCTCAAATCCAACTAAATTTTTCGGATTTTTTTGGGGACTGCTTTTTTCAGTGGAAAGTGGTTTTTCGATTTGTTTAGCTCGGTAAAAAAGCAGCATGGCCGGAATAAAAACCAAAGAATAAATCATGGCCACAAATACTCCGAAAGATAAAAAAATGCCCATGTTTCGAATGGAAATGCCAGGAGCTGATATCAGTGAAATGAACCCAAGACCGGTTGTCAAAGAAGTTAGGATAACAGGCAATGTCAAAAGGTCCATGGTTCGATAAACTGAACAGTTGACCTGATTTCCCTGGCGGTAAAAGAAAAGAAATTCATTAATAATATGAATACCATCAGCACAACCAATAGCGATTAAAACCACCGGAATAGATGTTTCCACGATAGTGATGGGAGAATCGAGGAACCCTTTGAGTCCGAATGTCCAAATAATGGCAAACAACGTGACCAAAATTGGGACAAGCATTCCGAAGACACTACGCAATATAAAAAGAATAATAATGGCCACCACTACAATGGCCAATGGGAAAAGACGGTATAAATCCTTCAGCATGTATTCGGATATGTAGGCTTTGAGTATGGCCGGACCGGAAAAATCCAGGCGAATGTCAGGGTATTTTTTATGCAGGTTATTCAGCTTTTTTAGGATGTCGTCCTTTAGTGCGGTTATGCTTGCCTCTTCCAGCCCTATTTCAGATGGAACACCGGCCAGAACCACTGCGCTTTTTTCATCTTGGCTGACCAGTTTTCCGATAAACAGCGGATTTGCTCTAACCTTGTTTCGCATCATCCGAACTGTATCCGGCGTGAGATTGTCATATTCATCTTCTTCAATCAATGGCTCAATGATTAAATCGCCATCCTTTCCCCGCATGTCATTAACACTGGTTATGCTGAAAACGTCCTCTTCGTCGATGCCCTCTTGATTTTCGAAAAACAGTGTTAGTTCATTAATTAACCGAATGGCGTCTACTGAAAAAATGCCTTTTTCAGAATAAACACCAATAACGACTTGGTCCGTGGCACCAAACGTTTCCTCAATAAAATTCGAATAAAGATAATCGGGATGGTTTTCTGAAATCAAAGATGAAACACCAGCGTCACGGGATAGATAGCGGATGTTGTAACCCATGGGAATCGCCAACAATGGTAGCAGTAACAAGATCAACAGGCGGTTTCGAACGATAGTGTGGATCATAACGTTACAGACAATGGAGACTTTCTAAAACCGATACCCCACTTGAAGGCCATAGCCGGTGATGGCATTGTTTTTTATTGGACCGGAAAGATAACTTGCTACCATACTTGGTTCTACGACAAAACTATCAAATATAAACTTATAGCCGACAGAAAAAAGGGGAATAAAGCCGATATACTCGAGTTCTTCCAGGGTTGTTTTACTGGCGCCTATTTCTTTTGTTTTAATGGTCCCTTTCAAAATATCGAGTCCTGCTCCGACAAAAAAGCCACAGGTGTTGTTTTGAAAATAATGGCGGGCATGAGCACCGATCATGAAACTGGAGCCTTCCTCTTCATAATTGTCTTCTTCATAATCGTAGCTATAGTTTCCCAAGTGAGTGATTAATGTCGTATTTGTATCCCCTTGAAATTCCATGCCAATCAGAATAATATTGTTCACAGAACTCAAATAATATCCCAATTGTATCTCAGTAGGGTTTTTTATGGATTTCTTTATCAGTGCAACTGTTTCAGATAGGATTCCACCGCTTTTTTCCTTAGGTTCATTTTTTTCAATACTCTTGGTAAGATTGGATGATCTTACATACCCATGAATGGGAGGGCCGATTTTGAACCATTCTCCATTTTTTGTTTTACCCACCACCTCTACCTTTTGCTGATACTTTAGTATACCTGCTTTTTTGCTCTTGCTGGAGGGCTTTAAGTACACATAAACGGAGGCTGATTTAACGAAATAATAGGTTTTTGATTTAGTTTTTTGTTTTTGGGCTACCGGTTTTTCAAGCTCAGCCCCAATCCAGGCTAAATACTTGGCATAAACGAATCCTTCCACGGGCGAGGTAATGTAAGCCCAACTGCCATTCTTAAAGAATTTGGTCACCTTAATCCGCTGCTGTTGTTTAAGTTTTATCAGCACTTTGCTTTTTGTAGTTGGTTTGCTTCTAACTTTTAAAGTTCGAGATTTTACCGAATAATAACCGGCCTTTTTTTTATTGTTGGAATTCGCTAATACAGCTGAATTACCAAACGAAACCAATAATAGGAATAAAAGGAAAAATGATAAGTAGCGCATAATATAGTAATGATAAAGGTAAAAAATCAATGAATTATGTATAAAAGATGAATAAAAAGCCATTGGCATTTTAAAACCTCAAAACACCTACCGAACTTTATTGTCTAAGGCCGGAATAGCTGTAGTGTACATAGTATAAGTTATCTTATCATTAGATTTATTCTTAAAAAATTTCCTCATTGATCGATTAGTTCTAAGATTAAGTTAAACTGATCGAGAAATCAAAAGTAAAATATTTGAGAAATCTCGAAAAACTGTCAATTGTTTTCTTTGATTGGTGTTGGTAATAGCCTGACATTTGATTGTATTCCCAACAATAAGTTTATAGAAACAATATAAAAATAAGGAAATAAATAATAGCCGTAGTGACTGAAATAATTGAATATCGTAGGGATATCTACCCACTAGCAAATATTTTTTTTAGAAAACTTTGTTTGAATAAAAAGTGCTGGTTTACCGCTAATGTAGCTAAAAATGGTTTGAACCTGCAAATTATCATTATTAATGTTCTTTATCTGTACAGTTGGATCACTGGGATATTGAGGTAATAATTTCTCGGCATCAGTTGATATACTTTTTTCGGTAAAGGAATGAACATTGAAATTAATCTGGGATTGTTTTTTTAATGTTTCTATAATTTCAGATGTTAAAAATCGTCCCATAATTAAAACGGTGTTCAAATCCCCGATGTGATTGCTTCTAAAAACAGGTCGAGAAGCTATCAACACAGAGCCATGAGCCGTCTGAATAATGCCGGGTATGGTTAATTCAGGTCGCTGTTTCTCTTTTGCCTTAAATGTCAAAAGCGGATTGGGTAATGTTAATCGATCTTGAGGGAATTGCACTAGTTCAATCTGGTGATTTTTTTGGGGATCACTATAAACCCCCTCCCAAAGAACGGTGCCGTTTAGATTAACAATGTGAAACAGGTTTAGCTTATTGGTGATAAATGTATCCATCGACAGGTTGATGGATACAAAATCTTGTTTTTTGTTATGAACAAAGACATATGTGTCAGTCCAGGCAGCCCAGTCATAGTACAGTGAATCCAGGTAATGAATTTCACGTTTAACAGATCGATAAACACGGTTGACATCTTTTATGGCTTCTTTACGTTCCAGGGTGATAAAACTGGGAAAGCTGATAAATTGCGGAATGCTAAAATCCACTATGCCATAGAATATGAAAACAAGAAGAGAAATAAAAATAACTTTAGACTTTGAAGAATTCAACACAGTATTCCGACTGTTTTTAGGTTTGGATGAAATGAACATCATAGAATATGTTGACTATTATACTGTGTTTTAACTATATTTTGTCAATTTTAATGGAATTGGATTAATAAGTATTTTGATCCATCTGATTCTTCTGTAAAGGGTGGCTACACCTTCTCAAAAAAGTGCTAAATATCAGATTATAAAAAGGTGATAAAAGTGCTTTTTTTGATATCTTTTCAATGATTTTGAGCGTATACTCTCTTTTAACAAGACAGCAGAAATCCGTTGGAATTTAATGAGTTGTGCAAGTTTTGGAGTTCCGTCATATATCGATTGTTAGATTATCCTTCGGATAAAAACATTCCAATGAAAACACCATTTTTTTTCTTAACGTTTCTGGGTTGTGCTGCTCTTTTAATTTGCTGCAAAGATAGTGGGGATAATGTATCAGGTGATGTGATTACTGAAGACAGGGTTGCTCCCACTGTTTTGACAAGCACTATAACCATAACTGACTTGGGTAACGGTTCAGTTTTATTATCCTGGGACCAAGCTTCGGATAATTTTACACGGCAAGACCAGTTGAAATATGGCGTTTATCATTCATTTAATGATGATATTAGTACTATATCCAATATTTTAACAAATGGCAGTTTGCAGGATGAGTACATGGCGGGTATGACGACAAAAACCATTAACGGACTCAGCTTAGCCACTCCGCATTATTTTAACGTCCTGGTCCAGGATAAAGCCGGAAACCAAACAATATATGTAACTGTGTCTATCACATTGTGATAGTGTTTGGTTTTTACCTCTTTACACCTACCATAGATCCATTTCCTATTTCGTTAATTCGACTTCATACGATTGTCCGGTATTATTTCAGCCGTTAGATTCCAGCCGTTAGTAGTTCTTTCTGTTGTTTGACGTTTGAAGATACAGATATTTTAAATGTGCTATTTTTATTGACAATCAGCTTCATTTTGGATAGCGTTGACCTAATAATCAATATAATTTCAGATAAATATCCTGTAGAATCCTAATTGTATGTGTCTTTGGTGGTGTTTCCATGAAAAAATATGTCGTTGGTTTTATATTCATTGGAGTGGGTATTGCCATCGGATTCCCCTTGTTTAGTCTTGGTTACTACACAATGGTACGGACTTCTACACCAGAATTCTGTGCTACCTGTCATGAAATTCAATTTGCTGTAGACACATGGAAAACATCTACTCATGTCAATAACGCCCATGGTTTTGTGGCAGACTGCATGGATTGTCACTTGCCTGCCCCCCAGGATACATTTAATTTTTTCTTTACCAAAACAGCCCATGGATTAAAGGATATCATTGCTCATTTTTTAATTGACGAATATGACCATCAAAAGGCAAGGGAAGCAGCTTATGCCTCATTCAAGAATGAACAATGCCAGAAATGTCACCGGAACCTGCTCTATATTCCGGATAAAAGAGGTGCCATGTTGGCACACCGGGAGGTCGTTTATGCCTTACCCGGCTATGAAAAAAAATGTGTGGATTGTCATCGTGATCTGGTTCATAATCCGACTCCAGTATTTCGCTATAAACAGTATCAGGCGTCTTATACAGAACAGTAATTCAGCATCTGAAAAAGAGGGATAATATGAGAAAAATGATCTTGAGAATATCTACGAGAATGGCTGTGTTGGGCATGTTTTTCATAGCGATTTGCTTAAATGTCAAAGCTGATAACTATCCCAAGGTTAAGGAATATAGAATTGAACGTGGGATGCCGTCTCAGGCTGTGGCTTGTATCAATTGCCACAAGAAGGAAAATCCAGGGTTATTCGCAGATTGGGCTAAAAGCCGTCATGCCAGTGCCAATATAACTTGCTATGACTGCCACAAAGCTGCCCAGTATGATGCAGACGTCAGTAAATCCCACTATAAACAGTACAATCGATCCGATATCGTTTGGGGTAGCAAAAAATACAGTGTACCTGTGACAGCCGTGGTCACACCCAAGGATTGTTCTCGATGCCATCCCTCCGAAGCACGTGAGTATAATGTCAGTAAACATGCCAACACGATGGAAATCATTTGGAAAATTGATCCCTGGCTAAACCATGGAATGAATAGTGATTTTGAGCGAGTATCGGGATGTTATCATTGTCACGGCACCGTTTTGAAGATGAAGGGTGATACTCTTGATCCCTCGACCTGGCCTAATGTGGGAGTTGGTAGAATCAACCTGGACGGCAGTAAAGGAAGCTGTACCAGTTGCCACACCCGCCACATGTTTTCTGTTATGGAAGCTCGTAAGCCCGGAGCATGCGGTCAATGTCACTTGGGACCGGATCATCCGCAGATCGAAATCTATATGGAATCCAAACATGGCGACATTTACACGGCTCATGGAGATGATTACAACTGGGATGTCGCTCCCGGTTCCTGGTCGCCTGGTATTGATTATCGGGGGCCCACCTGTGCCTCCTGCCACATGTCTGGAGCCGGCAAAACCATTACCACTCATAATGTAACGGAACGACTTTCCTGGGAGATTCAGGCACCGTTAACTGTTCGCCCGGAAAACTTCAAACCGTTCCCGGCCAAGTCGGATTGGAAATCAGAACGTAATAAGATGAAAGAAGTTTGTATTCAATGCCATGGTCAAACCTGGGTGGACGATCATTATATTAAGTTAGATAAGGTGGTGAAAGAATACAATGATGTCTATTTTAAGCCGGCCAATGCCATGTTGAATAAATTGTATCAAACAAAATTGCTGGATGAATCACGTTTTTTTGATGAAGAATTGGAAGTTGAATATTATGAACTGTGGCATCACGAAGGTCGAAGAGCCAGGATGGGAACTGCCATGATGGCACCCGATTATGCTTGGTGGCATGGATTTTATGAGTGCAAAAAACGTTTTAATAAATTTATGAAGGAAGCCAGGCATCTGCTTGATAATAATCAAAAAGCCTATAAAGCAAAAGATTTTCCGAATGCAACCGGAAACACCAAAAAACCTGTGGCGATTTTTGGTAAATAATCCTCCCAAATGCTCAATTTCGGTTGATGGATTTTTAACCAGTCACCGATATTGAGCATTTATTCGCCCATTCTGCCTTTTAAATCGTGACGATAACATTTTACATGAAACCACAAAACCAGAATGTGTCGTTAATAAATGCCAGGCCGTTACTATTGGAAGCAGTAGAGACAGATAACTCAAAAGCATCCAGTTCATTGCCAGAGGCATCCACCCGGAGGAATGCAGCAGTATAGGAGTCAA
The DNA here is from genome assembly GCA_041556995.1 of bacterium. Taxonomy (GTDB): domain Bacteria; phylum SAR324; class SAR324; order XYD2-FULL-50-16; family XYD2-FULL-50-16; genus JAHJTV01. The sequence continues at coordinate 8,733 of JBFFHJ010000098.1, read as the reverse complement.
TAAAATCAGTGAATATCTCTTGATTGACACATCAGATTTAAGCAGAGGACGTAAGTGCTATGATGGTCCAAAAAGATTGTAGATATGGAGATGCAAATGTTCTACAGATACAGATCAATGATGGAATACCCGACTCAACGATTTTGGCGGAATGCAAGATCATTTACAATTATGGAAGGAGCATTCGATTAGCATAAACAGCAATTTCGGCAAGTAAATGCCATCATCTCCTTGAATGGTTCATTTCTCAAATGAAAAAAAAACATGAGTCGCTATTATCTGAATTTTGGCAGATAATCCAGACTAATTTTTCAGCTTTCTCCGGGCTAGTACTTCAGTGTAACTTCCATCTGAAGATCTCCGGTGTGGACTGTAAAAGCAGCATCTTTGTAATCGGGTAGTCCCACTATTCCTTTGGCGTTGTTGGAAAATCCGTAGCCCTCCTTGGGAATACCTAGAAAATTTACATCAATATCGTCATTATCATTTTCATCGTGAAACATTCCGGCGGCATAAGTTCCCGGAAACAGGCTGCAAGTCACACGAACCTGTCCGTTTGCTATTGGACCTTGCTGAAGACACTTGCTAATTGCTTTTCCTCTTTTTAGAAAACTGTCTTCACTATCATAAATGCCTAAAATGATTTTTCCTTTCTCACTTCTTATCCCTTTAATAAGAAAAGTAACAGTTCCAGCTGACAGCAGCCAGGGAACCAGTAGCAACAAGGTAAATATCATTATTAGTTTTTTCATGGTTTCCTCTATAAATTTGGATCATTCAGGGTAGGCGATTTTTGAATTCACCTCCAATTGTGATAAAAAGTATGAACCTAAATTAAATAATTTCTTGTTTCGGGTTGGAAAACAAATGATAAACGATCCATTTTTCTCGATGAACAGTTAATTGGAGGATTTTCGTTCCATTCCTTCGATTTTGGGAGGATCAAATCGGAAATCGAACCGAAAACTACAATTTTAGCAATTTTACTCACAAAACCTTGAATAGAATTAAGAAGAACTTGTAACAGGTGGTTTCTTTTTACTGAATTTTGAAAATAGAAGCTATGTTCCCTTAATTCTCTCATATTCCGTAAATAGTAAGGTGAGTAGTACATCTAATTTCTATATCAATTGATGAAAAGCTAAAAAACATCAAAAAAAATGCTTTTTGACTTAAGTCAAACCTATTCGCTTCCGTTTAACGTTTAATACTATCTAACACATCATTGTTGTTTTTTTACGTCAAGTTTTAGTTTATTGCCCGGAAAAATATCAAATCATCTTATTTATAAAAATCAGTGTTTTGATATTATAATTCATCAGTTTATGTGATATACTATATTTTTTTAATCTGAAACGGAGACGATTATGTTTTGTTATCAATGTGAACAAACGGCCAATTGCACCGGTTGTGTCAAAAAGGGTGTTTGTGGAAAAACACCCCAGGTAGCGGCACTACAGGATGTGCTGATTTATGCCGTAAAAGGACTGTCACAGTTGGCAGTGGAAGGATGGAAAGCGGAAATGATTGATGAAGAAACCAATCGGTTCACCTGTGAAGCCATTTTTGCTACTGTCACCAATGTGGATTTTGATCCCAATAGATTCCAAAAATTAATTAATCAATGTGTTGAGGTTAGGGAGTCGTTGAAATCTAAATTAACAGCTGCTGGTTTGGACATTAGTTCAGTGACTGGACCTGTTGATTTTATACCTGAAGCGTCTTTGGATGGTTTAGTGAGCCAGGGTGAAACAGTGGGCGTCAAATCCGATGCTGATGTAAACCCAGATATTTTATCGTTACAGCAATTGCTGATTTACGGAGTAAAAGGCCTGGCGGCTTACACGGATCATGCAGCTATTTTAGGACAATCGGATAGTGATGTGTATCGGTTTATTCATGATGCCATGGTAGCGACTTTGGATACCAAATTGGGGGTGACGGAGCTGGTTTCACTGGTGTTAAAGTGCGGTGAAATTAATCTGAAAGCCATGGAGTTACTTAATAATGGGAATACCGGGACATACGGTCAGCCGGTTCCAACCAATGTGCCGTTGGGAACCGGAAAAGGACATGCTATTTTGGTCTCCGGGCACGATTTAAAAGATCTGGAGGAGATTTTAAAGCAAAGCATGGGTAAAGGAATTAATGTTTATACCCACGGAGAAATGCTACCCTGTCATGGTTATCCGGGGCTAAAAAAATATGATCATTTTTACGGTCATTATGGAACAGCTTGGCAAAACCAACGAAAAGAATTTGCCGATTTCCCGGGTGCCATTATCATGACTACTAATTGTATCCAACAGCCGGTTGAAAGCTATTTGGGAAATATCTTCACTACCGGTCTGGTAGGATGGCCGGAAGTAACTCATATAAAAGATAAGGATTTTACACCTGCCATTGAAAAAGCCTTGGATATGGACGGTTTTCCAGAAGATAAAAACGGCAAAACCGTTGTTACCGGATTTGGTCACAATGCTGTACTAGGTGTGGCTGACAAGGTGATCGATGCTGTCAAATCCGGTGATATCAAGCATTTTTTCCTGGTAGGTGGATGTGATGGCGCCAAACCTGGACGAAACTATTACACCGAGTTTGTGGAAAAAACACCACGCGATACAGTGGTGCTGACTCTGGCTTGTGGTAAGTTTCGGTTTTTTGATAAGGATCTTGGCGATATCGGTGGCATCCCCAGGTTGTTGGATATTGGACAGTGCAATGACGCCTATTCAGCTGTCAAAATTGCAGAAGCCTTAGCCGCTGCTTTTGATTGTGGAGTGAATGATTTACCACTCTCCATGGTCCTTTCCTGGTATGAACAGAAAGCAGTGGTGATTCTACTGTCCTTGTTGCACCTGGGAATCAGAAACATCAGACTTGGTCCCACACTACCGGCATTCATCTCTGAAAACGTCCTTAACGTGTTGGTGGAAAATTTCAATATCATGCCGATAAAAACGCCAGATGAGGATTTAAAGGATATTCTTGGAGTTACTGTTTAATTACCAAAATAAACAAATGGACATCATGAATGAAAACGCTGATGTCCATTTGTTCAATTCCGTTTCCGAAAATGACACTTGCAAAACTCTGACTCATTTCCCGCTCCAGTTCTTGTTTCCAAATACACAAGAACAATAAATGGGAAATGCAATAATAAATCATCATTTTCCTACCATATCAACAACCCGTTCTCAAATCATTTCAATTTTTCCTGAAAATTTGTTTTTACAAAAGTTTTACTTTACAGTGTGTCGATGACTGTTTAATTGATAATTATGGGAACCTGAAGCTCTTTGGGTATTTGATTTTTTGATTTCTCTATCCCTATTTTATAAAAAACCTAATCAATTGGTGGGTATGACATCGATATTGCAGCAAATACGAGGGGTTCTTTCAATTCAATATTTTATAATTAATACTGTAATTTGGTGTAGCTTGTTGTTTATATTAACATTTATTAAACTGGCCATTCCGATTAAGCCATGGTCGAAAATTTGTAGCAGAATAGCGGTGTTTATAGCCGAGAGCTGGATTTTTTTTAACAATGCGGGATTTGCTATCAGCCGTAATATAAAATTCGAAATTGAGGGGCTTGAAGGGCTGGATAGAAAAGGATGGTATCTGGTCATTTCCAATCACCAATCCTGGATAGATATTCCGATATTGCAGAAAGTATTTTATCATAAAATTCCATTCCTCAAGTTTTTTTTAAAAAAGGAATTGATTTGGGTACCATTTCTGGGACAGGCTTGGTGGGCGTTGGATTTTCCATTTATGAAACGTTATAGGCCGGAATTTTTGAAAAAGCATCCACAATTGAAAGGCAAGGATGTTGAAATTACGAGAAAAGCCTGCAAGAAGTTCAAATATATTCCGGTTTCAGTGATGAATTTTACAGAAGGAACCCGCTTTACATCCGAAAAACACCAACGACAAAAGTCACCGTATAAAAACCTGCTGAGACCAAAAGCAGGGGGAATCGGGTTTGTATTGTCCGCTATGGACGACCAGTTGAATGAGGTTCTGGATGTAACTATTTCTTATCCGCAAGGACCAAAAGATTTCTGGTCATTTCTTTGTGGCAAGATCGATTATGTTAAGATCAAAGTCAATAGAATTCCCATCACCGAAGCCATCCGAGGCCATTATACCGAAGACCGCGAATTTAGAGTTAAGTTACAACAATGGTTAAATGAGATTTGGACCAGAAAAGACCGGTATATGGAACAAGTACAGCCGAATTAATAACAAGACATTTTTATAAATGTATTCAGTCTGATATTTGTCGATTATCAACTTAATTTAGTGGACTGATCGAATTGATGGATAATTTGATTTTAAAGAGTCCAACTCCTAAATGTGTCGTATTTCCTATTAACTAACTAGAAATTTTTATTAAAAATTTCAATCAAGTATAAAATAGTAAATCCATTATACCCAAATTAAGTTGGTTGCAAAAATTCTGCCGGCATGCCGGCATATGTAACTCAGGATGAAAGGAAGTGAGATCACTGACTAATCAGTAATCAGTGGAATAGGATAAAAAAAAATAAACAATGTGAATTGTCTGTACTAGTCGACTAAAAAATTGAATTACGCCTGATTACTCTACCGTTACTGTTTTTGCAAGGTTACGGGGTTGGTCGACATCTTTCCCCAAGGCATCGGCAATGTAATATGCAAAAAGCTGTAAAGGAACAACTGTCAGCAAAGGCGACAGTAGCTCGTTGCATTCCGGTATGATGATAATGTCATCCGACAGCTCTTTGATTCGGTTATCATTTTGATTGGTAATAGTAATCACTTTACCGTTCCTGGCTTTTATCTCTTCCATATTTCCCAGGATTTTATCGTAGGTTTCTCCTTTGACCGCGATAAATAATGACGGTGTGTCTGGATTCACCAAGGCGATAGGACCATGTTTTATGTCACCGGCTGAAAAACCTTCGGCGTGAATATAAGAGATCTCCTTTAGCTTTAAGGCACCCTCCAATGCCACCGGATAGTTGATGCCCCTGGCCAGGTATAACAGGTTTTTGGAATGGACATATTTTAGTGAAATTTGTTTAATCTCTTCAGATTTTTGCAAAATTGCATCTATTTTATCAGGTATTTTCTGAAGATCTCTCACAAACTCTTTTCCCCTGGAAAGGGGGATATCCCTCATCCGTCCGATCATTAACGATAACAGCAGAAAGACCGTGACTTGTGAGGTGAATGCCTTGGTGCTGGCAACAGCAATCTCAGGACCGGCGTGGATGTATACCCCACCGTCACTCTCCCGTGCAATAGTGGAACCAACGGAATTACAAACACCCAAAACCCGTCCGCCACGATGCTGGATTTCGCGCATGGCAGCCAGGGTATCCAAGGTTTCACCCGATTGACTGACAGCAAAATATAGCGTGTCCTTGCGTACAATGGCATTTTTATATCGAAGCTCCGAGGCCTGTTCAGCCATGGATGGAATACGAGCCAGGTTTTCCAGTAAATAAGCCCCAATTTTTGATGCAAAACAGGCAGTGCCCATGCCAAAAGTGACGATGTAATTTATGTCAAAATACTCCTTTTTATCAATATTCAACCCGCCCAGTTTAGCAGTACCGAAACTCGGAATTAACCTGCCACCGCCGCCGAAAGATCGCTTAACGGCTTTAGGCTGTTCAAAAATCTCTTTTAACATATAATGACGGAAGGTCCCTTTTTCAATCGCTTCCAATTCCCAATCGATCTGTTCAATTTTTTTATCAATCACCAGGTTTTCGGTATTTGTGGTCGAGTAGCTGTCTTTTTTAACCAATACAGTTTCATGGTCTTCTACATAAAACACCTGCCGAGTATGAGCGATGATGGCATTTACATCCGATGCCAGAAACATCTCTTTGTCACCGACCCCTACTACCAAAGGGCTACCGTTTCGAGCACCAATCAGAAGATCAGGATGATCTGAGAACTGAATAATCAAGCCGTAAGTTCCTTCCAATTGATGCAACGCCATTTTTACTGCCTCTTCAGCATCACCATTCAGATGTTTTTCCACTAAGTTTGCGATAACTTCGGAATCAGTTTCGCTTTTAAAGCTGTATCCTTCCTTGCTTAGCATGGTTTTAAGCTGGGCATAATTATCAATAATACCGTTATGTACAACTGAAATCTTTTTGTTATTAGAAACATGAGGATGCGCATTTATATCATTTACCTTTCCATGGGTTGCCCAGCGAGTATGGGCAATACCAGCTTTTCCGGGGAGTTTTCCCGGCAACGACCGTTCCAGGTAGGCTATTTTCCCCTCTTTTTTGTATATTTTTAGCTTTTTTCGGTGCCATAAACCAATACCCGCTGAATCATATCCCCGATATTCCAACCGTTTTAGCCCCTCCAATAAAATAGGTACGGCTTCCCTTTCTCCGATATATCCTACAATTCCACACATAATTGTCTCCTTAATTATCCGTATATGATCCGCCGAATTTGCCTGACGGAAAGCTCCATCGATTTAAACCGTCGTTCTTGAATCTCATGCAGCAACTGCTTATATATTTTATCGTTAGGCAACCCTTCGGATTTTAATTCCAGATGCCTTAGACTTATATACTCTTTGATATTCATGTTATAAAAACTGTGGATCTCTTCCATCAATCTTTCCAATTCCTTTTCAGACAGAGGGAAAGATGCTAATATGTGATTTTTAAAATCGGCTTCTGATATTATTCGTTTCATGGGAAAATGTTCATCGTTTTTTAAAATAATAGCAACCAATTTGCCCGAATTCGGGTAGATTACCTCTTGAAAGTACAATGCAGTTCAATATCTTTCAAGCTTTTTTAAAAGGTACAGAGTGACAGCACACAGTTTTTTGGATTAGTCACTCTGGGGCCTAAGCAACATGAATAAGCTCAGTGATTTTTGAGAAATACCTTTTTTAATGATTTTATAAAACATATAGCAAGCATTTTCAGGATAACCGACAACGTTACAGGACGCTTTTAGGAGATTTTATGAAAAAAGCCCTCGGGTATTTGGCTGGTATTATATTTTTACTGGTTGTGTTTTTTATGATCAGCTATTCAGCTGCCAGGAGCAAGCTGAAACGACTGACACCTGAAGTGCGGAAAACTCTGCCCGGTAAATTTGCAGATCTTGATGACGGAATGGTGAATTATTATTGGAAAGGACCGGCCGATGGGCAAATAGTGGTGTTGGTTCATGGATTATCCACACCAAAATTTGTTTGGGACGGTCATGTTGATGCGTTGGCGAAAGTCGGTCACAGAGTGCTGGTGTATGATCACTTGGGACGCGGATTTTCCGATCGGCCTGATACACGCTATGATCGAGCGTTTTATCGTCGGGAGCTACTGAATCTTCTGGATGTTTTAGAAATCAGAACTCCCGTTTCCCTGGTCGGTTATTCCATGGGCGGCGGAAACATTGTGGGTTTTGCTGCCAAGTACCCAAATCGGGTTAAACGGTTGATATTGATTGCACCTGCCGGTTTTATTCCCCAGCTTGATGGATTAGCTGCATTGGTATTGGCTCCTGGTATCGGTGAATGGCTTATGGCCATGTTTGGCGAATTATGGTTGACAGCCAGTATTCAAAAAGAGATTAAAAATGGGACTGTTTTACCCGATATGATGGAAAAATTCAAAGAACAATATCAATATCGCGGCTACTTACCGGCTATTATATCCACTATGCGGCATTATCCTATGAGCGATTTATCAGAGGAATACAAGGCGGTTGGGCAATTTGGCATTCCAACTTTTGCTATCTGGGGTACTAATGATAAAATCGTGCCTTTTGAAAGTGTAAAAAAGGTCAAAGAAACAATACCCCAAGTAATAGTTTATCCCATTGAAGGAGCGGAACACTCGATTACTTACGCCAGAGTCACTGAAGTAAACCGAATATTAATAGAGATATTGCAATAGAGGAATAATAACAATAAATAGGTGTGAAAATTTATGAGAATGTTGTTTTTTATTGACCTGATATATCCCCAATGTTATTATTTCATCAACATTTATCAATAATCCTAACGGAGGGTGGTATGAAAATTGATTCCTTGAGTAAAGCGTTTTTGGTGTTTTTTTGTTCAATGATGATTGGTTTTATTACTTCGGGTCCACAAACAGTTAAAGCCAATGGGTTAAAACGATTCAACAAAGCTCATAAAAAAACCGGATCTTTTTGTTTTCCGGTCAGTGCAAAAATCAAAACAAACTGGTCAATTGAGGATTGTGAAAGTCCCATTGGTAGTTGTACCGTCGGCACTATCAAAAAAGGTGGATTTTTGGATGGAACGAGCAGTTATACAGCTACGAGTATGGCATATGCAGCAGGAATGCCTGAAGTGGAGGAAGATTCAACACTGTCTTATGCTGGTATACTGACTATTACAACCAAACATGGGACATTAACCTTGTCTGATGTTGGTATTATGGAATCAACCAATAATGTTTTCTCAGAACTGAATCGAGTTGAAGAAGGAACCGGCAAATTTGAGGGGGCGACCGGTATATTATTCATGTTTGGTGATGTAACGCCAACAGGTTTTGACGGGAAAATCAATGGGAATCTCTGTCTATCTAACTGATATACAGCATATTTTGAGTCGATTTTTTTAATATCCCACCCATTTCAAGCATACCGTGCTGAAATGGGTGGGATGATATCCTCCAATTTAAAAGTGCTGTCTGATTTTCACATCGGATACTTCTTACT
>JBFFHJ010000097.1:0-27100 GCA_041556995.1 bacterium | reverse complement strand
GTATTACGAAGGACCTCTATCATTCGGGCCTTGATCCCATTAGTGCTCAACTAAATATTTGTGTAATAAAGAGAATCAGCGTAGGGCGGAGCGACATCCCCGCCAAATCGTTCTTTAAGATAGAAGTTCTACCTGATGTAAATTGTTTGATTTTAGGTATTTTTATTCCAATTAAGCACTCATTGGATTTGATCCGGTATTCAGGAAAAATCCCATAAGCAACCATAAAACCTGTATCAAATACTGAAAAAAATGTTTATTTCTTTATTTTCAGAATGTTAATCCATTGTTCTTGCGTATCATCAAGTGCTTTTTTAGCCGTTTTGTGCCCTTCAATTGCCAATGCCAAATTATTACTCAATACTGCCAGTAAATCAGGGGCTTCAGGAGCTGTGGGCCAAGCTGTTGCATTTTCTAAGGCTGCGTTTACAGCTCGGCTGAGTTCAGGAACCATATCTCTATATTTTTCTGATTTTAGTACTGAAATTCGAGTTGGATCGATACCACCGTTGACTAAATTGAGTCGAAGCGTTGTGGTGGGAAAGCTGGAAAAAAGAAGAAACGCTTTTGCAGCTTCAAGATTTTGGGCCCTACTGGAAATGGCCAGACCAAATCCTCCATTCAGTGCGGGTTTATACTTGATTTTTGCATCACTGCCTCTGGGGATTTGAACAACACCCCAATCTTTTTGAATAAGAGATTGCCTTGGGTTTTCTGCCATAATGCCGATATCGGTCCACTGCTCTACCATGGCTACACGTCCTGATAAAAAGGCATCACGGGATACTTCAAAATTTGTTTCCAAAGCCGTTGGTAAAGCGTATTCAGTGTGTTTAATTAAGGCATTTAAGGCTTTTAACGCTTCATTACTGTTAAGAGTTGGCTGGTTGTTTTCATCAAACAGTTGTCCGCCATAACCACCCAATCGATTCATAAAACTCGAAACGATAATGATCGGAACAGGTGATGCCATAACAGCGGCTCCATAGATGCCGTTCGATTTTTCCTCCTGGGTAATAACCCTGATATTTGTAAAATACTGGTCCCAGGTTTCAGGCGGGCTTAAATTGTATTTATTAAGAAGGGATTTACGATAAAACAGCACATGAGTATCACCATCAAAAGGCAGGGACCAACGTTTTCCATCATAAAGCGTATACGAATCATACAGGTTAGTGATGTAGTCTGTTGGTTGCAGAACGTGTTGGTTTTGAATGATAAAATCCGTCAAATCAAGCACAGCGTCATATTTCACTAAGGTGCCGATATTAACATACCAATACATAAAAACGTCCAACTGCGGATTTGCCGATGTGACATCAGTTTTTACCGTATCTAATAAGTCCTCATAGTTCACAAACCTGGTTTCAACGACAGCCCCGGTTTCTTCGTTGAACCATTTTGCTAATGTCCTGGTAGATTGCATATGCGGCTGGATGGCCAGCATTGTTAATTTCTGTCCGGATAAATCTGGCGGCACGTAAGCCGTTTCCATCGACTCGATTGGATCTTGTTTATGATTCGTAAAAAATGCTGGAACAATGGCAATTAGAAGCAAGAATAAGCACAATGGGATGATTTGTTTTTTTTTCATTGTTCCTTCTCATATTAATATGTTTCAAATACTTACATCCCTAGCAACTTCTAAGCAAAAATAAACAAACTTCGCTGTTACCGGATCTCCAAAACAATCACAAGCATTTAAAAAACCACCCACCTAAAAAACATGCAAACGTGTAATAAAATTATAACAAATTCTATCGATCTTTAAATATAATTATATCTAGCATTCAAATAATAACATACTTCATTGTTTTTATTGTATTATTAACTCATCAGGCCTTCTTTCCAACAGCATAAACCTCTTTTCTGTTAATTGCAATCTTACAAATCGGAGACATTCTTTCTGCTACTGCTCTTATGAGTTTGGGACGTGGACTCCAAAACTGTTTTCAGAAAGAATAATAAAAAAAACAATAAAATAGTGGAGATGTTACTTGGTAGCTGGCAGGCTATTGGGCCAGACCAACATTAAAAATTTAATATTGGTCAATAAATCCATAAACCCAATAATTCTCCTAACGGAAATCAAAGTCACTGTCGGTCCGAGGATTCTTCCCTTTTTGGATGGCAAATTCTTTTTCTTCGATGTAAATGGAAGGTGAGAAACGACTGATATCATAGTAAAACAATTTACCTTTATTCTGGTAAGGAAAACAAGAGTCAAAACTGGAACTTATATCAATGTCCTGTGCTACCTTCTGGTATTGATTACCGATATTAAATACCACAGATTGACCAAATTTATATGGAGCATACCTGGTCATTTCATCGCTTTCCTCAAATGAACCAATAAGGTTCCGGGTCAAGTTTCGATATGCTTCGTGTGGAGATAACTTGGCAAATTCAGCTCTAGTTCCAAAAAACAGAAACATTTCTGCGGTATGATAGAGAATTTTAATCTTTTTCGAGTTTAATACCTGATAAAAAACCGCCCGTTGGTAATCTTTATGATCAGCGATGGAAAAAACAGGTGAGTTTTTAGGTAAATAAAAATGTCCATGTCCCATATCAGCTAAGAAAACATAGTCGGCCATTTTCTTTTGCAACGCTTCTTCAATATGTCGTGTAACCGCATAAATAAAGTCCCAGGAAACCCTTAATTCAAGATTATCATCAATGAGCATCATGAAGCTGTTCTGTTGCTCATTGAAATAAACAGGATGAGGAAGCCTTTTACCACTATAATATATCTTTTCAAATAGTTTCCCTGTCTCTTCGAAAGAATACCGCCATGTATATTCATCTTCGTACAGTTTTTTGTGGTGTACTGCCGGTTTTTTACATCGCAACCTGGCTATTTTATAGTACCGGGCTTTATTTTTTAAATAAGATTCATTTGTCGGATCAGAATTAGAAAAACCAATCAAAGGAAACAAAATACATAAACTTAAAACAAACCATTTAAAAAGAACCATCATAATCTATTTCTATTGCTTAATCTGCTAGGTACACTTTTTTAAAAAAACATATAAGTAAAAGGAGGTCTGTCACCTATATCGTTTTTTTTTACAACCTACAAATTAATTTCCATTAAATAGAAGCCTATTTTCGTGAAGTGTCTTATATGAGCGCAAAATACCGGGCTAATACAAAGTGGTCTATTTTGAACTGTCTGCGAATATATGTTGACTGGTCAGTTTTATATCACTGGTAATAAAATAATTATCAAAGGGTATTACGCAATAACCTATTGATGTTACAGCACTAATCCAAGCATCAAAATCTATCATTTTACAAAGTCACACTTCAGGGGGTTTTATCCTACTTCAATAACTATGGATTCCTGGCCGGTCAGTAAGCAAATTTCCTATCATCCTGAGGGTCGAAGTCCTGAGGAGGAACAATAACGGATCTCTCAATGTCAAAAACAAAAAATATCTCTGATTACCTGGAAACACGTTTACCTCAAATGCTGTGAAACCAGTTACAAAAAACCTCTTTGAAACCATGGAGATTTTTCAGATCGTAAGGGGGGCTCATTAGAATGGCACTTCGCTTCTCAACTGGGCACCAAGATCTGCATACATCTATTCACTTAAACTTGTCAAAAAGTCGATATGGAACTTCATTTTATTCAAAGTGATGATATTATATGTTTTAAAAACTTTAAAATAATATAAACTTCATACTAAAAGTAAGAACATGGCCTAACTTATATAAAACGAAAAGACCGTCGTCAATGGGCCATCTGATTCAATAGAACAATCGCATGAAAGATGATGATCAACTGTAAGGAAAACATAATCTCTGTTTATAGACAAATCCCTTAAAAACGGAGAAAATGACTTGACTCAAAAAAAGCGATTTTTTATCATCGTGAATCGTGCCTATATCCCCGTCTACTATCCCGGATCGGGCGATGCTTTTGCCAGCGTGATTGTTGGTAACCTAAAAGACTGCCAATTGCTCTTGATCGAACACCATCCAATACGTTTCCATGGCCACTCGTTCAAGCTTTGGCTACAACAACCAAAGCCGGGAGGGGGTTCTGCTGAAAAAGGAGTCATGCAAACCTGAGAGCGCCGATCATTACCAGCAATCACAAAATAAAGAAATAGCAATCAGCCGTATGGACACACAAAATACCGTTTGATTACCATCTGTTCTTTTAAAAAATGTAATAATTTTACTATCCGGCAGTAATGTTGAGGATGTCCTCGACATCGGCAGTTGAAATATACCGACGTTACAATACATCAACAACGTACTCCAGGGTAAAGCGGGACAGCACGCCGGCAAAAAAGGTATTCGTCGACGTTCGAGTTCTCTTGTTACATCAGTCAATAATGTCAAATGAAACTATGTATTACCGAAAAGCCGTCGGTCGCCCGGGACATTGCTCGAATTGTGGGTGCTTCAACCCGAAAAGATGGGTATCTGGAAGGAAACGGGTATTGTGTTACCTGGGGATTCGGGCATTTTTGTGAATTGGAGGAACCCCGTTTTTACAACGACCGCTGGAAGAGCTGGAGCCTGGATCAATTGCCCATGATCCCCCAAAAATATGAGATCCGACTGAAAGAGGATCCGGGAGTTGTCAAGCAATTTACCCTTGTTAAAAAACTGCTTATGATCTCTGATGAGGTGATTAATTGTGGTGACGCAGGGATCGAGGGCGAATTGATCCAACGTTGGCTGTTAAAAATGGCGGGGTATCAAAAACCACATAAGCGGCTCTGGATATCCTCCCTGACTGATCAGGCCATCCGCAGTGGATTTAAGAATCTAAGACGTTCTGCCGAGTTCGACAATCTGTTTCATGCCGGATTTGTTAGAGCTATCGGCGATTGGTTGTTGGGGATGAATGCCACCAGGATTTACACTCTGAAATCCGGGAACTCAAACACCCTGTTGACCGTCGGTAGGGTTCAGACCCCGACGTTGGCTCTGATCGTCAAACGTCACAAAGAGATCCTGAATTTTAAGCCGGAGACTTACTGGCAGGTTGTTACCGTGTACCGTGATACCAGGTTTTTACACCAGAAAAAACGTTTCAAAACCAGGGAAGAGGCCCAAGACGTTCTGGCGGCCATCATCAATCAGCCTCTACAAATCGATACGATTGAAGGAAAGGAACAAAAGATCATGCCGCCAATGCTCTTTGATCTAACCACTCTTCAAGTCGAGTGTCACAAACGCTTCGGCTATCCGGCGGCCAAAACACTACAGATTGCCCAAAAACTTTATGAGAATAAAATGATCACGTATCCACGGGTGGACTGCCAATATCTGACCAACGACATGATCACCAAAATGCCTATCGTTGTTGAGAGCCTCTCAAAATCCAAAATCTACGGCAATTTCACTGATATGATCTCCCCGGAGCCGTTGCATATGGCTCGCTACTTCAACAATAACAAGGTCACCGATCACCATGCGATCATTCCTACCGGTCAAAAAAACATAAGATGTTCAACCGATGAGAACCGGGTTTTTGATTTGGTGGTGCGACGGTTTCTGGCTATGTTCTTCCCCGATGCCGTTGAGTTCAAAACAAAAGTGACGGCTCTGACGGCCGGTCATCGGTTTTTTGCCTCTGGAAAAATTCTGAAAATTCCGGGTTGGAAAACTGTATATCAAACCACTAATGATAAAAAAGATAAAACCGAACAGGTCCTGCCGGTATTTACCGTCGGAGAAACCGGACCACATTCTCCGGCCATGGAGACCAAGGAAACCCAACCACCGAAACGATACACCGAAGCCACCCTGCTGCGTGCTATGGAAACCTGCGGTAAACTGGTGGATGACGATGTTTTACGTGAGGCCCTCAAAGCCAATGGAATCGGGAGACCATCCACGAGAGCGGCTATTCTGGAGAATCTGTTTCAGCGGAATTACTTGATTCGGGACAAAAAAAACATCGTTCCCACCGAAAAAGGGATTTATCTGATCGACTCCATTCAGGATGACACCCTGAAATCGCCGGTATTGACAGGTGAATGGGAAAATAAACTGCGAAGAATCGAATCGGGAGATTACGGCGTCGGGCAATTCAACAGCGAGTTGAACCGGTATGTCACATCCCTGGTCGAAAACGTAAAACATTCGACCCATCAAGGCCCGCCCCTTCCGGATTCGTTGAAAACACCCCAACACGGTGAACCCATTGATCATGGAATAGCCCCATGCCCAAAATGCAAGACCGGAACGGTAGTCGAGAATGACAAGGCGTATGGTTGCAGCAATTGGCGCAGTGGCTGTGATTTCACGATCTGGAAAACGATCGCTGGGAAAAAAATTTCCCCAACACAGGCTAAATCTCTTTTACAGAAAGGTAACACCCGGTTGTTAAAAGGATTTGTCTCAAAACAGGGGAAGAAATTTAATGCAATTCTGGTATTGGAAGAGGCAGGTAAAGTAACGTTCCGGTTTGAGTCTGGTCCTGCCAAGCATTCATAAGGATGCGATGGAAATACGTAAAAAATTATCTTTTCCGACGTACTTATCCGGCTATCGACTACATTACTGGAGACTTCACTGTTGGTTGATTAATAGAGATCTAACCGCCGTTCCTTTGCAAGTTCCCGGATTAGCAGAGATCAGATACTCTAAGTTATCGTTCATATTGATGTTTGGCGTCACTGTTCAGTGATTTTACGGCCTCTCCGATAACACCTGTGAAACAGCATCCAGGTTAGCAAGCACAACACGGCGGAGCCCGCAAACGATTTTGTGTATCCAAAAGCATGAGCCAAAATACCACTGACTGCCATGCAAAATACACCCCTTAAAAAATGTAACGGATATCATGATTGTAAAGTCTGTTCCTGTGCAGTCCGGTCGAACAAAATCCATGGCAATGGTATTGATGATCGTTATTAATGTGGCGAACACAGCATATAATCCGCCCAAACTGATAATGGGGTTGTTCCATCCAATGGAAAGCGGAATAGGGGAAATGCAGCAGATGAATGCGAACAAACAGCACATTGGAAAAAATTCGTTCACGGCTCCACCTTCCAAGAGCCCAACCTGTTACAAAAGCAGCAGGTAACCCGGCGACAAGGGGATAAAATCCAATTGATAAAGCTACTAAATCGAATAAGCGTCGGTCATCAAATCTGAGCAGAAATGAACCGAGCTGGAAAACGATCGTCAACGGTTGATACCACTGGTTGAAAGCAGGGTCATAATAACGTTTTAGAACCGGGTGGAAGCCGTCACGCTAGAAGATCACAGGGCGTCTATATTTTTTATATCATTATATGTCGTTTTGTTTCTTTAATAATAGATACTGCCCGCCCATTTGAACGAATCACCTTTTTCAGGAGATTGCATACGTAACTTCTGGGTTACCCCGCTTTAATCTACATCATTGCCTCCCATTCTGATCATGGCGCTGAAAACTCGATAATCCGTATCACCGAAAACAACATCATCACCTTGATAAGTGAGAGTTAATGAGATGTTGTTGATACCGGAATTGGTTTTATTTTGCGTAACATAAATTTTCGCATTTACGAAAACTGAAATTCCAAAATCAACTTATGAGTGATCACTGTAATTTATGTCAAGTAAGTAAATTTATATTTATATGAAATAATAGATAGCTATAATTTGCTTACAGACCTCAAATGAAAATTATAAACATCCGTATATTGAGGCTACAGAGTGTTTTTTTGCAGAAAGATATAGTGATACATGGATTATTTTTTCTTAGGCGTATTGACAGATCTAAAAACTTCGCATATACAAAAAAGTACATACTAAGTTGTTTGATTTGCTATTTCCAAATCGTATTCTTGAATTTGTATTAATCTTAATCATTAACTTGAGAAGGAGAAAACATGACAGTTCTATTCGCAGATGGAAACTATAAAAACCGGATATGGAATCAGATCCGACTTAAAGACGGGATTGCGTGTGAACAGGTTAAGAACGGTGATGAAGCGGTTCGAAAGGTCAGACGTAGGATTGAGGATCGGAAGCCGTATGACTTGATATTTCTGGATGAAGGATTATCAGTGGGAAACGGCAGGACCACTCTTGAATCCATTCGGAACATTGAAGCGGAAAACGGCATTCTGCTTGGCGATGAAGCTGTGATCGTGATGACATCAGCCGAACAAAACAAAGAGAAAGCATTGGTCGCTTTTTGTAACGGGTGTGACTATTATCTGCATCTTCCGGTGGAAACGAAGATGCTAAACTCAATTATCAAAACAACCCAAAACGATCTTGATTTAAAGGATCGATGTTGAACCACATTGAGATCGGCTTTTTTGGATGCCATAAATTCTACGAGAACAGTGCGGATGCAAATCAGAAAATCAGGAATCAATCGGAGAATCAAAGAAGCCGCCAAGGCGGAATTTGTCAATAAGGGTTACCAGAAGGCCTCTATGAGAACGATCGCTGAAAAGTCTGGAGTTTCGGTCAGTAATATATACAACTATTTTCAGCATAAAGATGAAATTCTGAAAGAGATCCTGCAACCTACCCTGGCGATTATTGACTGGGCTATGGAGCTTATTGAATTTGGAGAGTTGCATAAGGATGAACATGCTTGGAGTCTCGAATATCATCTGGACCAGATCCCTGCGATTTCAAAATTCATTGACAACAATCGGGAATCGTTGACATTGCTGTTCTTTCGTTCCCACGGGTCCTCCTATGAGAACTACAAAGACGAACTCATAGACCGCTATACCGGGATTATTGCCCGAAATTACAAAGTATATCGGGCAATACGTCCACAAATGAACGCAAATGTCTCGGATTTTTTCTATCACAATCTCAGTTCATTGTACATGAACATTATGTGTGAAGTGTTGATGCATGATGTTTCATATGAGGATATGTTGATTTATTTAAAAGAGATGATGATGTTTGCGTATGGGGGAGGGAAGGCTCTGATGAAGTGGTGAATATGGCAATCTTACAGTCCTTGTGATGTTGGGACTTTTTTTGGATCATACTGAACAGTGTTCTTGAATAAAAAATATTTGGCTAATTAACAGGTTATTGAAAGGTTACTGTTGGTTTTCGTATTGAATTCGGGTGTTTCATCTGGTGAAAACAGTGCAGTAATTTTTTCACGGTTTTGGTAAACACTTCGCAATTCCATGTTTGAAATGACGGCGGGAACGTGCCCCCATGCCGAAATGGATGGGATGAAAAGAGAAGCTTGAATTAAAAGGAGTAAAGAATGAATAAAGGAAAAACAAACAAGAATGCCAATTTAGGCTCATTGTTGAAGATCGCCGGGCAAAACTGCTGGAAGCTTGCAACTTCGGGGATATTTGCGGTAATCAGCGCCATTTTGGCGCTGGCGCCGTTCTTATTTATATACCTGGTAATGATCCGGGTAATTGATAATTCGTTTGGGCCCCCTGATTACGATTATATCTGGCAAATGGGGATCTATGCCGTTGCAGCGGTGTTTGCCCGCTATGTTGCGTTATTTATCTCGACCATGTTTTCTCACTTTTCCGCCTTTGATCTGCTGTATGGTATTCGAATCCGCCTGGCGTCCCATTTGGGCGAACTGCCTATGGGATATTTTAATAATAAGAATGCCGGCTACATTAAAAAAATTATTTCGGAAGACGTGGAGGCGATCGAGAACTTTGTTGCCCATCACATCCCGGATTTCGTTGCAGGTATAGCGCTACCTATACTGACCGTCGGCTTTCTTTTCTGGATTGATTGGCGAATGGCTCTAGTGGCCTTGATTCCATTGCCCATGGCTCTGAATCGGCAAGCAAAGATGAGGGAGGGGGTCACCAAAGACAACCTGATGGAAAAATACCACTCCTCTATGGAAAACATGCACTCGGTGATTATTGAATATGTTCGGGGAATGCCAGTCATAAAAATCTTTAACCAAACAGTTGAGTCCTTTTCCAGATTTGAACAATCTGTCTATGCATTCAGGGACTTTACTAATGCCTGGACTCGCAGGGCGGCTCCGCCTTGGGCGTCGTTTACGGTCATTATTAATTCATCCCTGTTTTTCCTATTGCCGATCGGTGTCTGGTTTTATCTCCAGGGAACGTTGGAACTACCGACCCTGTTATTGTTTTTGATGCTCGGATCGGGATATATGGTGCCGCTGTTGAAAACGGCTATGATGGGCGGTACGCTTCAACAAATATTAGGGGGCGTTGGTCGGATTGAAGGCGTTTTATCGGAAGTCGGCTTGCCGGATGCGATTATTCCTCAAAAACCGAAAAACCATTCCATTGCATTTAACAACGTGGGGTTTGCTTATGGTGAAAAGCAGGTGCTGGATTCTGTTTCATTTGCCATCCCGGAAGGATCAGTAACAGCCCTGGTCGGTCCCAGTGGCGCCGGAAAAACGACTATCGCCCACCTTATTGCCCGTATGTGGGATGTAAAGCAAGGGGAAATCACAATCGGCGGAGTGAACATTAAGGACATTGCCTATGCCGATCTCATGGATCGAATCGGTTTTGTTTTTCAGGATGTTTTTATCTTCAGTGATACGGTCTATGAGAATATTCGTATGGGAGCGCAAGAGGTGACTCGTGAAGACGTGATTCGGGCCGCAAAAGCTGCCCAGTGTCATGAATTTATTGAAAAACTACCTCAAGGCTATGATACGGTAATCGGCGAGGGCGGAAGCGTCCATCTCAGCGGCGGAGAGAGACAGCGGGTTTCCCTGGCACGAATTATTCTGAAGGACGCCCCAATCATCCTGCTGGATGAAGCAACGGCATATGCCGACTCTGAAAACGAACAAAAAATTCAGAATGCCTTTGCTAAAATCATGAAAGGAAAAACGGTAATCGTAATTGCCCATCGACTATCTACAATTACGGATGCGGATCAAATCCTGGTCGTTAACAAGGGACGTCTGGTCGAGCAGGGAACTCATCCTGATCTTCTGGAAACCAGGGGACTTTATTATAACATGTGGGATGCCCATATTACGGCTCAACACTGGACATTCACCCCAAACGGAGCAGAATAATGCTAAACACGATACGAATCTTTGCCGGCGACCTGAAACGGATAAATCAGCTGACATTCATCAACATTTTAAACTTCTGTTTGAAGGGCATACCCTACGGTGTCCTTTTTATGGTGATCAACGAGCTGTTCAAGCCCAAAAGTGAAATCAACGTTATTCACATTGTCTGGTGGTTTGTCGGAATGGTGGTTTTCCTGGTTTTCCACCTCCTGCTTTCAAAGTGGATTCACGTTCAGTCATACGTTATGGCTTATTCCATGTCGGCCAAAGCTCGCCTGAATTTGGGTGAACACCTGAGAAAACTCTCCATGGGCTTTTTTAAGAAAAGAGATCCTGGAGACATCACTGCCTTGATGCTTCAGGATCTGGCAAAAGTAGAGCACGTATTCAGCCATTTTTTTATTGACGCGATTGCATCCTTTACCACTCCCATGATAATGGCTCTGTTTTTTGTCTTTATCGACTGGCGATTGACGTTGATTATGATGCTTTCAGTACTATTGGCGATCCCTGTACTCCTCTTCGGGCAAAAAGTGATTACCTGTTTGGGTCGCACCCATATTGTTACCCGCAATAATTCTGTCTCCAGAATTCTGGAGTACTTGCAGGGAGTCAAGGTATTGAAGGCGTTTAACCTTACCGGAAACCGATTTCAACGACTGGATGCGGTCCTTAAAAAGCTTCGGAACGACAGCATTAAGCTGGAGGGCGGAGCGGCCTTTCCCGTGATGGGTTATATGATAATTCTTGAACTGGGATTCGTCGGATTGTTGTTGGCCGGTACCTTCTTTCTATCCGAAGGTACTATCACCATTCCCGTCATCATCATGTTTTTGGTGATCGGATACAAGTTTTTCGAACCTTTGCAACAAATGGGCATCTTTGTGTCTGAAATGCGGTACATGGCACTGGCGGCGGATAGGATCAACGATGTTATGAATGTTGAGCCGTTGTCGGCGGCTTTAACAAAAATGGTTTCAACCAGTTTTGAGATCGAATTTAAGGATGTCGACTTCAGTTATGGTGATAAACAAGTGTTGCAGAATTTTAATGCCGTTTTTCCCGAGAAAAGCATAACGGCTCTGGTGGGGCCATCGGGCAGCGGGAAAACGACGATTACCAGTCTGATCGCCAGATTTTGGGATGTGAATTCCGGCAGTATCCGGCTGGGTGGCATTGATATCAAAAATAGAACGGCGGAAGATCTCCATGCGGACATTAGCATGGTGTTTCAAGATGTATATCTGTTTAAAGACACAGTTTACAATAATATCAAGATCGGCAGAAAGGATGCGACCGAAAAAGAGATCGTCACCGCAGCCAAAGCGGCGCACTGCCATGAATTTATCAAGGAATTGGAAAACGGCTATGAGACTGTTATCGGCGAAGGCGGATCAACATTGTCCGGCGGGGAAAAACAACGAATATCCATCGCTCGGGCCATTTTGAAAGATGCCCCCGTCGTACTTCTGGATGAAGCTACCGCATCGCTGGATCCAGAAAACGAGCTGTTGATTCAGCAAGCCCTGAATCAGCTGGTCAAGTCCAAGACCCTGGTAATTATCGCTCATCGCTTAAACACCATTGCCCATGCCGATCAGATCCTGGTCGTCGACAACGGTCAAATTACAGAACGAGGGCGGCATGACGAATTACTTGAAGCCGGAAACCTTTACAGTCGAATGTGGCATGAACAGCAAGCCTCCAGGGGGTGGAAATTTGGAAACCGAGAAGAGCCGTCCCCACAGGTAATCAAGCAATCGGAAACCGTTTTCAAGTATAAAAAGGAAGCATAATTTACTGAGTCGGAATTTTTGACCGATCGACATTCGGACTACCAACATTTTTCATGCTGCAAATGATGATTGCCGTATGGAGCTGGATTCAAAGCGATGATATCGCAAGACCTTGTATTCACCGATCTCGCAGCAAGTCGATTCGTACTGTTCAGTTATATTATCCGGATAATAAGAATAGGTTCTGGAAAAAACTATTCAGCATAAGGATCTGATTCAGTGAATCGATTTGTTAATGATTTGCACTTGTATGCAGATTGGCGGGTATGTTCAAACACTCTGATACGTTCATGTTTGTGAGCACGACGAGTTTGCAGGGTGGAGGGGTTGATTTCCGGGAGAAAATTCGAAGGATATGGCAATAATACATATTATAAAAACATGTGGAGATGATTACTATGAAACATTTTACTGCGGCCCACCATGCTTTGCTGGTTGCCTGGATATCCCGGGCCATCGTACAAGCGACGGGCGAAAAAAGGGGTGAGCAAATCGTGCGGAAAGCAGTGGTGAAATACGGCAAACAACGAGGCCGGAGAATGGCGTTGAGAGCGAAAGCCAATGGACATCCACTGACAATGGCCAATTATATCGCCTACGTGGAATGGAAGCCGGAAAAAGGCGACATGACACAGAAAATACTGGAAAAAAGTCCGGATCTCAGAATGAACATTTATAAATGCCCCTGGCACACGACCTGGAAAGAAAACGACCTGATGTCGTACGGTCGCTATTTTTGCCTGGAGATAGACCAGGCATTGGTGGAAGGATTCAACAAGGATCTCAGACTCGATATTCTGGGCACTCATCCCAATAATGCCGATTTCTGTGATTTGATTTTCAGAGGGGCCGATCTGACAGCTTTCAATATGGCAAAATTGATCTACAAAAAAACGATTCATCCCGGTAAAAAAGCACATATGTCCTGGGAATACCATACGGGGCATATGTACAAAACGATGGGCGAAGTCATTCGAGATGAACTGGACAAGCAGGCGGATGAAATTCTGGCGGTCGCATTGGGTGACTTCACCGAGAAGTACGGTGAACAAGCCGGCCGCATCATAACACGTTACAAAAACACTGATTTTAACCAGTTACCACAATAGAAAACTTAAAAGAAATTCTGATCGCCGTCGCATCGGAAGCCGGGGCAACGGAAGTTGTTTCGTCGATCATTAAGACTGCATTGGAAAACAAAAAAACCAAGGTGGACATCCGCCGTGTTTCGCAAGTTACGGATATCAAGGAATATGACTTGATTTTCCTGGGTAGTCCCATTCTGTATGGAAAGTGTAAAAAGAGCATGCGAGCGTTTTTACAAACCAATCAGACCGAACTGAAAAATCAACCAGTGATCTGTTTTTTAACCTGTATGCGTTGTACGAGCTTTACTGACAGTTCGTTGATCGTTTCGGACATTTTTGTCGACCCCGCTTTTAATGAGCCAGCAAAGGCAAAAGACAAAATGAATTTCATGGAAAAAAGTCATGCAGTGCAGTTGTACCTGGAGAATCTACTCGCTTGTACGGCCGACGTGAAACCGTTGAAGGTCGCTTTCTTCAAGGGAACGTTGGATTTTGCCGCTCTCGGTTTTTTAAGCCGGTGGGTAATGAAACTGATGACAAAACTGCAAGAGGAGGTAAACGAAGGAGATTATATCAATCCCAAAGTCATATCATCATGGGCTGCCGAGGTTGCGTGTTAAACTGATGTCGAGCATGAGTAGCATTTTTCGGTAGTGGGCAACGGACACGTCGTCGTTTTTTTCGCCAAACCACTCAACTGTACGTCCGTGACAGCATCTCCATTGCCGTTAATCACTATACGGATAAGGTAAAACCAAAGATAAAAACAAATAGTCCCAAATCCACCATCAAAAAAAACCGTTGGCGCCCCTTATAGAAAAGGGGGAAGATCAGTTTGGATAACAAAATCAATCACCAACGGAGTGCTTTTAGGAGAAATAAATCTTCCTGTTAAGTACGAACAGGAACAAAAAGAGAATTGTTTGAATTCATTTGATGGAATTCCAGTATTTATTGAATTCATTAAGAGTATTGGCTTTGATCGCATTTGTATCATCAAAATTTACGGCAAACAGCAATCAGGGATTTCACCTTTGCACTATCTTCTCACTTTGGTTTTAATCAACACAACAAGTGGTGAATCGGTTTCCAATGTAGATTGTTTAGAGGTAGAGGAAAACTTGACAATAATCACATAGAGCGCTAACGGTAAATTGTCGTTTCGAACTGCTAACACGCAACGTATGAGAATTGATTCTTTAGTCGACTTTGAGTCCTCTCTCGGACTAACAGACCCGATACCAATGTCAATGGGGCGAATCGATCCAATCCACACAAGTCCATACGCTGTCATAGAAATCGGGTATAATATTAGATCACCCTCAAGAAGCAGTTCAAGCTCAAAAGTTCTTGAATTCGTTATAATAACAGGGGCGAATTCAAGAGATCTGGTAGCGATTGCCACACCACTATCACCCAATTGTGATAACGGTAGTTTTTCTGTTTATTTGAGTTCTATAGGCGGGACTGAAACACCCGTCAGAGTGGTATACACCGAAATCTAGCCGTCATGAATAGATATAATGTTTTGTTTGTTATTATGTTGTTCTTTTACTCAGACGGTGTTTCTGGCAGTGAACTCTTTACGAGCTTTGATGAATTCGAGTTATGGATGGAGGGGGCATTCCTGGTAACTACCTGTTTAGATTGGAGTCAAACAAAAAGCCTTATTAAAAATAAAAGAAACGTTGAGATAAATCCAATTCTTGGAAAGCGCCCCTCACAGGCAAGAATCGATTCTTATTTTTTCTCAGCAATAATGCTACACGGCTTAATAACATATGTATTACCACATGATTATCGCAAAATCTGGTTAGCCAATTGGGTAGCTATTGAGTTTCATGTGGTTAACCGCAATTTCAGGGTTGGACTCCAGCACAAATTTTAAAATCAAGGAAAAAACAATGGAAAAACTTGAATTTGCATTCACCGAACAAGACCTAAACACCATTCTAGAGGGCTTAGGCGAACTACCAGCCAAAAAATCAATCAATCTGATACTCCGCATTCAAAACGAAGCCCAACAACAGATTGAACAGCAGAAAGCCAAAGAAAAACCGGTCAAGGCAGCCAGTTAATTTCCCCCTGTTTTCTTCTTTCACAAATATTCTAAAGGATCATACTGGGGTTTTCAGGTGTAGCTTAGGGAAAAGGGGGAAAAGAGGGTTACCCATTAAAGTGTATGTCAAAACAAATTCTGTATTCCTGATTTTCCAATCCATCATCGAAGTGTTCGAAACTGTTAAAAAATCGATAAACCCGTTTTTGTCGTGAACAGCTCTAAAGCCAGGCTCCCTGCCAGAGAGTTGCCGAATCCATCCAAGCCGGGAGACCATACACAAACGCTTAAAATATTCGGGATAACAGCGACGATCCCTCCGCCCACACCGCTTTTACTGGGCAGTCCAACTCGATAGGCAAAATCCCCGACAGCGTTATATAAACCGCATGTTAGCATTAGCGAATTGATTTTTTTTGCCTGAGATCGAGTCAGAATCGTCTTTGGAGGGTTAAGCATCACACCTCCGTTTGCCAAAGGGATAAAGGCTCTTGCCAGATCGACGCAAGACATCATTAATGCGCATTGGTGATAATAGGTATCCAACAACAAATCAATATCATTATGGATATTTCCGAAGCTTTTCATAAAATTGGCGAGCGCTGCATTGCGAAAACCGGTTTTTTTTTCAGAA
The DNA here is from genome assembly GCA_041556995.1 of bacterium. Classification (GTDB taxonomy): domain Bacteria; phylum SAR324; class SAR324; order XYD2-FULL-50-16; family XYD2-FULL-50-16; genus JAHJTV01. The sequence goes on along the minus strand of JBFFHJ010000097.1, from coordinate 10,521 downwards.
ATTGCCACTTCGTTGCTGAACTCCAGAAAATGATTTCCCGATAAGTTTCTCACGGTTTCCAGGACAGCGTTTTTAGCGTTATCCAGTTTTGAGGAAATAACACAGTCTACAATAACCAGGGCCCCGGCATTAATGAACGGATTTCTTGGAATCCCCCGCTCATATTCCAATTGTACCAGGGAGTTAAAAGCATTGCCGGAAGGATCTCTGCCGACCCTTTTCCAGAGCTTATCTCCCCATTCTTTTAGCGCCATTACCAGGGTGAAGACTTTAGAAATGCTTTGTATTGAAAAGCTTTCGTTTGAATCTCCGATCGTGAACTCTTCACCTTGCACTGTTTTAATCGCCATCCCGAATTTATTGATAGGCACCAATGCAAGAGCTGGTATGTCGCTGAATAATTTTCCTTCTGAAATGATCGGTTTAACTTCGCTGTAGATCTCTTTTAATATGCTTTCGTAATCCATGATCTTGAATCTCCGATTTTCCGAACTGTTACTTTAAAAGGCATTGATGATCGTTGTTCGAAAATAGTCTGCGCACAGTTAATTTCTGAAAGGATTTGGAAATCTATATCTCAACGGTTATCTTTTTCGACAATGCCATGGCGATATTCTCTTCATAATAAGCGGCTTCATTGACGAAAAAGGGGTAAGCTGTATAATCGCCTTGCCAACCTAGCTCTCCTCCGTCAAATAGGGAGACGATCGGGTCACCCGGACTCAACGGTTGAAAGTCCTTGCCTTCAACCTCTTTGTGCACGACTCCGATTCGGTTTCCTTTATCATCCACCGGAATTTTAATTGTCTCAGTATAATAAAACGCCTCATAATCAGAGGGAAGGTCCGGCATGGTGTTGTTGTTAACATGCTCAATATAGTCAAGTATGTATCCGGTCATCTCCTCCATATATGTCAGAATGTCCTGACGCAGAACGCCATGAGGTTGTGAACCCATTTCAATTGTCACACCGTATTTTGCTATGGAAATTAAAAAAGCATAATCTTCAGGAGCGGCAAAGTCCTGTATGATTATCACGGCGTGCGGCATGCGGTGTTTTACATACGCACCCATTTTTCGGTAGAACTCATTTTTTCCCAGAAGGAGCAAGCAAGGTCCCATGTTGCTGGTTGTGTTATGGAGGTCAATAATAAAATCAGTTTTGGCATCGCCCTTTGGTCCCAATTGACTATTAATCGCCTTTGCTCTGCTTTGTTCGTAGTTTATAAGATCGGGATTGTTTAAACCGGTGGTTTTAAACTGTCGATTCAAGTCGATATCGATATAACGACATCTCTTTTCAAACGCTTTTGGATTGGAAAAGAGAATGTTAGTATTAAAAGTGCTGCGGTTGATTAACTCCGGTTGTTTTTCCCATTTTTTAATCAGATGAATTCCAGTTAATTCATTTCCGTGTGTTCCGCCGACAACGGCTACGGATTTGATTTTATCCATTATTGAACTCCATTATATTACTCAAGGTTATTGCTGTTTGCGATTCATTGTCTATACGGAAATAACTCATTTTCACAAAAACGGACGTATTTTTATCGCGCCCGTCTTATATGGGCTAAGTCTACCAGCCTGTAAATCCCGCAAATAAAATAAATATCCAGGACAGTACATATACGAACACCATAAAGGGCATGATAATCCTTAACCATTCCGAATAGGAAACTCGTGCAAGCGCCAGCATTGCCAGTGTGCCGCCGGAAGTCGGGATAATGATGTTTGTTAAACCGTCTCCAACCTGAAATGCCAGAATCATCAGTTGTCTTGACATGTTCAAAAGGTCTGCCAAAGGAATCAGTATCGGCATGGTGACCATCGCCTGTCCCGAACCGCTGGGGATAAATAGATTGATAATCCCCTGAAGAACGCTGATAGCGACCGCCAATAGCTGTGTTGGAACAAAATCCAGAGTCTGATTCAAACCATGCACGATTGTGTAGATGATACCACCGTCCTGAAGCACGACTTTGATGGAAGCAGCAAGACCGATGATCAAAGCTCCGGCCGTAACCTTGGAGGCACCTTCCATCATGTATTTTATGAATTCATTGGGATTCATTCGGCAGATGAATCCAACTGCAATGGCGATAATTAGAAAAACAGCAGTAATCTCCTTTATATACCAACTGCGTCCCAACACCTTGATTCCGGCAAGATAGGAACAAAGAGCGATTACTAAAATTCCCAAACCGAAAACGGCGATAATGGAAATATCCCGTTTACTCATAAAATAATCGTTGATGTCTTTGGATAATACGTCATCTCCATTATCGCTAACATTGCCCGTATCTTTCTTAATAACAAAGGTTGTGATGTAGAATGACAACAGCGACAAAGCAGAAAAAGCAAGGACAGTTCTTAACAAAGCCCCTGAGAAAAGAGGTAGCTCCGCTATCCCCTGGGAAACACCGACCGTATAGGGATTAATCGGGGATAAAGCGAATCCGACTCCGATTCCACCAACGGCAATACAAGCGCCGACCAAGTTGGAGAACCCCAGAGCGCTGGAAATCAACAACGCGATGGGAACCAATGCAATGTTGTTTTCAAATCCAACAGTAATGCCGAAAATTCCATACAGGTATACCGACAGCCAGATTAGCAGGTTTTTTCGTTTTACGCCGATTTTTTTAACGGCTGTACCGACACAGTTTTCCAGCGCTTTTGATTTGTACATAACATGAAACAGTCCGCCTGCGATAAACACGATGAATAGATACTGGGAAGCGGTAATAAGACCTTTTGGAATGGCAACAAAAATGTCAAACACCTTATTTACGACACTTAAGACAGTTATTTCCGAGTCGGGGCTTTCAACATAATGAAAAGAACCGGCAATAACTCGATTGCGGCCGTTAAATTTTTCTGTTTCATATGCTCCTTTGGGGATGACAATCGTAAGAGCGCTTGCAATTAACAATATATAGAAAATAATAACCATCGGGTCTGGAATCCGCTGGCCCCACGTTTTTTTCCCCGCACTATCTGCTGTGTTTTTCATCAATCTGCTCCTTTTTTGAATTTATGTGTTGGAACTCTCCCATAATAAATAATACCGTCCGAATTTACTGCTCGTAAATTCAGTACGGTATCAACCCCTTTTAGACCGTTGTGCAAATATGATATTTTCGGACAATCTCCTCAAAATCAATTTTCGTTTTAGTCTTCAACTTGCCGTCAGCATATTGAGTGTTCCGTTATCGAATCAAATCGATGCAGTCTTCGATTTACTAATCCGATTCATATCCGATGTAAAATCATGTTGCTCTTTTTCGGTCTGTTTGATATCAAAACATAGAAAACCTGCTCAAACAAGACGATTTTTTGTATAGGCACATTCGAAAATGCTATGGGTTATACCAAAAGGTAAATATGAACATCAGACAACTTCAGGCATTTCACGCAACAGTTTTAACCAGTTCTTTCACTAAAGCCGGGGAGAGACTTTATATTTCTCAACCTTCTATCAGCCGATTGGTTAAGGATTTGGAAGAGAGCACCGGTCTTCAGTTGTTTACGAAAAAAAAAGGGCGTGTGATTCCCACGCCAGAAGGATTAAGGTTTTATGATGAAGTAACTACGATATTTGACGGAGTCGATCATCTTGAGAAATTTGCCGAATATTTGAAGAAGGATCGAAAAGGATTGTTGAGATTGGCAGCGGCACCTGCATTGTCGACATATGTCGTGCCGCAAATAATAAAAAGGTTTAATGATATCTATCCCGACGTCAGCATCGAGTTAACGGTTCGAGGGGTGGATATGCTCATGCAATCGCTTCGGGAACACAAACACGATCTGACCATTACCAATACAATGGTGAATACGCCTGATATTATCGAGGAGAAATTAATAGACGTAGCGTTCATCTGTGCCATTCCCGAAAAGCATCGGCTTGCAAAAAAACGAACGATTACTCCAGCGGACTTGAATGGAGTTAACCTGCTTAATGTGGAAGAGGAGGGAGGAATGAATTGGACTCAACATACGGCTATGTTGAAAAAATATGATGTAAAAGCAAAATCTGTTTATTCCTCGCAACGTTCGTTGCCGGGGTACGGTATGGTTGCGTCCGGTTTGTGCGTTGCCATTTTGGAACCTTTTAACGCAGCGTTGTGGGAAAACCTAGGGGTTGCCATCCGATCGTTTCGTCCTGAATTAAGGTACGGATATTCGACCTACTATCCCGCCAATCAAACGAGAACCCCGTTGGCCAGGGAGTTTGCGGCCATAGCAAGAGATTTTATAGTTAAGATGCCGTTGCCGCAATAAAAGAGGATTCATTAATTAAGAACAGAAAGAAAAGTTCCCTTGCGCGTAGATCCAAATACTGTTGAATTAAGCGATTGCTACATTCTGCCCCTTCAGGATTGACCATTTTTAACCGTTTTTTTTGTCACCCTTGATTGTGCCGGTCTACGCCAGGCTATAACAAGGCTGATCGTTATCGCTCTCTTCAAACGTTCGGTAGTTTCATGGGCTAAGTTTTCCACTTAACAACCGGATTTCAGAACACGATGCCAATCTTCAATCCGCCAAATTCACGTAATCGGGTCAGACCAATGCAATACGGAAGATGCTGACTTCAATACCCGTTATTGAGCAATGCAGCAAATATACACAGGGACTAAAAACGATAAATGATCGATTGATTAAACAGCAATAATAGTTTATATCAGGAAATGGTATTTTATTGTGGGGTGAAAAAACATCAGAGAATAACAAAAAGAGATGAATAATGATAAGTAGCACAGCCGTTAAAAGGATTTTACTTACATTTATTAATCAAAGGAAAAAGCCATGAATAGTGTTGAAAAGAAAGCAGGTGATGTATATCTTGATCATTCCGAACATTATCACAGTATTCCATTGTATTTGATTTTAACTATTATTACCTGCGGTTTGTTCAATATATACTGGAATTATCGACAAATGGAGGCTTGTAATGACATGCTGGGGGAAGATGAGTTTAACTTCTGGATATGGTTTTTACTTGTCCTTGTTACATGTGGAATTTATCATATTTATTATCAGTATCGAATGGGTTCCGTTATCGTGGAGATACAAAGGGCGCAAGGAGAACGAGAATATAAAGATTTACCTATCATCAGTTTGATTTTTTCGTTTTTCTTTTTATCAATTATTGTTGATTGTATACATCAAAATGAAATCAATAAGCTGGCCGAATAATAAATATTCGAACCTTCGCATATCGGCAGCCAGTCATAGAAAACAAACAGCCCCGGATCACTTTTTGCGAGGGATAGTAGTAGCAATTCTCAGCAGTATGGCAGTATCTGGACTGGGATATCGTTTTTTTAATATTGATATATTGGACCTGCTACCCAGTACATCTTTTTGTATTTTTCATTTGGTAACCGATCTTCCCTGTCCTGGTTGCGGTATGGGAAGAGCCCTGATCTATTTGGGACAACTTAAGATTATCGAAGCGGTATCCTCAAATCTTTTTTCCTTTCCTCTAGCCGGATGTATGGTTTTATTTGGCTTACACGGCCGTGTCCCCACATTATTTAAGCGTCCATCGGTTATTTGGTCGTCATTGATTCTTGTTATTGTATTTGGAATATGGCGAATTGTTCTTCACCTCTCCATATAAAATTGAAGTCAATCGGGTGGCTCGACGTCAATGTTATTAGCCCCTATCGTTATTCAGAATGGAGACTGATGCGAACATGGAGAATCTTGATATATACAAGGAAACGGTTCGGTGCCCACATAGAGCTGCTCCCATGTAGCCGCAAGATAATAAACAAATCATAGTTCAAGTCCTAACTACCGATCTTTAAATATACTTGGGTTTGGTTTTTTAGGTAATTCAATGGTAAAAGTGCTGCCTTTGTTGACGGTGCTGTCCACGGACACTTTTCCCATATGCAGTTGAGCGATATGTTTGACAATGGCCAATCCCAAGCCGGTGCCGCCGAGATTTCGACTTCTGGCTTTATCCACCCGGTAAAATCTTTCGAAAATCCTGGGAAGGCTTTCCTCGGGAATTCCCGGACCGTCATCGGTTATGGCAATACGCCAGCAGGTATCGCTTTCCTGGGTATGAATACGGATACTGCTTCCTTTCGGGCTAAACTTGACAGCATTGTCCAGCAGGTTTACCAGTGCTTGTTCCAGCAGGGTGTTGTCAAACTCGGCCATCAATTTTTCATCAGTATCTATTTGAAAAGTTATATTTTTTTCTGATGCTTTAGTCTGAATGATCTGGATGGCTGTCAGGATGTTATTCTTAACTCTGTTGACCATAAAGGAAAGCTCCTTCTCGTCATCCAGTTTTTCAATGCGTGCCAGGGACAATAAGTCCTCCACCAATATATGCAAACGATCCACATGTCTTTCAATAATCTGCATGAATCGTTTTGATTCCTTTGGATCTTGAATCCCATCGCCGTGCAACAATGTTTCTACGAATCCCTTGATGGTTGTCAAGGGTGTTTTTATCTCATGAGAAACATTGGCCACAAAATCCTGGCGCATGTTTTCCAACTTTCGAAGTTTGGTTACTTCACTCATAACAACGAGTGCACCTTTCAGTTTTCCCCTCGCACTTAAAATAGCTGAGCAACGTACATGAATGATCCTGTCTTTGGCATGAAACAGTGTGATGTCTCCTTCAATGGATTGACCGTCTTTCAGGGTTTTTTGAGTATATTCCTGCAATACCGGATTTCGAATCATCTCCTGTAAATTTTGATGGGCCAGTTTTTTGATTTCAATTCCCAGAATGCTGATAGCTGCACGATTCAGGCTAAGAATTCTCTCTTCCGTATCCACGGCGATAACACCTTCTGTCATACTGGATAACACCGACTCATATTCATTGCGTTGGGTGACCACGGTTTCTATCCGTTCCTCCAGCTGTATGGACATTTTGTTCATGGCTTTGGCCAATCTGGCCAATTCAAGGGTTTGGGGCATAACCAGGCGATGCTTCAAGTCACCTTTAGCATATTTCTCCGCTCCTTTTGTGATTTCTTCGATGGGACGACTGATTTTTCTGGAAAGAAAAAAGATAACAACCGCAGCCAGCAAGGTGATAAATACTCCCCACCAGGTGAAACGAATCTGAATGGATTTAATTTCGTTATCAATGTAGGTGATTGCCAGCGAAGTCCTTAACACGGCCACAGTTTTGTTGTCGGCAATCAAAGGGATGGCAATGTACAGCATGTTTTGCTGCAAGGTACCACTATAACGAACGGAAGATCCCTTATTACTGTGTAGTGCCTCTAAAACTTCCGGGCGATTTCCGTGATTGTCCATACGAATCGGGATCTCTTCTGAATCCCCGATGACTTGACCAGCAGGCAAAATAACAGTGATACGGGTATCAACTTTTTTTCCCACCTCTTTACAAAACAGATCAATGGCTTCCATATTCATGGGAGCAAGTAACCGTTCCATTTGTTTTTCCATCAATCTGGCCTGCGTCAATAGACCGGCTTCGGCTTGACTGAGGAAAAACGTGCGGATGGAGCCGGTGGAGTATATGAATATGGCTAAAACCGCAATAAGGGTAATCGCCAGATATGAAGGGTAAAGTTGCCAGATTAATCGTTTATTCCTGATCATATTCCTTATCCTTAAATCGGTAACCGACGCCTCTAACTGTTTGAATATAATTACCGAAATCTCCCATTTTTTTTCTTAAACCAACAATTTGGACATCAACACTTCGATCAGTGACTGCGTAATTTTCACCTTTTACTGCATCCACGATTTGAGATCGAGTGGCAACCCAACCTGGGCGTTTTGCCAGATAGTGCAATACTTGAAATTCAGTATAGGTTAAGTTCAGTGATTTGTTATCCAGCAATACTGTGCGTCTTCCTGGATGGATGTTTAACTTATATATCTGAATAATGTCATCAGATTCGTTGTTTTTATCAGAGCTTCTTCTTAAGACGGATTTCACTCTGGCAATCAGGACCCTGGGCGAAAATGGTTTGGTAATATAGTCATCGGCTCCCAATTCCAGACCGGTAACGATATCCACTTCTTCACCTTTGGCGGTTAACATGATAACGGGTATATCTTGTGTTTTTTCCTCTTTTTTCAGCTTTCTGGCGACGTCAAGTCCATCAATGCCGGGCAACATGAGATCAAGAATGATCATATCGATTTGTAAAGAAAATGCCTTACTCACTGCCTCTTCACCGGTTAAGGCTGTTTCGATGTTAAATCCTTCACGAGATAGATTATAACTTAGTAGTTCAAGAATATCTTCTTCATCATCAACAATCAAAATATTTGCTTTTTTCATAAAAAATCTAATTGAAAGTTACATTTGTTTATGTCTGACAATTTCGCCTTCAGTCAAGTATATTACCTCTTCAGCAATATTGGTGGCATGGTCTGCCAGACGTTCCAAGTGCCTGGATATTAGCAGCAGATTAATCAGATAGCCTATACAATCGGAATTCTGGTGCATAAAAACTTTTATTTCATCGTAAGCTTCTGATTTGATCTTATCGACTTCGTCATCCATCTGTAAAACCATAAGTGCAAGATCACTGTCCAGGTTTACTAATGAATCTAAACTTTTATTTAACATTTCCTGGGCTTTTTGGCACATCTCCGAATAGTCAAAGGAGAAATCGCATTGTCTTTGCCTGACAATAATTTCGACACGTTCGGCAATATTTACAGCCTGATCTCCGATTCGTTCCAAGTCGTTATTAATTTTAATAACGGCAATTAGAAAACGAAGATCCACAGCTACCGGTTGATGAAGAGCCAGTACCTTTAAACATTCCTCCTCGATTTCTATTTCGCGATCATCGATCTCTTGATCAGTTTCAATTATTTTTGATGCCAATTTGGCATCAAATGCTAAAATGGATTTACTTGCTGCTTGGACTCGGTCTTCCACCAGGGCACCCAATGAAAGAATCATTTTTTTTATTTTATCCAGTTCACGATCAAGACGTTTGGTCATTGTTTTATCCTTAAATTTAATTAGCCAAAGCGACCGGTTACATAGTCTTGGGTTTTTTGACTGACAGGGTTGGTAAAAATAGCTTCGGTTTTTCCATATTCGATCAGTTTCCCCAAGTACATAAAGGCTGTATTTTCTGAAACACGTGCTGCTTGCTGCATGTTATGTGTGACAATGATGATTGTGTATCGCCCTTTTAGCTCGGCAATCAGTTCTTCTATTTTACCGGTTGCAATGGGGTCCAGGGCTGAGCAAGGTTCGTCCATCAGCAATACTTCCGGTTCAGCTGCAATAGCCCGTGCAATGCAGAGTCTCTGTTGCTGACCACCTGACAGTCCCAGGGCACTTTCCTTTAGCCTGTCTTTTACTTCATCCCAGAGGGCAGATCCTTTTAAAGAATTTTCAACCGTTTCCTCCAGAATATTTCGATCTCTGACACCATCCACCTTTAATGGATAAGTTACGTTATCAGCGATGGACATAGGAAAAGGATTGGGTTTTTGGAACACCATCCCCATCTGTTTGCGAAGGCTGATCACGTCAACCTGTCGATTTAAAATATTAGTTGTTCCCAAACGGATCTCACCTTCTGTATGCAGACCGTCTATGAGATCGTTCATGCGATTTAATGACCGCAGGAGTGTTGACTTGCCACAACCGGAAGGGCCGATCAATGCTGTCACCATACCTTTCTCAATATTCATGTTGTTGCCAAACAGGGCTTGCTTTGTACCGTACCAAAGAGAGAAATCATCAATTTCAATGATTGTTCCTTCCGGTCCCTTTTGCAGGTGATAGACTGTGGAGGTGGTATTTAGATCCTCAATGTTGGATATTTTAGCTGCCGGTATTTGTTTAAGCCCTTTGGTGACCAATTTAGATTGGGATAACTGACTTTCTCTTCTAAAATGATTGATGGTTCTGCTAATTGCATTCATATTTTTTCTTAGAATAATATCAATATGCTGATTTCTGAATGTCGTTTGGGCTCCATGGTGATTCTTCATGGAGCCTTAGGCCCCTGAATGTCAGTAATTAAATCATTTTCCTTAATTCAATAACATTGATATAGAGCCGCTATACTGTTTGTTCTTTCTTCAATCAATATCTGCCACTCAGGATGACAAGTGGTAGCGTTTATTAACCAAACGATTATGTTTCATTAAAAATGACCGGTGGCGTACTTTCGATTCAGTCGGTTTCGAATGTATATTGCCATACCATTCATCACAGCGATAAAAAATATTAACAGCAGTGTGGTGACAAAAACCATTGGCTTACCTGCCTCAGAATTTCGAGACTGAAAACCGACATCAAAAATATGGAAACCCAGGTGCATAAAACTTCGTTCCAGATGTAAAAAGGGAAATATACCGTCCATCGGCAACTCCGGAGCCAGTTTTACAACACCTACCAGCATTAATGGAGCTACTTCTCCGGCTCCCCGAGCCATGGTCAGAATCAACCCGGTTAATATTCCCGGCGCTGCCTTAGGTAATACAATGTTTCTAATTGTCTGCCATTTTGAAGCGCCGCATGCCAGT
>JBFFHJ010000096.1:0-27367 GCA_041556995.1 bacterium | reverse complement strand
TACCACCGGCCAAGGTTACCGGACCGGAAATAATACTTCCCGAACCGTCGATCTGTAATACTGCCGCTGCGTTATCCAAACTCAGGGCATTAGTGTTGGCAATGGTGCCGGTTCCCGGGAGATCCAGGGTAAACGCACCGACACTGACTGCTGCTCCACCATAAGTCAAGGTCATACCATTGGCCACATCTATGGTGGAACTGGCCGTATGAGTCAACGCTCCGGATATGGTGGTGTTCTGGTTTACATCCAGGGTGCCGAGAGCCAGTTCCACCGGACCGGATATGACACTACCGGAGCCGTTTATCTGTAGCACGGCTCCGGCATTATCCAGGTCCAGGGCATTAGTATTGGCCAAAGTACCGGTTCCCGGTAAATATAACGTGTTGCTACCGATACTCAAGGCAGCTCCGCTGTACGTCAGGGTCATACCGGTGGCTATATCAATGGTGGTGTCAGCAGACTGGGTAAAGGTCCCGGAAATAGTAGCGTCTTGATTTACATCCAGCGTGCCGCCACCCAGGGTTACCGGACCGGAGACAGTACTGCCGGAACCGTCGAATTGGATTTCCGAAGCAGCATTATTCAGATTCAACGCATTGGAATTGGCTATGGTGCCGGTTCCCGGTAATGTCAGGGTAAAAGTACCGATATTAACTGTAGCTCCGCTGTATGTCAGGGTCATACCATTCGCAATATCAATTGTCGAAGCGGCTGTATGGGTCAGGGCCCCGGAAATGGTGGCATTCTGGTTGATATCCAATGTCCCACCGGCCAGAACAACCGGACCGGATATGGTGGTGCCGGAACCGTCGACTTGAAGAATTGCACTGGCATTGTTCAGATTGATTTCTCCAGTATTGGCAATTGTTCCGGTATTCGACAGGGTCAGGGTAAAAGCACCCACATCAATAGTTGCGCCTGAATAGGTCAAGGTTCGCGAAGCGGCAACATCAATAGAAGATCCGGCTGTATGAGTAATGTTGCCCGCTATGGTTAAATCCTGATCAATAGCCAATATTCCACCATTAAGAACTATGTTTCCGTTGACTGTTCCCGCAGACACCAGGATTCTGGCAGCCAGGTCAAGGTCGGTGCCGCCGGTGGAGTTCAACGTTCCTACCGTCAAGGTATTACTACCGGTTGATGTGATGAATGCGTCAGCCCCGATAGTAAAAGTGGTTACTGATGAATCAGCGTTCACATTTATGCGACCGGTGGTTTGGCTGACAGTAACCGAAAGTGCATTGATACTTGCACCGTTGCCGGTTAATGTCACGGTGGCAGCATTATTATCCAACATAAAGTTGTTGGTATTGGCAATAGTACCTCCACCGGATACAGTAAGCGTATTTCCGCCTATTCCAACCGCCGTTCCACTGTAGGTCATTGTCATGGAACTGGCCACATCAATGGCGGAACTCGCTGTGTGTGTCAAAGCTCCCGATAGTGTTGTGCTCTGATTAACATCCAGAGTTCCACCGGCCAATATTACCGGCGCTGCCAAGGTACTGCCGGAACCATCCATTCGAAGAATCGAACTCGCATTGTTCAAATTAAAGGCATTCGTGGAAGAGATAGTTCCCGCGCCTGATAATATAAGGGTATATGCATCAACATCAATGGCTGCTCCGCTGTATGTCATGGTTCTACCGGAGGTAACGCTGATGGAAGAATTACCGTTTAATGTAATATTCCCGGAAAATGTCAAGTTCTGATCCATAGCCAGACTTCCACCGACCAGTGTAATATCACCGGCAATTGTACCGGCCGAAATCAAAATACCGGTTTGAAGATTCAATGTTTCCGTTCCACTAAGGTTGAATGTGCCAACAGTTAATACATTACTGCCAGTGGAAGCGATATTGGTATTTGCGGTGGAGGTTAGCGTGGTAACGCTAAAGTCATTATTAACATTGATAACGCCGGAAGCGTAGTCGGCACTGACAGTTAATGCGTTAATGGAACCGTTGGTTCCGCTCAAAGTTAAGACACTGTCAACATTATTTAAATTCAATGCGTTGGAATTAACAAAACCACCACCACCTGGGAAGGTCAACGTGGCTGCTCCCACGTTTATGGCAGTCCCGCTATATGTTAATGTTTTGGTAGAGGCAACATCAATGGCAGACGACGCTGACATGGTGATGTTACCGGCCAGGGTAATGCTTTCATCAACATCCAACGTTCCACCAGCCAATAGTATATCACCCTGAATAGTGGCAGCCTCTTCAACTGTCAGGACTGAGCTGGCATGATTCAGCTCCAGTGTTCCGGTACTATTGAATGTTCCAGTACCGGCAATGGTGAGTGTGTATGCGCCCAGTTCAATTGCTGTTGTATTATTGTAAGTAAAGGTTGTGCCGGTAGCGATATCTATTTCCGAATTTACGGTATGTGTTACAATCCCTGATATGAATGAGTCAGCATCAATGTCCAGTGTTCCGCCCGCCAGCCTGAGATTCCCGGAAATAGTCCCCTGTCCGGTGAAATTGACAACAGAAGAACTATTGTTCAGGTTGATAATATTGGCTGTATTGTTAATGCTGCCATCACCTGCCAACGTCAGGGTATAAGCACCGATGTTAATGCCGTTTCCAGAATAGGTCAGGGTTCGTCCTGAAGCAACATTGATTGTGCTGCTTGCCGTATGGGTGATGTCACCTGAAATATAGAGATCCTCATCGATAATCAATGTTCCACCGTTTAATACCATATCTCCGGTAAATCCACCGCCGGCACCCGTTATGTGCAAAGTACCACCTGATGCAACTTCAACATGTCCGGTAAAGGGACCACCGGTTCCATCCCAGGTAACAGTATATCCTTGAATAATGATATTATTATCCGCTGCACCGCAAACCGCATTCGCCGTATAAGTGCTGTCTTGCAGAAGCGGACCATCCTGTACGCTGATACAGGCATCCACTGTCAATTTAAATTCCTCGACTGTCTGTAATTTAGTATCATCTGCGGTAATATAGATATTACCATCACCGGTTTGTCCTGTAGCCGGTGTAATGGTCAATGTTCTGCTGGTTGTGTCACCGGAAATATCCATATTTGCCAAAGGAAACAGGGTGGTATTATCGGTTGAAACAACAGTAGTAACAGACGTTATAACATCATCCACATCATTAATGGTGAGTGGAATAATAATGGTTTTATCAGTGTTCTGGTCTGAAACAGATGCAATGGTCGGTGCATCATTGATCGCATTAATGGTAAGGGAAAATGTTGTATTGGCGGTATTATTGGTAGCACCGCTATCATCGACAGTTAAGGTAATGGTAACCGTTCCGTTTTGATCCGTATCCGGTGTCACGGAAACCGTTCGGTTTTCTCCACTGCCGCCAAATACAATATTGGCATTCGGTACTATTGTGGTATTTGAAGAACTGCCGCTAAGCGTCAGACTGGAGGCCGTCGTTTCCAAATCAGTGATAGTAACACTAAGGACCGAAGTTGATAAATCCTCATCAATGATTTGATCTGCGACACTTGAAATCGTCGGAGTATCATTAACGGCTGTAACCGTTACTGAAAAGTTCTCAGTAGAAGATGACCCCTCTTCATCCGTTGCGGTGATTGTGATTGTCGTTGTTCCTGAAGCATTGGCAGCAGGCGAAACATAAATGGATCTGCTGGAGCTACTACCCAGCAAGGTAATGTTGGCATCCGGGATTAAGGTTGTGTTTGAAGATGCAGCGGATACGATCAGGTTTGCGGCAGTGGTTGTATCATCTCGAACTGTAAAGCTGATAGCACCGCTGGTGTTATCTTCATTAATGGTAATATCAGATATGGTTGAAATCACTGGTGCCGTGTTTCCGCTCCCCTCATCAATGCTTTCCGATGTCGCATCAGGGTTATCAACTTTTCCGCAAGCCGCTAATCCCACAATCATAACAAGGAGCAGGAAAAACCAAACTCGTTTTACAAACAAATACACAGAATCCATATTAACCCTCCTTAATTAGCATATACAATCTCACCATTTCCATTCGGCTGATAACTTTATCGTTGGATAAGAACTGGAATATCCTGTTTGAATAGCCAAACGGGCAGGTTGTAGTGAGTTGCTTTTAAACGCTGTTTCCTGCTTGTTGGAATTTTCCCCAAAAATCAGGTCATATATCAGGTATGATTCCCACAAAAAGGCCAAAAAGGTGACATAATTACAATAATCAACATTTCTTTTATACTGCGTCATTTTCTCCTGATTAACCTTATACTTGACAAATATTTGTTCTTTCACTGAATCGGAAGCAGATGAGTATTGAGACATCAAGTCATCATTTTCGCTATCCAGGTCGTTGTATTTTCTAGCCTCCTCATACGACAAGTATCCGGAAATTAAAAATAAAGAGGTTGCCGTTATGTGCCATTTATATTTAAAAAAGAACGATTCGTTTTCGCTGGCATCTTTATCCTCAAAATCGCCTGTTTCAATTATGGCTATGTCATCAGGTTGTTGTTCTTCTTTGGCAATGTCATCAGGTTGTTCTTCCGTTTCCGATTCAATAACCATCAGTTCTTTTTGATCTTCTTTGGGTTGTTCTTTTTCCATTTCCGGTTTTTCAACAACCTCTACGGTATGTGTTTCTGTGCCATCAGGCTGGTCTTCTGTTTGTATCTGGTCTGGAATTGAGATAAATCTGGATTCTTTCGGGGTATTTTCACTTTCTCCAATTGCCATTTCCTCGCTTTTTGTTTCTTCCTGCTGTTTTTTAGCTAAAACAACCATTTCTGCGGTTTTTTTACTGTCAGAAAATTCAACCCCTTCATATAAATTTTCAATGAAGCCGGTGAATGTGTTGTCTGGTTCCGTCAAACTTGTCGAAGACATTGCTTTTTGAGGGATCATAATCTCCTGGTGTGTAATATTGGAAATCATTTTCACCGCACCTTTTAATGTCCCAACATTGGTTAGTTGGTCATTACTTTCAACGATAAACTCACCTTCATTGGTGACAACTTCCGCCTCCTCGGTGTGAATTCTTACCTGTATATTCTGGCATGTTTGTATTCGTGCACGTATCTTGCCATATATCAGATGAATGTGTTGAATGGACAGATCCGAATTCATGATTTCCGTGGTAAAACGGATTTTTGTAGAGGAAGCCAGATAAATCTCATTTGCATCGGATAATAAAGACATTAGCAAAAAAGCCCTTCCACCGGTGCCGGTATCAATTTCATCTCCATTTGACACAGTTACACCAAATTCGCTGACGTTGACTTTTCTTCCTTTTTTTTCAATAACAACCGGGCTGGATTCGGCGATAACCAAAACGTCACTCAATCGATCTATTTGAGCCATCAGGGGCGGATGAATATTAAAAAAGAGTAAAATGGTCGACAGGATGAACAAATATCTTCTTTGGGTAAGCACATTCTTTTGCTTAATGATTTGTTTTTTTATATTATTCATATTCATTGATTAAATGATAACGGTTGACTCTTTAATAACAAACACTGTATTTCGCATTCCCGGTAAGCGACATACACCTTGTTTCTACAGATCCTATGTTTTCTTAATTATAAGGCGAGATGTTATTTTGACCAACGAGCCATTCAAAGAGAATGCCTTTTTACTAATGTAATCCTTTCTTTTTTGTGCATGTTAATAATCGGGAATCGATTTCGGCTAAAAAGTGATAACTAAAATAGGTAAATAATAGAGTTCAATGATTCTCGCGACCTTCTCTCACCCCGCATGGCTTTGTTTTAAACTTTTATTTTAGTAAGTTATATTTAACATTGTGGTGAATATACCTAATTTACTGACCTTTAATACCATATTTTGCCTATCTGTAGCAAATAGAAAGTGTTGGCAGGATAATACCGATTGCCTGATGTAAAAGGCCTCTGGCTGATTATAAATCGAGGAAACGTTTTTTTGGGGGGAAAGGTTTAATAATGTTGTGAAGATAAACCATTTTGGTTCATCTTCGGTATGAATCAGATACAAACGGGTGCTTGTGTGACAATATGTTATGTACTCGTTATTTTTAAGATATGGCTATTTGAAATATAAAAATAACAGTGATTTAGGAGGCTATTTGTCGCAGGTTCTTTGCTACGGGTCTGACAAATTAAGTTAGAAAGGTAGCAGAATTTCGAACGCAGGAATTTTTTTTTAAAACAGACTTTCATTAAAACGAAAAAAAAGACAGGGTAAGATAACCTGGTATTTAATACCAGGGAGGTGGATGGGGGCAGGATGATAAAACCGATCTTTGGTGGATTTAAACGGAAGATGTTTCTTCCCATATCTGAATCTGATTTCTCCCTCGGCCTTTTGCATCATAAAGGGCCTTATCGGCATTCTCGATTGACTGTTCAATTGATGCCTCAGGGCTCATTTGGGTAATGCCGATAGAAACGGTTATTTTTGTGAATTTTTCATCCCCAAGGGCAATGGGCAGTTTTTCCAGTTCCATACGCAAACGATCGAGCAGTTTGGTAGCAGATTCCACATCCGTATTGGGTAAGCAGAATAGGAATTCTTCACCTCCATATCGGAACAGGGCATCATAAGGGCGTAAATTGGTTCGAAAAAAGCTGGCGACTTTTTTTAATACCTTATCTCCATTGGCATGACCGAAAGTATCGTTTACCATTTTAAAGTGGTCCAGATCTGCCATGGCTACACAACATTGTTTTCTATCCCTGACAATATAGGCATATTCCTGCATCAAAATAGGCATCATGGCCTGTCTGTTAAAAATGGCCGTTAATGGATCATATGAGATTTGTAACCGGGTTATTTTATCTTTCAAGGATTGAAGCTGGTGAAAAAAGTTCCATTCGGAATTCATAAAATTATAATAGTCTTCTTCACCAATGGCATACCCTTCCTGAATTCTTTTTGCCAGGGAACGCGCTTCATCATGCATGGTTTTATGAGCCGTTAGAATACTATCATAATCAAACTGATGTATCCACTCTTCGAATTTGTGCGTTTGAAACCATTTGGCAAAGTCACATTCGGTATGGGAATCTTCCCTGAGATAATCAGCTGGAAATGGGAGATGGCAAATCGCTCTTGAATTCCAAAGTTTAAACCATTGAGAATGTTCTTCCAATCCCTGTTCAATCATGTTTATTATTTGATCAATGGCATCTGAGGAGGTAAATTTCATGATATACTTTTAGCTGAGGTGATTGAATATAAATATATGACCTGACAGCTTGTTCTATCAAACTGTCATTGCACCTATGATACAAGAACATTCAAGCTTTTTCCCCGGTTGGACACTGGACAATCATGAAAAAAAAGCCCAATCGTCAATTAAAACATTGACCAACACATCATTATTTTTGTCTTTATATATTGATCGGATTGATAAGATATCAAAATTTAATTGTAATCAATTTCATGGAAATATCAAGTTATGTTTTAAAATATTTTTCCTGAAACTGTAATGCAAAGTACTAAATTTTGATTTCATTGCTTAAATTTATGACCAGTACCTTCTTCCCTGGAACAGTTTAAAGGTCATAGGTAAGCTATATCTAAGGGTTTTTAACTTGATTCCAGACCGATTCCCGCTTTGATCTTTTTTTTCCAAACCGATCGGTATAAAATCAAAAATCGGGCCTCTTTCCAAAACGTGAAAACAGATCCCATTTCCTTTTTTACAGCGGATCGAATATCATGACGGTAGAGGTATCAATAATGCCGAACCACCCATAGACGGATGAACTATTTACTTTTTCAGGAAATGTACCGGAACTGGTTTTTAAAAAGGTTATTCTGGATGTTATCTTCTTGAAAATTCAGAAATTTTCTATTGAAAAAAAATGATTATTTGTCAAACTAATACCACACACTGAATTTTGCTGTAGAAGCTATACATCGTTGTTCATGTGATTCTGTTGATTTCCTGTCAAGACTGTTATTTGGAGAAAAAATGCCCCAGAAAAAATCTCAATCCCAAAAATTTGATGTCATTATTGTTGGTGGCGGTCCCGCCGGATTGTTTTCAGCCTATTATTTATGCAAACATTCAAAGGCAAGTGTTCTTCTCATTGAAAAAGGGAAGGGCCCGTTGAAGCGTAAATGCCCGATCAGCAAATTACAGAACTGCATTAAATGCAAACCGTGTAATATCCTCTCAGGAATTGGAGGGGCTGGGTTATTTTCAGATGGAAAACTCAATTATATTTATAAACTTGGAAAAACCGATTTAACCCAATTTCTATCCAAACCAAAAGCAGAAGCCTTAATTGATGAAACGGAAAAAATATTCAACAAATTCGGCATGGATGGGCCTGTTTTTCCGACTGATATGGAACAGGCGAAACAGATCCGTAAATCAGCCAAGCGACATGGTATCGACTTACTACTGATCAAACAGAAACACCTGGGCAGTGACAATCTTCCAAGGCATATTGCTGCCATGCGGGACTATTTGAAGAATAAAAATGTCATTATTCATACATCGGAAGAAGTTAAGGACATTCTGATCAACAATGGCCAGGTTTTGGGTGTTACGACCAACAGAAAAAATTATAATGCCGATAATATTATTCTGGCCCCAGGGCGGGTTGGGGCAAACTGGATTGGAGATTTGGCTGCACGGCTCAATCTTGGAGTTCAGCAACGTGGAATCGAAGTGGGGGTTCGCGTTGAAGTGCATAATGATATTATGAAGGATCTGTGTAACACGATTTATGATCCCACCTTTTTTATCCAAACCGGCAAATATGACGACGAAACCCGGACTTTTTGCACCAACTATGGTGGTTTTATTACTCAGGAGAGCTATCGGGACTTTGTCTGCGTTAATGGTCATGCGTATATGAATAAAAAATCGGAAAACACTAATTTTGCCTTTTTATCAAAAGTTATTTTGACTGAACCGGTCACAGACAACCAGTCTTATGGCGAAGCCATCGGTCGCCTGGCATCACTTATCGGCGGTGGAAAACCAATCCTACAGCGATTCGGAGACCTGAAACGGGGAAGACGCAGTACCTGGCATCGTGTTAATAAAGGCTTTATTGTCCCCACCTTAAATGATGTGGTATGCGGTGATATTGCCATGGCCCTGCCGGAAAGAATATTGACCAACATTATCGAAGGGCTTGAAAAACTCAACAATGTGGTGCCAGGAGTATCAAACGATGAAACACTGCTTTATACCCCGGAAATTAAATTTTTTGCCCGCCAGATCGAGACCATTGACCATCTGGAAACAAAGATCAAAAATCTCTATATTGCAGGAGACGGTCCGGGTGTCGCCGGAAACATTGTTTCGGCAGCAGCTACCGGCCTTATTCCCGCCAAAGCCATTGTCAAAAAAATATGAAAAAAACACCTCCCCCATTTACCTCCAATGCATCTTGTCGATTAAACGATGTTGTTGATCGACAGTCCATAGTGGTTTTTGTATGCTTTGACAGACTGAAACCATAAACACAAAAAACCATTAAGCAGTAAAAATTTGCAGTTTGCTCATGATTCTTGAATGTGGTAAAAATATTTTTTCCATTCAGATCAGATTTTTAGTTCAACTTTGTGATGTCATTGCTGATTATTCAGTGAATCATCCAACATCTGCATGTCTGGCAGAGAAAATGGTTCCTGGAATAATTTTATTATCGAACTTAACAATTGGGAGGATAATCTAACATGCAGAGAAAATGGTTGATTATTACAATAGCTATCATACTATCCGCCGGATGCAGCAGCATGCTGACCAAAGGAGCACTATACGGTGCTCGCAGTGATATTGAAGATAGAGATTATCAAAGTGCTTTGGAAAACCTGACCGATGCCAATTTTTCGGATCTCACCCCTGAACAAAAAATTGAGGTTAGTTTTTTAAGAGCCCAGGCACTCAAAGGACTACACCGATATGATGAAGCAGAAGCGGTACTAAATTTTTTGATAGAAAAGTATCCGAATAGCAAGTACGTACCGCAAGCCAGGGGACTTTTGAAGAAGTGGTCCAAAATGCGGACAAATTGAATTGTTTCGGTTCAAACAGAGATAAAACTTTGCAGATCTAATCATATAAAGGATACACAATGAAAAGACGACTATTGGCTGCTTTATTAATTATATTCATTTTTGCCGGATGCGGTTTATTAATCAAGGAAGCGGTATTGGATGCCCGCGAAGATATTGCAGATAAAAATTATAAAGACGCCATTGCTTCATTGGAAAGTGTGGAAAAAGACATGTCCGGTTTAACCAACAACCAAAAAGCAGAAATTTACCTGTTAAAAGCGTTGGCCTTTCGTGGAGCTGATCGGTTTGAAGAAGCATATGCGGCCCTGGAAATTGTGAAAAATAAATATTCCGATTGCGATTTCTCAGCCCAGGCCGAAGTGTTGTTAAAAAAGTGGCAGGAAACAGATTGAATCATGTTCGTAATGAATGACCAACTCGGTATCAATTCATAAGGGAAGTCGACAATGAACAGATTTTGGAAAAATGCTGCCCATATCCCTTTATTTCTGATTGTATTGGGCATATCAGCATGTAGTTCATCTTTGCACAAGGCGGCCCAGGAAGGTAATCTGATAAAAATGAAGTCTGCCATTTCAAAAGGAGCTGATGTGGAGGACAAGGACATAACCGGTTCGATACCTCTTCATATTGCCTGTGAATATGGCCACCTTGATTCTGTTAAATTCCTTATCAAACAAGGTAGTGATCTTAATACCAAAAACAGCTTTTTTGATACGCCTTTACACAAAGCTGCTTTCGGTGGTCATGTCGATGTGATTAAATTCCTTATATCAAAAGGTGCAAAGATTCATGCCAAAAACAACCACGGCAATACACCTCTAATGATAGCGGCCCAGGAAGGTAAGGCCGATGCGGTTAAATACTTGATTTACCAGGGAGCATCCGTTTTTACTAAAAACTTCTATGGTGAAACATCGAAATATCTGGCAAAAAAAAACGGACATCAGACAGTGGTCAGTATTCTAAACAATGCGGATAGATACCGTAACAGGCAAGAAATTACTTTCCCTCAAGTTTTAAAAGATACAACAGCACCGGTGATTACCGTTAACACCCCGGAACTCTCACGGGGATTTAAAACGGTTTATAAAGACTCAAATGTCAAAATCAGTGGTACAGTGATTGATGAAAGTGAAATTGCAAACGTCTCAGTTAACGACCGAAAAACCGAAGTGGATGCACAAGGTAATTTTTCAGTCGACCTTTATCTTCAACCGGGTGATAACCGAATATTAGTAACAGCTGTCGATGTACACGGTAACCAGGCATTTAAGGCGTTTGATATTTCAAGAAAAGAAAAAGAGCTGCCATATTCAAAGCCAACAGGTAAATACCATGCATTATTGGTGGGCAATAATGATTATAAACACCTTCCCAAACTCAAAACCGCTGAAAACGATGCAACAGAGGTAGATAAGCTGTTAAGGGAAACATATGGTTTTGAAACAATCTTACTGATTAATGCCAGTAAAACAGAAATCAGTCGCTGGATAAACAGGTTTCGAAAAAAACTGAATACTGATGACAGCTTTCTTTTTTATTACGCTGGCCATGGCTATTATGACACCACAGTTAATAAAGCTTACTGGTGGCCTATCGACGCTGAACAGGACGATGATACCAATTGGATTATTGCCGATACGATTACTGCAAGCATTCAACGTATGGCTTCCAAACATGTTTTGGTGGTGTCGGACAGTTGCTATTCCGGCACGCTTACCCGCAGTGCCTTTGTGAATCTCAAATCCGGTAACCAACGGATGAGCTTTTTGCACAAAATGCAGCAACGCCCCTCCAGAACACTGATGGCAAGTGGTGGGAACGAACCGGTTTCCGACAGTGGCAGTGGCGGGCACTCTGTCTTTGCAGCGGCTTTTATCCGAGCATTGCAGATGAAAAACGATCAGATATTTACGGCTGAGGAGTTATTTCATCAGCATATCAAAGAAACCGTCTCCGGGAAATCGTCCCAGGTTCCTGAATACAGCATCATACGTAATTCCGGTCATGATGGCGGGGATTTTATTTTCATCAGACAATAGGACCAACCGGTAAAATCGTATAGGCCAAATAAATTGAGGATGATGTTTTGTATATGAAACCCGGGATAAGATTCATACAAATATCGCTTATGATGGCTATAATCCTGCTATCAATGCCGGCTTACAGTCAGAAACGCGGTTTTTTCGAATCCTTGGGAATCTCTACCACTAAAAATATTGCCTATTCTTACAAAAATTCAACTGAATCCACCAGTCGGGAGACAACCGACTTAAGTGGAAAGGCTGTTGAGGCCACCAACCAGGGAAGTCGTGCCACTTATAAAAGCAGTACTATTCCCACCGGAGAATTCACAAAAAACACATACCTGGAATCATCTGTCCCCTCCTCCCAAAAAGCGGTGGATATATCACGCGCTTCGTCCGAGGCGACGACCAAAGCTTCGAAGATGTCATACCAATCATCCACCTTACCCACTGCTGAATTTTCTGCTGCCATTCCAGCCGCTTCAATCCAAGGAACCACAGTGGCTTCAAAGGCCAGTTATGAACATTCCACCGGCCCCTCTGGAAAACTGGCCGGTAGAATCTCTACTGCTGCCAGTGCAAATTCAAGTAAGGCATCTAAACTCACTTATCACTCGTCATCCGTTCCCATGGCCAAGTTAGCAGCTGATATTTCAGCTGCCACCAGTGGGGCCACTACCGATGCATCCAGAACCACCTATCGAGGTTCTACGGTTCCTTCGGCAAAACTCATGGTAGTAGTTCCAGCAGCAACTTCCGGGGCAACAACCATTGGTTCCAGAAGCACCTATTTTTCATCGGTTGTCCCGTCCGCCAAGGTTTCTATCGATATTTCAGCGGCTTCCAGTGGTGCGACTGCAAATGGTTCCAAAACGACATATCGCGGATCAACGGTTCCCACTTCAAAACTATCGGTAGATGCTGTGGCTGGTTCTGTTGGTGCAACCGCCAATGTATCCAGAACAACATTCCGTGCCACAACCGTTCCGTCCGCCAAATTGTCGGTGGATGTATCTGCTGCAACAACAGGTGCCACCACCGACGGATCAAGATTGACATACCGAGGCTCTGTCATTCCAACATCAAAACTGACTGTCGATACGGCGGCAGTTTCATCCGGCGCAACCACTAACGGCACAAGAACGACTTATAGAGGATCAACCATCCCAACATCAAAAATAACCGTCGATACAACAGCGGTTTCATCCGGTATGACTACCGATGGATCACGAAATACTTACCGAGGATCAACCATTCCCACCGCCAAAGTATCGGTTGCCATTCCGGCGGCCACAACTGGCGCAACCACCCTTGGATCAAAGGTGATATATCAAAACTCAAGCGTTCCAACAGCCAAAGTAACCATCGATGTTTCGGCAGCAAGCAGTGGTGCCACCACCAATGGTTCAAGAACCAGTTATATGGGTTCAGCCGTCCCCACATCAAAGGCCGGGATTAACGTATCATCCGCAACATCGGGAGCAACCACCAATGGAACGCGGAATACGTCCCGGGGATCTACTATTCCGACGTCAAAACAATCAGTGGATGTAATCGGTGCCACCTCTGGAACGACAACCAACTTTTCCCGAAACACCTCTCATTCATCAACCATCCCTACATCAGGACTGACAGTGGATGTCGTGGCAGCCAGTTCGGGGGCAACAGCCAATAGCTCCAAAAGTACTTATCAGGACTCTACTGTTCCAACTGTCAAAACTGCTGTCAACATTTCAGGAGCAAGTACAGGTGCCACCACCGATAGTACTCAAACCACTTACCGGGCTTCAACCGTTCCATCGGTAAAAAAAACCGTGGAAGCCACCAATGCTGTGGTCAGGGCGACCACCAACGGATCTGGATACACCACCAGGCAGAGCGTTTACGCCTCGACCAAGGTCACTAAAGGAACGACTAACAAATCAAGTGAATCCGGTGCAGCTGTTATAAAATTCAGTCGAAGAGTGGACCTGTCCACTGCTGAGACCACCGAAAAATTTGTACTATGGAATCACCAGGGCAAAACAGCCCCTGTATTGGCAGACAGGTTGATAAATGATGCCTATTCGGGAGAAGGAATTTTGCTTGCACAAATGGCATCGTTTTTATCGATCGAAAAAAAAATACTGGCTCAAATCATTCGAAATTCGACACCCGAAGCCCCATCACGCAGCGACCTGGAAAATATTATGAATTATATTTTACCCCGATTGGCCAAGGATCACCTGATAAACAATCAACGTCTTACCGAATTTCTTCGAGTACCGTCTTTCAAAAAAATACTTTCATGAAAGAACAAAAAACCTTAAATCACAGATGATACAGGTTTCATCAGTTTATTTATCCCTAATAATGTCAAACCTTTTCGTGTCTTATAAGCTGTGCCGTCTTCAAATTGTTTTGGGCTGTTGGTTGCTCCTCTCATTTTCCCCCCTTCACGCCTCATCCTTATCCGACATTAATACACCCCTAACCCGGCAGACGTTCGACCGATTAAAAAAAGAGTATGGCATTGAATTATCCATAGATAAAAAAAGCAACCTGAATTGGACTGAAATGGAGGGGGTCAGCTTTTTACGGTTATTGGACGGATTACCTGAAAGGCTGCAATTCCTGGTTAAGAATCGATACCCTGAAAACTTGCACGTAAAAAAAGTGCCTGTATCCATCCGGGAGATTCTAAACTATTGTAAAGTGAGTATCAAAGGTAAAAATGCGTTTATTCCTGTATTCCAACACAAGGATATTCAATCCATCGATTTTTCAGAAACTTCGGAATACTCGGCCAAGCAGAAAGAGATGCTTTCATTTTTGCTGCAAAACAACCTGGTGGCTTCAAATCTTGAGGATTTAATCGATGTCGGTAAAACAAAGGATTACCAGTCCCGGCAAACGAACTATCTAAACTATTTAAACAGAGAATTATTAACGGTTTTTTTCTGTATCCATGACGATATCCACCAATTCAGCCAATCGAATGAATGGCGATCCATAGGTCGATGGGAACCTCATTCCGTTTTGGGTGTTAAGATTAAAAACTGGGTAAAAGATGCTGAGAATACCCATTTTGGTGGTTATGCCCATCCACGTGGGATGCTCGGCCCTAAACAGGATTTTGTTGAGTTTGCCGCCACTTTTTTTGCCCCGCCCATCAGCTTGTTTCATCAATCTATTAAATGCAGAACGCCTGTCAAATATGCCTATTTTAAAGAAAAATTTCCAGATGTTTTGGCATATCTCGATCATCCGGAATTTGCCCGTCGCGGCATTTCATGTCCGTCAATGGATGATGATTTTTTAGGAGGCATTGAGTTTAAAGACGTTTTCGCCGGGTATCCTGTAGATATTGGACCGGTTAATGAATCTACCGTAACCGGTTTTGAGTTGATCTATGCCACACCCGGCGATCGGGAAATATCAGAAATTGCCGGCCATCTGCTACTCAGAATAAAACTGGACAATAATCCCGAGGCCAAACGACAGGGCATAGAAAATCCTTATGATATTATTATCGCTGTGTTAGCGGATAATTATCAGTACATTGATAAGGATTCCACCCGTAAGGAGGCAATGACAAAAAGCAACAGGGAAATCTGTCCTCCCAAAGATGAAACTCCTCCTGGTTTCTCGGAAATCGTCAGGGGATCTATTCAGGCGTTAAAGGGCTTAAGTGGTTATCTGGAAACAATATATCAGGTGGATACTCTTCAGTTTGCCATTGAGCATTATACTGTTAAAAACAACAGAACACTGGAACGGTATGCCTTGAATCTGAACAAAGAGCAAAAGACGAAATTATTAAATCATTTGTACCGAGTGAAACGAAATTTTAAGACTGATTATTACTTTTTCACCCGAAATTGCGGCTCAATTCTAGTTAAACTCCTCGGGGAAGGACTTAATGATAATGAGATCGCAACCTATAACTCTCTGGCCGCTCCACCCAATGCTTTGATTCGTTTACTGTTAGACAAAGGAATCATCAAGCAGGTTCATCCGCATTTTTACAGCTACACGGCGCAAGCCCAAATCGCCCAAGATATCATCAGTAATCATTTGATAACACTTAGAAAAAAAGAACCTTCTCAACGGTGGCCTGATGACAACGATTTTTTTAATGAGAATGAAATGGTTCGCGCTAAAGCCTATGCCGCTTTATACCCAATTGCTGTGTCATCCATTAACACCCGGTCTACCATTTTAGAGATCCTTAATATGGCACAAAAGGCTGAGCTTTTATTTACCTGGAATAAAGGGCGATGTATCGATTATTCCACCTTAGCCAAAGGAGAGGCCAGAAAAGTCCTTAAACAGCTGCTGGAAATTCATTCTGAAACAAACAGGATTTATCTGGATCAAGCTATTAATTTGCACGATAGTCCTCGGGAAGCATTGGATGACCAAACCGGCTCTTTACACACAGGATTGATGTCCTGGCATTTTGGTGCAAGAACAGTATTATCGCCCGCACTTGAGACAACACAACATCTATTTCTAGGCGGGGTCATATATCGGCAACAGATGGGTGATATATCCAGTCTGGCCATGCAGCGTGGAACATCGGTGGAATTGGGAAATATCGACCTTTTTTGGGGCAAAAAGGAAAAGGACCGGTTAACCATCGAAGATTGGCATCTGGTTGGGTTAAAAATCAGAAAAATAAAGGCCAGACGTCACTATATTCCAAATGTTTTTTCCCGGGACAAAAAACTGGGACTTGGATTTACCTTGTTGGAAATATCTCCAGATCGTTGGGAAACTGGAAAGTACAACACCCTGTTTACTGAAGGCGAAATGTTCACCAACCTGGTTTCATCAAGACTGAACCTGGATTTTTTGAATGTGGCTACCGGTTTGGGATTAGAAACCCCCTGGACAATAAAAAACAATATGGGTGACCGGCTGATGAGCGGTGATAGTTTGCTTAAAGTTCCATTTCGCTTGAACGGTCTTTTAACATCAGGCAAAAACAGACAGTTACAGATCAGGAGCCAAATGGAATACCGGTTTTTTTATAGCATTAAATCAAGGCATTCCCCTGGATATCAAAAAAAGGACCTTGATATCGATATATCCCTCACCTATCGACTACCTGATCTGGCAGGAGCGGAAGTTATATTAAACGGCTCCCTGGAATTTCTGGACACATTCGAAGAAAACATTAACCATCAGGCCAAACAGCAAACAACCATAAAACTCGGGATTGAAGTTAATCGGTGGTAATGGCAGGAAGGGATACAATTCAGAATTCCTGTTGGTAGCCATGTAGGCCCCGGTGCCATTAAATTGGCTCCGCTGTCTGTCAATCAGGATGACAGATGGGAGAGCTTCGGGGCTGTTAAAAATCAGTTCCCACTCTGTTTCCAAAATGTCCATTGTTTTCGGGATT
Source organism: bacterium (assembly GCA_041556995.1). GTDB lineage: Bacteria > SAR324 > SAR324 > XYD2-FULL-50-16 > XYD2-FULL-50-16 > JAHJTV01. Next base: position 9,963 of record JBFFHJ010000096.1, on the reverse strand, counting down.
TTTGGAAACAGATTATGTGATGTTACTGTTTACCATCCCTTAACCGGGTGGAATTGACATGGGGACGGTTGTCTTACAGCTTTCAGCGGAGATCAATCGGCATCAGCGAACATGTTTTAGTGTGATGGTTCTTACCAGCATGCCTGTTCCTTTTAGAACCTCTGCCATTACTTTCGATGTTTGGTATCCGTCTTTTTTTGAGGGGTCGTTTAAGGGGACTTGTATCTTCTTTTTTTTCATCTTGAATCCACGGGAAACCAGCTCATTTTCAAAAACCGATATTGCTTTTTGTCTTTCAACTTTTGTTTCATTATTTTTAATTTTATCAAAAAATCGGTCTATATCCGAAACCGGTGAGGATGACAGAAAAAAATATATTTTTTCTGTTCCCGGATTATCATCAAAAGCAAAAATCATATCAGAGTCTTGGGGAGGAAAATAGTATTGTACATCTCTACGTAACGGATTGTTTATGTCTGAGATGTCGGAATTGGGAAACACTTTTATAAAATTTCCGGATGAATCCAGCGAAATGATATAGGCATAGAGGAACGAAACCGGTTGAATCATAATGTTGAATCGATCATTTTTACGCACGATACTGCCCGACGGAATCATTTCATCCCTATCATTATAAAGATAAATCACCGCTTCCACTGATTTGCAGTCACTAGCCAATAACTGATTGTGGTTCCGGCATATTTTACTTTTAAGTGAATCGTCTTCCAATGTACTATAAATTGATCGCAGCAAAGCCTGGGTGAAACCGTCCATTCCATGGAGCTTTGAGTTGGCATAAGCGTTTAGCCCTTCCCCAGCCAACGAAATATAAAATCCATCCAAAGATTCAGTCAAATTAACCGTATATGTACAGGCATCAAACTTTAGTCCACCGGGTGGTGGCGCCTCAACTTTTTTAATATACCGACTGATAATGGAAATAGTTGAAGATAGAATAATATTGGCATCAAAATTCCCCGCTTTTTCCACTGTGACATAACACTTTTTTTGTTCAGCATGTAAAACCGGATGACTTAACAAAACAATGACCATAAAAATAACAAGATGTTTCAGCTTTCTCTTCATGGTGTTACCTACCTGCTTTAGGGTTATTGGTTGATTTGACTTAATAAAATAAATACAAAAAACTCGGTTGTTTCACTACACGTTTTAGGATTTGGATTTGACCTTTATTGTCCAAATTGTTTTAAAAATCTGTGTCATTCCATGGGAGTCCTGGCGACCTGAATAATCTCCATGCTTTTGAAGAGATCTATTGTTACCGGTTTCACAGGACTTGAAACAAACATGTCTCCAGGCAATCATCAACATCTCTTGTTTTTGGCTCTGAGAGATCCTTCGTCGTCCCTCCTCAGGATGAGAAAAAACTTGCTTACTGACCGACCAGGAATTTTTGGTCATTAGCGTAGGACAAAAAACTTAAAATGTGAGCTTCACTTAAAAATAACAACAAAATAGCAATTTTTTTAATTTTCAGTAATTATATCATACACGGTATCAAGGTTTTAGTGAATATGGTAAATTCACTTGCGATCGCTTTCAAATTCAAAAATTTGAGAAGGAGATAAACCAATCTGTATTTTTTCCTTAACCGATTTTTTCTATCTTGAAGGTTTTTTTCAATTTTAAAAACTAATTGTTTAATAATTTTAGCAATATGAATAACTAAAGAATCAATATAGATCCATCATTATGGGGATATTATCTTAAATCATTTTTCGATCAGTGTGTTGATTGGATTAAATTTTATAATTTTCCAACACCTTGTTTTTTATGGTAACCGATAGAGGAAATGTACCTGTAACAAAATAATATTGACAGATGGATTTATCTATTTGAAGATTAGGTATGCTTTAGTGGCACTGGTATTGCAATCTATATATATTAAATTTTCTTACAAAAACGGGCCAACTAAATTGCTGAATTATATATTAAAAGACGTTATTTTCATGTTCGATCCGGTTTTTTCATAGTTTGATCCCTATTCACGGAGTGGAAAGATGAAACAAAGCAGCATCAATTATTTAATATTAATAATTGTATCATTATCCTTTATTGTTATTGGTTGCCAAAGACTTGACAATTTTGCTGGCGAAGGGTTCCAAGGAGCGGCGGATGCCTTAGATCCTATTGACATATCATTCAATTTCAGCTTTTCAGCCCTATCAACAGCTGATGCCACCGACTTACCGTCACAATCTTTTCAACCGTCAAGGAGCATTCTTCCGGGCGGGCCAAGTTATGATATGGATTTCACGACTCCGAAGACATTTGACGGAACTGTTGCCTTTCAGCCCTTACCTTCCGGAGATCCTTTAACATTTGATATTACTGCCACTCTTGATGCCTCTTGGGATGCTGTATTACAACAAACATTTGTTCTTCCTACCGGGACTTATGATGTGACCGTTGTCTTTGGAGATACGGAACAACAATACCTGGGTGCGGCCAATTCAGTAACAATATTAGAGACAGGCGTCAATGATATTGGTGTAACTGTTTATCCGGTTTTAGGTGAAACCATTATTGAATCTACCATTACCGATGACATACCTCTTTTTTACTTCGAATACGAGTCAGATGAGTTCAGTGGACTGACGCCCCCAGTTATAATGACAGTCATTATTGACAACACCGGCGATACGGATTTTTCTTTACAGGAATTCACCGGTGATACTCGCACTTATGTCAATTTAAGCGGCACTCACGATGTTCGCATTGAGATAAGGTCAAATAATACGGTGGTGGCCCGATATGAAGCACAAAATGTTGAATTTCAAATGGGAATGGCCATGGAAATGAATCTAACCCCCATATATGGTACTGCAACTTTTACATTAGCAGAACAAGGGAGCGATGCTACCTTCAATTTTACTGTGCCGGCCAGTGTTGTCTCTGAAATCGATGCAGAAGTTGGAGGATCACTGGCTGACAATGATTATTTCTTTATTTTTAAAATGACCGGCATTAATAACGATCCAACATCCGACCAATTAGCATTAACCCTGGACGGATCAGGAGACTATCATGGATTACTCACTTATTCCAATTTCCAATATGACACCTTAAACATCGAAATAGAGATCTGGGATACAACTGATGATATTATCGGGACATGTGCCTTTACCATGGACATGTCGGCAGACACTATTTCTGAAATATGCGGGTTTACCTTGTATAGGAGAGCTGCCATCACAGGTCACGTGCTTCAAGTTTTAGGGATCAATGTTATTGATGTGAATGGCAATATGGTCGATGCCGGAACCCGTATTTATGTGGATGGAATTCTGGAAGGCCTTACCGGTGGCCCGAACGTAACCGATGGTTTTTTAACTATCTTTCTTGAGCCCGGCGATCATGATATATATGCTCTGGATGTAAGTGGAGACACCTCTTCGGACATCACCACCTTTACCGCTGAATCTTGGGGAATAGATACTATTCTGTTGGAATTGAATTAACTTAACCGCGTTAACAGTGATTGCCAATAGAGATACATAACCGTCTCAATTTATTCGGGCGAGACAATCAAAGAAGCGGATACCTTAAAAACGATTTTATGTTTGAATACAAACCGACTTACCGTAAAAAGACGGTTTGTATTTGGATAATTACACTCATATTAGACTTTATGAAAACCTGGCCAATTTTATTAGTATTTATATCAGTCTTTGTTCTTAACGGTTGTTTTCAATTTGGCAGTCAGGGTTCAAACTCCGATAAAGATAACGATACAGCAAGTCAACAGACCATACATTTTACTTTGTCGACGCCGGCTTTTCTTCAGCAGATCATTGCAAAACCTGACTCCGGGAAACAAGCCAATACTCAGTCGTCCAAGGTATTTTCAGTAAATCCTTCCGGTAGACAAGCAGGTATTTTGCAGTATTTCAGTGGTAGTATCAGCATTATAGAAGGTACAGTTACTATCACTTCCATTCCGGTTACCGCCACTATCGACGATGAAACCCTGGAAGTCAATCTACTGCAAACCCTGGCTTTGTCGGTTGGCTCTTATACTTTCGAACTGCTATTAACCAGAGGGGATTTTCAATATATCGGTTCTACAACCCATACAGTGACTGAAGGTGCCAGCAACGACATAACCATAACCATTTATCCGATTATCGGTGACACTATCATTGAAACCGGCATTATTGATGAATTGGGCAGTTTTAAATTCAGCTATCCAGACATCTCGGAGTTACCGGGTATTGAACCCAGATTGGGTGTTGTGGTTGATGGTGGGGATGAACTAATATTTGATGTCAGCCGTGATACCGGTGCGATGGAAGGTTATCTGAATCTTACCGTGAGCGAACATACAATAGAGCTGAGTTTATATGATGGTCAACAACAGATCGCCAAATCGAAACCAGACCTGGAAACTCAAATCATTACCGCCGGTCAAAATATCGCTATAGATTTAATTCCCATTTACGGAACAACCAGCTATTCCATGGCCGTTGGCGGTGGAGACGCCAGTTTCGATGTTCAGATTCCGTCGGAAGTTGTTGATCAGGCAGGTAGTATTTCCAATTTATCCATCCCGTTTCTCATTAACGGTCCGGGGACCAATCACAATCCTTTAGAGGGAGAAATCACCGAGTTTACCTATGATGTTTCGGAGGACGAATATCATGGTAAAATCAGTTTTTCAGGCACTTTTTCTCTAAACAATATCCATGTATACCTTGAGTTTTTGAATTTATCCGAAGATGAATTGATTGGTACCTGTAACTTTATTTCCGGTCTGAATGTTACTGAACGAACCGCGCTTTGTGGGATTCCAGTGACCAACAGCCTGATATCCTCGGGAAAAATGCTTGGAACCGTCGGTATTACCGTTTGTGAGGATGATACCTCCGGTGATTGCAGTGACCTTATTGGTGGTGCCAATATTTATACCATTAATAGTGAGACAGGAGATGAACTCATCGGCATCACCGGGTTGGGAGGTGTCATCGACCAGGGATTCCTGGAAACAAACCTGGAAGCTGGTGATTATACCTTGCGAGCAGTCACCTCGACCGGTCGATTTGGTGAGATCAGCTTTACTGTGGATCCACTACAGGTTGAAAATTACGAAATTGAGTTGAATGCCTCGGCACCTGTCAGTCCGTCCATTGTCATCAACAATGGAAATCGGTATACCTATTCTCAATATGTAACCTTAACATTATCTGCCCATGATGATATCGGCATAACCGCTTATTATGTATCTGAAAATAATGAAGCACCGGGGTTAAACGACTGGCAAACCGTTGGTCTAAACCAGGATTTGCTGGTAAATACCTCATTTCAGATGAGTTCCGGTGTTGGGGAAAAAACAATTTATGCCTGGTTTAAGAATTTCAGTGGACACCGATCAGAGCGTGTTCAGAATTCTATTGTGATTCAGAATGATACCACCTTGTATTATAGCAATTTCGCCATAACGGCCAGCAGATATTCATCTCCTGAAGATGGACTGGGAGAATCATATTGTATCAGTGAATTTGGTGCCGGGTATCGTCAGTTGGACTGGCAGGAAATTGTAACTATCATTGCCCAGAATCCACTGATGGATGTCGATTCTTTTAAAAATGATATGAATATTACCAATTCAACGGCACAAGGTGCATTTGTCACCTTTAATGGTAACGACAATTTTCAGGGCGAATATTTTGCAGTAAAAGAACCAAGAGCACTTTTGTTTGGAATCATCGATATAGATGAAAGTGCCGGATGGTACAGCTTCTCAGAGTCTCCAATACCCAATTCCTCCGTCTCTGAGAATCAGAGACTGCAATTATTTTATGTTGATTCCACTGAAACAGCCAGGGTTCTGTGTTATCGTGATACCGGGGTCCATCCTTTTTTAAATGGTGATTTCAGTAATGATTTAGCTTACTGGGAACACGTGGGAGGCAGTGCGGAAGTGATCAGCGAGACCCTGGTATTAAAAACATATGATGCCAGCGGGGATTATTCCAGGGTTGAACAGCCCAAAATAGGAGTTTCTCCCGATACCGGCTATCGGATCACCGCTAACGTAAAAACATCCACAGAAAGTTTATTATTGGCGTTTGGAGTTGAGGGTGGCACCCTGACGAATGTATCTTATGATATTGAACCGACAATCTTGAACGAATACGGTAGCTATATCGAAATTGCCGGAGAAAGTGATAATACTGGGAATAACTATTACTTTACCGTTACACTGGAAATCACAACCGGTTCATCGACGAATGAACTAACGATTTTTAATCATTTTAACAACAATGGTGTTCCGGGACAAAGCGCCACCATTGACGATATTACATTACAGGAGTTATAAACTTTCCGATTTTCCTTTTTTAAAAAAACACATCAAATCCAACCACAAAACGGGATAGCTGTTGTGATGCCTGCCAGCCGGTATTTACGATGTCTCGGTGGTTGGTTTGATTTGAAACCTTGGTTTCATCGTAATTGTCTGAATACCCAATATAAACTCCCGACTGAAGTCCCACATTTAGCCCAAACTCTCTATGTTCGTGATATTTCCACACCTTTTTCCAGCCAATTTCTCCCATTAAAAACAGTCCGCCACCATCGGCATCATACTTATTATCGTTGTTGGTATTGTGGTAAGTCATATTACTTTGCCCAAATCCAAGTCCCAGTCCTCCATAAATGTCTGAAAGTACAGGTAACAGCCTGTTATAAGATACAGTGAGACACTGCCGGGATATATTTAATTTTGTGCCTTCACTGTCAACCGAAGTATAATCCACGGCAAGTTGGGTTCTGATTGCACTTTTAATATCCCGATTTAGAAAATAATCAAAAACAAAATATAAGCCGGTAAACACATTGAAGGTAGTTATTCCCGCTCCAAGCCTGGCAAAGGTTGTTCCGGTCTGATCGATATCATCCTCATCCTCATCCTCATCAGCGGAAACGGTGACCTCCTTCTGTGCATTGTAATCTTCTTCAGTTAAATAATATTCCTTATCCTCATCGACGGATGTGGGAACCTCTGCCTGTGCGATATAAACATCCTTGGTTAAAAGATATTCCTCAGCCGATACCGAATGACATGAAATCACCAGGTAAAAACTACTAATAATCCCTAAAAGTGCGTGTTTTTTCATCACCTCCTCATTTGTTATCTCAGGTTAGTTAATATCGGTTTATCGTATGGGGAACTTAAAGTAAAACAATTTTGTTATTCCACAGGGCTATCGCATGAAATCGAATAAACGTAATAAAGGCACAAATCTATGGCAGGACGGGGCACTATGTCAATGTCATTAAGTCAAACGTTGCCACCTGTCATCCTGAGAGACGACAAAGGATCACTCAAAGCAATTGATGTCATTTGACATCGTATATAGCTAAACACCTAACCTGATCTATCTGGTGCAGAAGGGCATTGATGTAATTATCAAAATGACAGATGGGTTATGTGTTTATATTAAATAACTTTTTTGCAATAATATCAATATAATAAAAAAGTCAAAAAAATTTTTGTGCACATTTTGCCGGACTTTAGCAGATAAAAATGTTGTCAGCCTCTATTTGTGGGGATGCAGGAGCGGTTCTACTGTATTATATTCATCTCTTCAATCAATAGTTGCAGCTAAAGATCGGCTGGAAAATTAGTTCACATTCTGTTTACAAAATATCCATTATTTTTGGGATTTTTGTAAACAGATTATGTGAAGTAATTTTTTAACGCCCCCTAAGGATGAAAGAAGTTTTGGCAAATCAGTCAGTGGTCATGTCAAACCGTTAAAGGTCATAAGGAGTTACCACGGAAACGCCGTGTTTTTCCTTTAATGCTATCAAACCCCGCTTCTGCTCTTCCATGATATCAAAGAATTTTTGGGGGATTCCTTCTTCCTTGCGATAGGCCTTTATTTGAAGATCTTTTCTGGCAATAATGTTGTCCAGATAAAGGGAAAACTGCCTGATGTACAGGTCTTCCGGGTACACTTTATTGATGATGGTTTTAAACAAATGCTGAAGATCACCATATTTAGGTAGAAATCCGATGGGAGTCTCGATGGTTCCAACTTCACGGTGAACTAACCTTTCCAGCCAGGATAACCAGACTTTGACATCTTTTTTTTCACCCAGCAATCTTTTAGATGTGCCCCCCCTGGCCTCATCCGTTAGAAAGTAGTTTAATCCTGCGATAATCGGTTTTTTATCTTCCGGGATTTTTTTGTTGCTGAAAAACTTAAATTGGGCATCCATATAATCACCCAACGCTCCGGGGATAAACAGTGCATTAGCCCATGGATTGCGTTTGATACCTGTGGCTCCTACTTCGGTGGCAGTAGCGGCAGACACGATACAGGCGCCAATAATAACGCCGTGATCCGTGTTTTTTGCCGCCCAAACTGGCGGCATGGTATCGGAATCTCTTCCACTGAAGGTCACAATTTGTGTTTCAACACCGGCAGGATCTTCGGTTTTTTTACAATAATTATCCAGAGAGGTTAAGGCCAAAGTACAACGAGAGTTGGGATGGGATACCGGGACGTCGATTCCATTCTCGTCCTTTGTTCCAGTTTCCCAGATACCGTGAAAATTTTTGCCGCGAGTCGGGGGCGGTTCTCCATTGCCGGTCCAGTGGGGAACATTGTTTTCATCAATCAAAACATTTGACCATATAACTTCCGTTCCGGGATTACGCAGCTTATCAATCAGGATAGGATCTCCTTCCCGGTTCACATCTTCCAGAATACCAAATATACCGAATTCCGGATTGATGGTTCTGATGGCACCGTTCTCATCTATCCACAATTGGGCTAAATCATCTCCTACCAGACGGTTTCCCGTCATAGCAGTAGTGGTCTTTCCACAGCCGCTGGGAGCAGCTCCCACAAAGTAGGTTGTCCTGCCTCCAGGTCCTTCGAGACCGGTGATAAACATATGTTCGGCCAACTCCTCTCCCCGGTTTTCATATACCGCCTTATCCACGGCAAAACGATGATTTCCTTTTTTCAACATTAAAGAATTACCGGCGTAGGTACAATTAAAACTATAAGTGGTTTGATGACTTCTATCCATTAGCACCCTTGCATTGGGTAAATCTTGGGGTCGGTTTAATCCCTGGCAGTGGATATTGGTAAAAAAATGCCCTCGATTTTCCACCATTTGGTCGAATTCTTCAAATGCATTCCGATAAAGAATCTCTGCACTGTGAGATACATAAGCAGAACTGGTAAGCTCCAAAGCCGGATTGGATACCGGTGCGTCTGCCGGCCCTCGCACATAAAAACCGATAATCATGGTTTGACCTTTCATCAATCCCAGCAGATATTTACTAATATCCTGAAGGGCCTCATTCCTTGTCATGGTTCCAGCCAGGGAATTGGTATGTTCATTGTCATTCACAATGTAAAAAGTACGATCTATGATCCGACCCTGTTCCTCTTTTAAATCAAAATGAACTGTGTGTTTTTCCATGGCCAGCGGTGCCTCTTCTCCATTTTTGATACTCAAATCACGGATATACTGTCGATCCAGTTTAGAGCCGGAATTGACAAACACCTTTTCCGGTTCACACATGATGATCGTATTGGCAATCTTTATCAGAACCTCCGGGTGTTTGATTCGTTTGATTTTTAACCATTCTTCCACAGCTAATTTTGACTCGAATAATGCCATAGCCTCTGTTTTTGTCGTGATCTTTCCAATTTGTTTTACAATATCGATTCCCTGGTTTCTAACAAGCATTTTGGTCTCTCCATGAATTAAACAGATAGTTTTTAAAAGCTTTTTCCCTTAATAAACAGAACTTTCTATTCCTCATTTGCTAAATTTCAGGCAAAAAAAAAGCCTCTGTTAACCGGAAGTGGTTAACAGAGGCTTTTTAAAAACCTGAATTGTGATAATCCTATTTCACAATTACCTCCATTAATTTCTCCCGGTAATTCATATACCATGATGATGATGATGACGATG
>JBFFHJ010000095.1:0-27375 GCA_041556995.1 bacterium | reverse complement strand
TAGATGGATCGGTCACAGTCTGTAATGGAGAGACCGGCTCTGATGGAATTCCCGGAGTAAACGCATTGGTGGAAGTAACAGAATCCGGAACGGAATGTCCGAATGGTGGAAGTGAAATAGGTTATGGAGTTGATGATAATCGAAACGGGATACTGGATGATGATGAACTAGATGGATCGTTCACCGTTTGTAATGGAGAAACCGGCTCTGATGGAATTCCCGGAGTAAACGCATTGGTGGAAGTAACAGAATCCGGAACGGAATGTCCAAATGGTGGAAGTAAAATGGGCTATGGGGTTGATGATAACCGAAACGGGATACTGGATGATGATGAACTAGATGGATCAGTCACAATTTGTAATGGAGAGACTGGCTCTGATGGAATTCCCGGAGTAAACGCATTGGTGGAAGTAACAGAATCCGGAACGGAATGTCCGAATGGTGGAAGTAAAATGGGCTATGGGGTTGATGATAATCGAAACGGGATATTGGATGATGATGAACTAGATGGATCAGTCACAATTTGTAATGGAGAGACCGGCCCCGATGGAGTTCCCGGAATAAATGCGTTGGTGGAAGTGACTGCCTTTATTGGAGAGCAAAATGGTTGCCTTGAAGGCGGAAACGAAATTTCTTATGGCCTTGACGACGGTAATGGCGGAGGAACCTCCGGCGACGGGGTTCTTCATGATGATGAAATTGATGATACTCAGTATGTTTGTAACGGAATAGCAGGAACCGATGCAGTAAACAGCCTGGTATCAGTATCATCTTTCACAGGTGATCAAAATGGATGCAATATCGGAGGGCAGGAAATCAAATTTGGCCTTGACAATGGAGACGGTTCCGGGATTGCCGGAGATAACTCTTTACATGATGATGAAATCGATGGGAGGGAATATGTCTGTCACGGCAGTAGCTCAGCTGTTTTAGTCACTACATTGGAACAAAACTCGGATACACAATGTATCAATGGGGGGTGGAAATTTGAAGTTGGTTCTGATGATAATGATAACGGGATTTTGGATGCAGAAGAAATTGACGATGCGGTTTATTCTCCTGATTGTATTTCCATCGAAAATTCGTTCGGTACGCTTGGAACATTTACCATCAATACTAGCGGTGGAAATGTGGTTGACAGTACTGGCGATTTTTATACTGAAGGAGGATATGGTGGTTATGGCGGAAATGTGACAATAAAAATCAACAAGGGCAGTGGGACCGGTGATATCAAACTTTTTTCTACCGGTGAAGCCAATGCCGAATTTCTATTTCCCACAGTTTATACTGATCTAGGTTCCGAACCAATGGATGTCACAGTTGATACGACTATTTCAGTTGACAACGGTCCATCCGGTGATGCCCCATATTTTCACACTCAGGAGGAATCAACCAATCTTTATTATTGGAACGGGAGCATGGATATAACTGTAACGGGCTTAAAGGTTCATCCGAATGTTACCCTGACCATTGAGGCAAACTATTCCGATATGTATAGTGTTGAATTGCATTTTACACATGACTTTGTTAATGAAGGTACTATTACGACCAACCTTGATCCTTCCGGGAACCGGGCGGATCTGACCATCTATGCCAGAAAGTATTATGGTGGCCCAAATTCTACAATTGAATTGATAGGACCAAGTGGTTATTATGGCGGCACCTTTACTTACGATTATGTAAATGTCGGGGACTTTACTATGAGTGATGGTGGCTTTTATAATAAAGGTCAGATTAACACATATGGTATGAACGGTGGATATGGTGGTCATGCCGGAGTCATAACTATTTGGGCTGATAGCCATTTTTACAATACCGGCACAATGTCTGCCTATGGTGGTGAGTCAAGTGAATCATACGGAGGACGTGGCGCCAATGTATCACTGTCTGCCGGTTATAGTGGGTTTAATTCTGGTAATATTGTTACGTCCGGTGGAGACGGGCTATATGGCGGTTATGGTGGCAGTGGTGGAACCGGTGGTAATATCAACATAAATTCACAAAGTGGTGACCTGTTTAATCAGGGAAACATGACAGCTGATGGCGGTCATGCCAGTTCTTCAAGTGGAAATGACGCAGGTTCAATATCATTGACGACTTACGGCGGGAAACTGGTTTCATCAGGTAATCTCAGTGCAAAAGGTGGCAATGCGACCGGCTCTGATGATTCAGGTTATGGTGGCCAGGGTGGTGATATTAATCTTAAATCGTACTATGCCCCGGAAAGCAGCGGCTATTTTTCTTTTAAACCGGCAGGTAGTATAGAAATTTCTGGAAATATTTCCACCGCTGGTGGTAAAGGCAGAGGTGATTTTTACATGCTTGGTAACGATAGTTCCGGTGGTGACATAACTATTCAAATTAATTCGGATACTAAACCGGAAGGTCAGGAAATTAGATTATTCGGATACGCCAGTATCATGCTGGATGGTGGATGTGGCGCATCCAATTCAGGAGATGCCGGCAGTCTTATAGCTCGGCAATCACATACCTATCTAGGGCCCGGAGAATACATGGCCAGTGGTGGAGTATATAACCATGTAGATATTTATGCCAGGGGCGGTAGTTGTGAGTTTGTTACTAATCAAGGCGGTAATGGCGGTCTGGTAATTTTGGAAGCCAGCGACTACTTTAGTCCCAATGATAATGGCCGTGAGTTAGCAGTAAACAGTGGAAACTTGACGTTGGACGGTGGAAATGGAATCGGGGCCGGTTATGGTGGAGCCGTTGTTATTGCCGGATATGACCATGCTGAAAACAGAGGTGCAATATCAGCCAACGGTGGTAATGCAACTGGTCCTGAACGAAATGGAAATGATGCCACCTATTGTGGTGGATCGTATTGCTATAACTTTTATGATTACCAACATCTGGCGGGGATTTTTATTCTTTCCGGAACCGGATTTGCTGTTAACAAAGGGGATATCAATGCTACAGGTGGCAATACATCCAGCGGTGCCTCTGGTGGAAATGGTGGATATCTGATAATGGAGGGGCAAGATGTTGAACTGTTGGGGACGATATTATTGTCAGGCGGATCGGGTGGATTATCTTTTGGCGGTGATGGTGGTTCCATTAGCTTGGGTGGCTCAATCGTTAACGACGTTATTGATGCAACGCACGATCTTTCGGGAGGATCATCCGATGAAGTGAACGGATGTAATGGTGGATTCTGGCTTAATGGCAATGACTTGAATGATGATACCACTTGTTTTATGGATTTTGTTCCTGGAACTCCAAGAATACCGGGACAACCCACGTTAAATAGCATTATGATGGATCTGCTTTGATTGATCCAGCATGAGGTCTGCTTTATATTTTAAAGAAAATACTATGGTTTTATATGGTTTGTCGTACCGCTTTCGAGTAAAGATCATTGAGATCGTGTTCAGCGTGCCATACTCTCAAATATTGCAATGATCACGTCAGTTTAAATCGAATTCGAAGAATGTCATTCTCAAAACTGGTGGAACTGATTTTAAAAGTTCCACCAATCTGCCCAGTGGATTCAACATGGGTCCCGATGCACGGAATTGCATCGTAATCACCGATACGGATAATTCTGACATTACCGGTGACATGTTCGGGCAGTCTTTTCAGGTCAAACTCCTTTTTAGCTTCATTTATCGGCATTAATTCTATTGATACCGGAAGGTCGGATTGGATTACCTTATTTACCCGGTTTTCAATCTCAACAATCTCCTCATTTGTCAACGAACGATCGAAGTTATAATCACATTTGGATTTTTTTCGATTTATGTGGGCGCTAAAACTTCGATCACACCTGAACATTTTCACCATGGTGCCATTTAAAAGGTGTTCAGTCGAATGCATGGAAACAAGGATATCAGGTGGCATGAGGTTTTTAAAAAAGAGGTTTTGGTTAACATTATCTATTTTTTGTAAAAGATCTTTTGTTTTGCTCCGCTATAGCCGTATGCGATGGTGGTTACATCCATGTCGTCACTTTCGATTTTGACGATTCCTGAAATCGGTATTTTGCTATGAGCATATACTGTACTAACCACATCTTTGCCCAGTGTAGTTGCATTCATTTTATAGGTGATACAGCGAGAAGATTTTATGTAAGGTGTTCCGCATTTGGTTTTTATTGTTTCCCCAATATTTACAGCACCGAGGCTTTTCCCCCCTACTGATTTTTGAAGATCAAGGTATTGTTGGGGCATTTTTTGTACCGGTTCATCCCCACTTTTTGTCAACATCTGTTTAACAACCAGTTTGTTATTGATTTGATCGTATTCCGCTTGTGAATAGCTCAATTTGGCGCTTGGAGAAAGATTTTTGTATGTTACTTGTGAAAGATATCCAATACCATTTTCAGATGCGGTATATGTTTCTGTTTCCAGAACGACAGTATTTCCTGATATAGCAACAACTTTTGTAGTGGTCAGTACCACATCATTGCTTTCATTTTTCATCTCAGTCAGGGTAGTAACCCACTGCCCTTTCTTAAGCTTGACCCTGTCCATGCCGGATTTTGAAAGTTGTAGCGTTTTTTTAAACTGTATTTTTTGGGCTTTTTTTAAAATCATTTCTTTTTGCTCGGGAGTGACATCAACCAACATCTCTTTTATCATTTTGTCCATATTGCTGCATGAGGATAAAAAGAGACCTGCGAGAAAAATGATCCAAAAATTCTTAATTTTCATACCAACCTCATAAAAAAAATATTGAGCATGAGTAAAACTGCTTGATTGAAATAACTGAGTATCAATAAGTAAGAATATAATCTTTGGTTTTAAGACGTTTTATAAAACCTGGTTAACTGCTCGCCTTTCCACTATTACTTGAATTGCGTTTTCGATAACTGTATTCCTACTGTAAAAATCACCTGGAATTAATCTAAAATAGTCTAATGATACCCATTTTATATGTTCCTATGCGATTATAGGAATCCGGTTTTACCAGTATCGTCTATTGCATGGCAATACAACCTGATTTTTCCTGATTCTGATGACTTCATAACAATTCACAAAAACAAGTGTAATAGTTTTAATGCCCAAATATGTCGTACTAAAAAAGATATGTCAATAGAATGAACATGGGCATGTATATAAAACTATACAATTTTAATAATTGTCATGATGACACATTTGAAAAATTTTAGGACTTGGATCTGACCTTTACTTGTTCAAATTAAAAAAAACAGTGTCATTCAGATGGGAGTCCTGACGACCTGAAGAATCTCCATGCTTTCAAAGAGATCTTTTGTTACTGGATTCACAGGACTTGAAGCAATTATGTTTCCAGGCAATCAGCAACGTCCCTTGCTACTGGCTCTGTGAGATCCTGGGATGACAGGAAACCTGCTAAATGACCGACTAAGAATCTGTGGTCATTGGAGTAGGATGAAAAAACTAAAACGTGAGATGCACTTACTTGCTCGAATCAGGGGAACAAGGCGAACAACAGTTGAAACTCATCTGAAAGGAAGCGAATGTGCAGATCCTTGCCAGTAGATGTTGGCCGAGTAATTCTATCTTACATTTTTGATTTAAGATTTTTGACTTGTACTCATTTTCTTATTTTGCACCGGATGAGTGATTGTTTTTTAACTATTAGTGCGTATCAAGTTTTATGAGTAATAATTCTGAAGGAATTTTGGCTGGTTTCATTTTTACGGATCCTTGTTTCCCATGGTTATCAGCTTACCTTGTTCGGACACAGGTAGCTTGTTAATAGTAGAGTGATAGCCTGCACGTTCTGTTTGTAAGGGCTTTCCATGGTTGACTAAACGGTGTTCGTCGTAATCTTTTAGCTTGAATTGATTCACCATTTGTTGAAGTTGAATGGCCTGAGCAGTTAATTCCTGGGATGCCGACGCAGATTCTTCTGCAATCGAAGAGTTTTGCTGAACGACATTGTTTACCTGGGCTAATCCGTGATTAATTTCAGTAATCCCGATTTCCTGTTCAACAGACCCTTGAGCAATACTATCAACAAATTCAGATACTTTGTTGATACCGTCGGTAATCTCGTTGAGACTTTCTGCGGTTTGATCAGCGTTTTTGACACCGTTTTCCACTTCCTTAATGGATTTTTCAATCAAGGCAGTTGTATTTTTTGCAGCTTCACCGCTACGTGCTGCTAAATTCCTAACTTCATCTGCAACAACAGCGAAGCCTTTACCATACTTACCAGCTCTAGCAGCTTCCACAGCAGCATTCAAAGCCAACAAATTGGTTTGAAAAGCGATTTCATCAATTATCTTAATAATTTTAGTAATTTCAGTGCTAGTGTGATTAATTTCCTTCATTGAACTCAACATGCTTTCCATTTGCATGTTTCCTTTTTTTACTGTTTCAATGGTTTGACCAGTACATTGTTTTGCCTGAGAAGCGTTTTTATTATTAGCCTTGGTTAGCTTGTCCACTTCAGTCATCGAAGAAGAGATCTCCTGAAGGCTTGCAGCTTGTTGCGTAGTACCTGATGAGAGACTTTGTGATGACCCTGAAAGTTCACTTGAGCTTGTTTTAACCTCATCACTGGTGATTGCAACTCTTTTAAGGGATCTTCCCAACATGTCCACTGCTTCATTGATACTGCTTCCCTGTAAATTACCCCCGTAATCGTTATCAATTCTTTCAGTTAAATCTCCTTTTGCTACGGCTTCCATTACTCGATTAACATCTCCAAATGCAGATTGCATTACCTCCATCAGTTGGTTGAAGGCGGTTGCTGTATTCCCGATTTCGTCCTTTGTATCGACATTGGCACGAACTGAAAAATCTCCATTTTGTTCTGATGACAATACCGCTTTTGAAAGTCTGGCTAAAGGAATGGTGATAATTCTGGTAATAATCACGGCAAAAACAATGGCGAACAGGGAGCCGGCAATAGCAATAATCAGGACAATCATAAGACCATCTGATTGAACCTGTTCCGAGTTCTCGTAACTTTTAAATGCGTTTTTTTCCAGCTTTAAGATGAGCGTGGATATAATAACGTTCGCCTGATCGAATAATTTCCTATTGTCACGATTGGCCATGTCAAATGCATCCTCTTTGGCAAAGTTTTCCGCCATGCCAATGATCTCCTGGGTATTTTCGCCTACCTTCTTCCAGGCTTCTGAAAACTTCCTCAGATCCTCCTTATTGTCCGAGAGTGCTTTATGTTGAACCAACTTCTCAATTTCCTGTTCTTTTGCTTTCAATTTTTTGATATGCTCCACCATGATAGCGGGATCAACTTCTCCTACTACTTGAAACAGAATCAAGCGATACTGGTTGGTCAACCGATTAATTTTATTAATCTGATTAATGGGCAAAAGGTTTTGTTGGTAAATATTTTTTGTCAGCTTTCCCATCGAATTCATCTGGACAACGCTGATAAATGATTCAAGAACAAGAATCAATGCAATCAGGCTGAATGAAAGTATGAGCTTTTTAAACATATTAAGATTGTTAAACCATTTCATGTTTAGGCTCCTTTTTCGTGTATGCAATCATTGTCTCTTTGAATCGACCAATTACTTACAAATGCAGGCGAACATTGGAAAATCGCATTTTGTCACAATTCCCATGTCCCCTACATTAGTCAACAACCTAAATGGGAAAGATACTTAATATAAACAACACGATCCTAATCTTTCCATAATCGCTTCACTTCTTACAATGATTGTAGAAATGTCGATTTTGCTTGATTCAATATCATTGACCAGACCCCTGGCTATTGAGGTATAATCCTTCGTGTTGTCTTTCTTGACGGGATTTTACGTCCGTTCAGGTAATACATTCCTCCGTTTTTACACTCTTTGCCTGGGTCAAGATCAACTGAAAAAACTTCCGGACGAACGATTCCCGAGGACTCATCAACAATATCAAAATCACCATCACTATTCACTTTTCCGATACGCGGACGTAGCCATGTGTGCAAATTTTCAGGATCGATTTTCACATCTGCTTCTGGGGCCTTAATCGTCAACCCTTTACAAGCTTCAACGATGTCAAGAGGATGAGCACTGTTCGCCTTTATCATTGCGTCCCTACAAGCTAACATTCCTATATAGCTGGCTTCCATAACACCGGATGTTCCTACCCAATCATTTTTCCACTCTCTGTGTGAGTTATGGAACTCTTTATATCGTTTGATGAAGGCTTTGTTCTCCCTTCTTTTGATAGATTGAAAATAAGTGAAAGAGGTATAGTGTCCTTTACAATAATCAATCCCAACACCCTGAATTTCTGGTTCAGTCAAAGGACAAGAAAGAATTGGCATGTCGTTAGCTGTTAATCCAGCTTTTTTATAAGCTCTCATAAAAGCGACATTGGATTCCCCCACAACATTAGAGAAAACCCATTTCGGTTTTTTCTTGACAATATCGTCAATGACTTCTTTGAAACCGGTTTCTGTGGTGACGTCAAGATTTATATATTCCTCACCCATGAGAGTTCCCCCCGATTTATTTAAGATAATTTTTGCTGCCTTGTTCATGGTTCGTGGATATATATAATTCGATCCGACAAAATAGGTGGAACTACCTGCTTTATCAATGATCCACGGAATTGAGTTATTCACCTGCTGGTTGGGGCATGATCCAGTCATAATCATGTTCGCGGTACACTCCCTGCCTTCATAGTAGGTCGGGTAGAAAAGCAGAGCCCCTCCACGCTGAATATTAGGGAGAATAGCCTCCCGACTGGCCGAGGTGTAGCAAGCCCAGAATATATTGACATTCTGCTTTAACAACTCGGCTGCATACTTGGCATAGTTCCCCCAGTTACTTTGTGGATCTCGAACAATCGGTTCTAATTTTGCCCCGTGTATTCCACCACTACGATTGATTTCATCGATGGCCATAAGAGCTACTTTGTATTGATCCTTTTCAACGATCCCCATAACTCCAGTCTGAGAGTATATTACCCCAATTTTGATAGGCTTGGATGGATTTATTCGTGTCCCTGTATATGCAGCGTAACTGTTTTTAGGTACCCAAATATGAGGAAAAGCGACGGCCATCGCAGCTATGGTACTCTGCTTGATGAAGTCCCGTCGTTTGACATCTGCCTTATCGGTGCTTTTATTCATGCTCTACCTCCTGGTTTTATTCATTGATAAAAAGCCCGGAACAAATGATTATCGGTGATCACTTGGTCAGGAATATAATGGATCGTTAAAAAATAACTCCACATCATTTGTTTACAAAAGTCCCAAAAACAACGGACATTATGAAAACAGAATGTGAACTGATTTTTTAGCTAACCCCAAATAAAATGATAATAACGTGCTTGTACTATTCATACTGCTAATCAACTTATCACATTCAGGAAACTCTATAGGTCCCAATGTTGCGATTCTGTGGGAAACCTTTGATTCATTTGCTCCGGCGTTTTATACTGGATAATATATTTATTCATGACATTTGTGAATTGAAGACAAAATATTATAATATATTTTATCACTTTGACCTATAAAGTCAATTTTTTTTTGCGCTTTACTGATCAGATAATTATGATATCATCAATAAACCAGAACATTCGGCGTTCTGATGTAAAAACATGAGAATATTATCTTGGCAAAGGGGGCTTGGGCGTTCTTGGCTCAAAGTATCGCAATTTCAACCGTAATCTTGGCTTGAATAAAAAATAAGATTGCCTCGATCGCCTTAGTTCTCTCCAAATGAAGGATAGAATAGCAATTTAATATTATATAGACTTGTTATTGATTGTCCTGAAAAATAACCATTATCTCATAGACAATTAACAAGTTAAATAAAAAGATATTTTAATTCCGATTTGTATTAACCAGATATATTTAGGAACATTATTAACCAACAATCAGCCAAATTGAAAAGATATTTATATTCAGGCATGAGAACATAACAACGAAACTTTCAAATTCCGTTACATTAAGCGGAAAGCATGGAGATCCTTTGGGTCGCAAGGGCTCTCATCAGAATGACACCTGTTTTTTTAAATCTAGATAAGTGAAGGTCAAATCCAAACTTTGAAAAGTGTGTTATTTGATAGAATGGAAACCCTGGTGGAAGAATAAGAAATTTGGAACAGGCGAGAAAATATAATTTTGGGGCTGGAGTAAAAACGCCCCACTACTATACAAACGAGCAGGGCGTTTGGGGGAGGATTCCTGTTGAAATGCACTTTTTCAGTGACTTTGATTATCTCAGGGCCGCCGGATTATTCAAAGCATTACCCAGGGTTTTAAAGATAACATAATCACTTCCCGTCATCATCACTTCACTGAATGTTTCATATTCCAGCCATGATTTTTGATTATCCGATAAGCCGGATAATTCACCCCAGACAATATTATCGGTATCTAAAGGCTGTCTACTTCTTGGCTCAAAGTAGTTGAAAATGAGGGAAAACACTTGCAGTGCGTTAAATTCCGTGGACGTTGTCCAGATAGCCGATCCGTTGAATGTAGATTCCGGGAAGGAGAAGGAATATAAATTCAACGCTGCGTCGGGATCATTATAGAGATATCCATTGTCCGACTTTCTAATGATTCGACTGTCATCCCAATCAATGAATGTCGGATATTCGTCGTGGCTACTCATCATCAGATCTTCGAAAGTTGACTTGGCGGTTATGGCAATTGCCATATTATTGCAGTAATCTTGCAGACTTGAGATAAAGAAGTAGCAGCGAACTGTAATATCATCAGCCTGTAAACCATTAGGATTCCAATTCTCGTTATAATGATTCCACATGACCTGTTCAAGATATTGGGAAACATCACCTTTCCACATGAATTCCCTGGTTTGACCGCCCCAATCCTCATAAGTGGTAATTGGAGAACCACTCTCTGGGATCAACTGATAACGCTTTTCCCAATCATTTGACGTGTCGACTGTCTCAACTTTTGTCCAATCAACAAACGGACCGTCGGTCAGATTGGTCATGGTTTCCATAAATGTTTTAGCGGAACCGTCCGAACTGACTGCTGTCTCGCAAAGTGACTTGAATGAAGGGTCCTGATTTGCCGTTGAATCGCTGAATACAGCACATCGAGAGTTTCTTTCATCCGTCGTCAATGATCGATTCCACACAGCTTCTGTTCCAATATTCATCACCCACCACATATCCCAGGATTCATAAGTCTCAATTATATCATCGCCGTTTGTATCAAGACTTACACTACCACCTTCACTTTGAGCGGTTTGGAAAGCAGTAACGATTGTACTGTTAAGACAACCTTCAGGTCCTAATGTTGGTGGAGTATGAGTGTCCGTGTCAGGATCCCACTGTCCCCAACATTTGGTTTCCATGGCGTCAAAGAAATTCTCGGGAGCACTGGAACTGGCTACTGCTGATTGACAAGCACTTTGCAGATCGGTCGTTGTGCCGCCGACTTCAACACTGTCTGAAAAATAGGTGCAGCGTTCTTCTCTTTGTTCGGCCGTTAAATCCCAATTCCAGAGAGCTTGTTGAGCATAGTTCATTGCATCCCATTTGTTCTGCAATGTTCTGTCTGTTTCCCCGACCGGTGTAAAAGGGCCGTCTCCGCTACCTGTAAACATATCCCAATCGATCGCATTCCACCGCATATTCTCAATCGCTTCGCGTAGGCTGGAAATGGCACTGATACTGTTACACAGTGTTTGGTACGAATATGTATCGGGCGTTGTATCAACAAAATATGAGCACCTGGCGGTAAAGTCAGAAGCTGAAAGATCGTCATTCCAAAGTGGCTTCATCAACCATTCCCTCATGGTCCAGGTGTTTGAGAAAGTAACCGTTGAGTCGTTTGCACCGGTTAAATTCCATGGATCTTTTTCCGCACTCCAGGACGGATTGACAACCGGCCCTTGGAAGTAAAAATAATCCACCGCCTGTTCCAAACCGGCAGCTTGAATCGCAGTATCCATTTGAGCGTCGGTAATGCGAAAAGCCCTCACACCAAATCTCGTATCGGACAGATCGGCTGTTGAATCCGTTCGATAAAGTTCCAATTCATCGGATGTACCGGAAGCAGCTTTAAAGAAATAAAAGGTTTGCGAACAAACACCTTCATTAGTGCAGCTCCATTCTTCTTCAGCATAATATTCACCGCTGGAATCGACTGAAACATCGACACCTGAAACTGATTCAGTCAAGCTGAATTTAATATTGGTCAAACTGTTCCAATCGCCATAAGCCAAGGGATTCATATGGGTCGGATATTCGTCCGTTGCTCCGCCTTCGCAATTGTCGTAAGGATTGTTAGTGCACTTGAAGGTATATTCCACACCGTTACCCCGACGGAAGTTATATACTTTTGCTGCATCCAACTGGCTTACCAGGTCACCTGCAACCGAGATATAATCGGCAGTCGTTTTTGGCGTGATATATTCCCGACCACCGTCACTATCCCATCTGATCCACAATTCCACAGCTTTTCCGGTTTGACCGTCACAGCCCAAATCGCCGAATCGTGATGTTGAATCGTTACACCAGGCTTCGGATCGGACAATGACAATTCCAACTTCATATCCCCAGGGATTATGGTATCGATATCCGGTTGTGGCATTTACCAGGGCGAACGCTCCGGTTGCACCGTTATCGCTCCAAATCGGTTCCAGGTAGAAATTTTTTTCGTTTTTAGACTGAGTTGAAAATGCATCCCCAACACCAGAAATGTAGCGGAAACCAATTCTCTCGGTATTTGTTCCAACATCACCGGAGGCAAGTTTGCTGAACGTAATTCCTACTGTGATTTTTACATCGTCAATGTCGGCGCCACTAGCAGTCGTACACGTAGTGGATGGATCATTGTCTTCACAGTAATTACTGTCGCCATTGGCTTCTTTGCCGCGACTTGGAGACTCGGAAATCAGTACGTAATTTTCTACTTGGAAGGTGTTTTCACCGACAAAGGTTTTGGTATTCCGAATATAATCTTCCAACTCGTCTTTGTCAGGAACATCACCGACATACATGTTCTGAATGACATTGGTAGGTGAAGTTACCACGGGAAAATCGATTGAATCACACCCTTCGGGGCCACAACCACTCATTGTAATGGGTTGAAAACCGTTAGTAATATCATAAGCATACATTTGGCCACTGCCCAAATCAGCGATAATATTAGCACCCCAGCCGATTTGATTGTCGCCTGTGCCACTCTTTTTGAACAACATGTTATCGATATCCTGTAAGGTGTAGGCTGTACCTAGCTTCATGTTCCGAGCAACGGTAAAGAGAAATTCATCCTTCAGAACCATGTTGTCTTCATGTTTCATGTCACCATTTCGGTTTTCCCCTAACAGTCTTGAACTCATCACACAGATTCCCGCAGGTATCTCGGCATTGTCCGTATTGTCCATATATTGAACAAGGGAATCGTCCATACCGAATCCTGTACTGTCGCAAGTTGTAACTCCCCAAAATGCATAATCATTTGCAGTTCCATTCTCTATTGCAATTGTCCACTTTAGGCCCAAAACAAAAAATTCGGATAAGGTTCTGGCGCAGTCTTTAATTGCTGAGATCTGGTCTGCTTCGGTCGCCGGTGTATTTGTCCATGGCTGACAAGCCATATTGGCAGCACCTTGCGAGGCAGCTCCATCTAATTCCCCATCCAGAGTAGGTGGAATTTCCCAATCATCGGCGTTTTGAGCACTATCAAATGCAGTGTCTATTTGTGTTGTGGCGCTACTGGAAGATATCTCGGAAAGTGCTAAAGCAGCTACTGCTTCTTCCAGCGCTGATACTTTTGAAGGATCATCCGGGAATTCCATCGAACCGGTATCAATCTTTTCTTGAATTGCATCGGTTATACTGGTGACCAGGGGGCCAATTAATTCCAAAGCCTTTTCCCGCTTTTCTGTCGTAGTACCTTCCCCGGAATTCAGTGTTAATGCTTTTACAACGGCTTTCACCAGTGCCTTTTTTACATAAGCAGCGACAGCCGTACTTTTTGGATCAATATCTACTGAGTCCAGTGTGGCATCTGTTGAGGCAACCGAAGTTCCATAGCTGGAAAGTTTTACATCCGATCCATTATATACGCAATCTACAACCACTTTATAAGTTGTTCCCAAATCCAGTTGATTCTCTTTAAATTCATATGATCCGTTTACAACGTCTGCTGTTGCTACAGAATCATCAGTTTTTGCATCATATGCAGTAGCGGAACAACCTGACAAAGAATCTGAAACTGACTTGGTCGGGGTTCCTACAATTGAGCTTCTTAAATGTGCATTTGCAGAACTTGAACTATTTCCGACACTAGTAGCGCTAACCGAACCGCTCAAAACCACCGAGTATGAATCGCTACCGTTGGGGGTAGTTTCTGTTGTTGTGGTTGTTGAACCTCCATCATCTCCGCTGCTACAGCCATATGTGAAAGCCAGAAAAAGTCCTATTGTAATTATTTTTAAAAACCTACATTTCATGATATTTCTCCCCAGATTAGTTATACTGAATACCGGGTTGCTTGCGAAACAACAATTTTCCTCGCCAATCCCTCTTATACCCGATATGGTTTTTTTAAAACATCTTGCATCCACAAATATGCAATCAAAATGATTCTAAAACATAAACCGTTATTGAAACGAATTCTAAAACCAATTTCCAATAACGACTTTCTTGTAAACCGGTTCTAAGAAGCCTTTTGTTGCAAAATCAGGTCCACAAGCAATATGTTAATGGTTTCAATATATTAAAGTTGAAAGTTCATGGTTTTTAATTTATACCGACCTCAGGTGGACTAAAATAATCGATTTCCTATTTTGACTGATATTTTTTGGCAGATATTGGCGGATGTGTGATAAAACAGAATAAAAGAAAATTCGATGGACCCAGTGCTGCTGGTTGTATGGTGGGCTAATTACTATGTGTGATATCTGATGGTTGATTTTGTGTGAAAAGAAAAAGGTGTCTTCTTTTAATGGGGATTTTATATTTAAATAATACAGATAATTATATGAGTTTTCATGCATTTGGATTTAACTGGAAAGCTAAATTTCTACTATTATAGAATCAATGGTAAAAATAGCGAATTTTTAAATTTACAAGTGGCTTTTATGTGGTTTTGGACTGATTTCGGTTTCAGCTGACATGGTTTCAACTTCAGGAGGGTAATTATCTGTTTAATAGATTCATCTTGAAAGCCACTTGCTGCTGGGACCCAAAGTATTAAGTTTAGCTCTGCCATCTGTCATCCAGAGGGGGACAGGAAACTTGCTTGCTGACCAACCAAGAATCCAAGGTCATTGGGGTAGGATAAAAAAAACTAAAATGTGAAGTAATAGAAGTATAAGAACAAAGAAATGATGGGAATTTGTTTTTTGGAGCAATAGTATTTATAAAGCAATTACATCCCTCCCCCTTTCATTTGTCCATTATAATTATTTCTTAGAAGTGTAATATCAAAATCGTATGTAAAACAATTTGTTCAGATATTGTGGAAAACTAAATAAGGAATCTTCATACATTTTTCTTCAGCATAATAAAATCAGCGTAAGAGTTGGTGAAATTTTACTATTCGGTAGCTTGGGTTGTCTGGGAAAAATCCATAGTCATAAGTGATCTGTTATGTTATTTTTTTGGATAATCTGTATCTGTTATATTATTTTGGATCTCGATAGAGTCTTTTTATATGATGTCCGTTAATTACCCATAATTATTGATGTCTGGGTTAGCGGTTCAGCATAGGAATTTTCATTTTGAAGGTATTTTAATAACATAACAGATAACAGGGATGTGATCATAAATCTCCTGATTAATCCAAACAGAATAAGAAAACATGAAAAATGCAGTTGTAAAATGGGTAGACGGTTTTCAGTTTGTGGCTAAAGCGGATACCGGTCATTCAATAGTGATGGATGCTGGTGGTGTTGGAACGCCGGAAAACACTGCCCCTACGCCGGTTGAAATGGTTATAATGGCGCTCGGAAGTTGTACGGCCATTGATGTGCTTAACATATTAATTAAAAAGAGACTGAATATTAAATCATTTGAGGTGAAAGTCGGTGCAGAAACCGTAGATGACATGCCAAAAGTGTTTAAGGAGGTTTGGATTAAGTATATCGTTCATGGCAATGTTACTGATTCAGTACTTAAAAAAGCCATTGATTTGGCTTCTGAAAAATATTGTTCCATTGGAGCAATGTTAAAAAAGAGTGCTAAATTTAATTATGAATTTGAAATCATAGACGATTCATTGACACCAGGATGAGTGGATGAGTAAACGGTAGGTGTGAAAAAAAACATATACATGGAGCTGTATGGCAGGCCTACCGAAATCCAGGACATTTTACCGATTTTTCTTTTTTGGTGTACCGTTTTGTTATGTATGAACAAATGTCATTAAGAAGAATCTAAATGGAGATATTCAGCAACAACTTGATTGCATGAAGATCCTTCTGTATCAAGTTATTTGTTTGAAACTCAATGTTAAACGACGTTATTTCTTTTTGGCTTTGAGAGGTCCTTCGTCGTTGCTCCTCAGGGTGACAGATGGCAGAGCTCAACTAAATGATATTAACGTTGGGTTGCTACTGTTTGTTGGTTGCATCAAACGGCATATGTAATTCAGTATAGCTGGTGGTGGGGATTTATAATGGAATTGTCCAGGATTTTTGGTATTGTTGGTGCCATTTTACAATCAAATCAAGGTTGTTTAAGTAACTCATGTTCGCATTGAAGTTTCATTTTTAACCATATATTGCAATGGGACGAGATAAATATCGCTATAAAGCATTGGCAGATGAGCTTAGAGATAAGATTATGAGCGGCACATACCTGGTTGGAGAAAAGCTGCCCTCGATTCGCGAACTTCATCAACAACTTAATTTAAGTATCAGCACTGTTTATCAGGCTTTTATTGAACTGGAGACCACTGGTTTAATTGAGGTCAAGCCGAAATCCGGTTATTACATTAAACCCATTCCATCTGATTCCCAGCAAAAACCGGCACGGGGGGAAAACTATCACCATCCTCAAAAAGTTGTCTCCTCATTTATTACCAATGAGGTGCAACTGGCCATGAGTAATCCCAATTATCTTCCATTGGGAACGGCGGCCATCTCAAGTGAGCATATGCCGTTAAAAGGGATTGCCCGTCTGGTCAAAGAGATGACCTATAAAAACATAAAACCGGTTTTTTCGTACAATCTTCCCCAAGGTGATCCGGAACTACGCCGGCAAATTGCCTTAAAAACCATTGGTATTCTGGAAGGGGTATCAGCCGATGATGTTATTATTACCAATGGATGTACCGAGGCGTTGGCTCTGGCATTAAAAGCAGTGGTTGAACCGGAGGAAACTATTGCTATTGAATCACCAACCTTTTATGGTATTCTGCCTGCTTTGGAGGAGTTGGGTGTTTATGTGGTTGAAGTGCCTACCGATCCGGTTGACGGAGTTTGTGTTGAAAGCCTGGAGCGGATAATTAAAAAAAATAAAATCAAAGCCTGTTTGTTCATGCCGAATTTTCAAAATCCGTTGGGATCGCTGATGCCGGATGAAAAAAAGGAAAAGGTGGTTAGTTTACTCAACCGGAACGGTATTCCCCTGATCGAAGATGATATTTATTCCGAGTTATATCATGACAAAGAACGTCCTCGACCGTTTAAATCTTTTGACCAGAAAGATCTGGTTTTGTCCTGCTCCTCGTTCTCAAAAACGCTGGCACCGGGTTTAAGAGTTGGCTGGATTATTCCCGGCGATCGCTTTAAAAGTAAGTTGATAAAACTGAAAAGGGAAACCTCCATCGCCACCTCGTGTCTGGATCAATATCTGATGACTGAGTTTTTAAAAACCGGTGCTTATGAACGACATTTGAGACACTTACGAAATATTACCCGAAAACAGCTTTACGATGCAGCGTTGATGATTGAGAAACATTTTCCCAAAAACATTCGCCTGGCTATCCCTAAAGGTGGATTTTTGCTTTGGGTACAGTTACCAGCCGGGGTCGACAGTATGGAACTTTATTATATGGCGTTAAAACGGCAGATTTCGATTATGCCGGGGACAATTTGTTCTCCTTCCGATCAATTCAAAGAATATATACGCATTTCCTGTGGACATCCGTTTACCGAAGAAATGAAAAACGGTATCATAAAAATAGGTGATCTGATTGAAGAGTTGCATCAAAAAAACAATATAGTTGATTGATCCCATGTGGAATTTAAGCGAATCATTCGATTATGACTCTTTCACCGGTTTTCAAAATTTCCTCTTGGGCATCCAGCATACATTTTTCCAACATTGTTTGATCTGTTAAAACGATAATTAATAAGTTGTATAAGATAATCGAAACAAAAATTTAGCCATGAAGATCACAGAAGTGAGGGGGGCTTATACACGTCGATCAATTGATGAATCGTATACTAAAACAGATTACAAATGATTTTGAAACCGATTGAGAACACTATCTTGCTATTGCTATACCCAGTGAAGCAGTGCCACAAGCAGGGTTCCCTGATGAAAAATATTTTCTTGGGGGATTTGATGGTATTCATCTGGTTATAGCTTTAACAGTGCGACGGCATCTTAATTCGAAAGTTTTTTTTCTTGTGTTGATGCAAAATTTGTTAATGCCGCAACATTGGAAAATCTTATTTTTACATGATCCACTTTCCGACATTCTTTTGTAAATATTTGAAAATTCTATCGAACCAGAAAATGTGGAAAAAACGATTGCTTAAGGTTTTTGATTTCAGGAAGAATAGAATTAAAAAGGGAAGAGTGAGCAATTTGGGTTAAAAAAACCAGCATTTACATAGGTAAAAATGGAAGATCAGCGTTCGTATGTTATTGGAGTGGCCGGTGGGTCCGGTTCGGGTAAAACCACTGTCATCCACAAAATATTGGAGAAAATCGGGAATGATAATGCCGTTATTGTTCAGCATGACTGGTATTATAAACACAATCCCCATTTATCATTTGAAGAACGAACGTTGCTTAACTATGACCATCCCGAAGCCCTGGAAACCAGCCTGATGATCAGTCATTTGAAGGAACTGGTTCAAGGACGCCCGGTAACAGCCCCCATATATGATTTTAGTAGACACTTGCGGCAGGAAGAAACCCAATTGAAAAAATCTCGTAGGATCATTATTGTCGACGGCATTCTTATTTTCAGAGATGAAGATCTCAGGAATTTGATGGATCTGAAGATATACGTGGATGCGGATTCGGATCATCGATTTATTCGTCGTATGGAACGGGATATCAAAGAAAGAGGTCGAACACGGGAATCAGTAGTAAAGCAGTATCTGGAAACAGTTAAGCCCATGCACGACTTTTTTGTAGAAACCAGCAAACGTTATGCAGACATTATCATTCCCCACGGTAGACAGAACTCGGTAGCCATAAATATCTTTATTGCCAAAATTGAATCTGTTTTAGCTGAAAAATCATCGGGTGAATTGAAGAATAAGCAAAAAACAATCTAATATTTTTTTACTGAGAAAACAGGATTAACTGAGTTTTATAAGCCGTTCTTTCTGTGATACTATTTCTTTTTGATGATAGTGAGGAAGGCATTTTGTATAGGGGTTGATAGCATTGTTGATATATAACCAATGAATTAAAATAGGCCATTACAAAGTTCATCTCATGTGTTATGTTACCGATCATATTGGAAATTTCATAAGCAAATAATGTCAAATCCAGACAACCGATTGATTTCGATCGACTGGATTTTTGATTCATCTTACATGAGGTAAATATGGGAAGACATAAAACAATTATCACTTTGAACCGACTATTTATAGTTATTTTTATTAGTTTAATTTTAGCGTTTCAAACCGGTTGTCAGGATGACGATGACGACGACAATGGCGGTGGCAAAGAAACGGCAACCAGTTTTACCTATTCCAAAGATCTCGGATCGACACCTTCGACAGTTTATTTTATTTTTACTAACGATACATATCAGGATTTGTCAATTACTCCGGTGGTTAACGTAACTTCCTCTTCATCTCCTTCCTTGAGTTACAATAATTTTGAAGCTGATTTATTATTGCATAACAATTTGAATGAGCTTCAAGATCCGGCGGGCAAAAAGGGATATATTATAAAAGGAAAAGAAGAGATTAATGAATTTTACAAAAATCTGCCTCAAATGACAGTAAAAGACGATAGCGACCAACAGCAAAGTATGGTGCTGTCAACTGAACCTCATTATTATACGTTGGGTGAATCACACACTTTTATTGTTGATAATAATGGAAATACTGTGGATGCAACCTTTAGAGGCGATATAACTGATGACGGAATAAAACTCAATCTATGGGTAGCTAACAATGCTTTGGCAGGTAGTTGTGATAAAGAATTTTGTATGACTCAGGAGATGCTGGATGCAATGGGGGGAAAATTCCTGGATTCCGATTCCAGTAATGATATCTATTATTTTATGACCAATATTTTTGGTAATCCCTGGGGAAGTCATTCCTATAATAATCTGATTGCTGAAACTGCAAAAAACGAAATTGATATCCTGTTTTATGATATTGATAATGATAATGCAACCAGTGGGGGTGTTGTAGGGTTTTATCATCCAAAGGATATCTATTTAAACAGCAATGTAGAAGTATCCAATGAACGATTGATGTTTTATATTGACTCTGTTTTTACTGCCCAACCCGAAGACACGACATGGGATGTAACAGATTATTGGCCGTCAGAAATGGTGGCCACCTTGGCTCACGAATTTCAACACATGATTCATTTTTACGAAAAAGAGGTTTCCCGTGGAGCCAGCTCTGAAACCTGGATAAATGAGATGTGTTCCATGGCAGCAGAAGACCTGCTGGCAAGTAAAATTGAAGTTGACGGGCCTCGTGGTGTAGCCTGGGATGATGGATCAGCAGGCCTTACAGAGAATGAACAGGGACGTATTCCTTTATACAATGCTTTTACATATGTTGGGGTTGCCGATTGGTATTCCGGTAATGATGTATATATCAGCTATTCTATAAATTATGTACTGGGTGCATACCTATCAAGAAATTTTGGAGGAGCACAATTCTTTCAAAATGTTGTACAGAATGATTTCGCAGATTATCGTGCCATTGAATACGCTTTGACAGCTTCAGGTTCCGGTGAAACATTTTCCAGTGCTATGCAAAAATGGGGAAGTGCGGTTATTCAATCTGACATAACAGCAGATGTGGATTATCGATATAATATCGGTCGTTATTTCTCATCATCGGCGGGCAATGTTATATATGATTTGGGGTCTATAAATTTTTATAATTACAATTACGTGTATGATAAAGGTACATTAGAAGGTCCAGGAATTTATACACCTGCCGGTTTAGGCAATCTTTCTAAAGTATATAAAACATCGAATATTTTGGTTAAAGCAGCTGAAAATGTAACTGGCAACTTTACAGCCAAGGTAACCATGAGCTCCGGAATGAAATATAACGTTCTTATTCGATAAGGTATGGTATGAAAAAGTTTTTTCAACAGATCATTTCGTTATTTGGAATTATCTTTATAGCATCAACAATCAGCTGTATGACCAATTCGCAGATGAATCCATCCAATGATCAGACTCAGGTAGTTGAAGGTAAAATTACTATCAGGGGTAACGAGCCGCATAGTTACGTTCATCTGGAAACTCAATCGAAACAGCATTATTGTATCGTGGGTGAGTTTGAGCAGGCTATTCGTGAATCCAAACAACATCAAACGGTCAAATTAAAGGGTCGGGTGGTTAAAAAAGCGAAAGGGCCGGGATTTCCTGCGGAATTTGAAGTACTGGAGATAATCGAGTAGGTCCCTCCAATGGATTGGAGATGGATGATTTAATGGAATAGTTTTTAACAAAAAAGGGACGCGTAATTGTTACACGTCCCTTTTTTTTATTACCTCAAATCTTTTCTAAGGATTTTACCCACGTTGGTTTTCGGCAATTCGTCCCTGAATTCAAATATTTTAGGGACTTTGTAGCCGGTCAGGCTCTTCTTGCAGAATTCTTTCAGTTCTTCTTCTGTCACATCTCCGTCTTTTTTAACTACAAACAGTTTTACCACCTCTCCACTTTTTTCATCGGGAACGCCGACGGCCGCACATTCTAATACGTTGGGATGGGTAACCGCCACATCTTCTACTTCGTTTGGATAAACGTTAAAACCGGAAACCAGAATCATATCTTTTTTTCGATCAACGATTTTAACATATCCTTCGTTGGTCATAAACGCCATATCACCGGTTTTCAAAAAACCGTCTTTGGTCATCACTTTAGCTGTCTCTTCGGGGCGATTCCAGTAGCCTTTCATGACTTGAGGTCCTTTGATGCACAACTCTCCAATCTCACCAAACGGCAGGTCTTTTTCATTGTCATCTTTAATGCAGCCTTCGGTGGAAGGGATGGGAAGGCCAATATACCCGTTAAAATCCTTCAAGGTAAGGGGATTCATAAAAGCAGCTGGAGATGTTTCGGTCAAGCCGTATGCCTCGATCAGTGGCGTTTTAGTTTGTCTGGTCCATTCGTCTGCTACTGCTTTTTGAACTGCCATTCCACCACCCAGGGCCAGCCTCAGGCTTGAGAAGTCCAGTTTTTTAAAATCAGGATGATTTATCAAGCCATTGAACAGTGTATTTACACCTGTCACGGCAGTGTATTTCCAATTACCAAGTTCTTTAATAAAACCAGAGATGTCCCTTGGATTGGTGATGAGAATGTTCAATCCTCCAAGGTAAGAAAAAACCAGGCAGTTAGCTGTTAAGGAAAAAATATGGTAAAGCGGTAGGGGGGTGACAATGATCTCCTTACCGACTTCAGTAATAGGATCGAGCCAGGCTTTACACTGTAGTAGGTTAGCCAGGATATTGCCATGAGTCAGAATAGCTCCTTTGGCAACGCCGGTTGTACCACCGGTGTACTGCAAAAATGCGGCATCATCTCTTTTGTTTTTAGTTTTTTTGAATGTTGCTTCATTACCAGCTTTCAATGCATCGGTCAGTTTTATAGTATTGGGGATATTCCAGGGTGGGACCATTTTTTTGATTCTTTTCAAAACAAAATTGACGATCATTGATTTTGGGAACTTTAACAAATCACCGATCTGAGTGGTAATGACATGTTTTACTTCGGTGTTTGCCAATACATCCTCCAGAATGCTGGCCGAGTTTTCAAAAATAACAATTGCCTTGGCTCCAGAGTCTTTCAATTGATGTTCAAGCTCTCTGGCTGTATACAAAGGATTTACATTAACCGCAATCATTCCAGCTTGAAGAATGCCAAAAAGAGTAATGGGATATTGAAGAATATTCGGCATCATTAAGGCCACACGATCCCCTTTTTTCAATTTAAGATCGTTTTGCAGGTAGCTGGCGAACTTTCTACTTTCGGTTCTCAGTTCCTTATAGGTGATGGTGGTCCCCATATTGTGAAACGAGGGAAGGTCCCCATATTTGTCAAAAACCTCCTCCAATATTTCTGCAAGTGAATTATATGCGGTGAGGTCAATTTCATGCGAAACACCCTCCGGATAATTTTTCAGCCAAACTTTTTCCATTACTCCTCCTCTTATCAGTTTAATGAATAATTTTTCATATTCAAATGTTGATTGTAGATTTAGCAGGTGATCAACCAATAGTCGTCGATGGACCGGATTTGCCCTTCAATCAGGAAAAATAAAGAATCTACACAGATCATAAATCTGCTGAAGTCCACTCCCAATTCGATTTTGATCCAAAGTAGACGGTGATAAATAATCAAATCAACTCGCAGGAAGAGAGTTTCAGCTTGTAAGCCGGTTGTCAATGGTCAATTTTCATTGGATAATAGTTTATTCTTTCAGTAGCAAACCTGCTATAGGATGTTTTTTTAATAGTTGCATAGAATTGACTGGTTTGCACGCTATTGCTCTTTATTTTCGAGATATGATATTTTTTAAAGCCTGGGGTTTGCTAGAACAAAAAATTTAGTTAACAGTAAAACCAAAATTGAATTTTTAAATTGAAATGAATGCCGATAACGAGAAGAATCTGACATCCCAATTAATGACAGGAAATGCTGATGCGTTTAATCTGTTTTTCATACAATATCAACAAAAGATATTTAACTTGGCATTAAGGATGACCGGTAATGCTGCTGATGCGGAAGACATCACCCAGGAAACCTTTATCACAGTCCATAAAAGCATAAAAAATTTCCAAGGTAAGTCTAAACTATCAACCTGGTTGTACACCATTGCCAAAAATCTGTGTCTGAAATCCATACAAAAGCAGAAAAAAGGATGTTTCTCGGATATTGAGTTTCTGATTAACGAATCATCAATTCCTTATGATACCGAAGATTATGGTGTTTCTCAGTTTGAAAAACAGTATCTGGTGAAGCAAGTAAAAGAAGGATGTCTCACCGGTTTATTAAAATGCCTTTCCTATCATCAACGATTGACATTTGTATTTCATGTGTTATTGGAACTTTCTATCAAAGAAACCTCCGAAGTAGTTGATAAAACGGAAGGGGCAGTTAAAGTGTTGATTCATCGAGCTCGGCAAAACCTAAAGGGATTTCTTTGTCAAAACTGTTCATTGTATGACAGCAGAAACATTTGTCGATGTGAAAACCTGGTTCATTTTTCCTTAAAGCAGGGGTGGATTAAAAAACCTTCCGGTGAATCCTTGCAACAAACATCAACCATTTCATCGGATATTTTGGAAGATGAAATAAATGAACTTGACAAAGTAGTAAGACTTTTCAAAAGTCTTCCCGACCAGGAGTCCCCACAAATACTAAAGACAACTATCAAAAAGTACCTTCAGAATGTTCCATCCAATCTTTTTTCTGAGAAAAAAGTGTAACCTTTCTTCTTTATCAGGATCAAAAGAAATAGAAGCACATGATTCGTTTTGTGTCATGGCTTTGCGTTTATTAAAATCTTTTTTTTGTAGATAACCTGAATATGGAGAATAAAGTCATGCTATATTTTGTTAAAGTGAGAATAAACCTGGATAAACTACCGGAACTGGGAGAAAAGCTGGCAAATGGAACACTCAAAACTGATTTCATTAAGTACACATTTTGTATAAAAGACGATCCCTCAGTGGGGGTGAATATCTGGGAAGTGAAAAATGAAGCGGATTTTGAAGAAAAATTTGCACCACATAAGGCGTTTTACCAGGAGGTAATTGAGATCACTCCGGTCATCACCAGCGAAGAGTCCCAACAATTACTCATGGCACAAATGTAGTTTTGGACAAAATAAGAGGAGGCCGGACATAGCTTACTTAATGATGAATTGGTTTATCAATCGGACAGTGCTTAATTCATAATATGTACAAAAACACCAGCGGTCTGCCCCCTGCCGACGTGATGAAGGATTTTTCTGATAAAAAAGATCTTTCATTTCGATCAGCTATCAGGGATGTTGGTGCAACAAGCAATTTAATATGGAGAGTATTGCATGAACAAAAGGGGGGGACTTCAAGACGAACAGACCATCTTGTTTTCCTGTTCCAGCGGATATATCAAATTTACATTTTGGGGTACACTCGGTCTCTTTTTTTTAGCTAATACTTGTGTACTGACCAGAATTTGTATTTTAGAATTTTGTTTCAGGTCTGTTTCAACAAAAATAAGATCTCGATAATATCCAATGTCCTTTTTTTTATTCAAAACAACCATCTGATAACCATTTTTTTATGGCGTTTTGTCAAGTAGTTCGAGTTTTACTTCAATGTATTTTCCTTGTCTGATTTTTAAGGACTTTTTTTCTTTTCCCTTAAATTTTCCCTTGGTACGCATATAGACCCATTAGCAAACAGAAAAAATGGAAAAGGTGACTAACTGATTCATTCGTGGTATTTGGTTATTTTCTCCAACGCAGCGTTTAAGGGATCAGGTTCGGCAAAACAGGGACATTTTTCCAGAGCAGTCCAACTTCTTTTAGGCGTCTTATAAATGCCTGTTTTTTACAGTGCTCTTCTGAAATCAACTTCATTTTATCAATAAATTCTTTCTCTTTTTTATTTCTTTTACTGAGATCGTACAAATCAACAAGCAATGTAACAGCTTGGTCGTATGCGGAGGCTTTTTTTTCTGCAATGTTTTCGTTTATTGTTGCCCAAGTTTCGGTTTCTTTAGAAGCAAGTGAATTCAGGTATTTTTCCCGACCGATTTTCTCTTCTTTTTCCCTTCGGGCTTTTTCTGCTGCTTTTTTTTCGGCCGATATTCGTTTTTGCTCTTCGTAATAGACTTCTGCTTTTGTTCTTAGTTCCTCAATAGTACGAAGGCTGTTTTGAACAATTTCCTTTTGATCCGAGGTTTCCTTTAGGAATCGTCGCTTTAGTTCCATGGGCAAATGGGGATTGTCACGATTGATCAAGCGATAAAGCAGACTGTTTTTGTCCTTCTCCGGTATTTTGGCAATCCAAGCCGCCAGTTCCGAGTGATTGATGCTCACATCTTCACTTACACTGTTTTCTGAAGCAACATGGATTAAGTCATCATCGAGTCTTATAAAATCAGCAAAGCTCTTTAATGGACCACTGAGGTTTTGTAGGTTGGGCGGGATTGATGGTTCTATCTCATCATCAATTTGACTGTATTGAATATTTGATAGCCATCCCAAATACAGGCATCTTAAATCACCATTTAAAAGATCCGATCTTAATGATATCAATGAAGACAGCCAACCTTCGCCTTCCTCCCAATCGTAATCTTCGGTGTGCGATGAAAACTCAAAAATCAAGTGTTCTTTTTTTTCATAAAATGTCGAATTCTCACCGAGACAATACGCTTTGGCCTGTTCAAAATCCACCGCACTTTTTGGTATTTTAAACATCAATTTTCGGATTCCCCAGTTGGTAACATATATGAAGGCATCAAAATATTTTTCCATCAATTTTAGCGGGTTACCTCTAAAATCGCCATAATTATATTCATTTACAAAGCTGGTGGGCGTAATGATCGCTCGGGAAGATAATCGGCCCAATTCATCAAGTGCTTCTTCATCCAAAGGTTTATCAATGGCTTGAAACTCGTAATACTGATATTCACTCATTTTTTCAGGATGTTGGCTCGGGTTTTTAGTTATCTGTTGTTGAAGTTCAAAGCCTATCAGGCTGATCTGTTCATCTTCAAGTAGTATTTATTCACGGATGCCAGGAACCATCAACATAAGGGACGCCGGGGTTCATATTTTGCTTTCTCCAGATGGTCGAGTGCCTGTTTCCTACCGTTAAGATATCTTAATGTCCTGGACTTTTATCATATACTTTTCAAATTGAACTCTACCTGGCTTTAGATGGACAGGGAGTCTGATCGTGTTTCAAAATTACCGTTAGTATCCCAAGAACGCCGAGTGCGCCAACCGCACCGACGCCTGCGAGACCGCCAGTCAGCAGCCCTGCGGCGGCGCCTCCAAGACCGAGAGCGCCTGCCGCCGCCATACCTGCGTAGCCACCACCTGCAGCACCCGCGAGTGGGTTCCCGGAGGCC
>JBFFHJ010000094.1:0-27380 GCA_041556995.1 bacterium | reverse complement strand
TGGTAATCAAAACTGGATAGCTGCATCCATTGAAGCGGGTGGATTACCTGCGATGTTGCTTGGCTTATATTTATCCTGGTTTCGTAATCGAAAACCAGACAGGCGTATTTACCACCTTGTTACTGCATTGACATACACTTCACTTTCAATTGGTGTTGGCAATAGTTTATACCAGCATGGTGGAGTTACCTCAATTACTCAAATATTGGAAATTGGGGTAATGTTCGGTTTTCTATTAAGCAGTTACTTTATTGTCAAAGACAATCCAATTGGATGGTTGTTTTTTATGCTTGGTAATATAAGCATGGCTACATTAATGTACATGGAGAATGCGTCTATTTTAATGGCACAGCAATTATTGTCGCTAGGATTTGTATTTTATGGATTCAGAAATTCAATGAAACATAAGCTAACAATCGTTTCAACCTGACGTTTTTCGCCGCTATGCTCTGAAAAAAACGCAGGTTAAACAGGCATTAGCTATAAATAACAAATAAATACGTTTTTCAAATTGCTTTTGTAGTACCACTTTGATATCATCAGATCATGCCAAGAAAAATAAAACAATTGATACGAGAATTGGAAAAAGCAGGTTTTGTAAACCGTGGTGGTAAGGGTAGTCACAGGAATTTCGTACATCCTGATTTATTAAAACCACTTACTATTTCAGGCAAACTCAATGACGATGCAAAACAATATCAAGAAAGAGCCATAAAATCAGCAATAGAGGAGTTAGAAAATGAAAGAAAGTGATAAATACTTGAAGATTGTTGAATGGTCAGAAGAAGATCAATGTTATGTAGGCACTTGCCCTGGACTATTTCTTGGCGGTTGCCATGGTGACGATGAAGCAAAGGTGTATAAAGAACTTTGTAAGCTTGTTGACGATAATATAGCCTTATATAAGGCAGACAATAAACCTTTACCCAAACCAACCAAGAAAAAGGAATATTCAGGGAAATTTCTTTTACGTACCGGTAAAGAATTCCATAAGATACTGTCAATTAAAGCACTCCAATCAAATGAGAGCTTAAATACTTATTGTATCAAAGTTCTTAAAAAAGTCGTACTTCCCACAAATCAAATAAATAGCTGACAAATTTCTAGAGACGACGGCACCCGCCCGCGATAGTTTCAATTTTTGTGGTCTTGGCTATTTCCTCGTTTGTTCAACATCAGCGTGGCCGCGCCTCAGAATGGTGTTGGCGCGCCAAGCGAAGCTTGGTGTGTCTTGCGGGGTGAAAGGCCCCGTCCGGTAAGGTTTAGCCAACCACCGGTATCGAGTGTTGCGCGTGTGGCGGAGATCACTTGAACTCTTAGCGTTATTTTGTATAAGAGAACCTGTTGCTTGCGACAGTTAACACACATCTGAAAGAAATAACCGTAGCATGAGGGGGCAAAGAGATCGAACAAGGCACGTGAAGCGTACACAGAGAAACTTGTAGGCCGTAGGGATGACCGTACATCCTGAGAGTTGATATAGCTTCGAAAATTCCATTTCGGGTGTCGAGGGTTTTAACGCGCACCGAAGACAACACAAGATCATCCATTAATGGCGAGGATGTGAAGGCCCGGCGGAGTTCACCTTAAACTGTGGCATGCAAGTAGAGACACACACAAGAATTTGGGAAGCCCTGAATTGTAGCCTACCGGGTAGGTCGGGTTGTGATTAACTGAAGAAGGAAAATAATCCGAATTCAGGGTGGCGGATCAGGCGTAGTACTCTGAGGCAGGGAAAGCCTGCCACATGGGGAAGGTCTTTACGGAAGTACGTAGCTCATAAAGGAAACTTATGCCGGACATTGTAGGATCGGAAGAACGTAAGCCAACCTCACTGTGGGGAATAGCGAACAAAGCAAAATGTGATAAACAGCATCGCTTTAGAGATCTTTACGGCTGTTTGACAAAGGATCTCCTTTTACAAAGCTGGCGCAGTCTGAACAAGAAAGCTGCCAGAGGAGTGGATGGAGAGACTGCGGAAGAATATGCTAAGAATCTCTGGGTCAATATCTCCAATTTAGAACAAAGACTCAAGGCAAAGAAGTATAAGGCAAAATTAGTTAGACGAAAATACATTCCAAAGGATGTAAAAGGCTCAAAATTGAGGCCACTCGGCATTCCCGCCCTGGAAGATAAAATCGTGCAGGGGGCATGTGTTAAAATTCTGAATTAGAAGATCACGGAATGGATTCGATTCAATCGGCACTTGCCGGAGAGGAAGTTCTTTCAGGTAATCAACGCCAAGCTTCGCGGTCATTATAATTATTATGGAGTACGAGGCAACTCTCAATCGATGTGGACATATTACTATCGTGTCATTGGAACATGTTTCAAATGGCTCAATCGTCGAAGTCAGAGGAAAAGTTACACCTGGGAACGTTTCAAATGTAACCTGGAATTGTACTACACAATTTTGAAACCGCGAATAACCGAAAAGAAGCGTCGCCATGTTGTTGCTTATTAATCTTGTTTTATTATACGGAAGCGAGTACAACCGAGGAGCCCCGTGAGGGAAAACTTCATGCGGGGATCTGTCCGGGGGACGACGAGTAATCGGCGTTCCTACCGGGGCGTTTTTAAAAACGAAGAACAAAGGAAAACATGAAAAAACTCATTATTATATTTCTATTTTTAATAATCCCGTTGCAAATCGCGACAGCAGAAAATCAAAATAAATTAAAAGAAGTCAATAAAATGATTGATGAGAGAAAATTTGCATCAGCTGCAAATCTCATTGCAAGGGATGAAGGCCTCATGAATGATCCAAAATCAATTATGAAACTTACAGATCTTCTAATCGATAACTATTTGACAGCGATTAACTACAAGCTTTTTGGATTAAAAGATTTAGAAAAAGGAGAATTAGTAAAAGATTTGCGCGGTAAAGCTGGAACTTATGAAATTATAGAAGGGGATCTGGAAAAACTATTATATGAAAAAATTAAAAAACATTCTGATGACCCCTATTTAAATTTTGCAGTCGGAAAATATATTTCTCGAGGTTACAACTGCAAATGTTTAAAACCAGAATTCTTCCCTGATGATCCAAATGGAGATTTTCAATATTTTGAAAAGGCGAATAAAAAAGGAATATATAACTACTGGTCGTTGTTCAGAATTGGATTTCATTACCATCAAAAAGGTGACGTGGATAATGCTATCTTACATTATGAAAAGTCATTTAACGAGAACAGTAGTCATACCCCGACTATTCACAATTTATCTATTTTATACCTAAACCAAAATAAACTTGAAAAAGCATTATTCTATTCAAACAAAGCAATCGGTAAATACGAAGATCCTGCATATGATACCGACACTTACCATTTAAATGGAATAGTTAATTGGGAACTAAAAAATTATAGTCAAGCTGAGAAAAGTTTTAAAAAGGCACTTAGCCTCTTAAATTATCATAAAGGAGCATTCAGTTCTTTACTCAGTTTCTATCGAGACCGTAATAACAAAGAAGGATATGTTCAGACCGTATCCAGGTATATTTCTAATGATCTTGGAAATATATATTATTTTAATAATTACATAAACTTTTTAAGTGGTAGTGGGCTTCATTCTTTTGATGAAGAAGTTTATCAGTTAATTCTAAAAATACAGCCAAAAGACTCAAATAAAATTGGAGCATTGTATTTTAACATGGGAAAGTTTTCACTCATAAAAAAAGACAGAGAGTCTGCAATTGTGCATTTTAAAAAATCATTATCTGAGTTTGAAAAAATGGAGTCGCCACCTAAAGGAGCAATAAATGCCTTAAAATCAATGATTGCTAGAATTGAGGTTAAGAAAAACTAACAGATTTCTTAACCGGAGGCTTATCTGGCGCGGGGACACACGATATTTCTTGCTTTTGGCACTTACATCTTAAATTTAAAAATCCGGGAAAGCACCGGTTAGAATAGTGTTGGGGTGCGACACGAAGTCGTATGATTGTATGTATAGGAGATAAGTTATGACGTATTGAATACACCCGGTGTATCCCCACTGGTCCTCGACGTTAGCATGCTGCCGTTGCACTGATGACGGAGTGTGAAGCCTCACTGACAATGTACCGAATTGGGTTTGAATGGTTCTCAAAATGAAAGCATGTCGCCGATCATCTGCAACTGATGTTCTTTGCTTCGTTGCTTTGGGTTTTGTTCTAATCCCTCATTAACAGGGTTCTGGATCGATTTCAGAATTTGTTGGACCATGAATTGCTGGAGACGATAAAAAATCAAATCATATTTTCCAATCCGTAATAACCAATAACCGGATATGTCAGAAAGCATCAAAAACCGTTTTTGGATCAGGTCAAACAGAAAAGCAGTTATCAGCGAAAATCAGTCGATATTTCAGGGTGCTTCGGGGTGATGGTGTTATTCAACAACTTCCCGGACAAAACCGATACATGCTGACAATCAAAGGCATTCAATTAACCAACATGCTGAATGCCTTTCTATCTGTATCTATTAAAACAAAACCTATGCTTTTAAACAAAACCCTCTGAAAATGAGGAAAATGGCTTGACTCAAGAAAAGTGATTTCTTATCATCAAGCGGGAGTACAAAACGCTTTTGCCTTTTGTTTTATTTTTATTGCCTTGATACCCAAAAAAACAATCTGGAATATTATTAAATAGATAAAAGTACGCCTTATCTGGAAGAAGCTTAATTATTACTTGATTTCAGTTATGAAGAAGAAACATGTTGTTATACTTACAATATTTATTTCAGGTTTGTTTTTATTTATTAATACGATTCTGAAAACTCCTATTGGAAAATATATTTCATATAATATTCTATTCGACAATGCATTAACGACAGAGGAGATTTTATGGCTTCAGAATAGTGATGACTTAATATATGGAGCGGACGAGAATTCACCACCATTAATGTTCATTGATGAAGAAACATCCCAGTATTCGGGTTTTACGATTGACTATATCAACGCTCTATCTATTGAAATCGGAAAAGAGATAAAAACAAAATCGTATATATGGGATGTCGCGCTGGATAAACTGGCAAAAGGAGAAACCGATATATGTGACATGTTTCCATCAGAAGAAAGAGCCAAACTGTATGATTTTTCAGAGCCAATATATACTTTAAAAAGCATCATCATGACTTCCAGCTCAAATCTTCTTATTAACCATTTTGAGGATCTGGAAGAGAAAACAGTTGCCATACCGAAAGGTGATTATGGAATTGAATTTCTAAATGAGAAACTTACTAAAATAAGATTCATCTATACAAATAATGTTGAAGATGCCATCAAGGAAGTTTTAGCCGGCAACGCAGATGCAGCTCTGGGTGATGAACCTGTTGCAGCGTATTATGTGAAAAAACATAAGTTGTTTGATAACATAAGGATTATGGAAGATGTTGTTTATGAGTCTGAAGTTGTACTTGCCGTGACAAAAGGAAACACCATTTTATTAAACATAATAAACAAAAGTATATCGAATCTTGAAAATAAACAGGTTATTTCCCAGATTCAGCAAAAATGGTTCGGAATATCAGATGCTTTGAGAATAATCCGATTTAGTGAAAAAATATTTGTTATTATTTCTGTTTTTTTAATTATTTTACTTATATCCAGTTATATATCATATAGATGGAACAGATCCCTTAAATCACAGGTTGACTTCCGAACAAAAGAATTGAGAGTTAGCAGAGAAAAATTGCGAATTACTTTTGACAGCATAACAGATTTTATTTTTGTCATGAATAATGATAATAAAGTGGATGATGTAAACCTGTCATTTATTGATTACATTGATAAAGATAGAGATAGTGTTATTGGAAAAGATATCGGTGACTATTTTAGTGAAAAAGTCTGTTGTGAAATCAAAGAACTTCTAAAAAATACATTTGACACTCAATCCAATCGGGTAAAAGAAATTATCTATGAAAATAAGATTTATGATGCAAAGACTTTTCTTCTTAAAAAGAACAGCCTTGAACTGAATAAAGTAATTTTGATGATAGAAGATATTACCAATGAAAGAATAATAGAAAAACAGATTCTTCATTCAACAAAGATGGCTGCCATTGGACAGCTGGCGGCAGGGGTGGCTCATGAAATAAGAAATCCGTTAGGCTTGATTAGGAACTATTCTTATTTTATCGAAGAAAAAATCGATCAAAGTGATGATACCATTAAAAAGGCAATAAAAGTAATTGGAGAATCAGTTGAAAAAACAAGCAATATTATAGATAATCTCTTGAATTTCAGCCGGATTTTCGACGAAAAATACGAAGAAACAAATATCAGACAGTTTGTAGAAAAGATAGTTCATCTTGGGAAAAGCGTATTTGAAAAAAGTAATATCAGGTATTGTATTGAATGTGATACCAATCTGAAGTTCGTCATCAATAAAGAGTCATTCAAACATATCATTATCAACCTGATAGGAAACGCCATTGATGCCATGCCGGATGGCGGTGAAATTCATCTCAACGTTTATAAAAATGATAAATATTTTATTTTTATTTGTAAGGATACGGGAGTCGGAATAGAAAGAGAAAATCTGGATTTTATTTTTAATCCTTTTTATACAAAAAAAATTAGTGGAAAAGGAACTGGACTAGGCCTTTATATAGTCTATAATGAAAT
Organism: bacterium; assembly: GCA_041556995.1. Classification (GTDB taxonomy): domain Bacteria; phylum SAR324; class SAR324; order XYD2-FULL-50-16; family XYD2-FULL-50-16; genus JAHJTV01. The sequence continues at coordinate 20,774 of JBFFHJ010000094.1, read as the reverse complement.
AAATAAATTTGGAGGAGAAATTTTTGTAACAAGTGAATTGGGTAAGGGGTCGGTTTTTACAATTCAAATTCCTTTGAAACCGGTTTAAAAATTGTAGAGGTGTTTTTTATGGAAGAGCATAAGTTTAGAATATTGGTTGTTGATGATCAGGCGGAATACAGGGACGTATTAAAGCTGATTTTGAAAGAGAACGGTTATAGAATTGATACCGCAGATTCAGGAGAAAACGCCCTGAATATCATTCAAAAAAATAGTTATAATTTGGTGATCACCGATTTAATCATGGACGGTATTAATGGAATAGAACTTCTTAAGAAAATAAAATATATCAACAAAGAACTGGAGGTAATTATTATTACAGGATACGGTTCGATCGAAAATGCTGTAAAAGCAATGAAGGAAGGAGCGTTTTCCTATTTCATCAAATCGCATAGTCCTAAAGAATTATTAAATGAAATTAAAAAAGTAGTTCAAATTAGTAATCATAATAAAAAAAGCAAAATCCCTAAAATCTCCAAAATTGATGATATGGATTATTTTCTGGATTCAAAAAGCAGTTTATTCAATAAAACGTTAACAATAGCCCGAAAAGCGGCTAAGAGTAATTCCAATGTTCTAATTTTGGGAGAGTCGGGCGTTGGAAAAGAAGTTATTGCAAAATATATATATAAGAATAGTAAAAGGAGAAATCTAAATTATGTGGATGTAAATTGTCATGGATTTTCGGAAACTTTGTTTGAATCTGAGTTTTTCGGACATGAAAAAGGATCTTTTACAGGAGCATACGAAAAAAGAATCGGCAGATTTGAATTGGCAGATAAAGGAGTTTTATTTTTAGATGAAATCGGAAATATTTCAATGAATGCTCAATCGAAAATACTAAAAGCCATTGAAAACAAAAAAATAGAAAGAGTAGGAAGCAATAAATCAATTGAAGTCGATTTCAGGTTAATTACGGCAACCAATAAAAATTTATCAAAGGAAATTGAAATCAACAGTTTTAGAGAAGACCTTTATTACAGAATCAGTACCATAACCATTAGTATTCCTCCATTGAGAAAGAGAAGCGAAGATATCCTTGATCTTACCGATTATTTTATCAAAAAATTCAGTCTGGAGTTAAATAAAAAAATTACAGGTATTGAAGAACCGGTAAAAAAGTTTTTGATGAGCTACGATTTTCCGGGGAATGTCAGAGAATTAAAGAACATCATTGAAAGAATGATCGTTTTATCAGAGAATGGAAGTCTGAATTATGATGATATTGCAAATGACGATATTTCAAATGACGATATTGAGGAAGATAGCCTCTATACTAATGTTGAAAAAATGAGCATGTTTGACAAAGAATTCGTCAACTTGAAAGAAATCAGGAAAAAAGCTGAATCGAATTATATTAAAAAAGTATTGGAAGTATGTGATTATAATGTAACCGAAAGTGCCAAAAAACTCGGTATCAGTAGACGGCAATTATTCAATAAAATCAGTGAATATCGTCTTAAATGACAAGCATTTATTATAAAAGCGCCCGACGTTTGCTTTGCCTTTAAAAGAGTTTAACGACTATTCAGCGTGTCCCCAGTTAATCACTGTCTAAAGCCAAGATTATGGTGGTGTTAAACTTCACCCAAACCAAATAACATCCCGGACTCATATATCATAAAATTCCTTTTTATCATAAGCTATCCCGACCTAACCTGGAGGCGGGCTGTTCTCCAAACTCCTTATCGCGAATTTCAAAAATTCAAATCCAACACAACAAATATCCTCCCACCTCTTGTTTTCTTGTTTTTATTAGATTCCTTAAATGTATGTTGAAACAGTGCAATAAATTTCTCAAATTTAGTGCAATAAATTTCTCACACGGGAAACAAACTTCCCGTTTTTTTGGTTTCCACGACGTTAATTCCATTTAACATATTGATGTTACGGGTTTAATAGTAAAAATTTTCCTCTGGCATTTGTTCTGCACTTAACAGCTCGCTTAAGTTTTGACAGGAAAAAATTCGAGGCGCTAAATGAGGACGTTTCGGTAAAGACTAAAGGACTGATTTCCTTATCATTAGCCGATCACCCAATTGTCGTTTTGAGATTCAATTTCCTGTTTTCAAAGATAGTGGAGTATTAGACGGACAAAATTTCGATGAACCTTCACATTCTTAATTAATAGTAAGAACCGTTTATTATGGAGGATTGGTTTATGACAAGTGTTAGGATTGCCATATGGGGATTTGGGGCCATGGGAAGTGGAATGGCAAGAATGTTATTAGCTAAAAAAGGTGTGGATATTGTCGCCGTCTGCGATGTACATCCAGAAAGAGTAGGAAGAAGTATCTTCGAAGTGTTGAACGTAGAGAGAGGTGAGAGGTCGAATGTCATAATCAATAAAGACATTGAACAAGTGGTATTTGAGGGAAGCTGTGATCTTTGCCTGATTGCGACAGATTCATTCACAAAAAAAACATATCCCAAGATCAAGTATGTTCTGGAACAAAAGGTAAATGTAATATCAACTGCCGAAGAAATGTCGTTTCCTACAGCGCAAGAACCTGAACTGGCCGAAGATATGGATAAAATAGCAAAAGAGAACGGTGTATCTGTTTTGGGAACTGGCATCAACCCGGGTTTAATAATGGATCTATTGGTTGTATGTTTGACCGGGTGTATGACTGATGTTGATGACATCGAAGTGAAACGAGTTAACAGTTTATCTCCATTTGGCCCAGCGGTAATGGAAGAGCAGGGAGTTGGAATGACGGTCGATGAATTCAACCGGAAAGTAGAAGAAGGCACTATGGCAGGCCATGTCGGATTTTCCGAGTCGGTGAATATGATAGCTGATGCGATCGGATGGAAAGTGGAAAGATTTGAGCAACAAATGAAACCGATATTGACCGATGTGGATAGAAAATCGTCATTTGGTTTTGCAAAAGCGGGCGATGTTGCAGGAGTAAATATGACAGGCCAAGGATATGTAAATGGGGAATTGAAAATAAACATGATTCATCCTCAACAAATAGAACCGCAAATTGCGGGATTAAACACAGGGGACTATATCACTATAAAAGGAACACCAGAAGTTAATATGTCCATAATGCCGGAAATTGATGGCGGATCGGGAACTATTGCAATGTGTGTGAACATGATTCCGCATGTAATCAATGCCGATCCCGGCCTTAAAACGATGATCGACTTACCGGTGCCAAGGGCCATAATGGGTGATTTTAGAGAATTAATAAAAAAATGATGAACCCGAAAAAAGTCCTGAATCTGTTTTTTAGTGAGAGTTTGTCATTCTAAACAAGGTAAATAATCTATAAAAATCAAAAAAATACTCTGGAGGGATTCTTTGCCGGCGCTCAGAATGACAGATTGTTATAACTTTTTACCAATCAATAAAAAACTAAATTTTAAGACAAAGGAGGAAGGCAATGGACTTGATTAATAATATTAACGATACGATAAACGGTATTGTATGGGGTCCCTATATGTTGGTGCTTCTTTTAGGTACGGGTTTGTTCCTATCTATAAGATTGAAATTTTTGCAGGTTAGACATTTTAAAACTGCTATGAAAGAAACAATCGGCAAAATGTTTAACAAAAATGTAACCGGCGAGGGTGAAATTAGTCCGGGACAGGCGGGTTTAACGGCAATAGCCGCCGTTGTTGGTACTGGAAATATTGCCGGCGTTGCCACCGCAGTAGCTATTGGTGGTCCAGGGGCGATTTTTTGGATGTGGGTCGCTGCTTTTTTTGGAATGGCGACAAAGTATTCTGAAATAACCTTGGGGATTAAATATCGAGAAAAACGAAAAGACGGAAGTTTTGCAGGTGGGGCTATGTACTACCTGACAAATGGACTAAAACAAAAATGGATGGGCATCTTTTTTAGTATAATGGTTATCATTGCTTATTTTATCATTGGGGCAATTGTCGATACCAACACAATAGCCTTGTCCGTCCAAGAACAATGGGGAATTGAGCCGCTTTATACCGGTATTTTCCTGGCGATTATGACAGGAATCGTTGTTTTGGGAGGAATTAAAAGAATCGGTGAAGTTTGTCAATTTTTAACACCCTTTATGGGGGGGATTTATATTTTCGCAGGATTAGCAGTAATAATCTTAAATATTTCAGAAATACCTTCCGCATTTGGAATGATTTTCACGTATGCTTTTAAACCTGCCGCAGCAACAGGTGGATTTGCCGGTGCCACGTTGGCAAGAATGATGACCATAGGCGTTGCCAGGGGAATGTTCTCAAATGAAGCCGGAATGGGCAGTTCTCCAATAATTCACAGTAGTGCAATTACCGATCATCCTTCAAAACAGGGATTATGGGGAGTTGCCGAAGTATTTGTAGATACTATGATAATTTGTACAATTACAGGATTGGCAATAATTGTATCAGGGGAATGGACAACCGGCGCATCGGGTGCCGCATTAACAATAAGATCATTTGCAAAGGCCTTACCCGGAGGTTACGGAGGGTATATCGTTGTCATTTCTGCCATATTGTTTGGTTATAGTTGTTTGATATCGGCAAATTATTATTGTGAAAGAGCAGGAGAATATTTATTTGGAATCAAAAGTATAATGCCAATAAGAATATTATGGATATTGTTTATTGTACTGGGTTCAGTTGGAGGCTTGGAGTTTGTTTGGGCTATGGCCGATACTGCCAATGGGTTAATGGCAATACCCAATTTGATAGGCCTGTTACTCTTAAGTAAAATGGTGGTTAATGAAAAAGAATCATACTTTGACATCAGTAAGTCAAAGAGAGACAATGTTGAATTGTCTTAATAAAAAAGGGATTGGCAAATGGGATTGTCGATGCTTTTATCTTATTAAGTCTAAATTAATTAAAAGTGCAGTTACTCGATATAATCCTCGCCAAGTCAATCCGTTATTTAAATAATTTTAGAAAACAATTAATTCGATCCCCGACCCAAAAGTCTCAGGCCGGGGATATACAACACGGTCAGCCGCATTCTTTGGGGGCGGTTGTTTATTGACTAGAATTCAATACCGTCGGATTCGCAGATATATTCTCATCTTCAATATTTCAAATAGACGCTGTCAAACTTCTTCTATCTTCGTAATTTGCGATTGAGTGGATTGATCGATATCGGTGTATCTGATCCCTGAATCTTCTTCAACATCAAAGAACGAAATGGAAGTAATGGAGAATGGCAATAGTATAGACTATGAACTTTGACCATTTTTCCATAATTATTTGTTTATCCACTGATTTATTAAAGCTATTGTCTGGGAACTATAAATTCCAAATCGCTTAACGGGTGGGTTGAGCACGGATGGATTATGTTATATCCCGAGTCTGCCGCCCGACGACGCTCGATTTCCGAGTTAATGAAAATATCTCCAGAAATTAACTGGGAGCGGCAAAATCCGCACCCTCCCGAGCGACATTTTGCAGGAGGTGCCAGTTTTGCTCTTTCCAGGGAAATCAAAAGGCTTTCTGCAACTTTCGCCGGGATTTTTTTGTCATCCCTCTCATATGAACGGTTAATGTGAATGTTTTATCGGCAATTTCCATTGGAAAATTCGGCATATCGCTCACATTCTCCATGCCTGCATAGAAGTTCTCTTCGGATCTGTTTTTTCCTCAGGTTAAACGACCCCAATCCCTGCAATTCCACTGGTAAGGAAATAAAAGAGATTGTCGGTAATTCTGTATGGTCGTTTGAAATCGACGGATAAGAAAAAGACCTGCTAAGTCAACAATGATAGTTCTTTATAAGCGATGTTTTATTTTTTAACCGGACAGTAGTGTGTCAAAATCTATTTTTGTCCGTATTAAAAAGTAAGAACTGAAAATCCATATAAAGCAGATTAAATTTATTTGGAATTTTATTTTTTTAACCATAAATACAAGATTGATAATATGGGAGGATATGATGAAAATGAGTTTATTGTTCTGCATGGTGATACTTTCAATTACTCTTGGCAGTTGCAGTAGTAGTCAAACCAGACCGTCCTGGTGTAATGAAGTTCCTGATCCAAAAGATGGTGATGTATTTTTTGTGGGGCTTTCAGCTGTTCAAGCTACTGAAAAAGGGGCTAGGGATGATGCGTTTAGAGTCTCTGTTGACCGGGTTGTAAAATATATGGGAGTGGAAGCGATGACAAAGTGGGAAAAAGCATTAGTATCATACGGTGCCGCCAGCAAAGTCATTGATCCAGTGGAAGCCACTCGCGCTTTTGAGCGGCAGAATTCAGATGGTATAACTCGGCGTTTAAAAGAAATCAGGTTTTATTCCGAAAAAGAGAACAACGGTTATAAAAACTGTACTTTAGCACAGATCCCACAAGCGACCCTGGATGGATTGTACCAGGAATGGGCAAACAGACAAAAGAAAATAGCTGAGAAGAAGGCAAACGAAGCAAAAGACGAAGAAGCAAAACAGCAATGGAAAGATGCGATGAATTTCTGGTCCGGTATGGAGAGAAATGGATTGATTGAGAAATAAAAATGAGATCAAACTGTTCGAGATTAATAACCGCATTTAGTCTCTTTCTGATCTTAAACACATGTAGTACGAGCCAGCCACCTGTATGGGTTATCAACAATCCCGAATTTGATGGAAAGTTCAGGTATTTTGTGGGCCTGTCTGAAGAAAGGGTGGCCAGTGAGAAAGATGCCAGAAATGAGGCCTATGCTAACGCGGTTAACAAAATTGTCAAGTACACTGGCATCGATGTAAAGATCATTGATGAATATGTTAGTGAAGTACTTAGTCAAAAAAGCTCGAAAGTAATTGATCCAACAGTTTCTTCAAAAGAGCAGGTAATTCAGAGAGCTGAGGCTCTTTTACGGACCATCAAAGAAAAACAATACTACACAGAAACGTTTCAAAATCCATCGGATGATGATAGAAGTTTGTATAAAGTAAGTGTCTTGGTAAGTATTGAAAAAAATGAAATTTTGTCAGCAATAGCCAGACTTAAAGAATTTGAGAATGAACATCCAGTCAGAGACCTGATTAAAACCACCGAACGTTTTGAAAAGCAAGGCAAATTCACTCAAGCATTAATAGAAATAGAGGCGGCCTATACAGAACTAAAAATAAGACCATTACCCAAAAATGAGTCATGGATTGAGTGTGTTACTAACATAAAGAGCCGGATTATCAGACAGATTGAAAATCTAAGGAAAGAAGTGATCACTAAAGACAAAGACCTAACCAATTTGATTCGGAATGGTCGGATTATAGCTTCCTTAAGCTTAATAAAAACCTTAAAGAACAGAATTATTCAATCTGGAATAAACGATGAGGTTTTAAGCGTTTCCAGTTTTCGGGCTAAAGAACAGGCGTTAACCAATGCAATCATTATTTCGGCGGTGTCTCCGGTTGAGAGAAGTTTTGAGTTGAACGAGTTTCCTGAACCTTTGATTGTTCGAATAGATTATAAAACCAATGAACAAGTAAGAGCTATATCTGGTTTTCCAGTTTTGTTTAAAGCGTTTAAGGCAAATAAAATCGTAAATACAGATTTTCAAGGTCTGGCTCGTTTGAGTCTGCCCAAACCACCAGCGACAGGAAGACTTCAAGTCGTAGCGAGTCCCAATTTTGATTCCATCAAGAGTAATCTATCAACAGAAGCCTTGTCAGACTTGAGACGTAAGGAAGTGATATTCGTTACCAATATCATCGAGGAGTTGATTCCAAAGCCATTGTTGGCTGACTTTAAATTCAAAATCTGGCCGGATCAGAATAAATTGACCATAAGGGTTGGAGAGAGACTCTCCCTGAATTTGAGTTGTTTCGCAAAACGGTGTTATATGATCTTATTTTCTTTTGACCAGTCAGATTCTGTTAATTTGATTTGGCGTTCAAATAATAAAAGACTTCTCGTTGATGAGATTAAACGTATCTCAGCAGATGCCAAATCACCTGATGTCATTTCATTTTATGGCATAGCCTCAACCACCCCATTTCCTGTACTAAACACGATTGAAGAATATTCCAGAAATGATTTTAAAGGAATTGTGAAAACGCTACGCTCGGCCAATGGAGAAAAGTCAGAACAAAAGATAATGATTGAGATAAAACCATGACAACTAAAGCTACGTTTAAGTGGTTCAATTTTCAAATAACAGGATTTCGAATTCTATTAATTCTAATTTCTATCCTGTTAAGTCAGTCTATTTATGCGAATGACTTTGTCATTAGAAAAGCGGCAAGGGATTTGGTAAATGGCCTCTGTGATCAACTCACCAAAAATGGTCTGCAAATAACGTTAGGTAGCTTGCTTCTGGAAAATACGAATATTTCAAGTGAATTTTCGAATGTTTTTCTGAACAATGTTGAATATGAGTTTAAAAACCGATCAGAGGATGTTGTTGAAGTTATAAGAAATATTGGATACCGGGGTACGATAAAAATGAGGGGGATAACACGATATTCTAAGGGATTCAGCAATTTTAACGAAGAAGAAACTAAAACAAATCAAATTACGCCTGTCATTTTTGAAGGCCATTATCGTAATATACATGATACCCTGTTTGTGTATTCCAGATTAGTGCAAATTGATGGAACAAAAATCGCTGAACAGGAAGTGAAAATACCCCTTAAAAAGATCGGATACAAAATAAAACCTGACAACAACATTAAAATCAAACAGGCTGTTGAAGAAATCCAACAGGTGTCTTCCAGAAAAAACGATTTCAATACACACCTCTGGTTTAATAACTCCAATGGCATCTATAAGGAAGGAGAAGAGGTACTCATTTGGTTTAAAACAGATAGAAATTGCTACCTGAAGGTCATCGATTTTCAGACCGATGGAAAACGAGTGGTTTTATACCCGACCGAAAGGGATTCCAAGGAGGTTCTTCAAGCCAATCGTGTCTACGACCTTCATAAAAAAAACGTCTATTCAGTCGTTCCACCTTTTGGCACTGAAATTGTGATGTCTTTTTGTAGAAGTGTTCCTTGGGAAAATCATGGAGAAATCGAGATAGGAGGTGGTCACAAGGGATTCGAGGAAAACATCTCCAATAAGGATATTGTTTCGGGTTATCGGACGATAAAACCTTCGGCTCCAGATGCCATACCGGAACAATCTGAAGTCACTGTATACCTGACAACTGTACCAAAATAATATTTATTAACTGTTTTTCGTCTGTTTGCTTTACACATTGTAACTATTCAGCATTACTATGAACTCTGTTTCATTTCCACGAAAGTATAATGTCAATAAATTAAGTGTTTCTTTCTTTTCGTCAGTCACATTTGGCCAATCCACTTTTTCTCCAAAATAATATTGGTAGACTGTCCTCTTTTTATTTGAAGCCTGTCCCCTTTTTTTCAATAGAACATTTGTATGTTAAAATGATTGAATAAATGAGTGCCTACATTTCAACATGCGAAATAAATGTATTTGATTATATGTGTTATTCTAATGACTTTATTTTAGTCCTTAACTCATCATTTTCATTTTTAAGTTCTTTTACTGCTTCAACCAAAATTGCAGTCAGTTTTTCATAACGTAAGAATTTATAACCCTCATCTTGATAAACCAATTCAGGAATTATCTTTTCTACATCTTGCGCTATAAGACCGATTTCTCTACCTGTGTGGAAAAACCTATCAGGATATTCTTTAGATTTCCAATAAAAAGTAACTCCTACTAGTTTATTAACTTTATCAAGCGCTTTTTCAATTGGTTTTATATTGGATTTCCATCGAACGTCAGAACATCCATCACAACCGGCTGAAGTATACATGTCCCCTGAAATAAAAAGCTCATATGTACCTGCTGAGGTAGCATTTATAGCCAAATTCCCATCTTCCAAATAACTATCCATTCCTGGTTCAAAATGAATTTTACTTGAATTATCTATGATTTCAAATATTCCACTGGATCCATTATTTTCAAATGTAAAATTTATGTTACCTTGTTGAGAAATCTTGAACGCGATACCATAATCAGTATCTATATGTAATGCATTAGAAGGAGAAGCTATACCTATACCAACATTTCCAGAATTGTAATATATATTCCCCGAACTCTGCGACCAAAGGTTTGTACTAATACCTGTTAATCCTGATCCATCTCCTACAAACGCGGTTGCATTCACTGTTCCACTAATATCTAATTTTGTAGTAGGATTGGTTATTCCTATACCAACATTACCCCCGTCAAGGACAGTCATAACTTCAGATGTGTCATCATACAGATTCAGAATATCTTCTGTACCTGTATTTCTTACATCCAGCCTTGCTATAGGAGTATCAGTTCCTATTCCAACTTTTCCAGTGTTATCATCATCAGTGTTGCTTTTAAAATAGGCATCAACACTACTTTTTTCCCAGTGAGGGATACTCTCAACAGCAGTTTTTATGATATTCATATTAGACGCAGTTAAGATGTCTCCACTCTCAAATGTCGCTGATACTGTTACAGCAATTGCGACTGAGGTAATCGTTCCTAATCCAAAGCTAATCCCCACCAAAAACGCTTTGACACATGAATTAACAATGCTATGTCTCATGGTGTATCCTCCTATATTAAATAAAAAATCAAACGATTTACAGATCACATTAGAGATATTAATTTATCAGTAATTCATAATTTATAGCAGTTTGCAGTTTCCTAAAATTCCATCGGTTGAGGAATCCAATATACAATCGGGAATTCCGGGAGGTTGATAATATGTAATATTGTCGTTACTTGAATGCGATATATTATTGGCCAAGTCCTTAAACCAGACATAGACAGTCTTTTCTTCCTCTTCCGTACTTAATTCAAATATTACATCATCAGAATAGTCTTTTGAAGATTCGACCGATTTCCAACCTGAGTCGGACGATAGAGGCGTAGATGAATCCTCGGACGCAAAATAAGCTGTTACGCCGACATTATCCTCAGCCGATAATGATAGTGTTGCTGTAATTGAATCTGTTGTTGAATCGCCTCCGTTAATCAGAACACTCGGATTTGAAGGAGGATCAACGTCGGAGGATTTTATTGTGATCTGTTCGGAGCTTATGTAGGCGGTATTGTTGCTTTCATTAAATTCTTCAACTTCATTATCTGCATCAATAATCCAGCCTACATAATAGTTGCCCGCTGATATATCCGAGGGAAATATACCCCTCCAATCACAATCAGCTATTCCTCCGGTCACTATTCCAGGCATGCTTTTGCTACCAATGTAGGAATCAGAATCATTAATTGTTTGGTCTGAAGAAACGTAAAATTTTACAATAAAACTTCCTGACGTTGTTAACCCACCATTAGAGATTTTGGTCGATATATATGCCGTGGTAACACTGATATATACCTTCGTTGGTGAAAAACTGCGGGATGTTTCACCAGAATCCTTTAAATCCGGTTCTTCTGTTAATACGATATCGGAAAGACAGCTGACTGATAAAACACTTATTAGAAGAACCACAATCAACACTATAACAGTAGGGCCAGACTCTAAATTACTGGAGGATGGATGGCGATTCGTTAATGATAAATAAAGCATAATATACCCTTCTTCTGTATTGAAGAACCCAAAAACCGCAATGCTTTATTATTATGTTACTTACTGATTAGCGTTTTTTCAGGTGACGATTAAATTTCAACTAAATTAACTCACTGAGATAAAAACACACATATACTGAAAGTTTTTACCACTGTATATTTATTCTAATTCCAAAATTATTATTGTTCTCACTAACCATTATTAGAGGCCTGATTTTCCATTCGGAATCAAACGTAACAGTTTCTGATTTTGATGGATAAGAAACGATTCCCAAAATAAATATAACAGTTCCGGTTAAGGCTGCACCAAAAGCCATATTCGCTGCCTCATTTCTTTGTTCGGCAAATTCTTTACTTTTTATAGGTTCAGTTTTTGCGGTTTCCTCCGCCTGCTTGGTTAGGTATACTGCTTCCTGGTATTTAACGACCGCACCAGCCCAAAATGCGATAGATGTACCAAAACTAAATATAGAATAAGCATAGCTTTCTTCATTTGAATCGGATTCTGTATCGTCTTTATTCCGTTTTAACTGCCGGATTTTTATCCTGGCAATATTAGTATATTTACCTTTTGGGTAAGCTGCTAAATAATCCTCAAAATCAAGAATTGAACTTGAGTTTTTAATTACATTCCAAAACGAGTCTTCTTTACTTTTTTCTATTTGCCTAATTTTAATTATAGCAAGAGAAGCAAATCTACTGTCGGGGTACATTTTTAAAAAAAACTCAAAATCTTCAGTCAAAGTTGAATTTTCAATCGTTTTCCATAAAACCTCATCTTTGTTTGCTGATTTCTTTTTAACAACAAATACAAAATCCCCTCTGTCTAAATCCGGATCTCTGATTTTTCCATACTGAGGTGTTTGGGCAGTATTATATTTCATCACTTTATCCACTAAATACATGCCCAACTCCGTTCCGGTAATATAACCATCATCATTCAAGTCCGCATCTCCCTTCAAAGCACGAACTAAAGAGGGCGTAAACACACTAAAAGCAGGAACTTCCTCGCCAGCACTGCCGGCTGTAATGAATTGGCGAACCGGATTTATTGTATAACTGTTGATCGGAGGGGGGACTTCAGGCAACGTTTTAGTTTTAAAAATTGTACCGGAAAAGCAGCTATCGAATAGAAATAAAGCATGTTTTGATTCGATCTGCCTCGACCAGGTCATAATTTGTCCCATTTCCAGGGATTTTTGAAGAAATCCTTTTTCATATTTTCTGGGATCAGGTGCATCAGCTGGAACCAAGTATCCTTTTTTTCCGTTTTTTCTGGAGTAACCGTGGCCTGAGTAGAAAAACAACAATCGATCATTAACATTATAGCCATATTGATCTATAAAATTGTTAAACGATTTTTTCAGAGTTTTACTATCAGGATTAATCACTTTAACAGTATTAAAACCTTGTTTTTTAAGTACTGACTCTAGTTTATCGAGTTCCGACAAGACTGATTCCAGATCAGGCCATCCTCCAGTATAATCGCTGACACCGATTAAAAGCGCGTGACTCTTTTCATATAATCCTGTTTCATTACCAGTGTTATCTCGGATTAACACTGAAAATCCTTTGGTTGGCAATGAATATCCTCTCGACACAAAAACTGAAATAATTATTAGGATTAACCAACTTATTTTTACATTAAGATTTTTCACTAACTACCCAGAATAATATACTATTTCAATTTCTAATCGATAGCGAAATTATTTCTTTTTCAACGTTACTTTTGACTTCTTGGAACTCATTAGCAATATTTCTCTGTTGATCAATACTTTGTATCAGTGATATCAAACTTTTCAAGATAAATATGAGGACACCAAAAACAGGCTCTATGCTAACATTACGATTATTAATTGCCCTATCTAAAAAAAACATGTTTACTGCAAGAAAACTGCTTGAGGATTGTTAAAAAATAGCTTCACATTCTTTTGCAAAAGTCCTAAAAACACTGGACATTTTGCTAACAGAATGTGAATTAATTTTTGAGCCGATCCTTAGGCAATCATTCTTCTTAATCTATTATACGGACAAAAAAAACATTTTGAAAAATTTTGGATATTATAGTTGAGTCCCCTCCGAAAAGTTTAAACTGGTCAAAAAATTGGTAATTTTAGGGGGCCTTTTTTACCCTTCGGGATGTTGAGTTTTTGAATCCTCGTGTGATATAGAGACTCGAATTTTTCCCCAAAAAATCAAAAATGACTTTTTGGAGCGGACTCATAGTTTAATAATTCAAATATTTCAGATTTTTCAAATCCTGCCTCAAGTATGGCCTGTCGAAATAATTCCAGGTTTTTGTCGATTATCTGTTTGACTTCATAGCGATTTTTGCCCATCAACTTGGAAATGGAACTAAGTTTGTGGTTCTCTATAAAATAAAGGTTAAACACCAGTTGAGCGTTTTCGTCGAGTTTTGCTTTAACTCCCTGTATCAGCTCATTTATTTCTATTTTTTTTTGTATCAAATCATCTTGACTTATTGCGTCGGTGATATCTGAGGAGATCGCAGCTAAGCTATCAAATTGGCACTCATCAGAATTAAAAGTAACTGATTTTAATCGTTCTTTTAGTCTTGATGCGATGATTTCAAGATCTTTGCGACTGGGGGCTGTCTGATTAGTATTTCGATATTCCGTTTGAATTATCTCTTCCACTTCATTCAAGGTAAATTGATACTTGTACATGAGTTCTTCCACCCTGATAGCTAATTCTCCAAGATTCCGAGCTAAAGTTGAGGAGCGCCAACGACCACATTTTATCCTGAACCAATCATTAATAATATTTTTTATAATTATCGCTATGTAGGATGTTGGTAATACGTCTTTTCCAAAATCACAGATAATTTTATAATTATTTTTTGTGAATCGTACAAACACTTCAGATATTAACTCTTCAACGTCCGCTTTCTGAAAATCCATCTTTTGGCACATTTTTTTAACGATTTTTCTTATTGTGTCTACATGCCTTTCTAGAATTTCTGCGGGATTTTTTATAAAAGATTTCATGAAAGGTTTTCTGCCTATTTAGAATGGACTTCACTCAGCAGTTTTTTCTAACCCGAACAAGCTGGAACCAATGAGATTATCTTTCGTCATTTTTAACCTTCATTTTCTGGTACTGATTTCGATATTTGACATTTTACCATATTGTCTTGATAGAATCATTCATTCATCCAGCACTTTAGTTCGCCTATACATTTTCTGCATATTCCTTCCATTTCTTTTCATTAGTATTTCAAATTTATTTTGACGGAATCAAGAATAGAAAACAAAGTCAGATGTTTGGTCATAATTTTTCTGTCACACAAATTGTTCCATTCTGGACACATCAATCCTCAAAAACAATAAGATTCCCAAAGCAATACACAACGATCAGTATAACACAAAAAAAGTCATCTGCAATTAGTATTTTAAGTACTTCCTCAAGAACGTTGATACACAAATCGGGTCGGCAATTATTAAGAGAATACCATAAAAGCCTGCTCGTACCCTCTTCTTCATCTCCAAGAAAAAACGATCCGGTTATTGGAAATCAGATAAGGGATCGTTAAAAAACAGCTTCACATAGTCTGTTTGCAAACGTCCTAAAAACATTGGACTGTAAACAGAATGTGAAGTTACTTTTTAACAATCCCAAAGTTATTTCTGGATGTCGTCTGGGGCTCCGAGATTCTTCAGGTTGCCTTGGGTTTCCATCAGAATGACAAATAGGTCAGACTTTTTTATGCTGAATAATTACAATTTTTTAAGAATGGGGACAATGCCTTGGCTGTGGTGATTATTTATCTGGTGGTTTAGCCGCAATTTGATTTTACAAAAAATGAAGAAATAGAAGAATGCTAAAAGGTATTAAGTGAGTTGTTTAAATGCTTCGGTATTGTTTGAGTCTGATATTGATGGGATACAGGTCTCCATATTTTAGCTCCTTTCCTTATAAAATCGTTTGAATGACGATTGCTTTTGCCAGGAGCTTTTCCGGGTTATTTTAGAAACCTGTTTTGACCGTCCTATTTGATTTTCAAATTCAAGTTACATCAGTATTCAAACTGTGCATGAGTTCATTTAAGCAGCAGGCAATGGTTTCCAGTTTGCGGCAATCCACCAGATCGGGTTTGTCTTTTTGGGTATGGGTGATGTGTGTGGACAGTTCCGGGAGATTTCCTGAGGTGATGGCAATGGCCGGACGCTGGTTTTGAACAAATATCATATGATCACTTTGATGCCATCGGGGGGCTTCTACAAAACCATTTTGCGGACTAAAAAATACTTTAATTTGTTTAATCATGGATTCCGGGCACCCGAACAAGGAATAGGCGGTATTGTAATTATAGCAACCCGCTCCATCCATGTTGATTGCCAGCAGAACCGACTCTAAAGCGCCGTTGTTCTGTTCAAGATATTTATACTGGCCGGGAGATGCATAATAATCTTCCCCATTAAGAGCCACAATTTCTACTCCAAGTTTTTCGTGGTAATCCGACAGTAATTCTGCCAACAGCATCAATACAACAATCCCTGTGGCATTGTCCAATGCCCCGGGAGTCCCTTTTTTTGTGTCAATATGTGCACAGAAAACCACCCGTGGTTCTTTGTTCAAACCTTTTCTGGCAATAACATTGCAGCCCGTTGCTGGTATTCGATGCGACCTGAAATTTAATAATGCAGTCTGTCCCGCATAACCCAATAGACGATCGCCTTCGACATCGGTCATATATGCAGAAGGAATGTTAAAATCCCCATCCTCAAACATGGGAAACGGATACAATCCTCCTATCAAATCAGGTTTATTTCCTGTGGCTGAAATAATGGCTATCGGTTTTTTTGTTTCCAATATATTGATGATATGTTGGTGAGATGGCGAATTGTAAAAGGTAACGTTTTTAGGCATCATTTGTTCACTGGCCAACTCTCCATGAATCAATAACAGCTTGTCTTTGATTACCTTTTTTTCCAATTCCTCTACAGTGGATACTTCAATCAACCGTGCCTTAACATCACAGCTCAGCGAATATGGGCTGACATAAGCATCAAAAGGTTCACCTTCCATTATTAATCGAACATTACCGCATTCCCACTCCATACAATCAAAGGACATCTTTTCTATTTTAAATCCGAACTCGGAAACCACTTTTTCAAAGTAATCAGTAGCCATCTGATTTCCTTGACTACCGGTATGTCGGTTGGGAATGTTTATACACAAATTTTCCAAATACCGCTGGGCAATTTCTGTTAATGAAGTGCTTGTTTTATTTGCTGATTTAGTTAACATATTTTATCCACAGCTTATATAAACAGGTGATGTGATGGAATATCAGGTTTATGAGTAAAAGTATGATTGTCAGATAAAATTGATCAGAACAAACAGTTAAGTTCAGATAAATAGTGATTTTATGATTTATACAAGTTTTTAATAAACCTGCATATTTTTGTTACCCGGTTAATACTGCTGTGCAGAATAATAAATGGCAAATATGAATACAATGCACATTTTAGGGTTTGGGCTTGACCTTTACTTGTACAAATTTTTTAAAAATCAGTATCACTCTGATGGAAGCCCTGGCGACCTGAAGAACCTCCATGCTTTCAAAAAGATCTTTTGTTACTGTTTTCACAGGACTTGAAGCTATCATGTTTCCAGGTAATCAGCAACATCTCTTGCCAGTCGTCCCTCCTCAAGATGAAATGAAATCACTGGTGGATTTGGGTCATTATGCAGAATTGACAATAATCTTTTGAAATCGTATAGGTGTACATATGTTTTCTTTTACCTTTGTAAACACCCTCTATAAATTACATTTTTTGACATTGATTTTAGCAAACGGAACCATCACTTTATTATCATGACTGGAGGTTAAATGGCTGAACAGCTAAAAAATATATATTTTACAACATCTTCCATGAACAAAATGGCAGATGTTATTCATCGATTTTACCCGAATTTTGATAAAAAGAGGTTTATCCAGTTAGTATTTGACGATGCTTTTAAAAAGATGGAATTAAAGGAAAAAATGCGTCACACAACTAAATGCTTATACTCAACCCTGCCCCGAGACTATAATCAGGCAGTTGAGATTCTTATGAAGTCCACTCCGTATATATCCGGTTTTGAAGCCATGTCTTTGCCTGATTACACTGAATTGTACGGTTTGGATAACTGGGATTTGTCTTTCAGAGCATTGGAACAGTTCACCCGATTTTCATCATCTGAATTTGCTATCAGACCTTTTCTGGCCAAGAATCTTAAAAAAGCCATGAAATTCATGGATAAATGCGCCACACATGAAGAGGAGAATGTGCGGCGTTTTGCCAGCGAAGGCTGTCGTCCCAGACTTCCCTGGGCTATGGCTTTACCGGAATTGAAAAAAGATCCTTCTTTGATTTTCCCCATATTGGAAAAACTTAAAAATGATCCATCGGAATTTGTGCGAAGGAGTGTAGCCAATAATCTGAACGATATTTCCAAAGATAATCCCAATCTGGTGTTGGACAGGTGTGAAAAATGGTTTGGTGATTCAAGAGAAACGGATGCAATCGTTAAGCATGCCTGCCGCAGCATGTTAAAAGCGGGAAATAAGCAGGCATTAATTCTTTTTGGTTACGGCGATCCGGTTAATATCAGCATTGAAAGGCTAAGAGTCGACAAGACGATTGTCATGATGGGAGATGAGGTGTTTTTTAATTTTGATCTGGTTGTCAATGAAAAAAAGAGATGTAAAGTCAGGCTGGAATATGCTGTTTATTTTATGAAAGCCAATGGAAAACCGTCCAAAAAAGTATTCCAGATTTCAGAAGGAGATTACGTTCCAGGAAAAAAACCGTTCACCCGAAAGCACCTTTTTAAGGATATGACCACCCGAAAACACTACGTTGGTCAACACCGTATTTCAGTCATTGTCAACGGATCGGAAAAAGCGGATACCGTGTTTGAGTTAAAAAAGGATTAAACATAGTTGGTTGCTTAATGCTTGAACGAAAACATAATGTTTTTTCTCTTTGTCATTCTGAATCAGCCGGTAGTATTTGGATGTAACAAGAATGATCTTGTTACATCCAAAAAAATAATGGTGTTTTACTTGATAAGAACCAGGCTGATTTGGGGAAATATTACGATCATAATCAGAACCAATATCATGATACATACAAAGGGAAAAGCGCCTTTGAAAACATCATCCAATCCAATTCTCTGATCGTCCAGAGTAGATTTGACAACATACGCTGCAATCCCTAATGGCGGTGTCAGGAGCCCTACTTCCACAGCAATAATTGTAATAATGCCAAACCAGATCAGGTTTATATCCATGGCGATCATTACGGGATAGACCAGGGGAACGATGATCATTAATATGGAACTGGAATCCAGGATGGTTCCCATCAACAGCACTACAAAAATATAGATTGCCAATAAAGGGTATAATCCCAGCCCTGATTCCCCAATCCAAGTTCCAATAAACTGGGTTATACCGGAAAGTGCCAGCATGCGACCATAAATATTTGCCGCAATAATCAAAAACAACACCGATACTGTTACATGGCCGGTTTCGGTTAAAACCTGCCACAGCTTTGAACGACTCATACGTCGTTTCCCCAAGGCAATCAACAACGCTCCCAAAGCACCTACTGCTCCGGACTCCGTAGGTGTAAACCAACCTGCATAAATACCACCGAGAACCAGAACAATGAGGATTACTATGGGTGACAATTTCAAAGTGGCCACAGAAAGGCCCATCTCAGACTCATTTTGCCCAGGGTCGGCGGCTGCGTTTTCCGACACATAACTCGGAAATCGATAGGCGGCAATCAGAATAAAAGTGATAAAGGCAATGGAGAGCAGAATTCCCGGCAATATCCCGGCTGTAAAAAGATCACCGATAGAAGACTCGGTCAGTACACCAAACAGGATCAACAGTAAACTGGGTGGTATCAACATACCCAATACGGACGATCCCGTAACCACACCCACTGAAAAACGCGGTTTATATCCCAAACGTATCATTTCCGGTACAGCTACTTTGGTAAAAACAGCAGCTGAAGCTATTGAGATCCCGGTCACTGCCGCGAAAACAGCGTTAGCCGCCACTGTCGCCACACCAAGACCACCCTTGATTCGCCTGAAGGCCCGATTGGCCACATCAAACATGTCTTTGCCGATATCCGATACCGATACCAGAAGCCCCATTAATACAAACAGGGGAACGACCCCGAAAATATATTTGGAAATACTATCGGCAGCGGCCAAGGACAATAATTTGGTGGCAATATTCCAGTTTCCCCTGATCAACCAGACACCTATAAATGAAGTCAAAGTCAGTGCGATGGCAACATGCATACCTGCATAAATCAAAATCAGGATGGTGGCAATGGATATAATACCGATTTGAATATCTGTCATAAAAAAATCCATGATTATCCCCCTTCGCCGTCCGTGTTTTGAATCCGATTGACCCAAATCTTTTTAAAATCTTGAAAAGCAAGCAGCAAAAACTGAATCATAGCAGCCAGACAGCCGATCAGGATAATCAGTTTAACCGGCCAGATAGGAGCCATAAAATCGCCTTCGGCTCCGACATACTCTCGAATTTTCCAGGCTTTGGTAAATAACGGAATACTACCCTTAAAAATGATGGCGAATAATATCGCTCCTATCAGGTGAAATATCCCTTCCGTAAAAGCAGCCAATCTCGGCATTCGAGCCTGGAGAATTTTTAGAAGCGTCTCGGAACGGGTTAATCGTCCCACTTTTAAAGTATGAGCGATCTGCATAAAAACCAGTCCCACAATCGAAAGAGATACAATTTCCGTTACACCCCGAATGGGCAAATTAAAAAGGAATCGTCCAAAGATATCCAGATTTATTATAATCAACAGGACAAATACCCAAACTGTTCCAATGCTGTTCATGACCGATGTAACGGTATCAAAGCTGAAACGAATTCCCGAAGGCATGTCCGGCGTTTGTTGTGGATTTTCCATAGCGTTAACTTATTTGTCCCAATCTCGGGGTAGTATGGTATTTCGTGCTCGAAGTCCATCAAGAAATGCTTTAACCACTTTTTTTCCTGGCAGTCTTTTTTTCTCCATGGCCACAGCCCAATTCTGGGGAACATTGGGTAACATGTTTGCCCATCGTTTTCTTTCAGACAGCGATAGCCGTGTAATAACAGCACCGCCTTTTTTCATGGCGGCCAGGGATTTGTTCAATCGTTCTGTCTGGGCTTTGGCTAATCGTTTTTCATACTCCCTGCCAACATCCAGAAATATCTTTTGGGTG
>JBFFHJ010000093.1:0-27803 GCA_041556995.1 bacterium | reverse complement strand
TCTGATTAACTATTTCATAAACGTTTCTCCCCTGCTTTTCAGCTAATAATTTTTCTTCACCCATAAATTTATTCAGAAACCATTCGTTATTTGCAGCGGAAGTTGGACTGCATTCCTCTACGAGATAGAAGCCGGGAATACAATATAGGGAATTCATCATCACAGTTTTATTGAGAATTGGTTCCCGCGCAATGTATTCATTGATGCTCCAAGTACCAGCAATGACACATATATTTTCTTCGTCAGTTATATTCATGGCAATGGCACAGGCATCGATATCAAACATACCCGCAGCAACAGGCGTTCCCTCTGTTAGACCAGTTTGTCGGCTGGTTTCTGCATTAACATAACCTGATATTTCAGTTGGATATTTTAGAGGAGGAAGTTTATCGTAAATATCCTCTAAACCAAAATCACACAAAAGCTCTTTATCAAATTTAGCTTTGCGGATATTTACTAAATTGGAACCTGAAATATCAGTAATTTCAGCATTTGCTTCTCCGGTCAGCTTGAACCTTATATAGTCTTTAACTCCAAATATCCATTGGGTTTTTAGCAGGACCTCCGGCTCGTTCTCCTTCAGCCAGCACAACAGCGATACGGGCTGACAGGCTAATATTTTTTGACAGGTTTTTTCAAAAACTTTTGCCGCAGTTCCGTCTTTTTCCCATTTTTCCGGATACATGTATGCCCTGGTATCAGTTGAAACGATGCCTCTGTATGCAGGTCTGTTATCTTTTCCCCATAAATATAGACCTTTACCATGTCCCGATAGAGATACTCCTATTATTTTACCTGGTTCAATATCTGCTACTTCGATCGCCCGTCTTATTACTGAATAATTAGATTCCCACAAAGAATCCATATCACGCTCTGTACGACCATTTCCGGGAGTAATTAACTCCAGTTGTTCTGATGCACTAGCTACAGCACACCCGTTTAAATCAAATAGCACCGCTTTTACATTGGTCCCGCCGTTGTCCAGACCTAATAAATATCCTTCCACCTTAAGCTCCTGAAAGATTGTTGCAATTTTCGTAATTATTCAGCATTAAAAAACATGGTCTATTTATCATTCTGATGGGAGCCATAATCAATCTGAAGAATCTTAATAGAACCCAAGCGACATCCGGAAATGACTTGATTCACAGATATTCCCCTTATGCCAAATAGATCAGGTTGTTTGTATATAGCTCCATACGATGTTAAACGACATCAATTGTTTTTGGCCTTGAGAGATCCTCCGTCGTCCCTCTTCAGGATGGCAGAGCTTCTTATTGACATTATGCCTTCGCAGGAATGATATAGAGTCCTGGATAATGGCGAATAGTTATAAATTTTCTTTTTTTAACTTTATTTTCTACCCGACTATAGGCAGGTGTTTTCTGCTTAAATGCGTCTATTTTTTCCAGGCATTCAATTCTTGTATCTGGCCCCATACCGGAAATAACAAGAGCATTGCAATCGCTGTCAGTTCAACTTCACCATGCTGGAGTGACTCTCTTGTTGCTAGCGTCGTACCAATCGAATAGAATAATTGGGGACAAACAAAAGCTAACAACGTGAAGTCTTGTCATGGTTTAATTAAGAAGAAATTAAAAAAAATAAAAAAGAAAATGTAAACGGTTTATTTCGCCATACTATCATGATAATTGGTTGGAATTGCTTCAAAGAAAGAAAAAAATTTATTCCGATGGAAAGAAAAAAACTTTCCCCCTTTTCATCGTTAAGAATAAAAGTGTGATTCGAAACAAGAACCAAAACATCATAAAAACAAGTTGAAAGGAAATAAGTTATAGGTGCATGAAATTTTTCGTTGCACTTTTGAGGATAGGTGTTATTCCAGTAAAAAATATTGGCGGGTTTTGATGAAAAGTGTTAACCAAGTACAGTGATTAACAGAGAAATATTTTTTCAATTGCTTTAAAGAAAATTATTTTCTGATTCAATTTGCATGTATTTGTTACTTATAGATTGTGACAGGCTCGCCTGTTAGGTAGCTGAATAGTAACAATGAATATTGATTGTTTAGTAAAGGATTCATATAATCAATTTGTTAAAGGCACTGTTGCCTTTTGTATGGTGAGCAGCGGTACCAAAAGATTTATGAATTGCCTTGCAAAACTTGATGAAGGATGGAAATTTGACTACTGAATCGACTTGAGGATGGTTTTGTAATCGGTATTGATTTCAACATCGATTCTATTAAGGGATCGTTAAAAAATAACGTCACATAGTCTGTTTGCAAACATCCCAAAAAACACTGGACATTTTGCATACAGAATGTGAATTAATTTTTAAGCCGACCCTAAGGAGTTCACGATCAGCAACTGAGTCAGAATTTGCAGCAAGGGGTTGAGGAGTATTCTGTTAAGTGACTTTTATCACGGCTTTAAAAACACCGTCCCGGTATTCACTCACCAGATCAAATGCTTCCTTGGCCTGTTTTAATGGGAATATGTGCGTAGCTGTTTCATCAATTTTAAAACGTTGACTCTGGATTAAATCAAGTGCTGATAGGACGCAGTGGTTTTGCCGTCTGACATTGATTACATGAATCTCTTTTCTTCGAAGTTCATCAATACAAAACGATACGCGATCGACTTCCGGAATTCCAACAATTAAAAGTTTGCCGCCGGGCTTAAGTAGTTGTAGTGACTGGTCAAGTGCATCCTGGTCCCCGCAACACTCAAATACTACATCTAGCAGATGTGGTTCCAGATTAGATATGGATTCAACGATATTCTGTGTTATTGGATTTCCTCCCCATTTTGCTCCGAATTGTTTGGCCAAATCAATGCGGTATTCCAGTTTATCGGTAATATAAACATCCGTGACATTTTGATTAATGGCCGCCATTAGGGTGCACAAACCGATAGGGCCGGCACCGAAAATACCGACTGTTGCTCCGGGTTGCAAGTTTGCCTGTTTTGCAGCATAGACACCGATGGCCAATGGTTCGGAGAAAGCGGCTTCGTACAAAGTCAAACCATCGGGGATTGGATAACAGCAGCTCTCAGGCATGATCAGATATTCACACAAACATCCCGGAAGTTGACCCGGACATCCAAGAAACAATAAACTTCTGCATGTATGCGGTCGGCCACTGTTACATTGATCGCATAATCCGCATGAGACGGCAGGCTCTATCGCAATGCGATCATTGGGTTTTACCCGCTCAACTGCCGAACCTATGGATTCGACAATGCCCGAGCATTCGTGCCCCACTGTAAAAGGATATTCAACCACCTGGCCCCCGATGCGTCCGGTGGTATAGTAATGAATATCCGAACCACAAACACACATAGTGTCAATTTTGATTAGAACCTCATTGGGCTTTGAAATTTGCGGTTTGGGAATGTTAACCAATTCCATTTTATTGATACCTGTCAGCGCCATTGCTTTCATTCATTTCTCCTTTAGATTAGAAACAAAGTGACTGATACAACCGACATATCGACTAATCAATGGTAGTAAAATTATAAACTCCATTTGATTAATCAACATTCGGAAGATTGGAATCCCTTTGCCACTTTGCTTCCGAATAGTGTTTGAGTATTAGTTTACTTTCGATTGCAAAATACTAATGACATTGTTGAAGTTGAAAGATTAAGATTTTTCCATATTTTGTTTGTTTACTTTGAAGGAACGCGTATCCAAATATGGTAATTCTAAATGTGGAATACCGAAATGCTTTCCCATATATCTTTAGAAAGTTTATCCAAATTGTAAAACTCGGTAAATGCTATGGAAATCTTTTCTTTGGTATTATTGACAAAACTTCTAAATTAGACCGTGTTATTCGAAATTTTAGCGGAATTATCAGTTAATAAGGCAGCATTTTTAGCATGTTCGTCAATTACCTGTAGAATCTCGTCGATCAATTTTGGTATTTTCGAACTCCCAGCCAGTTCATTGCCATTTTTAGTTATAACGTCGAATTTACCCATGCCTTCTTTAGTTAAAAACGTGTACTTCTCAAGAAGGCAAACAGCATACCAATGTTGGCAACAATGCGATAAGTATGATCGCAATTGTTACTGGACAACGTATGTATGAATATAAGTCAAAAAAATAGAAAATGCTTTTTCTTGTTTGCAAGAAAAAAGCTTTCGCTGTCAATCTGAGTTCTTTAAGATTGTGAACGAAATTTGTATTGGATCAACAGTGTTAGAAGGTATTATCAGCGTGGGAAAATTATTTTCATCTTTTGTTAGCGATTCAATTGACAAATGAGACCCAATGATTAGCCGCTTTATCAATCGCCAATAAATATAACAGGTTAACAAGAGTGTAGAAGAAGATATGCTGAAAGCGCCACTTGATAAAAAAACTTCCCTTTCAGAATGAAAGACATTTTCAACTTGATCTGTTTACTCAAAATCTCCAGGAGGAATGATCCCATATTTTTTAATTTTACTTCTGAGTGTCGGCAAGGAAATTCCAAGTTGCTGTGCTGCAACGGTTCTTTTCCATCCAACCTCCGCAAGAATGTTTTTGATGTGGTCTTTTTCAACAGTAGATAATGAATAAGCAGATATTTGATTTTGGTCGCTTTTGTTACTAAATCCCAATAGTTTCTCCAGGTCTTTAGTCAAGATCACTTTGCCCCGGGCTTGAGTGATCGCTTCTGCCAGGACATTTTCAAATTCTCTGACATTACCGGGCCAGGAATACTCTCGTAACAAATCAAGAACTCCCTGCTGTAGTTGCCAGACTTCGGTTCCAAAATTAAAGTTAATTCGTGAAAGAAAATAGCCTGCCAGTAACGGGATGTCGGATAGTCTTTCCCTAAGCGCAGGTAATTCCAGAGTAACTACTTTAAGGCGGTAGTAGAGATCTTCTCGAAATTCTCCGGCGGTCACCATTTCTGATAAATCTCGGTTGGTGGCAGTGATAATTCGGCAATTAGAATGTAATAATTGATTTCCACCAACTTTGGTGTAATCATGACTTTGTAAAAAACCGAGGAATTTTTTTTGCAAATTCAGGGAAAGTTCTCCGATTTCATCAATAAACAATGTTCCTTTCGCAGCCATTTGAATTTTACCGATGTGTGATCGATCAGCACCTGTAAAAGCCCCCTTTTCATGGCCAAACAACTCATTCTCAATCAGTGTTTCAACTACTGCGGAACAATCCATGGTAACGAAGGGTTGATTGCTGTATGGGCTGTTTTGGTGGATCATTCTTGCTGTTAGACCTTTACCGGTGCCTGTTTCGCCCTGTATGAGAACCGGGACGCGGCTCTGGCACAACAATCCAATTTTTTTGAATACCTCCAAAATTTTGATGCTTTTACCAATGATGGCTTCATCATTGGACACTTTTTTCGCCTCATCCATTAGGGGAATTTCTTTCTCAATTTCAAGTAATTGTAAAGAACGATCAACGGCTTTTTCGATTTCATCGACATCCAAGGGCTTTCGGATGTAATCATAGGCTCCGTTTTTCATTGCCTGGATGGCTGTTTCCATATCCTGAAAAGCCGTAATCATAATTACTTTAGCGCTGCCGGGTGACTCTCGAATTTGACTTAGAACTTCCAGTCCGCCAATATCTGGAAGTCGAATATCTAAAATAACTAAATCCGGATGATGAGCAAAATATAAGCGTAATCCCTCTTTGCCGGTTGCTGCCGTATGAACTTTGTGCCCCTTGTCATATAGAAAAATCTTAAGTGTTTCCAGTAGAGAAAGTTCATCGTCGATCAATAAAATATTTGCCATTTTGCCCCCCCCTATTATTTACAAAATATTCAATTATTTTCATGGTTGTTGAAGCTCTTCATTAAAAACCTATTTAATTATAATATTACCGGTAAAAGTAATTTGAATTGCGCACCTTTTGTTTGTCGATTTGAAGCCTCCACCCATCCACCATGTGCCTCGATGATTCTTTTGGTATTTGTCAGCCCAAGTCCGGTCCCTTCGGTTCTGGTGGTATAAAACGGTTGAAAAATATCACGTAGTTGTTTTTTATCAATTCCGATTCCCTCATCTTTTAAACAAAATTGAATATAACAGTCATCTACCTTCTTCTCCAACAATGTACAGGTAATCCATAGCTTTGCACCTTTAGGAGAGGCTTCATATGCGTTTAACAATAGATTTAAAAAAGCTTGTGACAGTTTCTTATGGTCTGCCGAAATAGGCGGAATTCGTGAATCATAATCAAAATTTACAGATATTAATTTTAATTTAAGCTTCTCCTCAAGTAATTCCAAGCATGAGTCAATAATTTTATAGATTTTACAATGGTCCATTTGCAACCGAAGCGGTTTGGCAAAGTCTAAAATTTCGCTCAAAATCCCTTCCAAACGCATCATTTCATTTACTGCGATCTCAATGTGGCGGTTACCGGATTGAGGAAACTGGTGCTTTTTATCCAACATTTGCAGATTGAGTTTGATCGTGGAGAGAGGATTTCTGATTTCGTGAGAAAGTGAAGTGGTGATTTTACCAATATCCGCCATTCGCTCTGTTCTTCGGATCTTTTGTTCCATTTGGATACGTTCGGTTATATCGCGACAGATCCCAATTCTGACCAGTTGTTTTTCGTAATATCGCGTTTTAACCGACATTTCAGTAAAAAGCCTGTCGCTGTTTTTTGTTAAGCGAAGATACTCAAATAGGCGTGATACATCGGAATGATGTCTGATTCTGCTGTATGTATCTGCCACTTCTTCTCGACTTTCTTCATCTACAAACGTTTCAAAGGGTTTGCCCAGCACCTCATCGACGGTATATCCGTGCATTAGGCAAAATGCCTGATTTACAAACACAATCCGTCCATCTTGAATCACAAAGTATCCGTCAGTGATCTCTTCAACCAGTGTTAAATATTTATTTTCAGACTCTTTTAAATTGGCACTGACTCGTAAATTTTCTATTTTGAGTTGTTCATTGAGTAAGTGAATCTCTGCGTTAGCATGAGCCAATTCAGAAGTTCTATTTTCAACTCGTTGCTCCAACTCTTCATTGAGTTTTTGCAGTTCTTCTTCGATTCTTTTTCGTTCCGTAATATCACGATCGATTCCAACCAGTCCTATGGTTTTACCAAAACTGTTTTTAATTGCCACTTTCGTAGTTAAAAACCAAAGAGTGGATCCGGTAACGGGGTCCTCAATCTGAACCTCTTTACTATTGATTGTTTTGTCATACTCCATAACTGTTTGATCATCTATATGAAACTTTTCCGCCATGCTTTTTGAAAATAAATCAAAAGCTGTCTGGCCAATTAGACGATTGGAGTTGGGAGCACCGACAAACTGGGCTAATTTGGCATTGGCTGTCAAAAACTTGCCATCCCGATCTTTAAAATAGATGCAATCAGGCAAATGATCGTTCAGAGTTCGTAACAAATTGCGTTCTTCCGAAAGTGCTTTTTCCGCTTGTTTTCGTTCTGTTATTTCTAATTGGATTTTTTCGAAATTTTCTTTGAGTTGAATGGCCATTTTTTGAAAAGCGTTTCGTAATGCATCGTGCCTGGTTTTGGGTTGGATGGTTTGCTCTAAATTGCCAGTGGCAATTGAAGTGGCCACCGTTGCCATTTCGTTTAAATAAGCTGACATGCCGAGAAACGCTCGACCCAGTACATCTTTTGAAGATTTCGGTTGCAATCCTTGGGAAAGCTTTCCGCGAGAAATGTCAGTAGCTACTGAAGCCATCTCTTGGATGTATGAGATCAATTGTTCAAATGCCCGAGAAAGGGTTCCGATCTCATCGCGAGATACAAATTGCCGTAATGTGTCGACATCGCATGCGATATCGCCGTTGGCCAATTGTGTTGCTGTTTGAGCCAGAAATGTTACCGGTGTAGTAATGATGTGTGAAAAGATCAATGAAACCATTAAAATAATGATGAATCCGAAACCGGCTAGTAGGCCCATCAATAGCTTTAGTGCCTCAATGGAAGCAAACGCCTCTGCCTCATCCACTTCAGCAAGCAATCCCCACACTGTATCACCAACTTGAATTGGTGCATATGAGGATAGTACTCGTTGTCCCAAATATCCTTCGATGATACTGGCACCCGTTTTACCTGCTAAAGCGGCATCACCCGCGAGCGTTTGGATCCGGCCTTGATTGGGTGCTGCTTTAAAGGCTTCCCACACAGAATGAGTATCGGGTGCTCTAAATGTATCGGAACGTATCAATCGATCGCTACCTATCAAATAAGTTTCACCAGTTTCTCCCATACCTGATCGTTCCAACATCATGGCGTTGATGGAATCGATTGACAGTTTGAGCGCAACTATGGCATCGACTTGATTGTCATTGATCACTGGTTGTGCAATGAATGCAGCAGGCATATTGTTGTGAGGTGCGTATAGGGCAAAATCAGCGATTTCAAATCGCTTTGTTTGCAATACCTTTTTAACCAGCCTTCCCAAGTTCGACTGGGCGTATTCACCACTGAGGATGTTGGTTCCATAATCTTTCCGGTGTGCGACTGTATAAAACACTTCTCCCTTGGTATGGATCAGGAGTAAATCATCATAACCGAATTGTTGATTATAACGCGTAAAGTAGTCTTTTCCTCTTTCAAATCTGGGATTAATGGCCTCCTCCAAATTAATGGTACTGATCATGGTCCACTTTAATCCGTGTAATGAAAGCGGTGTATAACTACTAATTTTCAAAACCCCATCTTTACCCGATCGAATCTCTTGCCCATCCTTTCCTGATAGCGCTTTCCCGATTTCACTGATGTTTATCGTTTGACCAATTTTACCATCTTGTACGACCCGGTTGCTGCGATAACTGGCTTTGTCACCTTCAATACCGACGATGTAAGTTTCCCCTGTTTCTCCCATGCCTTCTCTTCGTTGTACGATCGTATTAATCATAGTGGGGGATATTTTTAGAGCGACAACGCCAAAGACGTCGTCGATATGATGGGTACTCAATGCACTGGCAGGGGGTTGACCCGCATCGCCCGAAATAATAAATCTTTTGGCGTCTTTTCCCATCTGATCCACGATTGGGGCATATAAAAATGCAAAGTGTTTGTTTCCCGATGGACCGTAACGGGAGAAATCCTGAAATGCAATTCCATTGAGACCTTTGCGAAATCCTTTTGCCAAAGCCGACTGCTTAAGTCTGCCTGTTATGAGGTTTTGCCCTTCGTCGGATTGTTTGGTGACGCTATATACCACTGTCCCATCACGTGCAATTAAATAGAGATCTTCGTAATTGTATTCTTTGGTAAACTGGGCCAATGCTTCACCAAAGAGCGTTTCAAGAAAATTGTACAAATCGCCACCAACCTTACCTTCTTCCGTAGCTCCAAATGCTACCCTGAATCTTTTTAACGCATCAATTACTGTGGTTGATTTGGACAAAACACTGATGTTCTTTACGTGTTGGGAAAAGTGGTTTTCAATTTGAGCTTTTTTTATTTCCTGTGCGGCAGATAGTTTGTCAAATGCGGCTTGCCGGAGAATGGCGACGGTTTCAATCAGTACCCCCATCTCTTTACTACGTGATGTAAAATAATTTTCGAGCTGTGTCTTTTTGACATTCCGCATGCTTTGAAGCTGGCCAAATGCCTGTTTTGAAAGAGCTCGACTGGAAGTGATCAAAGCGATTATCCCAATAAAAAAAAAGGGAACAAATCCAGCTATTAAAAATGCGATTGTAATTTTTGAGCGGAATCTAATGTTTCTTAACATACCATCGAACTCCAATCGGTTAGGTGCTAAGGGATCATTAAAAAATAACTTCACATAGTCTGTTTGCAAAAGTCCTAAAAACACTGGATATTATGCAAACAGAATGTGAATTAATTTTTGAGCCGACCCTAACAAAGTGCAACACCGGCTGATTTGGAATCATTGATACCAAATCAGCCAATCCATTTTCAGGCATCATTTGTTAGATTTATCTAGCATATTCTTTGAGTATAGTAAAAGAATATGTAACTTGCAGGTTTCTTCGCTATCAGCTTATTCATAGTATCAGTATATTGATGGCTACACCCCCTGATATCACACGTAACTTTGACAGCTCTTGATAGACCTCAAACATTATTCTTGAATCAAATCTCATAATGGTCAAAAATTTACAATTTTGGAGGGCCATTTATTTTTCGGAATGATGAGTTTTTGAACCCTCGTGTGATATAGAGACTCGAATTTTACTCGAAAAATTAAAAATGACTTTTCGGAGTGGACTCCTTAATTATCTTATAGATAATTAAGGTTTGCTTAGGGTCGACTCAAAAATGACTTCCCATAATCTGTTTGCAAAAATCCCAAAATCACTGGACATTTTGCAAATAGAATGCGAATTAACTTTTGAGCCGCCCCTTATAGGAAAATGATGTGCATCCTTTATCTGCAATTAGTGATCCTTCTTGCTTTGTGCTCGGCGAATTGTTTACTCTGCATTGAAACAGATGCACAAACGGTATGTTTATTATCCTAAAGGTGGGATATTGACAAGGTCAGGTATTATTGTTCAGATCTATCTGCCAATGTTTGGTGGTCAAGCGCACTTAGCGAGGAGAAACTACAGGAATGTATCGCTCAAGTCGAATCCGTCCTGTCTGTTACCAATCAACTGATTAATGACTTTATCCAAGATCCGTGGGGTTCGCCGATACAAGTCTTCTTTATTGACACGTTCCGTCAGTTTATGTAGATCTTTTCCCCATGGTCCTATATTCAGGCATGGCATCTTGATTTCC
This sequence comes from bacterium, assembly GCA_041556995.1. Lineage (GTDB taxonomy): Bacteria > SAR324 > SAR324 > XYD2-FULL-50-16 > XYD2-FULL-50-16 > JAHJTV01. Next base: position 17,111 of record JBFFHJ010000093.1, on the reverse strand, counting down.
CGGATGTCTTCAAATGGAATCTTGTACGTTTTCCCCCAAAGTGGCATATTCCGAATAAAACCATGAACGTCATCCATATTATTAGGGGGATAAGAGTAGCTAAGATCACAAATGGCAGTATAGTATTTTCGTGACACATAGGATTGGTTCCAATATTTTTCTGAAAACTCATTGATGATACTAACCATGTTTTTCACGTCAGGATCTATGTTTTCGATTCGATCATTGCTGACATGTTGATAGTAAGGAGGAGATAGTCCGATGATGATTACTGGTGATTTGTCTGGAGAATGTTCCAGGCAAAAATCAATCATTGCAAAACTACTTTCGATAAGATCGATAACACCGTTGGCGATTTCAGTTTCCAGAGACAATAGTTTCCTGGTGTAGGCTTTTTCAAAATTTGCCCCAAGGTGATTCAAATTCTCCTGGTATAATTGATGAAACGTTTTAACATTGACCTTCCAAGGAAGCTGACCAGCTTTCAAATTTGATCGACTCATATATTCTTTATATGAGGTGGAGATTCTTTTTATAACAGTGTTAAAAGACTCGCTTGCAATCAATTTGAGCTGGTTTAGAATCAAATCCGGCGACGATGTTAGTGTCAAAATACTCATGTAGGCACATGCAGCTGTGGGAATGGAAACGTCATACACCGGTTTTTTATCTCTAAAATATAACCAAGAGGGAGGGGGAGCTGTTTCGCCTGAGACCTGATCTGAAAAATCCATATTCAATTCAGTTTGAATAAACATCTCGGAGAGCAAGTGAATAGGATTGAGTCCTTCATAGATTTTACCGGTATGGGCCACACAACCTCTGGCATAGATGATAGGCATTATTTTTCCAACAGCCCCTTCATAGATAACACCCGTGTTCTGTGAGGGGCGTTCATGTGGTTCCGAATCAATCATAAGCCGATATTTTAGTCCGTATTTTTGCTTTAAATCGACCAGTAAACTGATAGCTGAACGCATACCTCCCGACAAGTTCTCCTCATCTGGCAAGCAGCAAAGTATGAGATTGCCGTTCAGGTTGTTGGCAATACTGTACGCCTTTAATAAAGCCATCTGAATTGCCCCTCCGGCCTTCATATCCGCAGCACCTCTTCCAAATTGCCATTCGTCATTTTTTAAATCTGTTAATGCATCGGTATCAAATTTATGGATCATTTGTTCCAGCTGGATTTGGATATGTTGCAGGTCATGGGCATAGGGTTCAGCTGCACCAAAATCAATGGCATCAACAACATCATAGTGATGAATTAAAACTATGGTTTCAGGTGACTGACCTTTAACCATTCCCCAAACAACATGTCGTTCCATAATGTCGTTTTCAATAGCATGTTTTCCCCATAATTCAGGATGTTTCTTGAAATAGTTTTGATATGAAAACCAATTGTTCAGGAACGCTTCCGCTTCTTTTTCCCGGTTTGTATTGGTATAACTTTTTGTGGCCATATATTGTTCAAAAATCTTGTGGATCTCATTTTCTATTTTAAACGTTTCGAATTCCATTATTGTTCCTTTATGTGGGTTGGAAAAAACTCAGGTTATAACAGGGCTTAAAGCGGAAAACGTTTGCCCGTAAAAATCGAATTATAAATTTTACATGGTTATCAAACATAACATCTACCTCAAGCCGTTGAATGCAAAGGGCCTTTACAGGCAGGCCCGGGATTGTTGCTTTAAACCAATCCATATTTTTTAATAGATTTTATCTGATTTCCATATCATGTCGTCATAGTTTATATTCGTGAGATAAAAATAATCACATGAATGAGCAAAAGCGACTCCAACCTATATTGCCGATAACAAATCAAATGTTTACACACAGCATTGCGCTATTCCAGCCCCATTCGAAATAGATGATAAAGGTCTGACACGTAATTCCCGGGAATGGTTTTTTAATCGAAGTAAAACTCAAGATCAAAAACGCGAGTTAATCAATGGTTTTTAATCGTCCGATATTTCATCCATTTTTGATTTATTGGCGTTCCATACATTTGCGTTTTTGATACCCAATTTGTCCCCATCAAATACAGGGTCCAGTCCTTGTGCTTTTTGAGATTCATAGTCTTTTAAAACCTTGATCGCTACCTTACCTGTTATTATCAATGCGAGGATATTTATCCAAGTCAGTACACCAACGCCAAGATCAGCCATCCCCCAAGCCAAAACCGATGTTTGAGTGGCTCCAATTAGTGTAAAGGCAATAAATAGTATTCTCAGTATAAGTATTAAATTTATGCCTGTTTTCTCTTGAATATATACTGTTGCCGTTTCTCCGGCATAGTAGTAAGCAACAAGGGTAGTAAAAGCAAAGAGAAATAATGCGATCGCAACAAAAGCGGCTCCAAACCCTGGAAATACACTGTCAACTGCGGCTTGTGTATAAAGAGGCCCGGCTTCAATTAACTTGGGATTGTTACTTATAATTGTGTTACCACTTGCATCAATTACATTATAACTTTTTGTGATTAGTATCATGAATGCAGTGGCAGTGCATACCAACATGGTATCCACATATACTGAGAACGATTGTACTAATCCTTGTTTGGCAGGATGAGAGACATTGGCCGCCGCAGCAGCTTGTGTCTGCGTGCCCATGCCAGCTTCGTTTGAATAGATGCCCCGTTTTACACCATTTGCTATCGCCGAACCTATTATTCCTGCAAAGGCTTGTTCCGCACCAAAAGCACTTTTTAAAATTAATGCAATGATACCAGGTAACTCCGCGATATTAACAACAACAACTATTAACGCAATAATCATATAAAGCACTGCCATTAATGGTACTAAAACCTCAGCTACCAGGCTAATTCTTCTTATACCACCGATAATTACAATCCCGATAAGAATTGTCACCGCGATGCCTGTAATGATTTTTGAAATACCAAAAGCACCTTCCAGACTGGAAGCAATGGCATTACTTTGAAGCCAGGGAACACCAACCGCAGAACCATATATTAACGAAACCGCAAATATCACCCCTAGAAACTTCATTCCTGTGAATTTTTCGATGTAATAAGCAGTTCCACCTCGATATTCACCGTTTCGCTCTTCTTTATAGACCTGAGCCAATGTACATTCAACAAATGATGTTGCAGCTCCTATCAGTGCGAGACACCACATCCAAAATATGGCACCTGGTCCACCAGCAGATATTGCCACTGCAACTCCAGCAACATTCCCAACACCGATACGACCGGCTATTGATAAAGCCAATGCCTGAAACGGAGAAATTCCTGTTTTGCCTGATTTATCCAGTAAAAGTATGACCATGTCTTTTATCAATCTGAATTGGACAAACTTTGAACTCATGGTAAATATGAAACCAACAATTAGCAAAGTGTAGACCAGTGCGTTACTCCAGAGTATACCGTTGATTGTGTTAACAATGTTCATTAGAATGCTCATATTACCCTCCTTTTCCTGTTGTGAAAGTTACCGATGTAACTGTTCAATAAACAAAAAACTGTGGTAACTATTCGGCATTACCCTGGACTCTATACCATTCCCACGAATGTATAACGGAATGTCAATAAGTTAAGCTCTTCCATCTGTCATTCCGGGATGAGAAACGAAACTTGCAGCTTCGATCGTCGAAGTATCTCTTAAAGCTAAAAACAATTGATGTCGTTTAACATCATATAAAGCTATGTACAAACTACCGGGTCTATTCGGTATGGAAGGGCATTCATGTAATCAATTTATTTCCGGATGTTGCTTGGGCTCCATTGAGATTCTTCAGATCGCCTGAGGCTCTCATCAAAATGACAAACAGGTCGTGCTTTTTATGCTGAATAGTTACAAATTATGCTACTAAATTCTCAGGCACATATATTCCAAGCCATAGCTTTACTGATATATAGTCAATCGGATTCCTTAGCTATTTAATATCATGTTTTTATTTAATTAAAGTTCGTTACGTGATCGGTTAAAAAGTATATTTTTGATTGTTATAGCAAAAATTCCCGGTTTTTATACATTTTTGAACCGTTGCGTTGCGAACCTAAATTACAGGAATTCATCTCCGTTTTCATATAAATTGAATCAGTTGACAACAGGTTGGACATACATTTTTGAGAAACAATATGAAGAGAGATTAAAACAGACTAAATTCGAATGTCAAGATTTAATGTGAAGAATATTTGGATATCGAAAAAAAGAGCTGAAATATTATGAGATACAAACACTGATATAATCTTGATATTCAAGGTTACAGAGCATATTATTACGGGATTCGACAATTTTAATAATATCATAGTTAGCATGTCGATTCGTTTTCATAGTATTAATTCGATTGATATTATTTTCGTTGCAATGGTGCGATGTTCATAATAAAAAGAGGAATAGCCTGAAAGGGTCGATGCAATTATCATCTTGGCAGGTTTATCTTAATATGAATTTTGTTTAATGCGGAGCAAGCATGGAAATTGGAAGAAATACTAACTTCATTTTCGGTGAGGATTAATTGCAAACTGAAGAAAACTCAATTATGGTGGGCCAGAAAAAAAACCAGAAGAAATCCTGAAAAACCAAGTTTTCTGGGTTCCCAGCGTTCTACCGTAACAATGCTCTTGTTCTTTAAAAGCAGGAAGGAATTTTCACCATTAGCAATAATGCAAAATGGGAACTGCTTCATAGTAGAAGATATGATTGGCATGCCCTTTTGGGACTTTTGTAAACAGATTATGTAAAGTTATTTTTTAACGATCCCTAAGGATTTCAGGGCAAAATTCTTATTTAGACAACGAATGGACTAATACGTTAATATAGTTTCAGACCTAATACAAAATATTAAAATCAAAAGAACAGGGTGGAAGATACCATGAAAACAAATAAAACAGAAGAAACCAATATTGATGCTAAAAATTCACAAGGTGATAATTATGAACAAGTTTCCCTTGATGAGTTGGACAAGAAGATAATCATTGAACTCCAGAAAGATGCAAGAATGCCATATAAAATTATAGCTGAGGCTCTTAATGTTTCAGATGCGACCATCGGGCAGCGGGTTAAGAAGATGATGACAAAGGGAATTTTGAAATTGGAAGCCAGAGTGAATCCATTGGTCATGGCCAACAAAATTGCTGGTTTGGTAGCGATTAACGTAAATGACATCAGAATCATAAATGAAATCAAAAAACTTCAGGATCGCCCTTTTATAACAAGTGTTTGGACCGCTAGCGGTCCTTATTCAATCTTTATTGAAGTGATGGTGGATTCGTTAAAGGAATTCAACGAACTTGTTTTCAACAGTGAGTTGCTAAACATCAAAGGCATTAGTCGAACCGAAACCTTTATATTATTGGATTCGGAAACTAAGTTTTTTAAACTGTCAGTTAATAATTAGTGCCTGGGTAAAAACCCGGCTTTTTGAGTTTTTCAATTGAATTTGTTTTAAACACATCTGGAAATTTTATAATACTTTAGGTCATTTTGAACAAATTTAGTAAAAAAATAATTGATAAATATGCATTTTTTATCTGACAAGGTTTTTCGACAGTTTTTTGCCAATTCAGCTGCATTAGGCACACTACAAAACACTGTCTGTTTCATCCAGCTCTTTTTTTGCCTTTTTTACTGCTTGTTTGACAAGATCATAGCCAGTTCCACCATAGGAAATTCTTCTTGAAATCATTTTATCGATAGTAATAAACTCATAGACATCTTTCTCTATGAGTTTATTTAGCGCTTTAAATTCTTCAAGAGTCAGATCGTTAAGTTCTTTGTTATGATTCAAGGCATAGGCTACAGCCTTTCCTGCCACGGTATGTGCACTCCTAAAGGCCATGCCCTTGGAAACCAAATAGTCTGCCAGATCAGTTGCATTTAAAAATCCATGGCTACAGGCCTCAAGCATTCTGTCTTTATGGATCTTTATGTGATCAAACATCCTGGTATATATTTTTGTACAGATTTTAAGTGTATCCACAGTGTCAAACAAAGGCCTTTTATCTTCCTGCATATCTTTGTTATATGCCAAGGGCAATGATTTCATAAGGGTAAGAATTGATATGAGATTACCGACAACTCTGCCGGTTTTGCCCCTTACAAGCTCTGCTACATCGGGATTCTTTTTTTGCGGCATGATGCTTGAGCCTGTGGTAAAAGAATCTGAAATAGTGATAAAAGAAAATTCAGAGGAAGACCAGAGAATCAGCTCTTCAGAAAGCCTCGAAAAATGTATCATACATATGGACGCATGGGAAATAAATTCCATGACAAAATCCCGGTCAGATACTGAATCAATGCTGTTGTCCGATACTTTGGAAAATAAAAGCAAGTCTTTTGTGAGTTCACGGTTCACCGGATATGTTGTACCTGCAAGTGCAGCTGAACCTAATGGCATAATATCGATTCTTTTTAAACAATCTTCAAATCTTGATATGTCTCGTTTGAACATTTCATAATACGCCATCAGATGATGGGAAAACAAGACCGGTTGAGCTCTTTGAAGATGAGTATACCCCGGCATGACCACATCAAGGTGCTTTTGGGCCATTCTGACAAGGGATTTTTGAAACCCTGATAAAAGATTGATAATTGAGATAGTCTCTTTTTTTAAATAAATTCTTATATCCAGAGCAACCTGATCATTTCTGCTACGCCCGGTATGGAGTTTTTTTGCCACATCTCCGGTTTCTTTTCCCAATGCATCTTCAATATGCATATGAATATCTTCAAGGCTTGCAGAAAATTTGATTTCATTTTTCTCAATTTTCTTTTTTACCTTTCCAAGACCTTCAATAAGAGTATCTGCCTCCTCTTGGTTAATAATGGATTCTTTGGCCATCATTTTTAAATGGGCTATGCTACCTTCAATATCACAGTCGTATAACCGCATGTCATCATCAATGGAAGCATTGAATTTATCAACAAGGTCATCTGTATTTTGGACAAACCTTCCTCCCCAAAGTTTTTCATTCATTATCTATTTACTCCCTTAGGCTTAATTCTTTAATTTCCAAACAAAATATTAAAATCTTTTATTGTGTGTTAAAAAGAGCTGATTTTTTTTATCTTTTCATGCCATACCCTGTAAACAAATAGAACTGTTTTATACGCATTGCCAGGGTAAACAATAAGATTTTGGAATTGTGAAAATTATTTATTTTTCACTGATCTGCATAATAACAAACCGTTTTGCCACAACAAGGTCAGTATTGACAAATTCAATTGCCTCCTCCAGCTCCTGGTTGATAAGCAGTTGTGTTAGCCGGTCATGCTTTGCTATTTCTTTGGCCAGATCGTCTCTCTTTTTGTCAATGGAAGCAATGGTTAGCTGAAGATCCCTCATCAGGGAGCGTTCTGTTCTCATCAGGCGTTCACTGCCGATAAGGCCAACCATTTCAGAATGAAATTCAACATGAGCGTCGGCTGCATTCAGAGGGTTATTGGTTTTAATAGTTTCTGCATAATTTCTCATAGCTGTCTGCAATGTATCAAGGGAAATGGCGGAGCAATCTTTCGCTGCCTGGACAGCCCTGGTTTCCAGCACCGATCGGGCCAGAAAAATATCATCAATTTCAGCGATCGTTAATTGGCGTACAGTGACACCCTGGTTAGGTGAATAGACCGTCAGACCATTAGAAGTGAGAATACGCAGAGCTTCTCGGATAGTGCTTCGGGATACTGAAAAAATCTGAGAAAGAGTTATTTCACGTAATTGTTCTCCTGGATTGATATTCCCTTCAAACATGGCCTGCCTTAGAGCTGCAACAACTTTATCAACTGTTGTCAATCGATCAATTCCTATTTTTTGTAAGTCCACTAAATGCCTCTCTATATATTTAATTATCTGAAATAATTACATTGGCGAGTCTATTTGTATATCTTTGTATAAAGAATTTACTGTTTTGTCGAGAAAATCACTTTACCGCAGGAAATGACATACTGCACCAGAGGAGCGCCAATACGGGTTGCTATTTCATTTGGATGATGGCAATCCAAAATTGTGAGATCCCCACGCTTACCAATATCCAGGGAACCTCGGTCATTACCCCTTCCGAGAGAGTATGCCGCATTTAATGTTGCTCCCACAATGGCTTCTGATGGAGTAAACCCAAACCATGAGCAAGCCATAGCGATTGTCAAGGTTAGGGATGTTGCCTGAAAGGTTGAACAGTAATCAGTTGCAATGGCTACAGGTACATTGTTTTCAATAAATAATCGTCCGTTGGCTTTTTTATTATCCAGATAGAATTGCTCGGCTGCTGGAAGGAGAACAGCGATTGTATCAGTTGAACCAATACTTCTGATCTCCGAATCCGGTGTATAGGTGAGGTGTTCCGCTGAGATAGCTCCCCCTTCTACTGCCGTGCGCCACCCATGGGAATCAGATGAAGCATCTGCATGAATTCGGCATAGCATGCCAGTTTCCTGAGATTTCTTCAAGAGTCTTTTTGTAAGATGAGCTGAAAAGTCACCGATTTCACAGGAGATATCATGAAACTCTGCAATACCTTGTTCCTGAACTTGAGGAAGCATTTCTTCCCCAACAATCGTGGCAAATTCATCAGGAGTTGGACCATCCTGGGGGGCGATATGTGCACCGAGAAATGTATAGACCAGATCCAGCGGGGAATGACATGAAGACGCTTTGAGAAGACGTAGAAGTCGTAATTCATCCCTCGTGGTCAGACCGTACCCGGATTTTACTTCCAGGGTGGAAACTCCTCCGGAAAGAATTGCTTCAAAAGCACGCACAGCATTTTTTATGAGCTGGCTATCGTCTGAAGCCCTTGTGTCCAGAATAGTAGACCAGATTCCTCCTCCTTCTTTTCGGATTTTATCACCGGCGGCACCTTGAAGCCTCCGAACATATTCCCAATGCCGACTTCCTGCAAATATGGGATGACAATGGCATTCCACCAGACCGGGAAGGACGATTTTACCCCTTGCATCAATAGTCGGTACGCTTTGATCATATCCTTGCAGCACTTCCAGAGTCGGTCCTACTGCAACAATACGTCCGTTTCGAATGGCGATGGCTCCATCTGTAACGAGATTGAGTTCTCCCTGACTGAAACCTGACCTCGGCAGGCCATGATCATGGATTATCGCTAAATTTTCAGCATGAATAACATTAAGATCAGATGACATTTTGTTCTTATTTTAAAAAAGTTTATATAAGCTCACCAAGGATTCTTCCTATCAGGGTCGTTGCACAGATTATCGGAACTTCTGATGCAGTTCGGGCCAATAACCTGTGTGCTTCAGTAAATCCCATATCGTCAAGAACAACTGCTTGTGCCCCTGCCGCAACAACATCAGACACCGCTGTAACAACCATATCGTCAGTTACATAGGGAGAAGCTGCTGCGCAGACGACCCTGTTAACATGGTTCTGCCATTGGAATGGGGCTAATGCGAGATCCGATTCCGGCCCGACAACTCCCAACGTTCCGTTTCCAACCAATGCCCCCACAATACTCCTGAGAATTGTGACCGGTTCTATAATTTCCGGACAGGCTTTTTTAAGCAGAGGGAATTCCCCGGAACAGAGCAGAACGATAAAGCGGCATTTTTTTCGCAGAAGCAAAGCCGCTTCGATGAGATGCGGTATAAGTCGCTCTTTGGAAAGCAAAACAGCAGATCCGCAACCAAGTCGTGTTTCAATACCCGTTTCTTTAGCCGTAGGTGCAAGAGCTTTGATCTCTTTATTCCCCAAGCGGTCTAAAGCCCCTATCTCTTGGAATGGAATCTGTTGTCCAAGAATAGCCCTTAATGAGGGGGTAATATCGTTACGCGGTGAATTACCCAAAGTGAGAAGGCCGATATGTCCTGTATTTTTTTTCATTTTTTTTATTCCAAAAAACGATATCCGAATAAAAATCCCCTTCACAGAAGATAACTATTCGGACATGTCGTCTTATTTCTTTTCTCCATTGATTAGAGGTTCTTGGAGAGCTCCGGCTGAGATGTCCCACTTAGCAAGAATCTCCCGATAGGTGCCATCATCGAATAATTTTTTGAAAGCAACAAACACGGCATTCCGAAGAGCAGTGTTATTTTTATTGAAAGCAATCCCGTAGGGATCGGGATTGAGGACAGGACCAATGGGGATAAAGGTTCCCGGATTCTGTGTTTTAAGCCAGCCGAGAACTTCCGGGCTGAGAGCTGATGCCTGGGCTCTCCCCTGTATGATCTGAAGTCGGGCTGTGGCTGCGGAATCAACGGCAAGAATTTTAATACCGGGTTTTCCTTGGGATTCCAAGTTGTCCACACTCCACTTCACCATGGTAGTCAAATAATCGGTGGCAGCTGAAACGGCAAGAGTCTTACCACTCAAGGATTTGAGATCAGTAATGGTCGCGGCATGAGCCTTAATTGTAAAGCACTGAGTTCCAGAGTTGAAATAATCTATGAAATCCAAAGTTTTCCGACGAATTTTGGTGTCAGAAAGCCCGGAAATCACCATATCAACCCTATTGGTATTGAGAGAATTGATCAATTGATCGAATTTCTGGTCATCAAAAACAATTTTGATATTTAGTACCTTGCCAAGAGCATTGGCAAAATCCACATCAAAACCTATCAACTCCTCATATCCCGGTTTTTTAAACTCCATTGGCGGAAAAATGCCATTGATACCAACGATTATTTTCCCTTTGGATTTAATCGTCTTTGGTAGCATATCATAAGGACTGGCAGACATAGCTGTTGAAACCCAAAAAACCAATGCCAAAAAAGCAAATATAGTGGTTCGTGTAGTTTTACCAATACGTTTAGAATTCATAGATTTTTCTCCTTTTAGGCCGAAATGATTTCCGGCAATTGTCAAAAAACTTTTTCGTTGGCATACTCCTGACAAAAATCTCCTTGGCATTTCCTCCCTAATAATAAATTCGTTAGCATGGCATGTCCTTATTTTTAAAAACCTTTTCTCGAAAAAAAGTTTTTATAAGGTCACGTTTGAAAGAAAACTTTTTGTCCTTTCGTTGGAGGGATTGTCAAAAATATCCCCTGGTGCGCCCGCTTCAACCACAATCCCCTTATCTATAAGAACAACTTTGTTGGCGACCCCTCTGGCAAAACTAATCTCATGAGTGACGACCACCATGGTCATCCCGGATTGTCCAAGATCCTTCATAACGGACAGAACCTCCCCAACAAGTTCGGGATCAAGGGCACTGGTCGGTTCGTCAAAAAGCATGAGTTTTGGTTCCATGGCAAGGGATCGGGCAATAGCTACCCTCTGTTGCTGGCCTCCAGACAATTGCCTTGGATAGCTTAATTCAAAGTTCCTCAATCCTACCCTGTCAAGCAGAAGTCTGGCCCGTTCAACTGCTATTTTCCGTGGTTCCTTTTTGATCATTACCGGCCCTTCAATAATGTTCCCGAGAACTGTCATATGCGGGAAAAGATTAAAGTGTTGAAAGACCATACCAATCTCCATTCGTGACCGGCAGATTTCTTTTTCTCCAAGCTCATACATTTTACCTTTGTGAATTTTGGCACCGATGAGCTTTCCATCCACATAAATTCTTCCCTTATCGATTTTCTCCAAATGATTAATGCACCTGAGAAATGTACTTTTCCCGGAACCGGAAGGACCTAACAGGCACATCACCTCTCCTGGGAAAACTTCCAGGTTGATCCCTTTAAGTACTTCGCTTTTTCCATAGGCCTTATGTACATTCTGGGCCTTTAACATTGGTTTTATTGCAGTTGTCATCGTGAACATCCCGGACTACCTCTCCTTTGAAGTATTGTTTGCCAAAAAATCTCCACCAGAGACTTTGTCGTGGATTGACTCTGACCTCGGGCAAGATAACTTTCTATACCGGACTGAATAAAGGAGAGAATTGTGACTAAAATCAAATACCAGCCAGCTGCAACAAGCAACAACTCCATTACTTTGGCGTTAACGAAGTAGATGAGCTGGGTTTTATGCAGTAGTTCTGCAAAAGCGATGGCACTGGCCATGGAGGATGTCTTGAGCAGGCCAATCGTTTCATTCCCTATGGACGGAATGATAACGCGCAATGCCTGAGGTAGAACAATCCTGCGCATTGTCATGAGACGTGTCATCCCTATGGTAGATGCCGCATCAAGCTGTCCCTGTTCAACGGAAATAATCCCACCTCTGACGATTTCGGTCATGTAGGCTCCTTCATTGATTCCAAGCCCCAAAAGAGCAGCAAGAAAAGGTGTCATCACATAGACCATCTGCCCCTGCCAAAATCCCAGTTCAATTGTAGGGAACACCAATGCAAGGTTAAACCAGATTAAAAGTTGCAGGTAAACCGGCGTACCCCTGAAAAGCCAGATGTAAAATCCTGAAAGGATTCGAGTGACCGGATTTTTTGACAGTCTCATCACTGCAAAAATGACCCCGAGAATCATACCTATGATAAGGGAAAAGAAGGTAATCATAATTGTATTACCAAGCCCTTTTAAGAGTGTTGTCGCCATAAAAAACTCCCCAACCACCGGCCAATCTATTTGACCTCGAGCAAAAGCTCGAAAAATCAACAGCAGCAGTAAAATGGCGATTGTCCCGGAGATCCACCGACCGTAGTGTCGAAGTGGGATAATCCTGTCATTATTATCGAGCATTAACGTCTCCTTTCTTCAGTATTACCGCTTGCAGGGGTTTAAGCGACAATCCATCATCGGCTGTTACAGTCGGTTCCGATATAGTAATATCTCCCTGCTGTCGGAACAAATTTGGACATTTAAATTGTCGGACAATATATTGTCTGACAATTCATGGCTAGTTCATCTGATTTTTTTTGTCAAGTTTTTTTTTACACAGAGTAAACTGTCAACCTGGAAGGATGGGGCCGGCCAGATTCGGACTTTCAAAATCAGTTTCCGATAAAACATCATTTCGAAGTGCGATAAAAAACTATCATCTTCATAAAACCTCCGTTCAATGACCGAAAAATGACTTGACTCAGAAAAAGCGATTTCTTATTATCTCATCTATTGTTTTTGTGCATAATAAAATCTGGCAATGAAATTAGCTATTTCAAATCCAACCATATAGCATAAACTGTCGGCAACCGATGGTTATAATTGTACCGGTCTTCTTCAACCTATTAACTGCGTAATTGCGCATGTTATCCTGATTCAAAAAATCGTACCTGCAACATGATTAGGATAGTTTTATGGTACTAGAAATTCACGAAAATTTTCCGACTGTTTCACTTTCAGAGGAAAAAACCGTCAATTGCGGTAAAGTCGGTGAATATCAATTCCATACCGAAATTAAAGCGTCGTGGCACAGATGTTTGAAGAAAGGGGTGGATCGTTATGATGGCATCAGCCATCTGATTCTCGACTCAGTAGAATTTAACAAATTATTGTGTGAACGAAAGGATTTAATCAAAACCGCCAAATCGATTATGAGCAATCTCTATGATTTTGTGAGGGGGTCCGGTTTTATCCTGATGTTATCAGATGAAAAAGGTTATCTGATTGATGTATTTGGCGATTTTAAAACCATGGAGCGGGCAACCCGGGTCAACCTGCTACCGGGCTATCGATGGGGGGAGAAAGAAAGCGGTACTAATGGTATCGGAACAGCCCTTGCTTTAAGGGAACCCATACAGGTCTCGGGCGGAGAACACTACTGCAAAAAGCTGCATACCTGGACGTGTTCGGCCGCCCCGATTTTCAACGAAAACACACGGGTAATAGGCTCACTGCAAATGTCCGGACCTGCCAACAAGGCCCACCCTCACACTCTCGGATTGGTTGTGGCCGCTGTCAAGGCTATTGGAGCAAAAATATCAGTCGAAAAGAGGAATCTGGAATTATCTGTAATGAATAATCGTTTGAAAAATGTGCTTCAATCAATGTCGGAAGCAGCCATGATTATTGATAAAAATGGGACGGTTCGTCAGATTAATTCAGGGATCAGACATCTGTTTGGGACAGATATCACCGATTCGTCCGTCAGGGATATCTGGGGAAGTGACTCCAACTTCAGCAAAATATTGTCCGAAGGTAAGATATCTAAAAACATTGAAGTGCTAATGGATACGGCCAGGGGACAAGTTTCCTCGAAGATAACAGTCGTACCGCTCAAGAATGGAACAGAACAGCAAACCGATACTGTTGTTGTCATTACACCGTCCAAAAGCACGCGGAAATCCAACCATCATTACAAAAATATCAAAACCGGGTTCAATTTTAACGATATCATTGGCAACCATAACGAAATAAAAACTGCCATCCGCATGGCACAAAAAGCTTCGTTCAATACAAGTCATGTTCTTATTGAAGGGGAAAGTGGTACTGGAAAAGAGCTTTTTGCCCAGGCGATACACAATCATGGCCCTTGGCGTAATGGCCCTTTTCTTGCCATTAACTGTGCCAGCTTACCCCGAGATCTGATTGTCAGCGAACTATTTGGATATGCCGAAGGAGCCTTCACCGGTGCATTGCGCAGGGGAAAACCCGGAAAATTCGAGATGGCTTCAGGAGGAACGTTGTTTCTTGATGAAATTGGAGATATGCCGATTGATCAACAGGCGACTTTGTTAAGAGTCCTTCAGGAAAAGAGAATAACGCGATTAGGTGGTGATAAACCAATAACAGTGGATACCAGAATCATTTGTGCAACCAATAGGAATTTGCAGGTTGAAGTACAAAAAGGACGTTTCCGGCAGGATCTCTTTTATCGATTGAATGTTATTTTGATCACTCTTCCTCCGTTGAGAAATCGCGGCAACGATCTGCTTTTGCTGTTCGACTCCTTCCTCAACAAAGTCAGTGCACGATTAGGAACTACTGTTCGGGACGTTCAACCGGCAGTTAAAAAACACCTTATTCGCCATGATTGGCCCGGAAATTTGCGAGAACTGGAAAACGTGGTGGAAAAACTTATCACTGCTACAGATGACGGCATAATAAGGATAGAGCATCTTCCCAAAGAAATTAGAACGTGTGATATGCATTACCAGGCCAATTCGGCTTTAAATTCGAATCGCTCCGGTTGTAGCGGAAAAAATATAAAGTTGTTTCTTGCTGAAAAAGAACACCAACTGATGATTGACCTTCTCCAGCAACATAAGGGGAATATCAGTCGTATTGCTCGGGAAATGGGAGTATCACGCAATACAATCTATCGCAAAATGGAGTCATACGGTATCGCTAAAGGATACCATTTCAAGTGACAAAGGACCACAACGCCTTTTATGTGAATACACATTATTTGTTGCACTTTGTCCGCTGACTTCACCTGCAACATGATTTAGCAGCCTCAACAACAGCTCTCATCGTCAAAGTCGATTCCACCTGTCCTGCCAAAAATGAACAAGTGTTACATCAATGTAACACTTGTTCAAAAATTTCACAGTTTCAGAACCGTTTCATTCAACATTTATTTTAAAAATTCTCTCCGCTGATCTGCTGGAGTGCCCATTCATCGTATTTTATATCACATGTTTGATCCATGGAATTTCCTGGCCTATTAATTGCTGAAGATCAGGCAAATTCCAACCTATTTTGACGTTTATTCCGTCAAAATTTTTATTTCAATATTGCAGGAGGAATAATCATGGAAAAGCCGATTGATAAGAATTATCAACTTTACATTAATGGAAAATGGGTGAACAGCAAAAGCAACGAAACCTTTGAAGCCTATTGTCCGGCAAACGGAGAATTGCTTGCCACCTGCGCAAACGCAGACAAAGAAGATGTGGATAGCGCTGTCAAGGCTGCATGGAATGCATTTGAAAGCTGGAAAGACGTAAGCCCGCAGGAACGTGCGACCTATCTTTTGAAAATAGCAGATCTTATTGATGAAAATGCGGAAAAACTGGCGTTGGTGGAAACCCTGGATAACGGAAAACCTATCAGGGAAACCACAGCAGTAGATGTTCCGCTTGCGAGTGATCATTTCCGCTATTTTGCCGGTGCTATTCGAGCTGAAGAAGGTCAAGCGACAATGATCGATAAAAACACCATGAGCATTATTTTGCGGGAACCCATTGGCGTCGTGGGACAGATCATCCCATGGAATTTTCCTTTTCTGATGGCCGCCTGGAAAATTGCTCCCGCACTGGCTGCCGGTGACACTGTTGTTATAAAGCCTTCATCAACAACTTCATTGAGCCTGTTGGAATTTGCTAAAATCCTGGGTAGCGTATTGCCTCCCGGCGTAGTAAATGTTGTGACAGGTAAGGGGTCAACCACAGGAAATTACGTATTGGAGCATGAGGGATTTGCCAAACTGGCTTTTACCGGATCAACAGAAATCGGCTATAATATTGCGGAAGCCGCTGCCAAGAGACTGATCCCAGCCACGCTGGAACTGGGTGGAAAATCGGCAAATATCTATTTTGCTGACTGCAATTGGGAAAGAGCGATTGAAGGAACCCAAATCGGGATTCTTTTTAACCAGGGACAGGTCTGTTGTGCCGGTTCAAGAGTCTTTGTGCAGGAAAGCATCTATGATAGATTCCTGGCCGACATGGTGGAAAGCTTCAAAAAAGTAAAGGTGGGATTACCCTGGGAATCCGATACAACCATGGGTTGTCAGATCGATCAGGCTCAACTGAACAAAATCCTGGCTTATGTTGAGGTCGGAAATCAGGAAGGCGCAAAACTGGCTACCGGCGGTCGTCAAAAAAAAGGTCAAGGTCTGGATAAGGGGTGTTTTATGGAACCCACTATTTTCGCAGATGTGACTAATGACATGAGAATCGCCCGGGAAGAGATTTTCGGACCTGTTGTCTGTGTGATCAAGTTTAAAGATGAGCAGGATGTAGTCAAGATGGCAAATGACAGCGAATACGGTCTTGGTGGCGCCGTCTGGACACAGGATATTAACAGGGCTTTGAGAGTGGCAAAAAACATTCAGACCGGACGCATGTGGATAAATACTTATAACGAATTGCCGGCTCACACTCCTTTTGGAGGCTATAAAAAATCCGGGATCGGACGCGAAACCCATAAAATGATGCTGGACCACTATAGTCAAAAGAAAAACATTTACATCAGCATGAAAGAGGAAAAAACCGGGTTGTATTAACAGGTTGCCTGTAATCTTGCATTGTCCGGTTGATTCATCATTTTCTCTGAAGAAAAATTAATTGAATGAACTACCCCGCCGCAAGCGGCGGGGAATGAAACCCTTGTCCGCCT
>JBFFHJ010000092.1:0-28323 GCA_041556995.1 bacterium | reverse complement strand
TTTATATAATTTATAAAAATTAAAATGTACGTAAGCCCCGGCAAAACCTTCTTCCGCGCCTTTCACCGTATTGTTGACTGCCCAGGTTTCAACGGGTTGATACAACATGGCAAACGGGCCGTTTTTATGCCAATAGTTGGTCAGTTCCCGATATATCTTCAACCGTTTTTTGGAGTCGGTTTCCTTGCCAGCGGCTTCTGCCATATCAGCCGCCTTGTCATCCAACCAGGCCAGTCTCCAGGCCAATTGTTTCACCCGGTGATTGGCAAAAGGTCCAGCCAACGCGTCAGCATCCGGATAATCGTTACCCCAGCCGGCAACAATCAGGTTGATTCCCTGTTTTCTGAACTTGGCATACATCTGGGCGGTTTGCATGATATTAATATTGGCCTTAATACCGATTTGAGCCAGGTTTTGCTGCACAATGACTGCTTCCGCTCGTCTTCTTTCCGTTGTGCTGGATACCAGTTCAACCTCGAATCCGTTTTCATAACCGGCCTCTTTCATTAATTGTTTTGCTTTTTGAAGATCCTGTTTGTAGGGATTGTTTTCCTCGTAGCCAAAATAACCAATGGAAATAAACTGTTGATTGTTGATGGCATATCCCCCTTTGACCTTGTTAATCATGGCGTCATAGTCGATGGCGTATTTAACGGCCTGACGGACTTTTGGATTTTTAAACGGTTCAAAAGCGGCATTCATGCCCACATATTCATTGGATTGGTCTGTTGTACTGACAATTCTGGCAACATTCCCTTTTTTAATTTCTATCATTTGTTCCGGGGTTAATTTAAATGCGACGTCAACATCGCCTTTCTTTACCAGCAGATAACGTTCGGCCGCTTCAGGAACATCTTTGAAAATAATGGTTTTTAGTCGGGCCGGACCTTGCCAGTATTTTTGATTTGCAAGATATATCATGGCCTGATTACGATTCCAGGCTTTTAAAACATAAGGACCTGCTCCGGCAGCGTGATCCACCAGCCAATCCATTCCCATATCTCCATTTTTCTCATGAGACTGAACCACTTTTGAATTAACCACACTTCCCACTTGTGATGCCAGATTGGAGAGAACAACATTCTCCGGCGCACCATTAGTGATCAATTTAACCGTATAATCATCCACAGCAATAATTCCGTCTTCAGTCAGGCCAAAAACATCCGTCAAAAGCCAGGAGGGTGATTTTTTCAGTTTGATGACTCTTTTAAGCGAATAAACTACGTCTTTGGATGTTAATGGATCACCGTTAGAAAATGTCATCCCTTTACGCAGATTAAACGTCCATGTTTTTCCATCCGGGGCCACACTCCAACTGGTCGCCGTGTCCGGTTCGATGACGAATTTACCGTCTTCATATCCGATATGAACCAGTTGTGTATACAGGTTCATAACAAATGATGATGTAGGGGATTCATAACAGACATGCGGGTCCATGGTTTTCATATTTGAATGGCTTTGACCGATGACCAGTACATTCTTTGGTATGGCTGCGTAAGCCAAACCGGTGATCATAACGAACAAACCGGCTAAGGCGATGCTTAACAAACGACTCCTTTTTTTCGAAAACATGTTTTCCTCCTTTAGTTTTATTCCGTTGTTTCACAATTCAAGGGCAAACCATACTGCCGGGTGATTATTACAAAAAGTACGAAACATTGTTCCTTATTGCGCCAGTTATGCGACTTTTTTAAAACCCAAATCAATAACGGCTATTGGAATTCCTCTTTCCTAAACAATATGCACATTAACACTTTAAACACCTTATTTCAACCTATTTGTTTTCATTTATCAACTTTTCTGATTTTATGGGATAATTCAGGCAACATCCCAAAAAGCCTTCAACTTTTTTGGATGGCCCAATAGCCAATATATTATTGAAATATAAAGCATTATCCTTTAATACGAACCACTTAAAGTTCACAAAGATATAGAAAACGTTTCCTCAACATCCTGTTTTTGTACAAAAGCTCTCACCTTGGTATCCTGCAAAGCAAACATACTTAGAGAAGGCTAAGGTCCAGAGTTGTTTAATGATCCCGGAAAATCCGGATTCACACAGTTTTTTTATAGTTCAGTTACTCAATCCACCCTATTAAATGGAAAATTATGGAAAAATTTTTTCAACGTTATTTTTCATTTACCTAAAATCACGATCACTTTAGAAGAGATTCTTCCTCAAGGCTCCACATCTCCTCATATTTGAGAAAGAGCAGCCTATGTCTTTTATATCAAGGGGATTCGAAAACGAAGCTTGGATATTCAATTAAGATTGTATCGACAGAAATCCCTGGCTAGAATTCGATTGGCCGAGGAAACTCTTCGTGAAAGAGGGGGAAGCTGTTAACGATTTTAGAAATTGGTGCGGGCTCGGGAGCCTTGGCCATAGATCTAATCATGGTTAAATCCAAATCCTAAGGAATGGACATACATTCTGATTTTACTGTTCAAACAGAGCAGACTAACAAAACAATCTTACAGCGATATGGTTATGATTATTCGATTACGATGAAGTTCATCCAACTGTTGCGTTTTTTCTTTTATTAATAGATACTTAGTCCAGAGTATAATACTATTGATGATATCAAAAATGAACTGTTTCAATGCTTTTTGATACCGGTTTAGTTTATTGATTTAGCAAACATATCGATCTATTCCGGGATAAAGAAATTCTTCCTGTCAAAGGTAAATTAAACTTAAACTCTCAACACCAAAGGGTGATTATGCAAATCGATTTTCATCATACCGTTACGTATGTTGTAGCCAGAATGGCCGGATTTGAACATAAGGAAGCGGATATTATTGCATATGCCGCGCAGCATGTTGATGATGCCGCCGACAACATGACTATCTTTTTTAAAAATGAAGCCATGTACAGCCATATCAGTTCAGCCCATCACACACTTGACTACAAGAACTTCATTAAACGATCCAACCATCTGGTCTGGATTCCGTTTCATTTTCTTCCCGGAAATGACGGGAAACCGGCGGGTGACAATCCCGATATGGACTTTGTTGATAAAATTGTTTGCAAACCCAACAGTTACGTGGCCAATGACATGGTCAAAGCCTGTATAAGCGATCAACAGTCTCCTTACGCCCTTCATCGGTTGGGAATCACTCTGCATATTTTTGCCGATACCTTTGCCCATAGAGGTTTTGCCGGTATTACAAATGAAGTCAACCAAGTGGATGATCTGACAGCAAACATAATTCCCGAAAAATCGTTTTGGGATCGCATAAAACACAGCTTGGTATCGATCGTAGCAGGTATTGCCAGTATTTTTCTGGATAAGGCATTGCCGTTGGGCCATGCTTCGGCTTTGGTTTTTCCGGATTTACCCTATCTGAAATGGAGTTATGTCAATCATAATAAAGAAAAAATATCTCGGGACAACACCGAAGAATTTCTGGTGGCGGCTAATGAGATGTATAAGGTGTTAAAAAAATATCGCCAAAACAACGTTGATATTAATGTTGGTGATCTTCCAGTTGAAGTGACACAAACCATGAAGGAGCTGTTCAGCGAACTAACCGATGAAGATGGGCTGGAACGACATCAACAATGGTTAAATGCCATTAAAAATGGCCGTTTTCCTTTTGAAGTTGCGCCCCTTAATTATGATAAAGAGGCCTGGAAAAAAGAAGCGTTAGGAACCGAAAATCTAATCAATGGATACAACAATAAATATGAATATAACCCGTCTTTTTTAACCAGCAATTGGAAATTATTTCAGGATGCATTGCAGATTCATCGATTTGAAATTCTGACGGAAATTCTACCTGTCTATGGGATTTGCGCGGCGTAAATTATTTTTCAGGCAGAAACACAGGTCTGAGCCACAGAATTTTACCGGATCTACTCCTCTGACGGCACCCGAATTTTCCGGGCTTGCCGATAGGGTATGGAAAAGCGAAAAACCGCTCCACCGGCCGGGTTGTTTTCTGCCCAAATTGAACCACAGTGGTCTTCAACAATTCGTTTACAAATGGAAAGCCCAAGGCCGGTTCCACCTGAGCCATTTTTTGTACGGTTACTTTGGACAAATTTATCGAAGACTGAATCCATCTCTTCTTTTGGTATGCCGACACCATTATCGAATACTGATGTTAATGCATAGTCTTGTTGGTTATCGACTTCCAAACGGATACTGCTGTTGTTACCGGAAAATTTAATGGCATTTGATACAATATTTCTTAAAACCTGTAGCATTTTATTCTTATCCACCTCAGCTTTTCTATTTTTATTGGGTCGAATTATGTCAATGGAAATCTTTTTTTCCTGGACTGTTGATTCAAATTCACTTAACAATTCATCGATCAAATCAATTATATAAATTTCATTAAAAAAATAATCTGCCTTGCCCGCTTCCAGTTTAGATAAATCAAGTAAATCATTCAGCAAGTTAAGCAATCTTCGTCCACTGGTATAGATTTGGGAAAAATAGGAAGAGCATTTTTCGGGACTAAGAATGTTGACCTTGTCGATACCGAGTTTGGCAAAGCCCAGGATACCCTGCATGGGGGTGCGTAATTCGTGGCTCATGTTGGCCAGAAATTCACTCTTGGCTTGATTGGCTTGTTCAGCAGATTTTTTCTCAATCAAAAGCTTTTCATTAATTTTTTTTTGGGCAATATCCTTAAGAATTCCTTCATAAAACAGTAAATTTTGATTTTCATCCCGTACAGCTTGAACACTTAAGGAGACTGTGGTTTGACTACCGTCATTTCGATAGCACCCACATTCAAAATCCCTCACTACATTATTTTTACTTAAAAGATTCATCAGCTCAATTCGTTTTCCCGGATCAACAATAATATCATCTATTTGTTTGGTTGGAAACAGATCAATATCCTCGGGTGACTCGGCTTTCAGAATGTGCAGGGCTGCCGGATTGGCTGCCAGAATGTTCCCGTTGGCTTCAGCTTGAAAAATGCCATCGGTGGCATTCTCAAAAATGGTTTGATATTGTTGCAGCATGATGTTATGTTTTTCGGCTTCGTTCAGGCTTTTGATAAATCGTGAAATCAAGTGTGCTGAAATAACCAGTAACATGATAGGAAAACCATAAACATACGTGGCGATACCGCTTTCGAATATCCGAAAAGCAAAACTAAAGATATCAAATGTTCCCAGAAAAACTGACGGAATCATGCCAATCATCATGGGTACAACGATCTTTTTTTTACCCTGTTTTAAATGAGTAAAAAATTGCAAAAACAGATCGATGAAAAAAATTAAAAGCGTTACCAGAAAGATATTTCGCCAAAATAATATTTCTCCCCGGTTATCACCCAGCAGCATCAAAATGATGCCGGTAGATGGCATACTCAGAGAACAAATAAAACGTTGTTTACTGATCCGGTGTTCAACATATTGTTTATAAAAAAAAGAAAAGAAGAGAGCAAAAAATAACAAGCCACTTTGGGTAAATACAAAAAAATTATTGGAAGAGATGGGCAACAAACCATAGGTGGTTTCAAAAAAATGGAGAAGAAGAGCAATAATCAAACAACCGTTGGCAAAGGAAAAATACAAGTATTCCCTCTCTTTAGATCTTCTTATGAAAAAAAACAGAAAAAACAGAACATTAAACAATAACAAAACACAAAAAGCTTCTATTAGGTGATTTAAAAAAAAGTCATACTGTAGCTGTCGAGGTTTGCCGGCTTTCAACGACACAATTTCCATGGGTTTTAAAATCCAGGATTCAGCATCGAAGTACATTTGGATGGCAACCAGATTGTCCCCCTGTTTCAGGTATTTAGCCGGTATCTGATAACTCCGAAACTTCGACCATCCCGAACGAAACCCAGGCGGAAACTTTCCCGTACTCCCCACCAGGTTTCCGTTGATATAGATACGATCGGCGTTCATGATCTCTCGAATCTGTATCATTAAGTCCTGTTGAGGACGTTGATGCAGGATAAAATTTTTACGAAACCAGGCAAATCCTGAGATGTCTTTTTGGGGATCTACGGAATAATAAGGAAAAATCAAGTGACTGGTCTGATCCGGCATTAGATTTTTGGAAGGCAAAGTAATGACCGGCCAGTTATAATCATTAAAACCCGGTTGGGAATAACGGATATCGTCACCACGCATCATACGCCATTCCCCGATCAGGGAAACTGCACCATGAAAAGCAAAAATACGGCCACTTGAAAACAGGAGGATTGTGATAAAAAACAAAAGCAAAAAGATGTGTCGCCGCATGCTTTGTTTACCGTTTCATGAGCAAAAGAAAACCGATCTTAACATCAGATAACTGAAATGGTGTCATCTGCACAAACTTTTGTCAAATCAAATCACAAGAGCAGTGCAGCTTTCCGAATGGTATTATGGCTGGATATTAGCCAAAAAGTTAAAATTTATGATCAATGGCCGTCATCCAGAGGAGCTTGCAACGAAGGATTTCCCAAGAGGAAGGCTGGACAAGCCCGGAATGGTGTTTTACTTAAATTTTGTGTAATATGGCTAATTTTCAGATTATGACCTGACAGAAAATGAGGAGTAACAGATCAAAATAAAAACTGATCATCAGCCTGAAAGTTGTGATGGGTTTTGTTAAGAATAGTATAATCGTTTGGAGATCTTTAAAGCGGTGCTTTTAACCATTAAACTGATCAGTGAGTTTTTATCTTTACTGATTCGATTTGAAGGCCCGGCAACCACAACAGCCGCCACCGGAAAACCCTCTGCATCGAGGATGGGAGCTCCAACAGCGCTGATATCGATATCATGTTCTTCCACATCAAATGATACACCATCCTGTCGAATCTCTCTCAATTGATCCTTGAACATCTCAGGTTCAGTGATAGTATTCGGGGTTAATCGGGGTAATTTTTTGTCCAAAAGGTTATCCCATACTTCAGTCGGTGAAAATGCCAGAATGGACTTTGCCCCGGCTGCCACATGGATGGGAAGGGTATCTCCAATGGAACCGGCATGTCGCACTCGACGAGGTCCTTCAGCAATATATGCCATAATAATGTTTTTCCCGGATAGTATTTCCAGAATGACTGATTCCTCTGATTCGTTCCTAAGATCATCCAAGTAAGGTTTGGCCAAGGTAACAAGGTTGTTCTTCAAAGATCGGGTGATGGACAACCCCAGGTTAAAAATCACCGGTCCCAGCCTGAATTTTTTACTTTTAGCATCCCGTTCCAGGAAACCATTTTGGGTCAAAAGCAATAAGGTTCTGGAAACGGTTGCTTTATGAAATCCAAGTATATGACTAATCTCAATAGTACCCAGTTCCTGGTTATTGGGAATAAAAAGAGTTAAAATGGATAATGCTTTTTCAATGGCATTGTGTTTTTCATTTGATTCTTTCATATACAAAAACTTTATCACATGGATGAATCCAGTGCGGTGGAACCGGCACTTTCATATTTTCAATATCACACCTGACATAACTGGTGATCGCGTTTAAAAAAATCGTTCAAATTTCAATATGATACTTATACTATCTCAATTTATTGGACAAAGAAAGTACAAATGGGTGGATTAATTTGATATTCTTTATGTTGAGCAATGCCTGCACAAAACAATAGTACATGTTATATATTTGGTATCATTTGAGTATTATCTATAAGTACTTTAGTTATGTGGTGCTTATTAAACTGACTAAGGATTTATTTTCAATGCATCAACACTATAGATACCTTTACCTTTATATCCGCCGTCTCTTATTATCTTTGTCACATCTTTACCGTTAAATTTCAAAAGAAAAACCATAATGTTATGAATGTCTCAATGAATTTACAGTAAATCACCATTATCGTTGACAAAAAGATGAAAGACATAAGGAATGATATAATAAAACTAAAAATGAAGGCTTTTAATCGGTTAATACTATCCATTAAACCACCCGTTTTAAATAGATGAGTCTGTTTTTTTATTTTGGTGATGTTGTCAGTTCTTAAACTTTTTCCAAAACCATGGAGTTTACCAATCCGTACGGCCGAAAAGCTTCGCCGATAATCCATCCAAGGTGAGTTTTTCCAGGTTTTCTGCGACGAGTATGCCAGGATATATATGGCATAAAATTTCAGATGGTTATGAGAATAAAAAGATATAAAAAACAGATAAGGTAGAATATATCTATCTAATATGGTAGGAAATATAAAATCTACTGTATTAGATAGTTTTCCAGGAATATGCCAATGAGTAGCAAAATACCTACTATTTTAAAGGAGTGATATGGCAATTAGTGACAAGGATTTTTTCCATCAAGCCACGTTGAGAATATGCAGTAGTCTGAATATCGAGCAAGTAATTTTAGATTGCTATGACTATCTTAAAAATTTCATGCCGTTAGATGCTGTGTTATTAAATATGTTTGATTCGGAAAGCGGAACCATCAGAAACATAACAATGGTATCCGGCTTGGATAATTCAAAGATTGTTGCTCCCGTCATCATACCGGAAAAGATAAAACAAGCATTGCTGGCTATTAAGGACAAAACCATGATTGTTCCACAGGCCGATAAACACCCTATCGGCCGCTTATATAAGCCCTACTTGGGGATGGATAAATATTCCACATTGGTTCTTCGTCTGATTATTGATGGAAAAATACTAGGCAGTCTGAATTTAGTTGCCCATGGAAACGACCGTTATACTGAAGAGCATTTTCACATCGCATCATTGCTAAATGACCCAATGTGCCTGGCTTTGTCCAACACCTTAAAACATCAGGAAATATTAAAGCTGAAGGAGATTCTGGCTGACGATAATCGTTTTTTAAAAAGGGAGATCTCTCAAATGCGCGGCGATGAAATCATCGGTGCTGACTTCGGTCTAAGAGATGTGATGGAGATGGTAAAACAAGTTGCGCCTTTGTCCAGTCAGGTATTAATACTCGGGGAAACAGGGGTGGGCAAGGAGATAATTGCAAATGCCGTCCACTTCTCATCACCACGGCGTGATAATCCTTTTATCAAGGTTAATTGTGGTGCAATTTCGGAAAACCTGATCGACAGCGAGCTGTTCGGCCATGAGAAGGGCGCTTTTACCGGAGCAATATCAAAGAAACGAGGTCGTTTCGAACGAGCTCACCAGGGTACAATCTTTCTGGATGAAATCGGTGAATTGCCTCCCCAGGCGCAAGTTCGCTTGTTGCGTGTTATACAAAATCACGAAATAGAAAGGGTTGGGGGTGAAAAACCGGTATCAGTGGACATCCGTATTATCGCCGCTACACACCGCAATCTGGAGGAGATGGTACACAAAGGCAAATTTCGCGAAGATCTTTGGTTTCGCCTCAATGTATTTCCCATTGTCGTTCCACCACTACGGTTGCGCAAATCAGATATCCCGGCTTTGGTCAATCACTTTATCGAACGAAAATCCCGTGAGTTAAACCTGGGGCACCATCCGACCAAGTCACCGAAGTCAATCAAGATATTACAGAACTATCATTGGCCGGGGAACGTACGTGAATTGGAAAATCTCGTAGAACGGGAATTAATCAAAAACCGGACTGCCGAGCCCGACACTCCTCTCTCCTTCGAAGGTCTTTTGCCGGCCAACGTGGAGCAAGCATCGGAAACCGTTGATGATAAACGGGACAAAGATAAACCCGATTCCCTGAACCTGGACGATGCCAACCGTCGGTTCATTCAAAATGCTCTGCAAATGACCAATGGAAAGGTTCAGGGAAAAAAAGGAGCGGCGCGTTTGTTGGGAATCAATCCCAATACCCTGAGAAACAGAATGAAAAAACTGGGGATCTCATATGGACGTAAAGCCAACTAATTTCCAGAAAGAACCCATCAAAGATTAGATCAGTCGGCGAGGATCCCTTAAAATACGATTTTTAATGAAACTGAGTTTATCCTTTTGTCATTTTATGTTTATGTGCTGTTAGGAGATTAACTTAATGTATCCCTTATAGCTTATCATTTTCACTCAGTATGCCCTATTTTATGGGCCTAATTTCATTTATTCTGAATACCCACACCTTTTTAAAATTCTTTTTTGCAAACTTGCCAAACGGCTTACGCATTAACCAGGGGAGCTTCATTAAGGTATGAGCCGTTTCTTTTCCAAGTTTAGCCTCGTTGTTGATAGTTTCAACATAATCACAATAGACACGATATCCCAGAATTTCTTCTTTTTCGCGGATAAGATCGAAAAATCTTGTTAATCCAGGCATTTGAAAGATCAAAAAAGTCGCCTTGGGGTTCTCCTTCAGATTGCTGTAAGTTTTATTAAGGTATCCGTAAATGGCATGAACCTTACCATCATTCGTTATCCGCATCGATCCGATTGGTGCTAAGTTGGGCTGTCCGTTCTGATCACACGTGGCAATGTGTGGCACTTGACCTTTCATTATCCTCATCTTGTTCAGTAAGGTTTTTACCTTTTCAATATCTGACAGATTAGTTGTGTTTTCCATAATTTCCTTCCCAGGGTCTCAAAATTGACTGTTTTGAATTAATTGTTTTAGATTTTTCAGTACGTTGATTACTTAAAAACAAATACTACACATAAATCCATAGAAATATAACTCTAAAATATAGCAATATCTATTTAATGTCAATAGTCAGTCAATTAAAAATGATGTACTCAGTTACCATATAAACACAAAAAATGTTTTCCAGGAGTTGTTCAGACAGTAGTATGAAACCTTCATTTCTGCCTGCTTTCTTTACCTACCCGATATAAAATTCACCACTCTCCTCCTTTAAATCGATTCCTGGTGAAGGTGTGGTAGCGGATTCAATTGAATGAGTGATTAAAGGGGCATATTTAATGGGGAATGTTCTTTATTTCTGCTTTCTATCTGACTCTAAATGAAATTGTTAATAATGTGTAAAGTTTCTTGCAAAGTCAAATTTTTGCCTGAAATAATGGATAGACTTAAGAACACGATCGAAATCCTTACTTTCCAGTCCCGCTGAACAGATACCGAGGAATTTTTAAAAATGCCGATATATTTTATAGTCATACCGATAGCAGTACTCACTTTTCTTTATTCATTTGTCGGCTGGAGATTGCTGGGGCCGCTTAATCTTGTCGGTCCCTTCAGATCACTTGCGTGGGGTCTCATTCTGGTTGCCGCAGCGTTTCCAATATCATCGATTGCCATGCGAATCATCAGGATTGAAGATTCAATCGTTGATTTTGTCTCCTGGCTGGCATATCTTTCGCTGGGTTTTGCGTCAATTCTTTTTTTTCTTCTGATCATCAAGGATTTAGCTGTTTTTAGTAATTTTTTAATAGGAAAGATCTATTTAATTTTACAACTAGAGACAACTGAAACGATTGTTGAATCAACTTTGGGAGCTTCCGGTGAAAGCCGTCGACAGATGCTCTGGACTTCGGTCAATGTTGCAATTCTCGGAACGGCCGGTGTTATGACGAGCTGTGGTGTTGTTCAGGCACGACATCGAATCAAAACGGAAAACGTAACCATTCCTTTGAAGCATTTGTCAAAAGAGTTCGAAGGATTTCGAATCGTTCAGCTTTCTGACATCCATGTTGGACCAACTATAAAACGCGGATTTGTTAAAGAGATTGTTGAACGGGTAAATGCCCTGCAACCAGATGTGATTGTTCTGACAGGAGATCTGGTTGATGGTTCGGTCGACTATCTTTCCAAAGATGTTGAGCCGCTAATGGATCTGAAATCTCCTCATGGAAAATACTTCGTCACTGGCAATCATGAGTACTACTCCGGTGTTTTTTCCTGGTTGGATAAATTTGAGAAACTCGGATTGGATGTATTGTTGAACGAACACAGGGTTATTACCCGAAACGAATCAAATCTTGTATTTGGGGGTGTCACGGATTTAAAGGCAGAACGGTCTGTGCCCGATCATAAAATGAATCCTGCCGCTTCACTGGCAGGAGCTCCTGAGGCAGATGCAAAAATCCTACTGGCACATCAACCCATCACCGTTTATCAAGCTTCAAAGGTCGGATATGACCTACAACTATCGGGACATACGCATGGTGGACAGTATTTCCCCTTCTCAAAAC
Source organism: bacterium (assembly GCA_041556995.1). GTDB lineage: Bacteria > SAR324 > SAR324 > XYD2-FULL-50-16 > XYD2-FULL-50-16 > JAHJTV01. The sequence continues at coordinate 16,331 of JBFFHJ010000092.1, read as the reverse complement.
TAGTGGGGCTTGCGCAACCTTTTATTGCTGGCCTCTATCGACATGAAAAAACCTGGTTATACGTAAACCGGGGAATAGGATATTGGGGACCACCAATCCGCCTGGGAGCCCCTGCCGAGATCACCGAAATAACACTCACAGGAACAGAGGAGAAGGTTTAATATTTATGGTAACTTGTTTGACATTGTGTTTCTCAATAGACCAGTGGGTTTACCAGGAGACAACAAGAATATCTTCGATAGTGTTGGATACAGCGACTATCCTTTGCAGCAACAAAACTTCAAAACGAGTTTAAAAAGCTATAAAAAGTTTCATTTGTTGTTCATGAGAACACAGATCCCACAAAGGAATGACAGACTGAAACTGAGATTGCTCTTTTTCTTTCAGTCTGTTAAAGGTGCCTGATGTATCGGTTATGGAGATAACGATCCAAGTTATAAGGTAAAACACTCCCTTCCTTCTTCACTGCAATCAGGTTTAGTCTTTATCAATGCCTGATCACCGGATACGATTTCATCCGCCCCAATATCCCATGTTCCACTACGCTCCTCACCATCGATATCTCCGGTAAAAATGGCTGAAAGATCACTCCCCATATCAGCAGCATTCGAGCCCTCGGAAATGTGCAGATCCAAAGCTCCTGAGGTTGATGATATAAAATTCAGATCGGAAACAGACATATTTGGAATATTCCCAGAATCATCGGTGGATATGTTATTTTCGAAATAGTCACTATTGACATCCTGATAACAAGGATAACTCCCTGTCGTCTTGACACATAGATTATTCTTTATTTCCAAATGATCATTTTCCGAACTCTTGGCCTCAATTCCGACCAAATTTCTCTCCAGATATAATGTATTATTATAGATTTGATGATACGTGCCGTTTCTACAACTGCCCACATCAATCGCTCCATAAATACCATAATCACTGCTTAGACTTAAATCATCAATAATAAAGTTGTTATAAATCTGCACAGATACGATATCACCAAGTTCAACATGGCGATAACGACCATTATAGGTGATATTGTTTCTGAACACGGAATTGTTTCCACCAACACTCCAATAGCCTAACCTGACTTTATAATCTTTTCCACCCATATCAAAAATGATCCCCTCTACTACAGAATAATCATCATATATGGAAACATTGCCATTCATCTTTAGCGCAAATCCGGTATAATTACCGCTTCCATCCACGATTTTTCCGTTATGTTTTTCTGTTTCGGGAGTATATATATGAATATAATGTCTGTCAGACGTTATCCAGCCATTGATTGAAAAACTATCCTCCAGTCCCTGTGGCCAATCATTATAACATTCCACTTTCACCATCTTGTTACTACAATACAGATCGCCATCAGCACAGGTCCCAAAATCTATATTCCCGAAATTTGCAATAAAGTCACTCAAAGAAGAAAAGCATTGGTTACCTTCCCCACTGCAATCAGCTTTGATCTTTACCAGTTCCTCCGTTGGTGGTTCGGCGAACCCTGTTACCGTTATCAAATCGATTTTTGTTTCTTTATCCGTTTTTCCACTTGTGTTGTTCGTTGCATTCAGACTGATCGTATAGGTTCCCGGAGTGTTATATGTATAAGTAAAACTCGTCTCCTGCGTTGTCGAATCGATAACACCATCATTGTTAAAATCCCATTCCAGCATGTCATAATTAGACGAGTGGTTTATAATAGTAATTATTAATGGTGCGTCTCCAGAAGTCGGAGTTGCTTCAAAACCCGCAACCGGTTCATAAGGGTCCGCAACTGAGATTGTTTTAGTGATTGAATCTTCCTCACTTAAATCGTTTGTCACTGTCAACGTAACAGAATAATCACCCTTGGTATCATAAGTATGTACCGGCGGATTTTCCTCTGTCGATGTTGTGCCGTTACCAAAATTCCAATGATATGTTACACCATTAACCGAATTATTGGTAAACGTCACGTCCAAAGGAGTATTGCCCGACATTGGTGTCGCAATGAAATCAGCAACCGGATACGTCTCACTATTAATATGCACCGTATATGGTTGAACGACTTGTACATTATTTGTGTCTGTCACTTTAATAGAGAAATAATATGTTCCTATCTCAGTGGGCGTCCCGTATACTTCACCGGTCATTGCATCTATACCCAGTCCGGTTGGCATTTCACCATACAATAATGCAAATGTTACCGGTTCCGTAGCTCCACTTGTTTGTATGAAATTCGAATAGATATTATTGGTGATTCCATTGCTTAACGTTTTTGTAACAATGTTAAATTTAACCCCCAATGTTACATTTTTTGAATCGGATCCCCCCAAACTATCTTGTACCTGGATTGTAAATGTAAAAATACCGGATTCGGTCGGCATCCCGGAAATTAAGCCGGTTGCCGAATCCAACGTCAATCCGTTCGGCAAATATCCTGCCGTAATAGAATAGTTATAATCCGGCTTTCCACCGAAAGCGCTTAAATAGGCCTGATATCCGGCATTGATTGAAGCATCTGCTAATTCCACCGTGGCCAATTCCACAGCCTCTTGTAGTAACTTCCATTCGATATTCAGATATGTCTGATTAGTTCGACCTATGTAACCGTGCACTTTGGTGCGACTATTCGGAAATACAGGTTCTATGAAACTCACCACACTTCTGGAATTTGTATTTATATATCCTTCTGAGAGATAGTAACCATCAGCTGATGAGTAAAGCGTTGCCGCGCCCAAACCAAAATACAACATACCGTCTTTAAAACATTGTCTGGCTTTTCCCAAATAAACAGGATCATTTGTCAAGGTATAAACATATGCGAAAAAATCCGGCCAGAATACCTTTAACGCTGTCTCTCCAGAATAATTCTGCCTCAGCGTAAAGAAAGCGGAATCACCTTCAGCCCCCACATCTACCAAATACATCCTTTTAATCGAACCATCCGGATCGGTTTTGTGCCAGACCCAAGTATGTTGTATGGGTCTGTATTTCCCTTTATCATTAAAATCTCCGCCAAACAGAAAATGGTCTTTAATAAAGTCAGCTGTACGAATCAAAAGTTGCTTGATATCTTCATCCTGCGTTTCCTGATGAACGGCCACCAATGCCTCCATGGCATAAGCAACTAAAACACTACTTAGAATACTGCCATTCACTTCATATTTTCCAGTACCGGCATCAAAATCATTAACACCATCTCCATCAATATCATCACCATATCCAATGTATCCTCCGATGCCACTTTCCTCCATCACCCATTGTTCTCGGGTCAAATACAAGTTTTTAATGATATTTTTGGCCGTTTCCAAATAGATACGTTTCCCGGTTGTTCGATATAATTGAATCGCATTCAAAGTCGCCCAGGTATCATGCCGCGTCTCATTCTGAGACGGTGCCACTATGGTAGCATCGTATAAACCTCCAGCACCATAATGATTTAAAACCGCTTGGCCGTTTTCTTCCGCAGCTTCCAAAGCCTTTCTATCTCCGGTCATCAGATAGTACATCAATAATCCTCCTGCCCAAGTATGGCTATGCATGGAAACCTTGGAAGGATGCCCATAGTGTAAATTCGGATCGGCATGTCCACTGGATTCATAAAAGGCCATATTTCCTATCCACAAGGATTTTCCATCTCCATGATATTGGTCAATGTCATAACGATGCTTAACCATCTCCACACCTCTATCAAAGAAGTTTTTATCTCCGGTTCTCAAATAATGGACAAACATAATATACGTCCAATCATAATGCAGTGCTGACGGAGAGTTGGTAGACCAGATAAGGTCTCCAAAATTCATCCAGTTAAAAAAACGATTTTGTTTATTAAACTCCCAATGAGCCGGCGTTGCTGTTTTAAGATTGTGAATTGTCAGTCCGGTATCTGAAAAGCTCTCATTGACTTTGGCTCTTTGATACCGATTAAATCGATCCATGGCTTCATTCAACTCCCTGCCCCCAAAATCAACAATTGCCGGAGCCAAAGGGCCAAAGCATTCCGTACTCGCATACCAGTTGGGTTCAGCCAACAAAGTTAATGGATATTCCAAAGACTGTGATAAATTATGCGCTTCATTATTATAACTACCATTATAGAAACGTAAGACAAACTCATATGTCTTGTGCCTACCGGCATCAAAAAGATACACATTTGCTTCATATCCCGCTTCTACACAATACCAGTCAAAGTCTTCTGAGGGATAAATCTCTGTTGCATCTGCATAATACTGCGCCGAACAATATGGATAGTAACCATCCTCCGGCCAAAATCCGATGATTAGTTCATTTGCATTTGCTGTTATTCTTTTGGGGAAATTTTGCCAAAAATGGCGTATCCCCAGACTTATTCCCTGATTTTCATCATTCAAATCCAGCCAGCCTGGATGCAATTTTCCATTACCGACCTCTGAAGATGTTTTTTTTACACTATAATATGGCCCGTCGGCAAAAAGAGTCTCCAACGTATTACTACGGGTTGTTGATGAATTCTCATTCCAAGATTGCCATATCTCCAGATTTTCCGAGCTGGTAATTGAATCGCTAACCCCTTCCGTATGAATATTTATATTTGAGCCCAAAACAGTTTTTAAAACCAAATTCATACTGTCAAAATAAACCATTTGCACCGGAGTCTTATTGATTTCCGGATTAGTTCGACCATTTGTTCCATTGTTTTCCAAAGTAAAAAATGTCTTTACATAATCTTTGTTATTATAAAAATGAATCCGTGCATTATAATAAACAAATGAATGCATATATGGCTGGGAAAAATTCGGATAATTTGGGTTATCTCCGGGATTAGCAGTAGAAGGTGCGAAATAAGCACCGTCCGTAGCTTTTAATACTCCACGGATATGGATCACGGACCGCATTGGCCCTTCCTCTTCCAACTCGATTAGTTCCGGTGTCTCCAGCAAAGCCGTATATTGCTTTCCATTTTTATCAATCAGAACCACTCCCCCTTGACCAACCTGGTCCACAATCAAATTGTCCATGGTTCCATCACCGTCACTATCTATCCAAACCCGATCAAAAAGATTAAAATAGTTTTTGGAGATTTCAAACTTCGCCTTCCCTGTTTCAATTACAAAACCACCGGCATCTTCCAGAATTGTTAGATTTGTATTTGTTGTATTTCCCTGCGATTCGCTCTTTAGATATAACGTCTTGCTTGCGTCAGCAGTAATATCCGTCTGCATGTCGATCAACACCCATTTGATCGGCATTGAGCCATCTGATACCTCCCCATTCCATCTCGAAGTCACTGTAAACTGTGTTGGAATGACCGTACCACTGCTATCCGTCAACTTCAATTGATTCACCGATGTAATGTTTTCCTCAATCGGTAAAGGCACTCCCGATGTTATTGGCTCCGAAACTCTTGAAATACCTGCCGTTTCTTGAACAATAAGCGGCAGATTGATTCCAGCCTCAACCTCTTTTATCGGTAAAACAAAAAACCATGAAAAGAGGGTAGTTACTAATAATAGTACTGAATAAAAGGTTTTTTCCTTTGCAAGTCGATTATAGGTTCTCATTTTTTCCTCTTCATTATTAGCTCGAAAGCACTAAGTTCTCCACGACTATGCTGTCTTCGGCAGCTTGGCTTTGAATGGTTTTTTTAATCCTGACATATTTATTTGATAAGTCGCAGTCTTCTTGAAACTTCAAAAACCGTGATAGAATTCTTGCAGTACAACACGTTTTACCGTTTCCTCACTCGGAATAGCAGAGGAAATCGTTCGCAGCCTACGGTAACACTTATTGCTTGTAGCTTCACGAAATCTCAATGATAAAAGTTGAAGAATACCGGTTGCAACACAATCAAAGAACACAAATCCTTTGATGGCATTATCGAGATTGTGTTCAAAGCTGCTGAAGAAATCAAGTTGGCTGTCAGTTGTGGATTTTTTGAACATCTTTGTTCTCAGAAGTGCTATTTATCAGGTAATGTTGTAATATTTTAATCGGTTATAGCATATATATATGATATTTAAAACCATATTTATTTGATTTTTAACATGTAATCCAATTCTTCAAAATGGATATTTAGTCCATATTGTCTTCACGTACTTTTTCAGGGTTTCCAGATAGCAATGCCCTTCATACAAAATAGATCGGATTGTTTGTACACAGCTCTAAACGATGTTAAACGACATCAATTGTTTTTGGCCTGAGAGATCCAAGATAAAAAGACCAAAGATTGCCCAATCATCATATGATTGAGTTTTCGATATATGAAAGAGATATTATTATTTATAAATCACCTAATGAGATTCCAAAAGGTAAAGTCGATCAACGAATGTCACTTTATGATAATATCCATGATAAAAATGACGTAAAGGAATAATGAAAGGGCGATCAGGGGTTCCAGCCCTTTTAAATTCGTTGTAGAAAGGGATAAGAGGAGAGAATGAGGAACACGACGATCTTGTATGTACGACAATGTATATTTCTCGTCTTGGGGAGCGAAGCGTAACCTGTTTGACAAACATGCCTTCCAGTATCACATCAACTGCCGAATGATTTAGGATGGGCAGCTCACCTACCCATCGATATTTAAGGATAGTTTACATTCAGTTTTTCTGATCCCTGTTGAACACTTCGGAAGCCTGCCTGGCATTTGGTAACTGCTGGTTTGTATGTGTCAATTCATTTTTGGGCTTTAATTGTACTATATTTTGATTGTTTTCAATGTCAGTTACCGAAAGTTTAAAACGTGTCAATGTCTGCCTTAAACGTTCTGCCTGATCATTAAGTTCTTCTGTCACTGAGGCTGTTTCTTCCGCATTTGATGAATTATCCTGGGTTACCTGGGTGACTTGCTCTATCCCCAGGTTAATTTGACCGATACCAAGAGACTGTTCCTTGGATGCGGCAGCAATTTCTCCGATCAGATCAGTCAGTTTCATAGATGCATCCACAATGTGATTGAACGATTCCGCAGTTTGTTGTGCAATTTGGTTCCCGTTTTCTACCTTTTTCTCTGAATTTCCGATCAATTCGGTTACTTCACGAGCTGCGGCGGCACTGCGACTAGCCAGGTTTCTAACCTCGTCTGCCACAACAGCAAAACCTTTTCCATATTTTCCGGCACGGGCAGCTTCCACTGCTGCATTTAAGGCCAGCAGGTTTGTCTGAAAAGCAATTTCATCTATAACTTTAATAATTTTCCCGATAGAAACACTGGATTCTGTAATCGCATCCATGGCCTCTAACATGTTCGACATCTCTTTTCGCCCGTTTTCCGCTGATTTGCTTGTTTCATTAGCCAATTGATTGGCTAACACTGCGTTTTCATAACTGGCCTGTGTTTGAGTTTCCAATTCGGTTATAGAACTGGAGATTTCCTCCAATGATGCGGCATGTTGAACGGCTCCCTGGGCTAAAATCTGGCTGGCAGCCGAAACCTGACTCGATCCGGCTGTAATTTGTATTACAGCCTGCTTTACCTGATCAAAGGCACCCCGGAGGTTGTTGCTCATTTCAGAAAATGCTTTACCCAGGGTATCTTTATCAGAGGAAAGTTTGACATCCACACTCAAATCCCCTTTGGCCATCTGTAAAGCATGATTTTCCTTTATCTTTAAGTCTCTAACCATATGGCTAAATGCCTGGGACAGATTGCCGACTTCATCGTTGGAAGTATAGTCCAACTGCCTGCTTAAATCTCCCAAGGCAATGGCGTCAGCAGTTTCCACCACCATGGATAATGGACGCCTGACCAGCTTATTTAACAAAAAGATTAAAGCTCCGGACAAAGCAGAAATAACCAGGATTGTTAGTATGATGTTGGCAATCCTTAAGATTACCAAAGCAGAAAAAACTTCACTGCTGTTGACTGCCACTCCGATGATCCAATGGGTAGTTTCCATTTTTTGAAAGGCAACAATTTTCTCTTCTCCATTGATGTAACATTCAAAAACACCTTTTTCTTTTTGTAAAAATTCCTGATGCAAACCCAAATCTTTAATATTGATTTTCATGACTATTTTTTGATTTGCGGACGCAATAATCAATCCATCTTCCCGGGCTATGACTACACTCCCTGTTTTACCCACCTTTATGGAATTAACAAATTTTTCAGTAAATGAGTTCAACTCAACAACACCAAAAACGGTCCCAATAATATCATCATCACCTAATTCCTTCTCCTCAATCGGGTATGCGATCGTAAGAACCGGCTTGCCAGAAACCTGACTCTGTCTGACTGTTGAGATGGAAACATCTCCTCCTACAGCTATTTTGAAAAATTCCCTGTCTCCAACATTCATGCCTATAAGGCTTTGCGTGCTGGAAGAGATGATTTGACCATTGATATCGGTGATACTTACAGATTCGAAACCATCTTCATCATCTTGAAGCTTAGTCAGATATTGATAAGCAATTTGACTGTAGGTACTGCTGCTTTGATCAATTAAAGCATTTCTAAAACGTTGGGTGCGACTCCAGTTTCTCATGCTGCTGTCTTTCACGTTAAACCAGCTGACAGCATCCTTAGCCATGGATGATGCCAATTGAGTGACTTGCTGATTAATCAGGTTTTGAATAGCGCGGGAAGCAATATAGTATGAAATCAGCATTGACAATATCATCCCCAAAAATACTAACGTAATAGACGGTACCAGAAATTTTCCTTTTAATGTAGAAAGTCTCACAATGCCCCTCCTTTCGTTTTTCATTTTTAATCCTTACCCACGATGAAACAAATTCTGATCAGGGAGAGATTGTATCATCAATGATATAATCTCTCCCTGATTTTTCCCATATGAATACAACTGCTTAAAACTTGGCGCGAGAATGAAAACAGCAATTATGATGCCATTAAGGGAGAAAACACCACCACTGTAATGGACAGAAATATATATGTTTTTACAATGGAAGTGATATTTATTCCATTGATACCTTCAGCAACCTGTCAACTTTTTTTACACCTTGCAAAATGCAAAAACAGATTGAATCGGAGACAAAAAGCATGTGGTATAAGAAAAGGATCGGGAAAATACAATGAGAAGACAAAATTTGATCGAAGTGAATTACCGGTGAGACTCTGCAAAGAATTAAGAGAATACGTAACGAGTTATTCTTCTTAAGAAATCTTTGGAAGAATTTTGTTTCCTTGTTCTTGGTGAAATTTTGGGAACAGAAGTTCATGTTCCCTTGATTTTTCCTACATCACGGGAACAGTAAGACCATATTGTTTGTTAGTCGCTTTATTCGGCATCTGCCATTCAGGATGACAAAGCTTAACGTAATGACATTAATTCCTACATGCCAAAAAGCGGCAACGGCTGGTTATTCAAAAAGAGTTGTCCCTTGGTAAAGTTGGCTTTAACTAAAAAACTATTTCCTTCAACAGTAACAAATCCGGCATCTGCCATGCCTTTGATCTGGGCAGCATACTGGGGTTTATCAGCCAGCAATGCAAAAGGTGCCCGCAAGTTCAAATCTGCTTTGAGAAACATGATGAGCGAGAATATTTCAGAAGAACCGGATACCAGGGCCGAATTAAAATCTTGCGTCGTCACGCTGGCATCCCCCTTGAGATCACCGTCAGGAGTAACCAGATTAAGGTCGGTGATTTCAACAATAAGATCTTTCTCCAGCAGTTTATATAACAGGTTAATCATTTGATTCAATTCTGCATCAAAGTCCTGCTGACCTCCAGAGGCCTGTATTTTCATGCTCATTTGCACAAACTCTTCATAAACAGCCTTATCAATATTTCGAACTGCCAAAGCCAAGTTACCAGGGCCGTATTGTTTGTTTTTCGTCAGCATATTCTTGAAAAACAGGGAGGTTTGGTTTTGAATTTTGTTATTTTCCAGACCAACCGATGACTTAAATCCGGCACCTTTCAGGGTGAATTCAGGTGTATCCCCCCCCTCTTTTGTTATTAATTCCAGCAAAGCGATTTCACCTGAAATATTCCCCAACCACAATAGATCATTTTCGATTTTTTGATCGAGGGTGATACTCACATCAGTAAATTTAAATGTCTCACGGTCACCGGCGGCTTCTTTTCGGGCTGCAATTTCAAAACCTTTCCAGTTAAAGATTCCCTCCAGGTTTTTATAGTCACCTGATACGATAAAATTACCAGAGGCTTCAAGAATGGTCATTTGACTTTCATCATCCAGAACAATATCTGCATATTCAGGCCATTGTAAATTGACTTTAATGGATTTTCCAAAACCGACAAAAATATTTAATGTTGGTTGCTCTTTGTTTTGAAAAATCTTTTGAATCACTTCATTTTGGACCGAATCCATATTGATTCGGGAGTGAATTGAACTGATTCCAATGATGCCCCCATCTGCTCGACCTAATGTGAAGGGACCGTGGTGAATGGTGTGATTGATGGTCAATTCGATGTCGTCACCGGTGGATGTGGTTGTGTCTTCTGATAAACCAAGTGTTTTCGGGTCCATCTTAACTTTGGTGACGGCAGTTGAAGAGAATAATCCTTTGTTATAAGACTCCATGGTAAATCGTATGGGTTTAAACTGATCGTTAACTCTTACTATGGCTTCAGAAAATTCGGCCTCTGATCTGTTCCCGATATAGTTAGTGGCAGGAATACCTGCTCCGACAATCAAAGTAATAACAATTAAAATGGGGACAAGAATTTTTTTATTCATGATCAACTCCTTTTGAGCTTGATTTTATTTTATTCGACCAAGGTGATTCATTAGCAGTGTAAAAAACACAACAAACGAGGTTCAGCAAATTATAAAACGCGGAAAATCCTTTTATTCAACAAAGGCCTCATCATAAGGAATAGCGAATTCTAGATCAAGCTAATTTTGGCAGAGACATCCACAACCCCAGATCAGGAAGGTAAGAAGGAGTGGGGAAAACCGGTATCTGAAAAAGATCAATAGAGAAAAATAAAAGTAAAAGATTCTGTTTTTTTGAATGATTTCCATCAAGCAGATGAGTGAGAACGGAACAACCCTTTTGGGGGCTATTGGGGAGTAGAGTTGCTCCATTCTCTGTTTATTTTCTCAGATGGTTGAGGGCTTTTTAATGGGTTCGATTTTTGCGGTTAGGCCACAATCATTGGCAATGGCATAAAAACACGGTATTACCACCAAAATCAACCCGGTGGAGGTTAGTAAGCCGAATGCGACACTTACGGCAATGGGAATCAATATTTGGGCTTGTAAGCTGGTCTCAGACAATAGTGGAAGCAAACCGGCAATGGTTGTGACGGACGTCAATAAAACCGCTCGAAACCGCTCTCGGCTGGCCATTTTAGCAGCTGTTATAGCATCTTTGCCTTCGGCTCGTCGGCTTTTTAAAAACTCAACCAATATGATGGAATCATTAACAACAATACCCGATAGCGATATAAAACCTAAGATGCTGGGCATGGACAGATCGATTCCCATAAAATAGTGTCCCCAGATCACACCGATTATGGCAAAAGGAATGGCCATCATGATCACCATGGGTTCGCTATAGCTCTTGAATTGGAAACTCAGCAAAATAAAAACGCCGATGATACCGACCAAAAAGAGCTTTGACATGGACCCGGAGGTTTTGGCGTTACGTTCCGCAGATCCTCTGATAGTCAGGATGACATCCGGGTGCCTTTTCTGGAAATCCGGTAGGAAATCTGTTTTTAGTTTATCAATCACTTCACTGGAATTGGTTGTTTGCGAATTCACATCTCCCCCCAGGGTCAATGTTCGAATACCGTTAATTCTTACAATTCTTGCATATCCGCGTTTTCTTTCAAAATCAACCACGCTGGTGACCGGAATTTGTGTGCCGTTGGCAGCATAAACATGGAAAAGTTCTAAATCGCCGGGATTGTTTTTGTCCTCGGGATCAAGTTGTACATTCACTTTGTAGGATTCTTGTCCCACCTGAATTTCACTGACTGTTTTACCGAGAAAAGCAGATCTTATCTGGCTGGCAATCGAACTGGCTGTCATTCCCAGGATAGTGGCTCCGGTTTTTAACTTCATGACGATTTCGGGTTTTCCCGGGCGCATATCGTCATAAACGTCTGATACACCATCGAATTGTCCCAACCAAGTCATCAATTCCAGTGATGATTGTTTCAACTCATCCAGATCGTCGGCTTGGAACTGAACCTGGATAGGTGTTCCGCCGGGGCCGGTTTTTGATTCTCCGAATTTCAGGCTGATTACATCTGCAACATTTCCGGTTACTCTTCTCCACATGTCGGTTATTTTTTTTGTACTAATGTTCCTTTTATCATTTTCCAAGAGATCAACAGCAATGGTTGCGAGATGAGGTCCGGATTCATTGGCATCGGAATTCTGATTGTATGAAATCCTGACATTTTGTACCAGCTTCTGTTTTGGGTCTTCTGAAGGGGATAACCTTTTGTTAACCACATCCAGTGTTGTCAAGAGTTTTTCCACTACCTGCTCGGTTTTATTCAATGGCGTTCCCTGGGGTAAAAGGATTTTTGCCTCGATAACATCTCCTTCCACATCCGGAAATCCAATAAATTTAACTCTTCCACCTGCAAACATGGCCAGGGAGATAATAAAAATCATCAACACCACACCGACGGTCAAGTATCGTCGCTTCACTGCGGCGTCAACCACCGATCCTAATATCTTTTCCCTGATGAATTCGATAACCGCATTTACTTTTGAGCGCATCTTACCTGCCTCAGCAGATCGACCAAGTTTTGCATGCCCCAAATGATGCGGTAAAATCCAGAACGCTTCTAACAGGCTAACGGAAAGCACAAACAGCAAAACCACCGGAATGACCAGCAGAACTTTTCCAATCCGTCCCTCAAGGAACGAAAGGGGGAGAAAAACACAAGCCGTGGTCATGAACGAGGCAATTACACCGTTTTTAACCTCCAATGTGCCTTGAATTGCTGCCTCGATGGTGGATTTACCTTTTTGCAGATGGACAGCAATGTTTTCAGCGATAACAATGGCATCATCCATCAAAATACCAATGGACAATAATAAAGCCAGGGTGGTCATCATATTCAGGGTATAGCCTATCTGATTCATCAGGAACAACGCTCCTAAAAAGGAAACCGGTAACCCCATGGCCACCCAAAAGGCGGTTTTAAAGTTAAAAAAGATGAACATGGCACAAAAAACCAACAGCAACCCCTGCCAACCATTTGTAATAACCAGACTTAAACGAGCACGAATGATGGATGCCATGTCGTAGGTCATCACCAGATTCACACCTTCCGGTGCTAACCTCTTTTCCTCTTCAAAAAACTTTTTTACAGCATCGTAAACAGTAAGACTATCTTCCTGTTCTGATTTGATAATGGAAATGTAAGCGGCTCGTTCTCCATTAAAAATGATTTTGCTTTCATCCTGTTCAAATTGATCGATGATAGTGGCGATTTCACCCAGTTTTATCTCAGCCCCGCTGGACCCGGAAATAATGACGATATTTTTAAACTCTTCCACGGTTCGCCGTTTGTCTGCAAATCGAATCAATATCTCCTGTTCATCTGATTCAATTGTGCCGGCCGGTGTATCCAGGCTTTGATTGGATATGGCATTAGCGATATCATTGATACTAATGCCATATTGCCGCAATTTATGGGCTCTAACCCTGACTTGAATTTGTCGGTCGGAAAATCCACTGATATCAACAATAGATACTTCCGGTAGCCGTTTTAGTTTTCTTTTTAACTGCTCACAGTATTCCTTGAGATGCTGAACCGACATGGGGCCGGAAACGGCAATAGCCACTACATGACTGGCACGACTTAAATCCGTGATGATGGGCTCATCGGCATCTACCGGGAAATTGGTAATGGTATCCACCGCAGTTCGAATATCATTGTAGAACTCAGAAATATCTCCATCCTCCTGCATTTCAACCGTCACATTGGAGATCCCTTCTTTGGATTCTACCTCTATCTCATCAACATAATTAATGGAGCCTAATGCATCTTCGATCAGTTGACCAACAGCTTCTTCCATCTCTTCGGCTGAAGCACCGGCATAAGTCACTGATATTTGAACTTTGTCAGATTCAAATTCCGGAAACGTTTCTCTTTTTAGTGAAGGAAGTGCAAAAACACCGGCAATAACGATAATAGCCATCATAAGATTGGCTGCTGTAGGATGCGAAGCAAAAAAACGAATCATTTGACACCTCCTGCAACATCAGTTTTCAGTTGCTGTGTCACTCTTTCATCAATGACAGGAAACACCGTCATTCCTTCTACTGCCGGGACAATGTCTGTTATTATTACCTTGTCGCCCGGATCAAGGCCGGATCGGATAAGCGAAAAACTATCCTGGGAAAAGCCGATATTCACTGTTTTGAACATCAATTTGTTTTCAGAATTGACAATGTAAACCCGGTTGTTTTCATGAATGGCTGTTCGAGGAATGACCAGCCGGTTTTTAAACGGTTGTCCGATCAATTCAACTTCGCAATACATCCCTTTAATCAGGGGGCGTTTCAATTCTTTGCCACTGATCAGAAAAGGATTATCCACCTGAATAATAATCCCCGGTGTCCTGGTTTTAGTGTCAATGGATGCATTAAACCGCATTACTTTTCCTTCCCAGGAAGTTTGATGTCTTCCGGTTGTGGGTTTGATAATAGCGGAGATCCCCAGTGCCTCTCCCAAGGGTTGACCCTTTTTAAATAATCTATCCGCCATATCCTGATTTTGATTGGTGCGGAACACATACAAACCGTTTGAAATCTGAGCTTCGATCTCCACAGAGTCAATACTGTCCGCCTCTGCAATGGTTTGGCCTTTTTGCACAAATTGAGAACGTTCTACATTCACTGCTGAAATTATCCCATTAAAAGGGGCTTTTATTCTGGTATATGCCAGTTGAAGCAATGCGGACTCCAGCTTTATTTCAGCTTGCTCTTTTTGCGCCCGCAGCAATAGAAACTCTGATTCAAGCGAGACAAGTGTGTTTTCCAAGGCCTGAACCTTGTATTTTTGACCGATGTAATCCGTTTCAGTTTGTTCATAATCTGATGTGGATGAAATATCGTCTTTCACCAGCTTTTTTTGACGACCCAACTCTTTTTGTTTAATCTCCAGGGTGTCCTGTTCCAATTTCAGCAGTTCCTTATTGCTTTGTTCTTTATCCTTTAGTTGTTTGATTTGTGCGTCGATGCTTTTTATATTGGCTTTGGCTTCAGAAACACTCAACTTATATTCCGTCGGATCGAATTCTACCAGGAGTGTACCTTTTGAGATACTTTGTCCCTTGGTTAACGCCGGATTGATATACTTGATTTTACCACTCACTTCGGCTACTGCCTGCCAAACTTTTGTTGGTTGTACAGTACCATACCCATGGGTCTTAGGAGTTACATCCATGGGTGTTACCTCAATAATTCTGACTTTTCTCTGGGTATCCCCTTTTTGTTTTTGGGGTGGACCCTGCTTGGTTTTGATTAAAAAGAAAAATATTCCGATCCCCACCAAAATGGGTATCAGGAGAAATAAAGCTCTTCTTAATATATTGGTTTTAATTAACATAGCCCCTCTTTTATTGCTTAAACGACTCATAAACCTTTTCCATCATCTTGTTTAACAAGGTTCGATGATTCAAAGGTTATGTTTTCGGATGAATTTTTTTTAGTAAAATAGTCAGAATGGGTTCCCATGTGTCGGCAATTCAGCCATCTCCCCGGAATACACCGATTGTCTCACTGTTGATTATTTACTAATAACTAAAGAATTACCTAAAATAAAGAAGAAAAGAAGAAGAAAAAATGAAGAAATTGTGAAAAAAATGCAAATTTTGTCCATCACCCCGGTAAGACTGACAAGTATAAAACCCTTGTCGAATAAAATCCGGTATTATTTTTTTGCCAGTTTACGGCTCATCATCTATACAGATTTTTGGGTCCGGTCATGGGACCGACTCTAATTTTTTTTTTCCCGGAGAGCGTTTTTATTTTATAAAGCGATACTGGGAAAAAGTTTTTTTGCCGGATCGTTGGTGTGTACTGATATAACGGAATATCAATCTAAAAAGAACAGAAAGAACAGACAGCATTCTGGTATATATATTTAAAACGTGTATCAGACCTATGATTTGTTGTGGTGTCAGGGGGGATTTTACTTTGTCTGGCGGCGGGATGTGAGCTTGCGAACTGGGTAGCGAAGCAAGCCTATAATTGGTAAGGACGCCCGAGCACCGCTTAGAGGAGGGATAGGGCGGGCTGGCGGGCGTATGTATTTTAAAATGGTGCAAAGCACACTATGGAAATTCAGTCTTATTTATCAATTTTTCCAATTTCTATTAACTGCTGTGTTATTTTTGCTATTTCGTTGCAGGCTGTTTTATCTTTGTCAAAATCGTATTGAAACGCAGCAATTGCTTTGCAAGTGATAG
>JBFFHJ010000091.1:0-29128 GCA_041556995.1 bacterium | reverse complement strand
GGTATACTTTCAATTCTTTCCTTCAAGTCTTCGGCAATCTCTTTGAGTCTGAAAAGACCTAACGTACCGGAAAGATTGATAGTCATGATGGGAAAATCAGCTGTGTTGATTTCAGTGATAACTGGATCTTCGGCGTCATCCGGTAAATCAGGAGTTACGCGGTCCAGAGCTTCTCGCACTTCTGTTTTTGCGTCGTCAATACTGAACCCAAGGTTGTATTCCAAGGCTACTATCCCAGCCCCTTCGGTTGATGTAGATGAAATTTCCTTCAGGTTTTCCAGGTTCTGCATTTCGGTTTCCAGCTTGTTGATAATCAAAGATTCAACGTCCTCAGGAGATGAACCCGGATAAGGAACAGTAACAATAAGATAGGGGATCTGAACCTCAGGTGCGGCTTCACGGGGAAGAATTCGATAAGAAAGAATACCAAATACGATAAAAAGAATCATGACAATAAAAATAGAAGCCGGCCGTTTAAGTGCAATGTTGCTGAGCCAGAAGGATTTGCTTTTGGAGGAAGGTTCTATTTTGCCCATAAGTCGGGATCTGCGAGTAAAAAGAATCCCGGAGGTCATTTTATCTTTTTTCATTTTGGCTTTTAATAATGGGTGGCCAAACTTCTGGACCGAATTACAAATCTATTGACAACCATTGTGGAAAGGTCGCGTTGTTGTGCTCATTTTGATCTGGTTATTTGTTATTCTGCTTTCGAGATTTAATTATTTTAACCTTTTCCTTGGATGCAACCAGTTGATGACCGATTTCAATTAAGTAGTCGCCAAATTCCAGACCGGAAAGTATCTGAACTTCTTCGTTCACACTGACCCCCAGTTTGACCGACCTTTTAATGACGATTGAATTATCGACAATATAAGCAAAACTGCCGGATTCTTCTTCCTGGATGATATGACGGGGAATCATCAACTGGTTTTCCAGGTAAATCCTCAGCATTTTAACTCTAACCAACATACCGGGTAAAAGCTTTTTTTCAGGATTTTTTATCTTTATTTCAACCTCAAAACTACGGCTCATTTTATCAGCTTCCAGACCGATAGTTTTAATAATACCGGAATAAGCGCTTTCCGGTAGTGCATCCAGGGTCACTGATACGTTTTTTCCTGTTTCAGCGAATCTGATTTCTCTTTCTGGGATATTGATGACTGCCAATACGCTTGAAATATCAAATATTTCAAACATTTTTTTGCCAATACCGATATATTCCCCTTCCTCTATGAATTTATCCTTTATAATACCGGTGATGGGTGCCTTGAGCTTTGATTTAATCAAATCTAGTTTTGATAATTCAAGACGCAACATACTGACATCGAGTCGGTTTTTCAAAGTGGAAACTTTGGCAGCGGTGGATAGTTTCTTGTTGAACAGATGTTGCTCCCGAACATAATCCTTTAGCGCCAATTCATAATTTGACTTGTTAAGTTTGTTGTTGAGGATTTGTCGTTTGGTGTCTATTCTTGCCAGTATTTGCCCTCTTTTAATTTTTTTTCCAATGGCAATATCAGCTTCTTCAATAATTCCGGGGATTTCGGAGCTGACAGTTACTTTGGCTATTGGTGTCAAATGACCGACATAAGTTGAGTAACTCTTTAAGGTACGAGGGGAAAGTTTTACGACTTCAACCTTAGTTACTTTGGTTGGTGTAGTGCTTTCACTGGCATGAGACATAATACTTAACGCCAGAAAAATACAAAAGAGGAAGGATGATTTAATGAGTTTATTTTTGTAAGCGATCATTTTTTTTTTTTCGATTGGGTTTTAGAGGATGACATTGGAGTATGCCATTTTACTGATTATGCTATTCAAATTCAGTATGTTATTGAATTCATATTTCATTGTGCCCAAATCGTAGCACCGTC
Source organism: bacterium (assembly GCA_041556995.1). GTDB lineage: Bacteria > SAR324 > SAR324 > XYD2-FULL-50-16 > XYD2-FULL-50-16 > JAHJTV01. Next base: position 27,254 of record JBFFHJ010000091.1, on the reverse strand, counting down.
TGCTAAACTAAAAATCTAACCGATCAAAATAAAATAAAAAATCTAATATGCAAACAAATGGTCTAATTAGGAAGATGATACTCATCAAAGATTTTTTCGGTGAGTATAAGAAGTGATAAATATATCTTTTCATATCGAATTCTGGCCAGGATTTCATTTTTCTGAGCATCGGTTAAATCTTGTTGAATTTGAGCAATCTTGAAACTGGTACTGTTTCCCAACTTGTATTTTTCAGTTTCCTTTCCCAACAGATCTTTAACCAGGGCAACGCTGGTGCGGGTTAACGCAATACCTTCCTCAGCCAGTTTTAAATCCCGCATGATGGACTGCAATTGAACTTTTAATAAAGACTTGGTGTTATTGATGTTCAATTGTACTCTTGATTTTTCCAGTATGACCTGACGGATTTTTTGCGGTGTCATTTTATCGAATAGCGGTAAATTCCAGGTTAGGCTAATCTGGTAGTCGTGTAGATCGGTTTTCGACATGTTGTTGGTGGCACTGGTCAGGTTTTTTCCATAACCATTGGTTTGGTATGTAAAACTGAGATCCAAATCCGTCTTGTCTTTATTTTGCGCTTCGGTTAACTCCAAGCCGTTTATTTTTAATTGGGTGTTTAATAGCTTTAATTCCTGATTGTGCCGGTAAATCATTTTTAGTAATGTATCAAAATCGAGTGGATGTTTCCTGATAAGCATTTTCTCGGTGGGTATATAGCCATAAGGTAAATCTTCCAGGTTGAGGGCGACTTTAATTTGGTCTTCAATATGTGTTTTACGAAAATTTTCCTGGAGTAGGTCTCGTCGAACCATCAATAATTGGCTTTCCGCCTGCTTAACCTCTATGGGATCAATAACTCCCAACTGAAGCCGGGTTTTTGTGTCTGATACAAACTGTTCCGATAATTTTTCAGACGCCTTTAAAGTTTCAATGCTTTCCTGAACTCCCACCAGATCCCAATAGATGCTTGCGATCATGCTCAACATGTCCAACTTTGTCTTTCGGGATTGCACGTTGGTTTGTTCAACGCCAACCTGGGTTTTATAGGTCGGTATGTTATTGACATCACCCCAGTCCTGTAAAATTGGGATGTTGATGTCAGCGGTGATATTATCAATGAAAAGGGGATCATCATAAGCTCCCCAGCCATCAAAGGTGTCACCCTCGTTGATGATACTACCCGTTTTGGTTTGACTGGATATTTTCTGATAACCAACACTGTATGATATACCTATAGCGGTTTTTTTCTGCCACGTGGTAGACAGAAGAAGGGTGTCAGTGGCTGTTAAACTTAAAAAATCTGCTGTGGAGCCTGTCAGGCTCTTAACATTACCGGACAAATTAGTTCCACTGAGTGTAATGTCCCTTTGTTTGGCTAGTGATGTTGTTAATATGGGATGATAGATCTCCCTGGCAGCCTCCAGCTTTTCTCTGGCAATCTTTTCGTTGATGGCCAAAATATCGATAGTGGTTGCCCTTTCCAAAGCCAGTGTCAACAAGACTTCCATACTGACTTCTACTACTAAGTCTCCATTGACTTCAACAATGGAAAATCGTTTCAATAACTCATGATCAATATCAATGGAATTGCCATGAACAGGCCCATTGAAAAACAAAAGAAGTAGCAAACAAACAAAAAACGGCTGAAGGATTTTTTTTCTTGTATCGCTGTCTTCAATTTTTATTTTAATAAAGTGATTCATGAAATTTTTTCCTAGTCCGGCTGTAAAAGGTAATTATAAAAGATTTGAATAACCTCGGTTGTTTTTTTCTTAATATCCCTAAATGGCGAAGCATCATGATAAGCCTGTGAATGTCCCAGGACACCGTCGCGAAACATATAAAAACCAAAAATAAATATTTCTAACCGCTCTTCATTGATTTCTTTATTAAAAAATGACTTCACATTGTTTTTCAACTCTTGGATTATTTCTTTTCCAAAGTCTACCAATTCCGAATAAAGCTTTTGATTGCTTATGATTTTTTTCTTAAGGTTGTCATGACCGGAAGATAGAGTTTGCATTGCCTGAAAATTGAGAATGGACTCCTTAATAATAAATTCCAGATAGCTACTTAAATTGATATGATTTTTTAAATGTTCAGGCTTCATAGTTTCCCGAGCTTTTTTCATCAGACAGGAAAATATAATTGCTTCCACATTGTCATAATGATGGTAAAGACTACTCTGACTAATACCTGCTTTTTTAGCGATGCTCCTGGTACTCATCGGATCTTTCCCCCCGGATTTCATAATATTCTCTGCTGCCAACAATATTGCTTGTCGGGTTTTTTCCCCTTTCTGTTTACGTCTATCTATAGTCATAATCTCTCCGTTAATTGAAAAAAGATAAAACAAATCGATCGATCGATCAAGTTTATTGTTTAAAGAAATGCGACCTTTATTTCTAATGAGTTAATAATAATCGATTATTGAATGTGCATACTTGCACACATAAAGATGATTTCCTTGTATATCAGCAATAACAAATGATCATGGCCAAGTAAGCTGGCATATTAGTTGCTTAAACTGAAACACTCGTAGGGTATCACGTAAACAGCTAATATCTGAAACCATTGAAATAGGCTCTGACAATGAAGGATGCAATAGGGACCATATTAGGATTTATCTTAGGCGCTTCCCTTCTGATTTTTGGTATAATTTTCCCCGATGAATACTCCAATTATTATGTTTTTCAGGTAACGACGTTTGATAAACAAATAACCAGGATGGAAAGAGATCGACGCCCTGTTGCAGAAATAAATGTAGTGCGGGACGAAATGGAGGCGTTTAAGAACTCACTAGAAGGTTCAATTTTAAGGTTTTTTGATATCAAATCATTTGGAATAGTTTTTGGTGGGGCATTTGCTGCCCTGTTAATTGCCTTTCCCATTTCCAAAGCGGCTTTAGTATTGAAGTTTATAGCATTGGCATTAAGTAAACGTCGCTTGCAGGAAGATTTTTTGGAAGTGTATAAATCCATAATGCGTCTGGCGGAAAAGAGAAATGCCGGGGAGATTATTACTGATGCAGACATTGACAATATACGAAATAGCAATTTAAGAGCTTGGGTTCAGGACTTTATCGCGGTGGATGTTGTTTCAGAAGCCATGATTTCCGAAATCATTCAATCGGAGATCGAAATGTATAACTATCGGGCTTTCGAAGAGATTGATGTGTTGAAATTTTTAGGAGCGGCAGCACCTGCGTTTGGTATGGTTGGAACTGTTGTGGGATTGATTCTCATGCTGGGTTCTGCCGCTGGTGAAAATACCAGCATATCGGATGTTATGGGTGCCATGTCAGTGGCATTGATAACAACCTTATACGGTGTTTTGGCCGCACAATTGATATTTATTCCCATAGCATCCAAAAAATTCCAGCTAAAAGAATCAAATACTAAATTGTTGGAAATGATTCATGAAGGTATTTTATATTTAAAAAGAAAGGAATTGGCTGAAATTGCCGGACAAGATTTGGTCATCTATCTGCCGACGAAATTACGATTGGAAATTGAAGAGGAAAAAAGAATGGCCATGGCTTCTGGAGATCTTGGGCTATGACTCAAAAAAAGGAACTGGGTGGTGGCGTACCTGAATGGATTGTTACTTTTGCAGATTTAATGACGCTCCTATTTTGCTTTTTTGTATTATTAACAACACTGTCCACTCAACCCAAAGATTGCAGTGGAATTGAAAAATATTTAAATCTGAACCGACGCCAGTTCAAAAATTATGAATTAAGATCGAGCAAGCTGCAATGTGTCCTTTCGTTACCGTCTGATTATCTGTTTCGATCGGGAAGCGATGAAGTCCAAAAAAGAGCTTTGAATGCCTTGTCACCACTTTTCAGATCCATTTTGAAAATGGAGGAGCATAAAGACGATCTTATTATAGTGGAGGGACATACAGATGATGTCCCAATAAAAACACGGAAATTTCCAAGCAATTGGGAGTTAAGTTCCGCCAGAGCAACAAATATTGCAACTTTTTTAGTTAAAAAAATGAATTATCCCAGTACGTCGGTTTCCATCAGTGCATATGCTGATAGTCGGCCCAAAGAAAAATACGAGGATGATTACGGTAGAAAAAAAAGAGGTAAGGCCTTGCGGGATACCAGAAAAACCAACCGTCGGGTGGAGATTATACTGGCAAATCAGCCAAAGTCGCGTGAAGAAACGACCATGCTGTTTGATGGTCGATAGATATATTAAGCAAATGCCATCATTTAAAAATTGATTTGAATAGCAGTTTCAGATAGTATCATCAGGGAAATACAAGTGTTTGACAATATTTATATTTTATCATCTAACCGATTATCTCTTATTATGTATTTCAATATAAAATATATGAAACAGGTACTAACGATCTTGATGTGTATATCCTGCTTAACAACCATGGGACTGGCTCAATCGGATGATCTTATTACTGACGATGGGGAGGAAATTGTTACAGAAGATGTCCAACCGGAGGAATTGGAAGAGGGATCAACCTATAATATGTGGAGTGATCCTTTATATTATCAATTTGATAAAATGATGCCTGAATTGGCAACTTCCATTGGTCGATTGGATACGAGAATTTCCACTGTGGCTGTCACGGAGCTGGTTTTTAGTCCCAGCTTGGATGAATCCTTTCGTAAGGTGGCGGCAGCAAAGCTTTACGGTCAGCTGCTTATGGAAAATCCGAAATTGAAGCTGATTAAGTGTGATGAATGCAATATGATTCGTAGCGAAATAAAGAATGGTATTCTTACGGTTAGTCGCGGATTAGCCAGTAAGGATGACCGGAAAAAATTGGCCAATAAGATCGGTGTCCAGGGATTTATGTCAGCTATGGTGATTGAAGATGAACGACAGCTGACCATTGTAGTAAATGTATATGATGCGGAAGAAGGACGAATCATACTATCGGACGTTATTACTGGTGTACCTGTGCCTGAAACTTCATACTGGAATTTTTACATGGGACGAATGGCTCTGCCAGTCAAGTTAATCAATCCGCAAGAAACGGTTGAACACTCGGCTCTTTATGCAGGTGTTGAGTACTCAAAACGATTTGCCGAGTCGTGGATATTGGCTACCAATTTTGCCTATTTTATGGATAATAACTCAAAACTGGAAAATAAAATTACTTTGGAGGGCTGGTTTTCATTTGATGGGGCTGCCGGTTACGAATTTTCTTTTATGAATAATGATGTCGCTTTTGCAGTTATGTTGGGGATTGGACAGTTTATATCCGCTCAGTTTAATTTTTCTATCTACTACAAAGTGGGGCTTAAAACTTCCATCAACAAAATGCTGACTTTTAATATCTATAGCCTGATGTTTAATGCAACAAATCTAGAAGCACCCGATTCCAGCGGGAATGCTCCAGAATTAACCGGGTCGGCCCAGACAATAACATTTGGTTTTCAGTTTTAAGCGTTAAATCTCCTGAATATTTAGTTTGTTTACTGACAACCATGTATGAACTATACTAAAAACAAGCTTCAATGTTGGATTATAAACAGCTAACCATTTTATATAAAAGATAGAAATGGAAATCGTACTAAACGCTTTAAAATGTAATTTATTGATTTTGCTAGGTTTTATGATGCTGTTTTTGACAGCCTGCTCCAGTTCTGAGCCGGAAACCCAGGGATTTTCCAGAGAAGTTGCTCAACATGCCGAAGAAACAGGTGAAGGCAATGTGGTTACTAAAATATATGAAGAACGTAAAGATGGTGTGTATGCAATTAAGATTCATGTGATTAGAGAAGGACATATCAGTGAAACAATCCATTACTTTGATAGTCCTAATTTTTCTATTTCTGTTCCAGTCAGCGCCCGAATCATGGTACAATCACCGGAAGAAGCACAGAAATCTCCAGATACAGGTATCTTGCGGTTTTCACAACATCTGGAAGTAGCCAGGGAAGCCATGATGAAAACGGATTATGTGGCCGCTCTGGAAGCTTTAAACGAAGCGTTGAAGATTGACAGCTATAATCCCCAAGCTCATATGATGAAGGGATCGATATTTTATGCCATGGGGAAATATGATTTAGCCAGTAAAGAGTTTGATTATGTTTTAAAAGTGGATCCAGGTAATCTTGAAGTCAAACGCTTTAAGGAGTTTATGGAATCCAAATCGGAAAATGTTCAAAAAGTCAAACTTGAGGGCCCGGAAACGGAATGATAAAGAATATAAGAAAGTTAATAATACATTTTTTATTATTCACCGCCATTATTTTATTTGTCGGGTGTTTTCCAGCGGTTGCTCAGGTAGATGAGCCGCCGGTGGAAAATTTGGCGTTCAAAATCCTGCAAAAACAAGCGGCAGAGTACGAGCTGGCATTATCTCAAATGATTTCGGATAGTTTGACTAAGTATATACCGGAGAATCGTTTTCATTTGTCTGTTAGGATTTATTGGAATCCTTATAAAATTGATCAACTAAAATTAAAAAACCAGGAGTTAAAGCGGAAAGCAACCAAGTTGCCGGGATTTTCGGTTTTTGTAAGGGAGGAGGAAAGAGGCCTGGACTATTATTTGGGCGCAGGGTCGGTGATGAAATTAAAAGTGGAGATTCTGATTGATGAAAAACTGCCCCAGCGATATACGGATTTTATTTACCAGGTTGTTCCCATTCAGGCTAGGTTTGTTCCGGAAAGGGGTGATGCTGTTCGCGTGACACCTATTCCGTTTCCTGAGGACAAGGAAAAAAAGTTTAAGCCACTTGACAAGGATATCCCCTTTGCGTCGGATGAGGCCACTACCGCTTTGTTAAAATCCATTGAAGATGGGAAAAAGCGGTTGGATGATATTAAGCCGGTGATTCTTCACCCGGTGCTGCAAAAGTATATACTGGATTATGAAAAATACATCACGGAAAAACTGAGTAAACTGGTCCTGGAATATGTAGAGCAAAAGAAATATTTGCTGAATGTTAAATTCTTTTGGAATCCTGAGGAGATTAAGAAGCTGAAAACCCTGGTTATGAGGACGGATGTGGAAGGTAAAGTGAAATTACCTGGCTTTACCATATACCTGGAGGAAAGAGATTCCTTGTATGAAATGATGGCCAACTCCACCACTCTGTTAAAAATGGAAATTTCTTTGATGTTGGACGAATCAGTCAGCCCGGAAGTGGAACCATTTATGCACAAACTTATACCCATGTCCATCAAAATTATACCGGAAAGGGGTGATCGGCTGGTTATTTTCAGGGGGCATTTCCCAAAACTAGGTGAAGAGTTAAGGCAAGCGTTGTCCAAAAAAAGTGATAAATCCATGCAGACGGATTTTGAGTTTAACAATGAAATCACCCAAGCGTTTTATCAAGGGGACTACCGGAGAAGTTTGATACTGGTGGACCTTCAATTATCCAAAAAAACAGACCCATACGAACGATTACCATTATTGAAGAAAAAAGGAAGTCTGCATTTATTACTTCAAGAAAAAGAACTGGCCAAGGCAGCTTGGTTACAAGTGACAAGAATTAATCCTGACTCAAAAGAGACCATAGAGTTTTTAAGATATCTTGATAGATGAGCGAGAGGATGAATAGAAATATACTTTTTTTTATATTAGTCGTTATTTTTTGTTGGGTTCTTACTGACAATATATTTGCCAGGGATACGGCTCCCAGTTTGGCTGAAAGGCGTCAGGAAGAGTTTCTCCTGAAAAAACAGTTGAAACCAGCACTGATGGAAGTATTAAAGGATCAATACTTGGGTATGTCAATTACCATACGATATGTATTACAGCATGATCCTATAGTATCCCAAAAATCCAAGATTAAACGGTTAAAATTGCCCGGTTTCGGTACTCAGGTGACCATTACAAATGGTCCCAATGATGTCTCAGGATATATTGATAAGTATGATCGATATCGAACCGTTATTTTAATTATTAAAACCCGTTTATCCGAATCGGTGCAGGAAAGTATTGCCCGAATGTTGAAAGAAAATGCAGATATTGACATCGGCGGTAGAGATACATTTGATATTTTGGTTTTGGCGAATGAAAAAATGGATTTGAAACTGGATTTGTCGGATACCGAAAAAATTGCTGAAGATAAAGATCGAACGGAAAAAGAAAAAAAAGAAAGGTTAGCCCAACTATTTCCGGAATTAGGACAGCCTATCAAACCGGTTGATTCCCGGAAAGAGGCAGAGAGTTCCAAACATTTGATACTTTCAAGAAAGGCGTATTATAATAATGATTTAAATACGGCTCTTAATGAGGTAATTGAATCCATAAATATAAATCCGTATGCATCCAAAAGCTACGAAATGTTGGGATCAATCTATTATCGACTGCGATGGAATAACCTGGCATTGAATAATTGGGAAAAGGCATTGGCCTTGGACCCTGACAATAAAAAGCTCGGCAAATTTATATCCAAAGTCAAAAACGAATTATGAAAAAGCATTCCCTCATATTGCTGATATTACTGTCCTTGACAGTATCGACCAGTGTGGTGGCTCAAGATAAGATTTACTCGCTGACCCTAAAGCAGCATGAAATCGAAGAAGCCATTCGCAAAAGTCTAGATCCATTCCTGAATAAAAAGGATTACGTGGTAAAGGTTAAACTAACCGGAAGGAAAAAAATTGACGCAATCAGGCAACAAGAGACTGAATTTGAGCAACAGGTTGGGGAAGCATTGCCCGGATTTGAATTGGAATCCGAAACAGGAGTAAAAAAAATTACTGATGTTGTGGGAAATACTTACTGGCAGATCACACGGATGCGGATTGATTTAATCATGCATAAAGAGATTTCGCCTTCTGTTGATACCTTTATCAGGGAAACCGTTCCCGTTGTCAGTGAATTGAATCCTTCACGGGGCGATCTGTTCAATTTTGTTCCCATTCTGCCCCAATCGATCGATGAAGCAAAAGCCGATGTTTTAGAATTGGTCGGCAAAGCGGAGAAAAAATATTATGGTTTGACACGCCAGGAATGGTTATATGTTCTCATTGCAGCTGCATTTGTTATTGTTGTTCTGTTTTTAATCTGGCGTCTGGCTCGTATGCGTAGCAATCTATTGGCCCTGGAAGAAGCCATTGAAGAAGGTAAGCTTTTTGAGCATGAAATGGAACCCGAATTGGCTGTTGAAGAGGCTAAAAAAGAAAAAGAACAACGCCTGGCTCAGCAAGAGGAGCTGATCAGGGATTCGATCCTGGTGGAAAAAAGTGAAAAGATGCAGCAAGATATCATTACTCATCTGTTAGGAAGAAAAGACTGGGCTGAGCAACTATATGGGGAGTTTGCAGAGGACAGAGGCGGCGTTGAAAAAATGGCACAATTTGTCTCCGTTTTGGGACCGGCTACTTCCAGAAGATTATTTGCCGACATCATGGGAGAAGAGGATTACCTGGAAATGGAAGGAATGGCATTGGAAACAAAAGTGAATGCCAAAAAGGAAAATGAATTATTAAGTGAGATCCAGAAAATCCTGTATGCAAAAAAACTGACATCTCCCGAGAGAATGGAATCAGACCCATTTACTTTTCTGCATGAATTGACGACCGGGCAAGTGGCATTTCTAATTAAGGATGAACCTGTAAAAATAAAGTCAATTGTTCTTAGCCAGCTTAATAGTGTCGCTTCAGCCCAGATTTTGTCAAAACTATCCAAGGATGAGCGGGCAAAAGTCATTACCCAGTTGGGAAATATGGACAATCTTCCCTTGGAATTAGCTGAAAAGGTGGCCTACAATTTGGCTGACAAGGCAAAAGGGATTCCGGGTGATAAAACTGTCGGGTTTGACGGTGTGGATATGGTGGTTGAAGCCATCAGTGAATCAGACGCAAATGTGCGAAAGGATATGATCAACAGTTTGAGGGTGTCCGATCGTAAACTGAGTGAAAAAGTTGAGAGCAGATTTTTCTTATTTGATTCAATTCCTGTGGTGCCAAACGATGTATTAATCCAGGTGGTGAGAACATTACCGCCGGAAGATGTTATTACTTCGATTGTTGGTACTACTAAACAGCTCCAGGAAAAGGTCATTATGTGTTTTCCAGAGAAAAACAGACGAACACTGGTGTCCTCTCTGAAATCTCAAACACCAACAGTTGAAATGATCAAAGCCAAGCAGAAACTAATTATACGGTCCATGCAAAAACTGGCCGCTGACAATAAAATAGACTTAAGAAGAATTCAGGCGGCCTGGGAACAAGTATCTGCCAAAAAGCCCTCCACAAAAAAAAGCGCATGAGATAACAGTATATTAAAATTGACTAAAAAATACGGAATAACAGTTATTTATACTGTAGTAGTTTGTTTCTAATTTAATTCAACCCACCATATTGATAATCGACATATTTCCCTCAGTGCGATAATCTGACTTTATCAATCGGGGTTAATTCATATTAAAATAGTACCTGATTGAATTCTATATATGAATAAGCTAAAAATAACAATTGCATAATATCGACGACAATATTCGACTTGGAAAAGATATTTTGAAAAAGCACAAGCTTATTGTTGGGATTTCCGGTGCATCCGGCGTCATTTACGGCATTCGACTTTTGGAAGTGTTGAAGGAGATGGATTCTGTAGAGGCGCTTGCTGTAATTTCTCCGGCGGCTTTTAAAAATATGGAAATAGAAACAAACTATTCCTCGGAAGAAGTTAAGAATTTGGCGGCTTTCGTTTATGATTGCCATGATTTGGAAGCTCCCATTTCAAGTGGTTCTTTTTTAACGTTGGGTATGGTTGTTTTGCCGTGTTCCATCAAAAGTCTTTCTGGAATTGTAAACAGTTACAACGACAATCTGCTCACCAGGGCGGCAGATGTGACTTTGAAAGAGAGACGAAAATTAGTTGTGGTTCCACGTGAAACCCCTCTCCATAAAGGTCATTTGGAATTGATGTTAAGACTTATTGATCATGGGGGCATCCTTCTTCCACCATTTCCTGGGTTTTACCACAAACCGTTATCGATCATGGATTTGATTGACCATACTATCGGTAAGGTTCTGGACCAGTTTCATATTGACCATCAGCTTTTCAAAAGATGGTCGTAAAGTAGCTGATTTAAAAAGGTATTACAGGGTAAAGCCCAACAGGTATGTTGCAAAAAAACTTTAATCATGAGCCGGCTCATATTGGGATTGAGTACTAAAATGTAGAATTAATCAATTAAACCATCTCTTTTGTTCTTCCGTGACAGCTTGAGTGTTTCAACCGTCCGGAACTCTTCGGTTGTAATCTTCCACGTTCATATTGTTCATGTCTTTAGAATCAGAAATTAAGAATGAAGTCGCACGACGACGGACCTTTGCCATCATTAGCCATCCGGATGCCGGTAAAACAACTATCACCGAAAAGATCCTTCTATTTGGTGGCGCAATCCAGATGGCAGGTACGGTAAAGGCTAGAAAATCAAAGAAATTTGCCACTTCGGATTGGATGGAAATTGAAAAACAGCGCGGGATTAGTGTGACCTCTTCCGTGATGAAATTCAGTTACTTGGATTTTGAGATCAATTTATTAGATACTCCCGGCCACCAGGATTTTTCCGAAGATACTTACCGAGTGCTCACTGCTGTCGATAGCGCTCTAATGTTGATAGATGGCGCCAAAGGGGTGGAAGCCCAAACCAAAAAATTGTTGGAAGTTTGTCGGATGAGGCATACGCCAGTGATGACGTTTATGAACAAGTTCGATCGTGAATGCAATAATCCTTTCGATCTGCTGGACGAAGTGGAAAATGTTTTAAAGATTCAATGTAGCCCCCTCACTTGGCCAATTGGGATGGGGAAAGAATTTAAAGGCATCTACAATCTGGCAAATAAAAGCATTCGCATATATAAATCCGATAAAAACCGACAGGAATTTGATACAGTGGAGCTGGGCAGCCTGGATAATCCAAAACTGGATGAAATTGTCGGTTTCCATTTTGCCGATCAATTACGAGAAGACATGGAACTTCTCGAAGGTGCCGGTACACCGTTTAATATGGAAGATTTTTTGAATGGAACTGTTACGCCAGTATTTTTTGGCTCCGCTTTACGAAACTTCGGGGTTCATGAATTTCTTCATCGTTTTCTCGATTTTGCTCCCTCTCCCCAAGGCAGACAGGCGATTGAAAGGGATGTACACCCGGAAGAGCAAAAACTAACAGGATTTATTTTTAAAATTCAAGCCAATATGGACCCGTCCCACCGAGATCGTATTGCTTTTATGCGCATTTGTTCAGGCAAATTCAATCGAGGGATGAAAATCTACCACAGTCGTTTAAAGCGAATGATTAAGTTGAACAGTACTGTCACGTTTATGGCTAAGGAAAGAGAAATGCTGGATGAAGGATTTGCCGGGGATATTCTTGGATTGTATGATCCGGGAATCTTTAAGATTGGTGATAGTTTTAGTATGGGTGAAACCCTTAATTTTAAAGGCATCCCCAGTTTTTCACCGGAAAATTTTATGAAGGTTCGATTGGCTGATCCATTAAAAGGAAAACAGTTGGAAAAAGGACTCATACAATTGACCGAAGAGGGCGCAACCCAAGTTTTTAAGGCAGTGGCAAGCAATGATCACATTTTGGGTGTAGTGGGGGTTCTTCAGTTCGAGGTGATTAAATTCCGGTTGGAACATGAGTATAGTGTGGAAGGGGTTTTTGAATCTGTGCCGTACACATGCGCCAGATGGTATCATTGTGAAAATGATAACCTGCTGAAAAAATTTGAGGAACGATATCTTGGCCAAATCGCAACAGATGTAAAAGAAAAAAAAATATTTTTGTGTAACTCAACCTGGGATCTGGATTATGCCAAGAAAAAATTTGAAGGGATGGAATTTTATCAGAATTCAGATCATATTCCTGTCTAATGCCGATTTTCGTAGTAAAAAACCGATATAATCACACTCTTTTTTATCTTTTATTTCGAATGAAGGAATGAAAAAAGTCGGGTGTGATCACTTTTTCAATATATTTTTGAATGACTGAAATGGCTGGAATTGGCTATTTTTAGTAGATAATGAAGTACAAACCATTCAGCTTATTACTTTTTATTGAATTAATTGTTAACCCAATCTTATTGATTGAATTTTCCTTAGGAGTGAAATGTACAAAGTCTTAACCATGAATCAAATTTCTCCCAAAGGTTTGGAGCGATTTCCAAGGGATAAATATGAAGTTGCCAGTGAAATTACCTCTCCGGACGCTATCCTCGTAAGAAGCAATCCTATTAAGCCGGAGGACCTGCCTTCATCGCTTCGTTCAATTGCCAGGGCGGGTGCTGGTGTTGATAAAATTTGCGTAGATGATTGTACGATTCGTGGTATCCCAGTTTTTAATACGCCGGGTGCAAATGCAAATTCAGTAAAAGAACTAATAATGCTGTCGTTGTTGTTGTCATCAAGAGGAGTTATCAGGGGGATTCGATTTTTGGATCAACTTGCCAAGGAAACAGATGATCCGAAAGAAATTACTAAAATCGTTGAAAAAGAGAAAAAACGATTCGCCGGAAGTGAGATCATCAACAATACATTGGGCATTGTTGGTCTTGGGGCTATTGGCTCAAAAGTGGCTGAGATGGCGATGAGTATGGGAATGGAAGTGTTGGGATACGATCCCAGCATATCTGTTGAATCTGCTTGGCGGCTATCAAACAAAGTGCAGCGGATTGAGAACCTGCCTACCCTGCTAGGGAAATCGGACTTCATTACTTTGCATCTGCCCATGCTGGAATCGACTCGTTATATGATCAATGATGAATCACTGAGTTTTGTTAAGAAAGGTGCTCGATTATTAAACTTTTCTCGAGAAGGGATTGTTGACCCGAAAGCTGTGGTCGGGGCCCTGGATAATGGCACACTTTCAAAATTTATTACGGATTTTCCACATCCTGTTTTAATGGGGCGGGAAGATATCATTCTTATGCCGCATATTGGTGCCAGTACTGTTGAAGCAGAAGAAAACTGTGCTACTATGGCAGCCGATCAGTCTATCGATTTTCTGGAAAATGGAAACATCGTGAATTCAGTTAATTTTCCAACGACAGTCCTGGAAAGAAGTGGTGAATGTCGTATCGCTTTTTCCAACAAAAACATTCCCAACATGCTGGGGCAGGTGTTGCCGATTCTGGCAGAAAGCAATATCAACGTTTTGGATATGTTAAACAAAAGTAGAGGCGATATAGCTTATAGCTTGATGGATGTCGACAAAGTTGTAAACGAGGAAACGTTGGAACGGATTAGAAATATTGATGGTGTTTACTCGGTTAGACTGCACTAAACGTGTTTGTTTTTATTCTTTTACTTTTAAACATTGACCATTAACAGACTTATACTCATGGCAAAAAAAGTATTTAATTTTGGTGCAGGGCCAGCAAAACTCCCGTTCCCTGTAATTCAACAAATTCAAGAAGAATTCCTCGATTTTGCAGAGATGGGCTCTTCTATTATTGAAATCAGCCATCGGTCCAAAGAGTTTGACGCCTTGATCTGTGAAACCGATGAATTGTTTAAAGAAACCGTTTCTTTACCGGATAATTATCGGATTTTATATGTTCATGGTGGAGCACAAATGCAGTTTTCAGCAATACCCATGAATTTAATCAACATGAAACCAGCCAAAAAGGCGCTTTATGTTGAAAGTGGCAATTTTGCTAAAATCGCCTTAAACGAGGCTAAGAAGTATGGCGAGATCATCAATGTTAGCAGCAGCAATGATACTAACTTTGATCGAATCCCGGAATTCAGGGTAGAAGATCTGGACCAAGATGCTTCGTATGCATATATCACCAGTAACAATACCCTCTTCGGGACGCGATGGCACGAATTTCCGGATACGGGGGATATCCCGCTGGTAGTTGATGCCACCTCGGAAATTCTTTCCAGGGTTATGGATTATTCCAAGTTTGGTTTAATTTTTGCCGGTGCACAAAAAAATCTCGGACCTTCCGGTATTGCCATGGTGATTATTCGTGAAGATCTCTTGGGACATGCTCCGGAATATACCCCTAGTCTGCTGAACTATCAGGTATATAGTGACAAGCATTCCTTAGCTAATACCAACAATACCTTTGCAATTTATGTGATTAACCTTGTGTTGAAATGGTTAAAACGGGAAGGTGGTGTGAAAGTTGTAGAAAAAGTCAATGAGCAAAAAGCAGCCAAGTTATATGATTTGATTGATAAATCAGATTATTATAAAGGACATGCCCATCCAGATCATCGTTCAATTATGAATGTTACCTTTAACCTGCCGACCCAGGAGCAATTGGATTTGTTCCTCAAACAGGCTAATGATGAAGGATTAACAGCTTTAAAAGGACATCGTTCGGTAGGTGGTGTCAGAGCATCTATATACAACGCTATGCCCATGGAAGGTATTGATGCCTTGGCTGATTTTATGGTGACCTTTGAAAAGAAAAATGGTTAGATAAATATGAAAAAACTGGTCATTGTTGGATGTGGTAATATGGGATCTGCCATTGTGGATGCCTTGATAAAACAGGGAATATGTTCTGCGGAGAATCTAACCATTGTTGAAAAGGTTGCTAATCCGTATGTTGAGACATTTAAAAAACAAGGAGCAACCATCGTAAAAGGGGTAGATGAGTTATCCCATGATTTACATCTGGTGATTCTTGCGGTCAAACCCCAGGATGCTGAGCCGGTGATGAAAGGTCTAAATTCAAAAACCGGTGCAAATACCTTGATTTTATCCATCATGGCCGGAATTACCATCAATGTTCTGGAAACGATATTACCAAAGGTGCAGGTTATACGGTGCATTCCCAATACTCCATGCTCAATTAAGATGGGTATGTCTGTTTATTGCGGGAACCAGGGGGTTACCAGGGAATCTTTTGGGATAGCGCAACAGATTTTTGACAGTTTGGGGAAAGCCATCCGCGTGGACAATGAAAAAATGATAGACGCTGCCACCGCCATATCCGGCACCGGTCCGGCCTATGTTTTTTTCTTGGCTGAAGCCATGAAACAAGGTGCCATTGATCTTGGGTTTAATGAATCCGAAGCAGATACTCTGGCCACTCAGACTCTATTAGGGGCGGCCAGTTTACTGGATAGATCCGATGATTCACCAGAGGAATTGCGTCGTAAAGTGACATCTCCCGGCGGTACTACAGAAGCAGCATTTAAATCTTATGATAAAGCCAAATTGAAAAAAATTCTGATTGATGGTTATCAAGCCGCGTTTAATCGCTCTCTGGAATTGGGTGCTTTAAAATAAGAACGAAGGGTCGAATTTTCTATTCGACCGCTTCTCTTTCCTGCCGTTCTACTAAGGCTACTACTCCCTGGGCATTTAACGTTATATCAAACATAATGTGTTTGCGGTCTGCTAAATTGTGGGGGACACCGCTCTGTTCCAACTCATTGAAAACCCGCTGATTCATGAAACTGTTTAAGCGTTCAAAAGACCTGTCTTTTTTATAGAATTCAATACATTCCCTACCAAAAAAATCCATTCGTTTTTTAGCTGCTTGCAGCATCTCAACCCCTGAGTTTGACATGCCAAAATGGGTGTAATAGATCCTGTCGGGATTAAGACGGATCATTTTTTCCAGGGTTTCCACCATTAAATTCGGTGCAAATTGGGTTGGAGCAGTGACAGGGATCACATATTTAATGCCATATTCTTCATATATACGGTTAAAAAACAAACCGGCAGCATCACCGGAAAAGATACCGTTGCTTATTGGGTCGTGGATGATGTGATGATGAAAGGCATGTCCCGGACTATTGTAAAAATGGATGATCCTGCCGTTTCCCAGGTCGTACTTATCCTCTTCACCCATTACCTGAATTCTCTCTTCCGAAATGGGCAAAATCGGACTAAATAATTTATCGAATGAATCGCCATAGACGACTCTAGCTCCCTGAATCAGCTTTTCTGGATCAGACAGATGAGGTTTAGCCTTTTCATGTGCCAACAGTACTGCATTTGGACATTGGCTCATGAGCAAACCGGCACCGCCGGAATGATCCAGATGAATGTGGGTAACAATGATGGCATCTATGTCCTTGAGATCAATATTTAATTCCTTGAGAGCAGTTTGAATGGCACCATTAGAGCGTGTTGCCCCGGTTTCAATCAGAACTTTTTTCTCTCCAAGGATCAAGTATCCGGTGGTACGATAAACAGAACTTTTTTCTATCAACTCCAATTCGTATATTCCAAAACCCAAGGGTTTAATAACAGTCATCGATTCTCCTTTTTTGGTTTGGTTTTTCGCCAACACATTTTAATTTGCTTTTGGTTCTCGGTTGCGCTGAAACCGTGAGTGATTTAAAATTAAGTCAGATTAAGGATTTTAGCGATAATAAAAGAGTCGTATGGCTGATTTATCTCGATTTTGTGTCATTTGTTTTCCTCTCTTAGAACCGCCTGTTGAACAGACTGCGGTTTAATGTTTGATAAAAACTTAACTGGATCAATATGATGGACAATTTCCCCGCCAGATATTGGCATAAAATTCAAGATGGTAAAATACAATGCGATCTTTGCCCCAGGGAGTGTAAATTAAAAGAAGGTCAACGTGGAATGTGTTTTGTTCGTCAATGCATTGGCAATCAGATGTGTCTGGTAACATATGGTCGAAGCAGCGGTTTTTGTATTGATCCGATTGAAAAAAAGCCATTGAATCAATTTTATCCCAATACGTCAGTTCTTTCCTTTGGAACCGCTGGCTGTAATCTTTCCTGTAAATTTTGCCAAAATTGGGATATCAGTCGTTCTAAAGAGTTAGATCGTTTGACCGAACGAGCAGGCCCGCAAGCTATTGCTGAAGCGGCTGCATACGAGAATTGTAAAAGTGTGGCTTTAACCTATAATGACCCGGTGATTTTTCTTGAATATGGAAAAGATGTGGCAGATGCCTGCCATCAAAAAGGGATTCAAGTAGTAGCGGTAACCAATGGATATATTAATCCTGAAGCGGCAAAGGAATTTTTTTCCTTTATTGATGCTGCTAATATCGATCTGAAAAGTTTTTCGGAGCTGTTTTATAAAAAACTGACCGGCGGTGACCTTCAAACGGTGTTGAATACCCTTAAGTATGTTAAAAAAAATACCAATGTTTGGATAGAGATCACAACTTTACTGATTCCTGATGAAAATGACAACCAGGATGAGATCACTCAATTATCCAAATGGGTTTTCAACGAGTTGGGCCCGGAAACGCCATTGCACTTCTCTGCATTTCACCCTGATTTTAAGTATCGAGATAAACCTGCCACACCATTAAAAACGGTGATTGAAGCCAGGGAAATCGCTTTAAGCACGGGTTTGCACCATGTGTATACCGGTAATGTCCACTACCCTCCAGGGGATACAACCTATTGCTCAAAATGCGGTAAGGCACTGATTGAACGAGAATGGTATGAATTGGTTTCCTATCGGCTGACCAAGTCAGGATGCTGTATCTATTGTGGTACAAAGTTAACCGGAAGTTTTGATGAATCTCCCGGAACCTGGGGATCAAAACGTAAATCCATACGAATCTAAAGTTGACTGGCTTGATTCTTGGTGAAATCTCACGTACATCTAGATACTGCACATTCAAAACATATTAAGACATTTAATGGAATCCAGGCTGGAACCAACCAAATCTTGAAAACTGCCTGATTCCCAAAGGAGCGTTGTATGGATCAGTTTATTGTGAGGGGTGGAAACAAACTTAGTGGAAAAATCGTTCCATCGGGTAATAAAAACGAAGCGCTGCCAGTCTTGGCTGCTGTTTTATTAACTGAAGAACCGGTAACCATTCATAATCTACCCAGTATTGGTGATATTAACAGCATGAAGTCGATTTTGGAGGGATTGGGTGTTAGTATCAGCTATAAAGGGGAGAATTCGTTTAAGTTTGATGCTTCACAGCTGATTGCTTCTATCCCGGATCAGGCTCTTTCACAAGCTATCAGGGGGTCTTTTCTTTTGATTTCATCATTGCTGTATCGGTTTAATAAAACGACAGTTTATGTTCCGGGAGGAGATTCTATTGGGCGGAGACGATTAGATACGCATATTACGGCGTTACAGCAATTGGGAGTCGATATCCAGCGTGAAAAAGGTTGCTTTAAGGCAGAATGTGATCGATTTTCTGGTGCGGATATTCTGCTTGATGAAGCCAGTGTTATGGCCACTGAAAACATTGTCATGGCGTCTGTTACGGCGGAAGGGGTGACAACTATATATAACGCTGCTTGTGAACCCCATGTTCAGGGGCTTTGCAATATGTTGAATGCCATGGGAGCTAAGATTAGCGGTGTGGGAAGCAATATGCTTTGCATCGAAGGCGTAGAATCACTGTCTGGTTGTGAACATACTATTCAACCCGACCATACGGAAATTGGTTCTATGATTGGTTTAGCGGCAGTAACCCACAGTGAGTTAACCATTGTCAAACCTGGTTTTCATAATTTAGGTCAAATACTTACATATTTTAAACGGTTGGGCGTGAGCACCAAAAAGAATGGAGATGATTTGGTGGTACCGGCGGATCAGGAGCTGATTATTCAAAATGATATTGACCAATCGATTCCCAGGATTGATGATGCCCCATGGCCTGGGTTTCCAGCGGATTTGACCAGTATCATGACAGTAGTGGCTACTCAATGCACCGGCACGGTTTTGGTTTTTGAAAAAATGTTTGAGAGTCGTTTATTCTGGATAGACAGATTGATTGATATGGGCGCCAGGATTGTTTTGTGCGATCCACATCGGGCGGTTATTGTCGGTCCGGCTCGATTAAAGGGAACCGAAATGGCATCGCCGGATATTCGGGCAGGGATGGCGTTGCTAATTGCAGCTCTATGCGCCGAAGGTACCAGCGAAATTCATAATATTCACCAGATCGACCGGGGATATGCGAATATTGATGAACGGTTAAGGCAACTCGGTGCTGATATACAAAGAGTTTAATCGGGAGATATCAATTATGTTTATTACTTTTGAAGGAATTGACGGTTGCGGCAAGTCAACACAAATAGAATTATTGGAAGAAACCTTGCAAAAGAAAGGGTATGATGTAATTACGACTTTTCAACCAGGTGGGACAGCTATAGGTCAGCTGATTCGTGAAATTGTGCTGAATCCGGAAAATACTCAGATCTTCCCGGAAACCGAGCTATTATTGTATATTGCTGATCGGATTCAACATATCCAGGAAGTGATTGTACCTGCATTGAAAGAAAAAAAGATTGTATTGTGCGACAGGTATCATGATGCTGCCGTTGCTTATCAAGGTGGCGGAAGGCAACTGGATCTTTCCTGGCTGGAGATGCTGAAAAATAAACTGATCCTTACCCCGGATTTGACCATCTGGTTGGACATTTCAATCGAAGAATCTCAAAAACGCCTGGAGCAGCGCAGCAATGATCGGTTGGAAAATGAGGATATCCAGTTTTTTCAACGAGTTATTAAGGCATACAGAGACTTTAGTATAAATGAATCCCAACGGTTCTTCCGTATTATCGGTGAAGATGCAATCTTTCCCATTCAACAGAAAATTCAAGAACTTGTACTTAGCAGATTGGATTAGCCCATGAAATTTTCACGCATTTACGGGCATGATTTGGTTAAGGAACAGCTATTAACCGCTTTGCAAAAAAACAGGATTCCATCGGCTTATCTTTTTTTGGGAGCAGATGGTATTGGGAAAAGTTCGCTGGTCAGGGAATTTGCCCAGATGATGAATTGCAGGACTCAAAACAGTTGCCTTCAGTGTGATAACTGCCGCATGATGGGAAATGATCTGCACCCTGATTTTCTGTTGATTGAACCCAGTGGACAGTTTATAAGGATTAAACAAATACAGGAGCTGATTGAAAAACTAAGTCTGAAACCGGCTTATGCAGAAAAAAGAGTCGTGCTGGTAAAACAAGCCAATCGCATGAATCAGGAATCGGCCAACTGCTTTTTGAAAATTTTGGAAGAACCACCTCTGGATACTCTCATTGTTTTAACGACCACTGATGAAAATTTGATGCTGGAAACCATTCTCTCCCGTTGTCAGCGAGTGCATTTTGCTCCCTTGGAGCGATCTCATGTTCAATCTATAATCGAAGAGAAGTATAAGTTGAATCGGGAGGAGTCCGAATTTGTGTTAAACTATTCAAGGGGAAGAATTAGAGAAGATTTTATAAATCATGCACCGGTTTTATTCACCATGCGAGAGCAAGTGCTAAACATTCTGTGCACATTAACTACCGATGAGATTAATGACCATTCGGATTTGGTGGAGCAATGGGTAAAAAAGGATCTTCATTTTTATTTCCTGGAAATGTGTAGTATTTGGTTTCGGGATTTTATTTATATCCATAATCATCAGATGGATCGGATTATTAATCTTGATATGATGGATGAGTTGAAGAACATGGAATTGCCATTTTCAGAAGAGCAATTGGAGTGGTGTTTTGATCTGACCATTGAAACTGAATTGGCTGTTCGAGCAAATGCTGCCAAATCTTTAGCCCTAGCCAGTCTTCTTATCCAATTAAAACAGATATTTGCAGGTTCTCTGGTGATTTAAGCTGATTTATATCCCTATTTTTGATTCTGTTCGACTATTTTCCCCAAAGTCATCAATCCCTTTTTCATTTGTTGAGTCAGCGGGAATCCACAACCAATGCGTATGTAATTTTTAAATTGTCCGGAAGAGGAACACACACTTCCTGGTAGAATGGCGATTCGATGCTCCAGAGCTTGTCGATAGACCGTTAATCCGTCTACATTATCAGGGAGTTGTACCCAGAGCAGAAGCCCTCCTTGTGGTAATACAAAGCGTGTTTCCTTTAGGAAATGTTTTTCGATGACCTCTGCAAATTGAGTAACTTGCTTTTTCAGACGTGCCCGCAGTGACCGAAGATGTCTCTCATACACGCCACTTTCCAAAAAACGAGCCAGTACAAATTGATCCAGTGAGGATGTTGAGACCGAGAATCCGGCTTTTAGTTTCAAAACTCTTTCTTTAAATCGATTACCGGGAATGATCCAACCAATTCGTAAACCGGAGGTTAGTGATTTGGAGAAAGAGGAACAAGTTAAGGTTAGATCTTTCTCATCAAATGCTTTCAACGGGGCTGGTGGTTGTTTTCCATAATAAAGTTCGGATAATACGTTATCTTCGATAATCGGAATGTTGTACCTGTTCAGTAATTGAACAAGTCTTATTTTCTTTATCACGGGCATTAACGCACCCAATGGATTATGAAAATTGGGCGTTAATAGACAGGCTTTTATATCATAGATTTTAATTGATTTTTCCAGTTTATCAATATTCAAACCCGAAACAGGATCGGTGGGGATTTCTACAACCAGTACTTTGAGTTCTTCAAGCAGGGGCAAGATACCATAAAAGGTTGGTGATTCAATGGCAATGGTATCTCCCGCTTGAACTACGGCTTTGAGTGCTAATAACATGGCTTCGGTACAGCCGTTGGTGATGATAAAATCATCCGCTGATATCCCATCCAGAACACCCAGTGCCCTTAAGGCAAGTTGACGTCGTAGTTCAAAATCTCCTTGGGCCAATTCATATGACACAATCGATTTCATCTCACTACTGGTCTGTTCTTTCAGAATTTTAGACAATTGTCGGAAAGGTAGAAATTCCGGGGAAACAACTGCTGATCCCAATTGAAGAAATTCAGTGTTATTAGCAGCTTTTAATACTTCGTTAACAAAAGAGGGGATTTCAACTGTATGTGGAACCGCTGCTTCTTTACCAGCATCCGAAAAACTAAGCTGTTGAGGCGTGTTTTGGCGGATTTCGGTAGTCTCTTTTGGTGATGAAGCAGTTGATTTTACATAATAGCCGGATTTAGGACGGGCTTCGATTAATCCTTTGGTTTCCAACGCGATGAAAGCTTTGTAGATGGTGGTGATACTCAAGTTTAGTCGTTTATGCAAATCACGGGTTGAGGGGAGTTTCTCTCCGATTTTATACGTGCCTGAATGAATTTTTTCTTCAATCTCTTTGGCCAGTTGCTGATATCGGAATTTGCGCTTTGCGGTCGACATGCTTTTTTATTTTTGAATATAAATTAATGACTCAATTTTAGGTTTTTTTATCCTACTCCAATGACCAGGGACTTTTGGTCGGTCGTTTCCCGTCATCCTGAGTTACACATATGTCGGCAAGCCGGCAGAATTTTTGCGACTGACTCAGTTTTGGTATAATGGTTTTATTATTTTATACTTGGTTGAAATTTTTAATAAAAATTTCTAGTTAGTTAAAAGGAGGTACGACAAAGGATCTCTTCCAAACCCTAAAATGTGTGTATTGAATGATCACCAAAATTTTCCCGAAATCTGTTATCTCATTTTTTCTTTAAATCTGCACCTTTTTTTATAGTCGATATTTAAACAGTATCATGGTCATGAGTATTTCTTTCGGAAGATTGAATTATTAATAAAAGAAATTCATAGCTCATTAATATCATGTGTAAATTATATTGAGTGGTTTGCCGTGAAACATATTTAGCAAAAAGGAAAAAATGCAGAACATGTTTGCAGATCGAATGAATAAAACAGATAAATCATTTATCCGGGAAATTTTAAAGGTTACAGAACAACCTGATGTTATATCTTTTGCTGGTGGCCTTCCAAATCCAGAACTTTTTCCAGTTCAGGAATTCTCGGAAGCTGCTAGTAAGGTATTTCAGGAGGAGGGAAAAAGCGCACTTCAATATGCGACAACGGAAGGATTTTTACCATTACGAGAGTGTATTTCTGAAAGATATGCCAATAAAGCAGGTTTAAAAATAGATCCGGATGAAATTTTAATCGTAAACGGATCACAGCAAGGTATTGATTTGGTCTGTAAGGTTTTTCTAAACAAGGGAGATCGTGTTTTGATTGAACGTCCTGGTTATTTAGGGGCGATTCAAGCCATATCCCTATTTGAGCCCGAATTTCATACTATCCAGCTGGCTGAAGACGGACTGGATATCAAAATGCTGGAAGATGAACTGAATCAACATACCATCCCTCTGTTTTATTCGGTTCCCAATTTCCAGAATCCTTCCGGCATTACTTATTCATTGGAAAAAAGAAAAGCAGTGGCAGAGTTGCTAAAAAAGTACTCAGTTGTTTTACTGGAGGATGATCCTTATGGAGATTTAAGGTTTTTTGGGGATATGCAACCACCGATAAAATTATTCCTGGGTGATCGAGGTGTTTTAATGGGATCCTTCTCCAAAATTACCGCTCCGGGTTTTCGATTGGGGTGGGTTTGCGCGGTCAAAGAAATTATGGAGAAGCTAAAAATAGTTAAACAGGCGTCGGATCTGCATTCCAACAACATCGCCCAGCGAATTATGCACCAATACCTGTTGGATAATGATTTGGAAGAGCATATTGAGCAGATAAGGGTCAAATATAAAAACCAATGCAATTTGATGGTTTCCATGCTGGAGCAATTCTGCCCTCCTGAGGTTCAGTTCATCAGACCGGAGGGGGGAATGTTTCTCTGGGCGACTTTACCCAATGGTTTTTCATCTTTGGAGCTATTTGAAGAAGCAATTAAAAAAAACGTTGCCTTTGTTCCTGGTAGTGCCTTTCACCTTGATTCCATGGGGGACAATTCATTTCGTTTAAATTTCTCTAATTCAGATGAAACCAAAATAGAAGAGGGTATTAAACGCTTGTCGGAAGCTATAAAAAAGCTTTTGGGATAAGCTATTAGGCTTTTACTATCTGTTATCCTGAGTGGCAATATAATCCTCGTAGGTTGGTAACTGATTACGACGCTTAACGGTATTCAGATATCTTCACCCTATCATCCGTCCCAAGCCCTTAATTGGAGAGGATTTCCGGAAGGTTATGTGGGGATTAACGCTATTCATGTTATTGACTGAAATGGCCTTATGATAGAGCTATTTTGAATTTCCTTTTTCCACTTATTCTGTAGATTGTAAAGTCTCTATCGACTGTCGCTACAGTGTCTAAGTTGAGTTGTTCGGCGAGGAATACCAAGCATGAATCTGCAAAATCCATTGGCAAATCTTTGTATTTATTTGTCAATTCTTTAATTCTACCAAAGTCACTATTCTCAATATTGCAGATTTCAACCCCACCACGATAGACCCACTCTAGCAGATCAAGTTGGGCATTCCGATTAAAGTCAAGCAAATGCAAAGCTTCGGTGATTGATGCAATGGATGTTACTAAAGGAAATTCATTCGATTTAATGAAATCGATTGTTTTTTTATGATATTTATCTGAGGAATCAAAAAGAGCAATTAAGGGGCCTGAATCTACTAGTACTTTTTTCATTTGTGTTTGGATTTGATTTTTAATTTTATCAGCTCTTTTCGATCTGCAGACAAATTGCCTTGATTACTTGAATACTTACCAAATAGCTCTTTACCAACCTCCCAAGCATTTGAATGTTGTGATTTGGCAATATAGTCACTAATACACTGTCGTATGAGTTCTGATTTTGTAAGTCCAAGGTTTTTTGCTGTAATATTTACTGCTTGTTCCAATTTTGGATCGAGTCTTAGTGTAATCATATTTTTCACCTCTGTATTACGAATTGTAATACAGTCTTCTTTCTATGTCAATTTATCTTATTATCCGACTCTAGCCCTTTAACCGGATGAGATTTCCGGAGGGGGTTCTCCTGTCACCATTCAAACCCAATTCGGTACATTGTCCGTGAGGTTTCGCACCCCGTCATCATCGCAACGGTAGCACGCTCACGTAGAGGACCGGTGGGGATACACCGGGTATATTCAATATATCATATCTATCTCCTATACATACAATCATGCGACCTCGTGTCGCCTTCTAACGCTGCGATAACCAGGCGCTGCACCGATTTTTGCTTCAAGTTGAATTATCCAACAAGCGCTGAACTTGCGCCTATCGAAGGGCTATGCGCTCTGGTTGATTCTGTTGTTCGATTTGACTAACTGTGGGAATGAAGTTGCTCAGCTGGTATTGGCTTAACTGACAACCATTCGTCTGAAGAATTTTCTGCTTTCCAAAGGTCGTAATTTTGTTGAAGATTCAACCAAAGGTCAGGCGTGGTATCGAAAGCCCTGGATAATCTTAAGGCCATATCTGGTGTAATTGAACCCCTTTCATTTATTATTTTTGAAAGTGTTTTTCTTGATACTCCCAAAATCTCGGCCATATCTTTGATAGTAATTGACAAAGGACTTAAATAATCCTCTTTGATAATGGCACCCGGGTGTGTCGGCTGTCTTTTTATTTTTTTCATTTATTCACCTCTTAGTGGTAGTCACCGTAATCGACAATATAAGTGTCGCCTTTTTTGAATTCAAAAAACACTCTCCAATTTCCAGACACCCTGACTGAGTATTGCCCTTTTTTATCTCCGCTCAATTGGTGAAGATAAGAACCTGGATAATTCATATCCTTTACATCTTTTGCCGAATGCAAACGATCTAATATTCTCCCCAGTTTTTTTGCATGTTCTGGACCTATTCCCTTTTTCGATCCATCGTAAAAGAAATCTTCCAATCCTTTGTGTCTAAATGATTTTATCATGAAATGATCGTAACCCAAAAGGTTACATCTGTCAATTGATCTTTTTTTGAATCGAACACCATTCTAAGCCGGGGCTGGCAAGGACTAGGTGTTATCGAAGGTTCATGTTTGAAGCAACTGATTTTGTGACATCGAAGGCCTAAATGCCCTCGGCTTAAGAAACAAGTCAGAATCACTATTCATCATATTCACTCCAGCGCCATTCATGTGTAACTTCTAATTGTTTTTCTTCTGCAAATGATTCAATCAGCTTTATTGGTCCTTCAATACTTCCTTCTGACCAGTTGTCCCACTCAAAGGTCAGTTTTTTCAATCCGTTTTTTAATATCACTTTTCCATAGTCTATCCAAGCATCAAAACCATCATACTCATACGTTTTATCCCAACCATGAGTAATAAATTCTGATATGTAGGTGTTGAAATCATCAGTTGAGAGATCTTTTATTGTCGCTAGGTTGAATATTTTAAAGCGTAACTTGGCAACAGACCGAAAAAAAAGTGCAAGTATTTTCATAAATATGCCCTCTAACACTATGTAACCGGGGCTTTCCCGGATTTTTAAATTTATGATGTCCTTGCTAAAAGCAATGAATGTTGTATCTTCCAGCGCCGGATAAGCCTCCGGTTAAGCAACTCGTTTAACAGATACTTAATTTGCTTAAACCTCACCATTTGAAAAGGACGGTACAAGGTAGCCAAAGTAGATTCTAGGGCGTTCATTGAGAAAAATGGACAAAAAACAGACCCTCTATATGTGTTTAGTG
>JBFFHJ010000090.1:0-29218 GCA_041556995.1 bacterium | reverse complement strand
CGCTGGCGTGAAGCGCCAGCGGGATTAGAGAACTGATTACAACTTGATAATGGTTCTTGTAGGGACGTGGCAAAAAGCCACGTCCCAATAACGCGGAGTTATTCAATAGCAATTCCAGAGCCAGCTAAACTGGCTCTGGAAACCAACGCTCAAAAACACCCCTTATTCTTTTTTTCTTAGTAAACGCTCGCTTTAAGCGTTAGAGATTATTCAATAGGATGGTGCTAATCCAGTCGTAGCTCAAACATATTGCCGGTTTTCCGACCTATCTGATTCGATGAGATCGTCTTCAGGCTAAATCTTGTTTTTTTGCAGATCCCTTCCAGGGATCTGATTACATTATTAGGACGAATTCCTGTAATCTCTCCCACGGTCGTAGTGTTCAGTAAGACATCCTTACCGTTGAATAATCCTGGAAATTGCTGATTAATTTTAACCAAACTAGCTTTCTGACTTTTAGTCAGCTTGCCAAGTTCCTCATAAACATCAGCGTTTCTCAGGCCGGACAATTCTCCTTGATAGATTTCCACTACGTTTGATAATCCGAAAAAATTTTGAATTTGGGCTAAAACATCGTCGGAGCACATCAAGTAACAAGCTACGGGTTCTGACAATTGAGCCAAACGGCTTTTTGACCGTTCAATTTCTTGAATGGTCGTAGCTGCCACGCTTTTGATTACATCAGCCTTTGTCACGTCCTTTTTAACGTATATACCTCGATCATCATAAATCTTTTGAGGGAGAAAATGATCTCCAAGGATTATTACGGTATTACAGTTGGAGTAGCGGTTCTCGCCCTTTGTCATCCCAAAGTGGCTGATGTAGAGTCGGATTTTTGACTCTAATGAATCCGATAGCTGTTCATATTTTTCCGAACCTACTTCAAATCCTTTACTCACAGCTGACTTAAGCAATATATCTTTATCAATATTGGTAAAGATTTCTAGGTAGTGTATTAATTAATGTGTAAATTGGATTTGGGGGTTAAAAAAAAGGCGCTTTTCCTTTAAGAGTAGATTATCGACCAAAACAATCACTCAAAAGGAAAAACGCCATGAAAATAGAAATTAATTTACCCGATATTCAGAGTTTTATCAAAGACATTCAGAAGAAACCATCACAGTTCTTCCAGATGATCCGTTTTGATGTCAGGAAATCGGTAGGCAGGTATCTGACTAAATTAATGAAAGACGAGTTAACTCAATTTTTGGGTAGAGACCATTATGAAAGGAAAACAGGCAGTAAAAATCAGCGGAACGGTTCTTATGATCGGGGATACACATTAAAGGGAATCGGTAAGGTTCAAGTGAAAGTACCACGAGACCGGAAAGGGGAGTTTCAGACCCAAATTATTCAAAAAAGCAAGCAAATGGAAGAAGCTCTGGTTGATGATTTGAGTTTGATGTTCCTGACCGGAATCAGCGCCAGAAGTCTTTCAATGATATTAAAAAGGTTGTTGGGTAGGTCAATTTCACCTTCCAAAATCAGCTCTGCCAATAAAGAACTGACACAAGCTGTTGAGGAGTGGCGAGAACGTGATCTTTCAGAGTACAAATTGAAGTATCTGTATATTGACGGCACACACTTCAAGACGCGAATTTCAGGAGCCGTGACGTCAATACCGGTACTGGTCGTTGTTGGCGTGACCGATACGGGTCATAAAATGGTTTTAGGAATGCAGTCCGGTGATAAGGAATCTGCAACAACATGGCGGGAGTATTTCAAGGATTTGAAACGCCGTGGTTTAAACGCCTCAATGATCGAGCTTGGAATCATGGATGGTTTACCGGGCTTGGAAAAGGTTTTTCACGAGGAATTTATAAACGCGAAAATTCAACGTTGCCAGGTCCATGTTGCTAGAAATGTCATCTGCAAAGTTCCGAGAAAGCATAAACAGGAAGTTGCTGATGACATACGGTCCATCTTCTACGCCAGTTCTAAGAAGAAAGCTTGGAAGTTCTTTTATGATTTTGAAAGAAAATGGGAGGAAGACCATCCCAGCGCGGTTAAATCGCTGAGATCATCCATTGGGAGTAGTTTAACCTATCTGGATTTCCCGGAAGAGGAATGGATATCATTAAGAACAACGAACGTAATAGAACGACTTAACAAGGAGTTTAAAAGAAGAACCAAGACCATGGAAATCGTTGCAGGTGAAACAGCCTGCTATCGATTAATGGCTTTCATCGCTTTAAAGATGGAAGTGCACTGGAGATCTGCTCCTGTGGGGAAAGTCCGAAAAAACCTTCCTTTTTTCAATAAGATAGGTTGAAAAAATAAATTTACACAAAAAAGCTTGCACTACCTTTCGCAGCTTCATAGACGGCTGACTCGGCGTTTAGTTCATCTTTTTTAAACCGCCTTCCCTTCCTAGGACTTGAATCCACCCAATATTCTCTGACAATTTTCGAAACATGATTATGCTTCCGAAACGAGACGTCTACTTCAGCTGAGTTGACAGCTATTGATATTGTGCCCTCTTCATTTATCAAGAATTCTCTTTTTAGCTGCGACTTTGCTTTATCCATCCATGTACAAAGGTAAACAATATTCCCATTAATACTCGCTGTTTCAAGTAGGCCTTTCGCTAACAAGTAAAAATGATTACTTAACGCCTCTGCTTCTTTATCAGATTTTGGTATCCAGAATCTTTTGTCTGGATTTCCGTTTACTTTAACCGGCAGGATGGTAGTTGACCTGGGTTTAATCTTTGGTTCAGCAATGAAGCATAAGTCCTCTGGATACATTTCTAATTGTCCTGTTCCATCAAGAATCAATGTAGCGACATCATGAAGAGCATTCCAGGTATACAGCGGAGATAACACAGAACAAGCCAGATAACCGTTTTCAAGTTCTTTAAATCTGCCAGATAAAATGGCAAAGTAAATCATATGAAATTGATACAATAGCCGATTTATTAATAGATCATAGTCAACACAACCGTTTTCTCCTTCAATGTATTTGCGTTCCAGGTCAATCAGACCTGCATTGCTGGATGAATTAGTAATGATGCCAGCGTCTGCTAATCTGCTTTTATACTTGATTAAGCGATAGACATATTCACGTATACTTGATTCCACAACAATCAACTCGTTTAGAATTTCATGCGCTTCCATCGGCCTCTGTTTTCCAAACAAAATCCGATCTAGCAATTCTCCAAGTCTTTTATCAAGCCTTCTGGCTCTGTCCACAATTGTTTCAGTACTGATGTTGATGGTGAAAACCAAATCATTTGGCATTTCATCGATGATTATTGTCTGGCAATAAGGAGCTATTACACTGTCAGTGAACATCCAGTTCCTAACGTTATCAATCCCGAGCCTGGCATGGGTAATAATCGAAATTGGCTTTGATTTATTTGAGTCATAGAGCTCAGCGATATTGTCACTGGTTTCTTTATGACTATGGTAAACACCAATCAGACCATCCAGTTTCGGCTTCTTCTTTATCAAATCGGTCTTTAGCTGATCACAGCTTGGGATCTTCTCCACGACTAAACGAGGCGCGTCACGTACGTTATCACATACGTACTGATTCCGAGCTGTTGACTTTCCACAACCACAGCGATCTGTAACAACTACAATTTTCCCTAGTTCACGCGAAAGCCTCACGTATTTAGAGAAATCTTCTGACGTTAAAAATCTACTCATTTTGATCCATTGTAAAAATGTTGATGATAAAAAGACGAATTATATAGTGTATCACGAAAAGATTATGTTTAGTCAAATTTTTCAATTGGTTACCTTGCAGCTATACTTCTTTCTAAATATTTCTACTGAATTCCTTTCTTCTCTACAAAACAAGGTTTTCGAGCGTCTTTTTTGTTGTTACTTTTGCTACTACAGACTTTTAAATCCTTCCTTAAGGTTTTGTGTTCTTCACCTGCAAAACCGCTTGTCAAAGTGTTGTACGAGTTTTTCCCGCTCTTTTTTTGAAAATTTTGAGCGTTTAATCGGTAATTATCTGTAAAATCAATAAATTAAACGCTCTTTTCTCTTGCTTAATTACTTGTTTTTTGCGATACTGTTTCTGTGTGCGTGCCCTTTCCGTAAGGGTTTAGGAGGTTTTAAAAATAACGAGGATATTTATGGACAAATGTGTTGCATATTTCAGGACTTCCAGCCTTGCCAACGTTGGAAGCGAGAAAGACTCGCTCAAGCGTCAGAAGAAGGCTTGTGTTGATTATGCTCTGCAAAACAACTTGGAAGTCATCAAAGAGTTTTATGACGCGGGCGTGAAAGGAAAAGACCTACTACAAGATCGCCCTGGTTTCTCTGAGCTTCTGGATTTCTGTGAAATCCGAGATATCAAAACGATTGTTTTTGAAACAGCAAGCCGGTTCAGTCGTGATGTTGTCGTACAAGAGCTGGGTTGGCGGGAACTGACACAGCAGGGTTATGAATTAGTAAGTGTTGATGTTCCAGGCTATTTCTCAGCAAGTGAGGTTGACCCAAGTCGAAAACTGATACGGCAAATACTTGGCGTTGTTTCGGAATTCCAGAAAGACGAACTGGTGTCGAAGCTAATCCAGGCCCGTAAGCGCAAGGAAAAAGTTAACAAAGAGAAAGGGTACCTGACACTGTCTGGCCAGGGAAAGTGCTCCGGGCGGAAATCTTGGAAAGAGCTTAATCGAGATGTTGTCAAACTGGCAAAAAGGCTTGCTCGAAAGAACCCAAAAACAGGTCAACGCCGGTCAAGGATGGAAATTGCCCGAATTCTATTCAATCAAGGGTATGGAACCGAAAATGGTACCCCATTTGGGCATGAACAGATAAAACGGTTTTTACTTTGTTAAAAGAAATCCGACCAATCTCAATCG
This sequence comes from bacterium, assembly GCA_041556995.1. Classification (GTDB taxonomy): domain Bacteria; phylum SAR324; class SAR324; order XYD2-FULL-50-16; family XYD2-FULL-50-16; genus JAHJTV01. The sequence goes on along the minus strand of JBFFHJ010000090.1, from coordinate 24,399 downwards.
GTAGGCGGTGTGGAGCTACCTAGCTCCAAATTAATCCAAGTCTTCACAGCCAGAGAGCTGAACACCCTCAAAATCACCATTTATCAAGCCAAATTTCTTTGTATCGATACCGAGACGACCGGGCTCGATCCTTTTATTGATAAACTCAGACTTCTTCAGATCCATACTTCGCAAGGTTACACCTTCATTATTGACCTTTTCAAGTTTGAAGACACAGAGTCTCTCCAATCTCTTCTTGAAAACGATAAACTAAAGATCTTCCACAACGCAAAGTTCGATCTGAAATTTCTGAAAACTGCTGGCTTTGTTGTTAACGGGCCATACTTTGATACAATGTTGTCGTACAAGATTGTGACAGCTGGTCAATACAAAGGGGCAAGCCTTGAGGAACTCTGTTTTGAGGTGTTAGGAGTCGAAATTGAAAAAGTAGAACAGGTTTCTGACTGGTCAACGCCAGATTTGAGTTGGTCTCAGTTGGATTACGCAGCCTTGGATGCTTCAATTCTCCTTCCTCTTTACAAGGCTCTCAAGGAAAGACTTATTGATGAGAACCTTGCAAGGGCAGCACAACTTGAATTTGAGGCTATTGAGCCTACTGTTGAAATCGAGTTGAATGGGATGCTCCTTGATTCCATCAGACTTGAAGCTCTTAAAATAGAGGCTGAAGCAGATTTGAGAATGTTGGAGTCTCAGCTGAAAGCAGATTTTAATGCTCCTGATATAAATCTCAACTCACCCCAGCAGGTTAAAGCTGCTCTTATCTCGAATGGTATTGAGGTCAAATCCACATCAAAGACGGCACTTGTTCCTCTGATCGGTGAATTTCCAATATTAGGCAAACTCTTACGCTACCGAAAAGAGTTCAAACTAATTACGAGTTTTCTATCATCGCTTCCCTGTCATGTTCATCCGAAAACAGGCCGGATACATCCGACACTGTGGCAATTAGGCGCTGTTACCGGGCGCTATTCCTGTTCCAATCCAAATTTACAGCAAATTCCCAGGGAGTCGAAAGTCAGAGAGTGCTTTATTGTACCTCCTGGTAAAAAACTAGTTATAGCGGATTTCTCTCAGATTGAGCTTCGTGTAGTGGCTGAGTTGACAGGCGATGAAAGGATGGTCAGTGCTTTCCAAGCTGGTGAAGATTTGCATGCCCTCACAGCCAGCCTTGTTTGTCAAAAGGATATTTCCCAAGTCACACCTGAAGAGCGAACCAAAGCGAAAGCGATAAATTTCGGATTAACATTCGGTGTGTCTGTGTTTTCTTTAAAGAACTATACCCTTTTAACTTACGGTCCGGAAATGTCTTTGTCTTGGTGGAATGCGTGGCGATTTCACGACCGATTTTTTGAAGGGTATCCAGCGCTAAAAGAGTGGCATGAAACAGAGAAAGAAAAAATATCGGCTGAGTGTTTTACGATGTCGGGCCGTAGGCGGAGTTTTCCAGAAGAGAGCTGGTTTACCACCAGATTAAATACACCTGTCCAAGGATCGGCTGCTGACATAATGAAGAAGTCCCTATCCATCCTGTTTGAGAGGATAAAAAAAACTGAAACCAAGATAATTGGAACAGTACACGATGAGATTCTTTTGGAAGTCCCTGAAAGTCAGGCAGAAGAAGCTGCAGAGATACTTGAGGATTCAATGATAAAAGGCGGTGAAACTTATTTGAAGTCCGTTCCAGTCGAAGTGGAAATTAAAATCGGACAGCATTGGGGAGTGAAGTGAGTTTTTCTATCGAAATGTTTTTCCGGGGCAAAGAACCTGTAATGAAGCCTTCTTTAGGGCTTTCAGACGGTTTAACGGCTTTAATAATAGTCGCCCCGACCCCAAAAACGGGTCAGCAAATAACCCGTTTAACAACTGCCAAACAGCGTTAAGAGCGGTTTGGCTAAATCAACAATATGGAGATTTATGAAATTAGTTACGGAGGAGTTTGAAGCACTGTTTGAAAACTACCCACTCTATTCCCAAGAGAATGAGAGTGATCCGATTGTCGTGGCCAAGCTGTTCGATCCCTGCGGATCGGCCACATGGTATCTGACTGAGTACAATCCCATGGACAGAATTGCATTTGGCTACGTTACCGGATTGACTGCTGATGAGTATGGATATGTTTCTCTCGTTGAATTAGAGGGAATAGAGAGACCGTACGGACTAACAATTGAAAGAGACCTGTACTTTCAGCCAAAACGACTTAGCGAGTGCGTCAATCATACTTTCTAATTAATTGAGAAGAGGAGAAATGAACAGGTATGTATTAACCGGGATTCTTATACCACTTTGTTTCGCTGGATCAGCCTATATTGTGCTTGAATCAGCAGGGTATTACCAAAATCTCTACCTTATAGCTGGCTTATCAGAAATTATGGGTTGGTATACGGCGATTTTATCAGAAGTCTTTCAATTGACATTGGTAATGTTGTTGCCAACTGGCAAAAAGGATCGAGTAAGACAACTGGCAATGTTGTTGCTTATTTCGCTGATCTACTTGATGACGATATTCGCAGCTGGAATGAACATTGGAAAACCGCTAATTGAAAAGTGGAGTGAATCTGTTAAAGATGAAACACTCTTTGGTATACTTTTGAAGGAGCAAAGTGCGTTGAGTGAACATGTAGACCTTTTCAACGGACAAAATCAAAAGCTGAATACCGCAATCTCCGTTCAAGCTCAACGTGAATCATTTAGCGAACTCAAAAGCCATCTTAAATCGGTAAAAACTGTGAACGGACACCTGATTCAAATTGAACTCATCGCTTTATGGCTACTTCGCATTCTCATCCAACTTTCAAATCTTATCTGTGGAAGATTTATCGCGCTGAAATGGCGGGAAATCAAAGTGGAAATTAGAAAGACTGAGAAACTGGCTGAGGAATCCATAAAAACTAAAGTCGTTAAACAGTGGAAAGCACGCTATACAAGAAACGATAAAGGCTTCGTCGGTATCATGGAACTAAATGATGGAAATTTCATTGCTGTGAGTCCCAACGGAAAAAGGAAATACAAGTCATTTCAAGGAGCTTTGAATTATTTCAACGGCAGTTCGCTCCGTGAAAAAATCCCTGATGAACCAACTTATGAAAATGTATAAAAAAGAATTCTGTTGGAAGACACATGAGATACATTCCAAAACACCCATCGAAGCAATCACTAACATTTTAATTACAATTAGATAGAATCCTTATCTTGCATAATAAGTCCATTCTCGTATTTATCTCGTTATTAAAGTTTCCGCCATATTTTTTAATGCGTTAATAAATTTCATTGACTCTCTTATTCACCATAATATATCGTGAACGTGAATGGAAATCCTACAGGGTCAAAATGCGAAAAAATAATTCAGAAATTCATCAAAAACAAAACGAAAGGCTTTCGTTTATTGATTTTTGCGCTAATTTTCTTGGAGTGGTCAGCAGAGTTGACTTAATGAAACGGTTTGGAATCAGCGATGGCTCAGCTTCAAAAGACTTATCTTCATATATAAAACTGGCTCCCGATAACTTGAAGTATGATTTTAGATCAAAATCACATTACACAACAAAACAGTTCAAACCCCTATTTGATTTTCCTGTCACACAGGCACTGAAAGCTCTTTCAACTGGTTTTGGGGATACTCTTGAGCAAACTCGTACACCATTTATCGTTGCAGAAGCAGCGATAGAGTTAAACAAGCCAAAATCAGAAAACGTTGCTCAAATTTCAAGAGCAATCAATCTGAGAAAAGTTGTAGAGATAAAGTACAAATCCCTTTCTAGTGGAGAAACAAAAAGGAAAATCTCACCATTTGCCATAATAAACAGTGGATTAAGGTGGCACGTTAGAGCTTTTGACAGAAAATCAGCTGAATTTAGGGATTTCGTTTTTGCCAGAATGCTGAGTGCTACTCAAATAGATGATAATCAAGATGAAAATGAACTCCCAGAAAATGATGCTTCATGGAATCAGCAGATTACATTGGTATTAGCACCGCATCCAAGCAATGTTTCCGAAAAAGATTCGATTCAAATGGACTATGGGATGGAAAACGGTGTTCTTACTGTGACTGTGCGAAAAGCAGTAGCTGGATATGTCTTAAGACAATGGAATGTTGATTGTACAAAAGATCACGCTTTAGACCGTAAACACTTTCAGCTTTGGCTGAAAAACCGTGATTCAATAGATTGTATTGATGAAATTATTCTTGCTCCAGGAATTGAGCCTCGATGATTAGAACCTTTGCATTTTAGGAGTCAATACTATGCCTTTAGAATACCAATTTTTAGTTTTTACAGTAATCGGGTTGGTCATAGGAGTGATTGTTACTCTGATACTTTTAAAATCAAGGAACAAAAAACTTCTTGAGCTAGCAAAAGCTGAAAACAACACCGAATTAAAAATGCTCTCTGAACGCCTACAAGTTAGAGATAACGATCTATCCAACTATAAATTGAAAGTGGAGGAATATACTCAAAAGGTGACATCTCTTGAGTCTCAAAAAAACGAACTGGATAAAAACTTAGCTGTGTCAAAGCAGAAAAACGAGCAAATTCCCAACCTTGAGCATAATGTTAAAGAAAAAAGTGCAACCATTGAAAGTCTGCAAACAGAAGTGAGAGAGCTGTCCAGTCGAATTGCTAAAGAAATTGAAAAGAACAAGCAAATTGACGAACTGGCGAAGGAAATTGAGAACAAAGAATCGTCATTAGAGGAGCTACGACAAAACAACTCGCATCAAAAGGCTATGATAGCTGAGTTAAGAACAAGAAGTGAGGAGGAGAAACTCAAATTCGAAGAACAACGGGAAACCTTATTACAGGCTAAAAAAGAATTGACGGATCAATTTAAAACATTGGCTCAGGAAATATTCGAAGAAAAAGGGAAAAAATTTACAGAACAAAATCAAACCAAGCTTGATACATTACTGAGTCCGTTCAGAGAACAATTGAAGGAATTTAAAAAGAAAGTCGATGATGTGTATGTGAACGAAGCTAAAGAGCGAGCATCTTTAAAGAAAGAGCTTGAAAACCTTCAAACACTTAACAAACAAATCAGTCAAGACGCTATCAATCTTACAAATGCATTAAAAGGTGATGTAAAAACACAAGGAAATTGGGGCGAGTTAATCCTTGAAAGAGTTCTTGAGCAATCTGGTCTTCGAAAGGGAATCGAATATGAAACGCAGACTGGTTTTAGAGATAGTGAAGATCACTTGCTTAAACCAGATGTCGTTATTCACATGCCTGAGGAAAAGGATTTCGTTGTGGATTCAAAGGTGTCTTTAGTTGACTATGAAAAATACTCATCCAGCAATGATGAAACGGAAAGAGATACTGCACTGAAAGCCCATATCTCATCAATTAGAAAGCACATCGATAGTTTGGCAGATAAAGACTACACCAGCCTTAAAGGGATAAGAACGTTGGATTTTGTCCTGATGTTCATTCCGATAGAAGCAGCATTCATGGTTGCTTTTCAGAATGATGATCATCTGTTTTCCCATGCATTTAGTAAAAGGATCATCATCGTTACTCCAACAACGTTGCTCGCAACATTGAAAACAATTGAGAGTATTTGGCGATACGAGCGACAAAGTCAAAATGCACAGAAAATTGTTGATAGGGCGAGTTCTATTTATGACAAGCTTAGAGGTTTTGTTGAGGATATGGAAAAACTCGGTAAACAATTCAGCACAACAAATAGAACTTATGAAAACGCAATGGGAAAACTGACTCGCGGTAAGGGAAACCTAATAAACCAAGCTCAGCAATTTGTTGAAATGGGAGTCAAAATTAAAAAGCAAATTCCAAAAACAGTTATGGATGTGTCTGAAGTAAATGTAAAAATAGAAGACACGGTAGAACCACTAGAAATCGAAAATCATGAGCAAAATGAAGTGCTTGATGAGATTTCTAGTCAAATACCTGAGCTAGAAAGCACAGAAAACGATATCCAGGAAAACTGAATTGCCTATCTAAGCACGAATTGACTTATATTGTATGAAATTAGGTTATATTACTTTTTGAAATAATGATCACAGATTATCACGCTAAACTATACGCAAACGAGCTAACACGAAGGTTTCCATCGGATTCTGTGGAGAAGTTCACAGGAACACTTATGGACTCGCAGGTCGATCTCAATCCTCATCAAGTGGACGCAGCGTTATTCGCTTTCCGATCACCGCTATCCACTGGCGCTGTCCTTGCGGATGAAGTCGGTTTAGGTAAAACGATCGAGGCTGGAATTGTACTTTCTCAAAAGTGGGCAGAAGGAAAGAAGAAAATCTTAATAATTCTACCATCAAACTTAAGAAAGCAATGGAACCAGGAATTATGGGAAAAATTCTATTTACCTTCGATAATATTGGAAGCAAAGAGTTTCAATAAGTCAATTAAAACAGGAAGTATCAATCCATTCGTAAATGATAGTATTGTTATTTGCTCATACCACTTTGCAAGGAATAAATCGGAGTATATCCAAACAACACCCTGGGATTTGGTTGTTATTGATGAAGCACATCGCCTGAGAAACGTTTACAAGACGACCAATAAAATCGCGCGAGAAATCAAACAGGCTTTGTTTGGCGTTCCTAAACTGCTATTGACTGCTACACCTCTACAAAATTCTTTGATGGAGCTTTATGGGCTTGTTAGTTTCATCGATGAACATCGATTCGGTGACATCAAAAGTTTTAGAAAGCAATATGCTCGGCTATCATCTGATGACAACTTTAATGAGTTAAAAAGTCGGCTCCAACCAGTCTGTAAACGGACCTTAAGAAGACAGGTTTTAGAGTACATACGCTACACTGAAAGAAAACCCCATACACAATCATTTGTGCCATCAGATGATGAGATGGCGCTCTATGACATGGTATCAGATTATCTTAGACGACCAAATCTACAAGCATTACCTGCAAGTCAAAGATCCTTGATGATTTTGGTACTAAGAAAGCTCTTGGCTTCTTCTACCTTTGCGATAGCCGGAGCATTAGATACCCTAGCTACTAAGCTGGAAAAGCAACTTTCAGATGATGATGCATATAACGAAGCCCTGGAAAATCTTAGTGATGATTTTGAATCACTAGATGAGTTAGTTGATGAGTCCGATTCAGAAACTGACATTGAATATATTCCTTTGTCGGAAATGGATCGAGAGTTGATTCAAGAGGAAGTGGACGAGTTAAGAAGTTTCTACGACTTAGCAATGAGGATTACTCATAATGCTAAAGGTGAAGCACTGCTTCAGGCATTGAATGTTGGATTCAAGATGACTCAGGATTTGGGAGGCATGGAAAAAGGAATAATTTTTACCGAATCCAGAAGAACGCAACAATACCTGATTCAATTGCTGGAACAAAATGGCTATAAAGATGAAATTGTGCTTTTTAACGGTACGAATAACGATCAACACTCCCGCGAATTATATCAAAATTGGAAAGAGCAATATAAAGACACAGACAGAATAACTGGCTCTCGAACAGTAGACATGCGTTCAGCTTTGGTTGATTACTTCAAGTCATCAGCTAAGATTATGATTGCAACTGAAGCAGCTGCAGAGGGAATTAATCTCCAATTCTGTTCTCTTGTGGTTAATTATGATCTCCCATGGAATCCTCAAAGAATCGAGCAGCGCATTGGAAGATGTCATCGCTATGGTCAAAAGCATGATGTGGTAGTTGTAAACTTCCTAAACCAGCGTAACGCAGCAGATCAGAGAGTTTTTGAGCTGCTCTCCGAGAAATTCAGGCTTTTTGAAGGAGTATTTGGTTCTAGTGATGAAGTGCTGGGAAGTATTGAATCGGGAGTAGATTTTGAGAAAAGAATAGCAGAAATCTACCAAACATGCAGAACGCCGGAAGAAATAAAAACGGTCTTTGACTCACTTCAACAGGAATTAAGTGAGGAAATCGCGGGTGAAATGCTAAATACTCGTCAGAAGCTACTAGAGAATTTTGACATCGAAGTCGCTGAAAAGTTAAAGGTATACAAGGCTGAAGCGACGGTGTCGCTTTCTAAGTTTGAAAATCTATTATGGGATCTCACACACTATTCCTTGTCTAGTTACGCTACATTTGACAATGAGCAGCTCACCTTTAGTCTTAACCACTCACCCATTGAGTCGATCCCAATAGGCTCATATTCTCTTAGGAAAGGCGAGGACAGCAATCACCATTACCGTCTGCAACACCCACTTGCTCGATACATTTTAGGAAACGCAGCCAAACGAAACTTGTCCGCAGTGAAAGTAGTATTTAACTATTCAAATCACTCTGGAAACATTGCAATCCTCGAAGAGCTTATCGGACAGAATGGAATCCTTATGTACTCAAAGCTTTCTGTTGAGACTTTTGAATCTGAGGATCACATTATTGGTTCCGCTCTAACCGAAGAAGGCAAGGTTTTGACAACAGATCAAGCTAGAAGGTTATTTGAATTACCTGCTGAAATTATGGATGCAAGTGCTTTTGAGTTTAATTCATTGAATCAAGTGTTTGAAGGTAATAAAGCTGAAGTGTTGTCAAAAATCTCAGAGCGTAATGCCAATTTCTTTGATGAGGAAATGGAAAAGCTCAATCAATGGGCAGAAGATCAAAAACACAGTCTTGACTTACAGATTAGAGATCTTGACATGGAAATCAGGCTAACGAAAGCCGAAGCAAGAAAAAAGCCGACACTCGAAGAAAAGGTTAGCTTACAACGTCATGTGAAAACCCTTGAGAAAAAGAGATCTGAAATAAGGAAACGATTTTTCGAAATCCAGGATGAAATTGATCAACGTAAAGATGATTTACTGGATGAGATCGAAGAACGGATGCAACAGACAATCAAAGAAGAAGAACTATTCTGCATTCAATGGAGCCTAATATGATTAAGAAAATAAAATCCATTAGAAACATGGCAGTATTCCAAGACTTTAAATGGGATCAGAAAGTTCGAGAAAAGGATGGCAGCATTGCTGAGTTCAAAAAAATCAACATTTTTTATGGCAGAAATTATTCAGGAAAAACAACTGCGTCTAGGATAATCAGGGCGATCAAAAGAGGGGAGATTTCTTCAAAATATGTACTTCCCGAATTCGATGTCGAGTTCAACGATGGCAGTCACATCAATCAATCAGATTTGTCTAGTCATGATCACACTATAAGAGTATTTAACGAGGATTTTGTAAAAGAGAATCTGAAATTTATTGTTAATGATGAAGAGGATGTCAATTCATTTGCGATTCTTGGTGATGATAAAATTAGGCTTGAAAGAGAGATTGAACAAAAGGAAACAGAACTAGGCTCAGAAGAGGAGAAGCAGGGATTGCTGTGGGAAACTTTTCAGAAAAAGGCCGATTTTGGGGCTGCTGAAGCACTGGTATCAAAAACTCAAAATGAATTAGATTCGAAGCTACGTGATAAAGCGAATAAGAAACCTCATGGTATAAAGCACAATACCTTGTACGGTGATCCGAACTATAGAATCAACAATATCAAAGACGACATAAAGCTAATTTTAAACCAGGCTTACAAACAGATTGATGAGGAACAAGTCGATAAATTAAAAGAAATTTTGAAAGAGGAGGCGAAACCGACAATACAGGAAACTCAAGAACTGAATTTAAAATTCTCAACACTCGCCAAAACCACTCAAGAACTTGTAGAAAGAAAAATTGCTCTTTCTGATCCAATACAGGAACTGCTCGATGACGCCGTCCTTCAGGAGTGGGTTAGAAAGGGGATTAAGACTCACAAGGACAAGAGAGAAACATGTGGCTTTTGTGGTAGCCTTTTACCTCCTGATTTGTGGGATAAACTAGACAAACACTTCAATAAGGAATCAGAAGACCTGCGTAAGAAAATTGAAAACCAAGTGACGCTGATAGAATCAGAAATTGAAAGGTCACCAGTGCTGTTTTTCATAGACAAAAGCCATTTTTACTCAACATTCTCTGAACAGCTTGATGAGCTAAGTGCCAGTTTGAAGAATGCTTCAGCTACATATCAGGCATCTTTAAAAGAATTAAAGAACATCCTGAAATTTAGATTGCAGGACATTTTCACACCGATTGACTTTAAAGAGCCTGAAGACGTGACGTCAAAACTAGATGAAATAAGAACTCAATATGAAACGTATCGGGTTGAGTCTAATGAATTCACCAGTTCATTACAAACCAAGCAAAACGAAGCAAAAACAAAACTAAGACTTCAGGAAGTTTCAACTTTCATCAACGACATAAAATTTAAAGAAGAACTCCAAAAGATCAAAGCTCTCGCTGAAAAAGCAAAAAATAGTAAGAAAATAAAAGACGAATTTGAAAACAAAGCGAAAGACCTTAAACAGTCGATTAAGGAATTGAAAGATCAATTAAAAGACGAAGACAAAGGTGCTAAACATGTCAATCAGTATTTAAATGATTTTTTCGGGCATGGATCTTTGCAACTTGAAGCTGTGGAAGGGGAAGAAGGTTATCGATTTGAGATAAGAAGAAATGGTAATAAAGCATATCATCTCAGCGAGGGAGAATGCAGTTTGATAGCGTTTTGCTATTTCATGGCAAAGTTGGACGATGTTGACACCAAAGGGAACCAACCGATTATCTGGATTGACGATCCGATATCCAGTTTGGATTCAAATCATATCTTTTTTCTCTACAGCCTTATTAATAGTGTGATTATCAAAAGTGGCAGTTTCAACCAACTCTTTATCTCCACACACAATTTAGATTTTTTAAAGTATTTAAAAAGAATTCATCCTAAAGATCCTGATGGAATCTCATACGAGCGAAAGTACTTTATTTTTGAAAAGGATAGTTCAGGAGGAATAATAACCTTAATGCCGGATTATTTGAAAAAGTATGTAACTGAGTTTAATTACCTGTTCCATCAAATTTACAAATGCGCTTGTGCTGATACCACAAACGATGAGAATCATTCCTGCTATTATAACTTTGGCAACAATGCCAGGAAGTTCCTGGAAGCCCTGCTTTACTACAAGTATCCAAATAAATATAGTCTTGATGACAAGTTGTCTCGCTTTTTTGACGACAATGACATTGGAGTATCTGTTACCAACCGTATCAATAATGAGTTGTCGCATCTTGAATGTTTATTTGAGCGAAGCATGACACCTATTGACATTCCAGAAATGAAAAAAACAGCTGAATTTATTCTAGAGAAAATGAAAGAAAAAGACCCAGAACAACATGATGCCTTATTGGAAAGCATTGGAGAATTGCAATTGGAGACTGAGAATGCCTAAAAAACAAAAACTTGAATTGACGTGGATTGGAAAAAATAATCGTCCCAAATTGGAACCACGAATACTAATTGAAAATCCTGAAAAATCATATCATGCCACACATAAGGTCAGTAAAAGAGACATGTTCGATAATATGCTAATTCATGGGGATAATTTGCTGGCACTGAAAGCACTTGAGCATGAGTTTTCAGGAGCAGTTGATTGTGTCTATATCGATCCACCTTTCAATACCGGGCAAGCATTTGAACATTACGACGATGGGATTGAACACTCTACTTGGCTTAGTTTGATGAGAGATAGATTGGAGATCCTCTACAAGCTGTTAACTAACTCGGGATCACTATTAGTGCATATTGATGACAATGAGCTAGCTTATTTAACGATTATGTGTGATGAAATCTTTGGTCGCAATAACAGGATTTCAATCATAACTTTTAAACAAGGATCTGCTACAGGACATAAAGCAATAAACCCAGGCTGCGTAACAAATACCAATTTTATTTTATGGTATGTGAAAAACAAAGAAAAGTGGGTGCCACATAAGGTGTTTACTAAAAGTGAGCGCAAAACTAGATATAATCAGTTTATCGTTAATAAAAATGATCATTACTCAAAATGGAGAATTATCCCTTTAGCAGAAGCATTTGCCAATTTCAAAGGGATTGAGAAGAAAAATATAAAAAAGAAAGTATCAAATTTTGAAGAATCCCTGAATCAATATGTTATGGAAAATCCAGAATCTGTTATACGTCTCGCAAGACCCAATTATACTGCAGTTAGTCGAGAAGCGAGGGAATTTATTGACAAATCTAAAGATGATCCGACTCAAATATTCCATCTTCCAAGAGACGGTTACAGCGATATGTACTTCATTCGTGGAGAAAGAATATTGTTCTATAGCGATACACTTGTTGAAATTGACCAAGAGAGGGTACCTGGCGAACCGCTTACAACCCTTTGGGATGATATTTCTTCTCACAATTTACATAACGAAGGATCTGTGTCTTTTAAAAAAAGCAAAAAACCAGAAGCATTGATTAAAAGAGTGTTGGAATTAACTACTGATGAAGGTGATATTGTTCTAGATTCATTCTTGGGTTCCGGCACAACGACTGCGGTAGCGCATAAAATGAATCGTAGATGGATTGGAATTGAATTAGGAGATCATTGCGAAGAACTTTGTTTACCACGGATGAAAATAGTGATTGATGGAAACGATCAGAGCGGAATAACAAAAACATCCAATTGGCAAGGAGGAGGAGGTTTTCGATTTTATAAGCTTGGACCATCATTAATTAAGAAGGATCAATGGGATAATCCAGTAATAAACTCCGAATTTAACCCAGAAATGTTAGCAGAGGCTGTGTGCAAACTTGAGGGTTTCACCTATTCACCGACCGACGATGTGTATTGGAATCAAGGTTATAGCACTGAAACAGATTTTATTTATGTAACCACTCAGTTCATGACAAAGGCAATGCTTACCAAAATTAGCGATGAAGTTGGATCACATCGTTCCCTGCTAATCTGTTGTTCAGCATTCAAGTGTAATGCAGATGAGTTTCCAAATTTGACAATTAAAAAAATCCCAAAAGCGGTTCTTCAGAAATGTGAATGGGACAAAGATGACTACAGTTTGGAAATAAAGAATCTGCCAGAAGCACCATGGGATAATGCTCCAGTAAAAGATGAAAAAGCAAAAAATAACACTCGAAAATTTGGCAAAGAAAACGAACTTAATAAACAAACTGATTTCTTTGACATGTTATCAAGTGATCCAGACCAGGATTAAGACAGAATCAAGAGAACAATCCACATGCTATTAACCAATAATTCTGAGGTAAGATGAGTATACAATATATCAACATGATCAGTAACCGGTTGAGTTTACGTGCGCCTCAACGTGATTCACTTGAAATCTTAAGTAGAATTTGTGAAATTGTAACTTTAGGAAAATCTGAGGATACAAATACTCAGCTTGAAGTCATTAAATCAGAGTTCCCACATATAGAATCATTTGACCGCAATTTCATATCTCTTTGTTTCGCCCTAGCAACAGGAGTTGGAAAGACTAGACTCATGGGAGCTTTTATAAGCTATTTACATTTATGTGAGGGCATCAGACATTTCATGGTCTTATCACCGAATCTAACAATCTACAATAAACTGATAACCGATTTCACTCCAAACACACCGAAATATGTTTTTAAAGGTATTGGAGAATTCGCGCAGCTACCTCCGTTAATTGTAACAGGTGATAACTATGAGACCGGATTAGGCATTCGCCAGGATGGAATGTTTCCCATCTATGAAAATGAAGCTCATATTAATATATTCAATATCGCGAAGATAACCGCCAAAGACAAAGGCCATTTTTCAAAGGATGATACACGAAGCACAATACCCAGAATGCGAAGACTCAGCGAGTACATTGGGGAAAGCTATTTTGACTATTTGTCTAACCTTGATGATCTAGTAATCCTAATGGACGAATCACATCGCTATCGGGCCAGCGCAGGCATGGCTGCAATAAATGAGCTGAATCCGATTTTAGGCTTGGAATTGACCGCAACACCACATGTCGAAAGAGGACAGCGTACAGAGCCTTTTAAAAACGTAATCTATAATTATCCTCTTTCATCAGCAATGTCCGACGGTTTTGTTAAAGAGCCCGCTGTAGCCACACGAGAGAATTTTGACGCAAAAAACTACTCAGATGATGGTTTGGAAATGGTCAAGTTGGAGGACGGTGTTCACATTCACGAAGTAACAAAAGCCGATTTGGAAATCTATGCGAGAAATAATAATCAACCTATAGTTAAGCCATTTATGCTTATTGTGGCAATGGATACCACTCATGCCAATAGCATAAAGGAAAAAATTGAAAGTGATGATTTCTTTGAAGGTGCATACAAAGATAAAGTAATAACAGTTCACTCTAAGAATACGAAAGGTGGGGAAGGCGACGATATTGTTCAACAACTACTTACAGTAGAAGACTCCACCAATCCTGTGGAGATCGTTATTCATGTCAACATGCTTAAAGAAGGATGGGACGTTTCAAACTTATACACAATCGTTCCGTTAAGAGCAGCGAATTCAAAAACATTAGTAGAGCAATCTATTGGACGAGGCCTTCGCCTTCCATACGGAAAACGCGTTGGAGAACCGGCTGTTGATCGCTTAACTATTGTCTCGCACGATAAGTTTCAAGAAATCGTCGATCATGCCAACGACCCAAACTCCATTATCAGAGCGGGTGTGATAATTGGGCGAGATATTCCGGAGAAAGGTAAAAAGGCCATCATTGTTGAAACTGAGTTGTCCGGTCTTATTTCAGGTACAACTGAGACAAACCGGCAAAAGAAACCTTCAAAACAGTATGAAATAAAAACCGAGACAGATTCTGTTTTCGAATCAGAAAAAGAACAAGAAATTGCTAAAACTGCTGTTGAAGAAATTAAAAAATTTGAACACCTGAAAGGAAGTCAGGAGCTGCAAAAGCCGGAAGTTCAGAAAAAGATCGTAGAGAAAATTAAAGAAACAATAACAACTCCTAATAAAGAAACTCAACCTGAGGAGCAAGTTGATATTGCTAAAGTAGTTGAAACAACGACTAAGTTGTTCCAAGAAAAATCGATTGACATTCCTAAGATCATTGTGGTCCCGAAAGGCGATGTAGATTGCGGTTTCAAGGAGTTTGATCTGGATACTTCAGCAATTAATTTGAAACCTGTTTCTCAAGATATTCTTATTCAGCATTTGCAGGATCGAGAACGTTTCACAATGCAAAGTGAAAATGCTTTCGTTGAAGAGAAGAGATTGGAAGACTACATTGTTCGTGGGCTAATTTCATTTGATGATATTTACTATGATGAGCATTCAACCATTCTCTACAAATTGGCTTCTCAGGCTGTTACTCATTTAAAAAGCTATTTAACAGAAGAATCCGATGTTATTAACGTTCTTCAGTTTCACCAGCAGACACTGGTAAAGCTGATTTACGCTCAAATGCAAGAGCATTTTTATGAAACCGCAACAGAGTATGAGGTAAATGTAACAAAAGGATTCCAACCTCTAGTTCCGAACAACTACAGTGCGTCTGCCGATGAAACTGTAAGAGACTTTAGAATCCCCATTCCAGAAGGACAAAGAAACCAGATTAAATCCATGCTGTTTGGTAGCTTTCAAAAGTGCTTATACCCAATTCAAAAATTCGATTCTGATTCTGAAAGGCGATTTGCAGTTGTAATAGAGAACGATCCACAGGCCGAAAAATGGTTTAAACCAGCCAAAGGCAATTTCAGAATCCACTATAGTGATAAGGACAATTATGAACCGGATTTTGTTGTTGAAACAAGCAACACAAAGTATTTATGCGAACCAAAACGCGCTTCAGAAATGACAGATGAAATAGTACTCGCAAAAGCTAAAGCTGCAGCAATATGGTGTAAACAAGCGTCGGAACACACAAAGGAATCTGATGGAAAAGAATGGAAGTATCTTTTGATACCGCACGATCAAATTTCTGAACAAAAGACTTTAGAAGGTTTGGCTGCTAGTTGCTTAATTGAGAGTTAATTTTTTTTCAACCGCTTCTGAAAAGAGCATCATTGATATGCAGTAAAGCAATTGTTAGAATCAACTAAGAGTTTTTTATCTCAGGAAATGAGTATAAATATTAGTAAAATGCTTGATCACTTAGAAAAATCATTTTCAGGAAACAAACTAAAACTAATCTACAGTTTTACTGATGCTATGGTTTCAATATTGAGAAAAACTCAACCGGAAGGATGTAGCCAGATTAATGCTACTTTCGAGAGCTATCTAACAGATGATGAAAAACTTAATACTACAATCGATTCTATTCGACATTCTTTTTTTTCCTACTGTGTTGGAGGTATACATGATTTATATTGTAACCAAGAAAATGAAGATTGGTATCCTCCTGTTGAGTTAACTGAGTGTCTATATCCAAATGACAATGATAAATTGCCTGAAATCATAACAATTTATAGAGGGTGTTGTGTTGATGAGTACGATAATCAATCATTTGGGCAAGCTTGGACTACAGATATTGAAATAGCAAAGACATTTGCCTATATTCACTATTCCAATCAATCGTGGTTCGACAAGAGAAATAGGATTGTGTGTCAAGCTAATATAGCAAATAAAGATGTCCTATTTTCAAGGATCTGAAGTGGTAGTAAAAACTACGAAACTGAAGAATATAAGACGATATACATAACAGCTATAAACCGACCATACCGGAAAAAAGTCGACCTTAGCCCGGTGTTGTGTTAAAGATGTATCACAATAAATCGAATTATATGACAAAAAAAGTCAGATGGACATTTCAGTAAAAGAACTTTGTAAATCATACATTATCAACCGTAGACAAAGCCCTTCGTGGCAGTTGCTGGCATCTCGACGTGCACCTATTATACTAAGCTGTTTAAAAACCTTGTTTAATCAAGGAGGTGAAGGTGTAGTTCTTGAAGACGCATTGCAGTTGCTGGCTGATATGTTTGATCAACATGCAAACAGCGATGAGTTTGAAATCGAAACAAATGATTATCAGTCCTTTGCCAGAAAAGAACTTCGTGATTGGATTAAGAGAGGTTTAATTGTAGAACGTGATGGCCGGTTGTTAGCGACCGACCCACTGCAGAAAAGTATGCAGTTTATTGACAGTCTAGATGATCGAATTATGACATCCACCGCTTCTCGATTAGCAACCGTGCAACGGGAGATTGAAAACCTCGAATCACGTTTGAATCCTGACCGAAAAGGTCGAATAAGCTTTCTAAAACGAAAGATAAAAGAATTAGAGGATGAACTATCCAGTGCGAAGTCAGGTAACTTTGATGTATTGGAAGGAGCCCAAGCAATAGAAGGAATTAGAGAAATTTATAACCTAGCGATTAGTCTAAAGGCCGATTTTCGTCGGGTTGAAGATTCATATAGAGAAGCTGATCGTCAGTTACGTCAATCTATTATTAGTGAGAAGCAAAATCGGGGTGAAATTGTTGAGAAGCTTCTTGATGGTCATGACAATCTATTGGAAACTCCTGAAGGTAAAGTGTTTCATGGATTTTACGAACAGTTAACCCATACTCTGGAACTGGACAACATGAAGCAACGACTGCGAACTATATTGCGGAATCCCTCATCCGAAAAAGCGCTCAATCCGCCTCAACACAATGAATTAAGATGGCTTGTAACCCGACTAGTGGGAGAATCACGAGGAGTAATTCAAGCCCGAGCCCGAAGCGAACGCGATGTTAGAGGTTCACTTAGAACTGGTTTGGCAGCCGAACATCACAGGGTTGGCGAACTTCTGAATGAGATTTTGGAAACAGGATTGGACATTGACTGGAATGACTCTGCTATACGCAAGCAAGTTGGACCATTACCTCCGCTACCGGTTTCAATACCCAATTTACCTTTGATTGAACGATTAAGATTCAGTTCAGTAGACCAAGACGAACAGAAAGGACTGGATTTTGAGGAGCAACAAATTGCCTTAGACGATGTAGACGAAGACTTTTGGAACTCATTTGATGTTTTGGATCGAGAGCTATTAATGCGAGATACGCTCTATGTTCTAAAAAACACTAATCAGGCTTTGAGTATATCGGATTTGGTTGAGTATCTAACTCCCAAACATGATTTGGAGACATTGGTGTTCTGGATAAGTCTGGCCAGGGAAGCGGGAATAGATGTTACCAGTAAAAAGGAAGTCATAGATTTTTACGAGCAAGAAAAAAAACGGATTCGTTTTCATGTACCTAAGATTGATCTGACAGCCGAAGCTATAGAGTCTATAGATGAGGAGGGATTATAGTGAACAGTATATTTGATCAAATCACATCAACACCAACAGAGCAGGATGTTGACTCTACTCATGATCAAACTGCCGAACATGAACAAGAGTCTATTAATGTTGATTCGTTGACAGATAGTTATACTCCCAAATCACTGAAAGAAGCCGTCCAGGAATTGCTAAAATATGGAATTCTGGAAAGTGACAGGAAGCCTAATTTATATCAGATCGCTCAAACTCAAAAACAAAAAGTTGATGACATTTTGGAGCCATTAGATTTGCATTTAAAAATTGATGAGGTGCGCGGTCTTGCATTCCTAGTAGTGGCTGAACAGTTTTTCTTGTCAGATGAAGATGAATGGTCTCATCCTTTGATCCGTCGACAACGTTTGAATCTGGAACAATCTTTATTAGTAGCAATTCTTCGGCAGTACTATGTTGTTCATGAACAGGAGGGTGGAGTTGGTGCAGGTGAAGCAAGAGTTGCTCTAGACGACTTACTACCTCAACTTCAAATATATCTGGGCGATTCAGGTAGTGACGCAAAAAACCAAAAACGAATACGCAATCTTCTAGAAAAACTAAGAGCTCATGGAATTGTTTCAGAAGTAGATGCTCATGATGAAGTTGTTATTCGTCCAATTATCACCCATGTAGCTGATCCACAAACATTGCAAAATCTCTTACACCATTTTAGAAAACAAGTAGAAATAGACAAACAAGAGAACATAAACAGTGGGAATGCCGACTGAGTTCCCCTAATTAATAAGCAAAATGACAGCATTAGCTTCTAATTCAGAGACTACTTTTATCCTAAAACAACTGGATATCTATAATTGGGGTCCTTTTTGCGGACGACATAAGGCTGAGTTTGACGCTGAAGGTTCTGCGATTATTGGTCCGACTGGAAGTGGAAAGACGACATTGGTTGATGCTCTGATGACGCTTATAACACATCAGCCTAAGTACAACCTTGCTTCAACCGGAGGACATGAAAGTGACCGGGATCTCCTCTCCTATATTCGTGGTATTTCTGGTGCTGGAAACGAAAGTGGGGATAATAGTCATGTAACTCGCCCGGGAAAGACAGTCTCCGCAATCAGCGCTTTATTTAGTAGGGCAAATCATACAGTTTGCCTAGGCGCACTATTTTGGATAGATAGTACAAGTTCCTCTTTGTCTGACCTAAAAAGGTTGTGGATTTTCTCTGAACAGAATTCTCATACTTTAGAGGATTGGTTAAACATTCATCATGATGGTGGTACACGAGCTTTGAAACGCTTGGAACATGAAACATCTGGATTGAAGATTCACAACTCAAAAAAGGCATATCTTGCGCAGTTGCGCCGTTTTTTTGAAGTCGGAGAAAATGCATTTACTTTGCTGAATCGAGCTGCTGGATTAAAACAGCTTAATAGTATCGATGAAATATTCAGAGAGCTGGTATTGGACGATCATTCAGCATTTGATCATGCAATTGAGGTTGCTGGTGAATTTGATACGCTAGTTACAATACGCGATGAGCTTGAGATAGCCCGTAATCAGCAGAAATCATTAATACCAATCGAAACAGCTAACAAAGAGTATAAGAATAGTGAAGAGCATTTACAACTTCAGTATACTTTATCGGATATTCTTCCAATCTGGTTTGCAATAGCCAGCCATAAGCTCTGGAATGAACAAGTTTCTTTATTAAACGTCGAACTCGGCGCAACTACTGAGAAGATTGAAAAACAAAAATTACAGGTTGAGGACTTACAAATTCAGGTTGATACATTCAAGGATATTTATCGAAAGACTGGTGGGGCAACTATTGAGCAGCTAAAGGGGCAAATTGAAACACAGCACCAGTTGGCTGAAGAACGCCGTCGTTGCGCTAAACAGTATGTCCAATTGGTAAGAAACTTTGGACTGGATGAAACACTCAGCAAAGATAAACTTTATGAAAATCAGAAATTTGCGGTTGAGCATCGTGTAAATTTGGAAGAACAACTGAATAAAATAGAGGAAGATTCATTAAAATTTGGAGCAGCGCTTCATGATAGTCAGAAAACTATTGATGAATTAAAGGAAGAGCTGGATAAAATCAAATCTCATCCATCTTCAAACATACCTGGTCAGTTTCAAGATTTTAGGTCAAATCTTGCCGAAGCTATCAATGTTTCAGAAAATTTACTTCCATTTGCTGCCGAGCTACTGGAGGTTAAACCGGAGCAGAGTTCCTGGCGAGGAGCGATTGAACGTGCAATTGGCGGACATCGGTTAAGGATTTTAGTATCATCGGCCTCCATGCAACAAGCTCTAAAATGGGTAAATCACCGGGATAACCGTCTGCATGTCCGTCTTTTGGAAGCCAAAACTTCTCACAGTCCAGTGAAATTTCTTACAGATGGCTTCACAAGAAAAATTAACTTCAAGCAGCATCCTCATCGTGAAGCATTAAAATCATTACTGGCTGGCATAGATCTGCACTGTGTTGGATCGACTGATGAACTTCGTTCTACTAACCATGGAATTACAAAACAGGGTTTAATCTCAGGTAGTAAGGGGCGGTATGACAAGCATGACCAGAAACCTTTGAATAAAGGTTGGATGACGGGATTTGATAATAAAGATCGATTAGCAAGTCTCGAAGCTGAATTGAAAGAAATGGAGCAAAAGCACGCTGAACATCGACTCAAATATTTAGAAGTAAAAGATAAGGTCAAGTTAATAGAAAACAATCTATCCATTCTCGAACAACTGGAAAAACTAGAATATAATACTATTGATCTTCCAGGAGCAGAGGAAGTACTTGGACTGTTGGAAGAGAGATTAAAAAAACTATCTGATCCACAATCAGACACAGGAAAAGCCCTTAAAAACTATGAACGAGCTTTGAAAGAACTTAAAGATGCCCAGAATGTACTAAATGAGCTGGGGCAGAAACAAGCTGTATTAAAAGATCGACTCTCAACAGCACTAAATAAATTCAATGAAGCGAAAGACCGTATCGGTGACGGTTTGACTGATGAGAAGATGGTTCTTGCAGAGAAAAACTTCTCAATTGTGAAAAAGAACGACCTTGAAAAGATCGATCAGTTAGAGCGAAAAGAAAGGGACCGTATTGATAAAGCCTGTAAAACCAGTGAAGAAAAACGTCGCCAACTCCAAATCGAATTAGTGCGATTGATGGAGAAAGCAAAAAAGGTGGATACTGGGGCGTTAGTTGAAGCTGGAACGGATTTAATAGATATTCCGGCGTTTCTTGAGCAATTACGTATTCTTAATGAAGAGGCATTACCTGATAAACGAAAACGTTTTCTTGATTATTTGAACCAATCATCTGATCAAGGGACGACACAGCTGTTGACCGGTATTGAAAACGAAGTCGCAATTATCGAAGAACGAATCGCAGACCTAAATAACACTTTGAAACGGGTTGATTTTAATCCTGGTAACTATTTGCAACTAATTCCCAAGCGTGTCGTTCATGATAGCCTGCGTCGTCTACAAAATGCCCAACGTCACCTAAGGTCGGCTGCCCTGAAAGATGATGAAGGAGAAAGTCATTATCGGGCACTTGAAAACATGGTTAAGTTGCTACGGGACGCAGCAGAAAACAAGCGTACAGTAGGAGCTAGAGCATTGCTTGATCCACGTTATCGCTTACAATTCGCTGTTTCAGTGCTTCATCGAAAAACAGATGAAGTGATTGAGACTCGTACAGGTTCTCAGGGTGGAAGTGGTGGTGAAAAAGAAATCATTGCCAGTTACATTCTAACCGCCTCGTTGAGTTACGCATTGTGTCCAGAAGGGGCTACTCGACCTTTAATTGGTACGATTGTATTGGATGAAGCTTTCTCAAAAAGCTCTCAGGCTGTTGCAGGACGAATTATTTCAGCATTAAATGAATTTGGATTGCATCCATTATTTGTTACTCCTAACAAAGAGATGCGATTGCTCCGCAACCACACCCGTTCGGCTATACTTGTCCACCGTAAAGATATGAAATCCACCCTCACTTCTCTCAGCTGGGAAATGCTTGAAGAACATGCTCGGGATAGAATTCTTAAACAATATGAAGTCGCCATTTGAATTGTCACAAAAACTAGCTCGACAATGGCAAAACGCTGAATTACGAGAGCAGCGGTTGCTAAATCCTGAGAGTTGGCCAATAAAACTCAAAATTGGCAAGCCTACCGGTAAGATGCTAGTTGAAAAATTGGACTTAGTCCGAGAACATCTCAACCGATGGCGTAAGGTTAGTACTGGCAACGTGAAATGGCAAAGCGAGCGATACCGAAGTACTAATGAACCAGTCGAGTTGCCAATTGAATGGCAGTTGAATACACCTACAGAATGGGTTTTGGCGACCGGTAATCCAGATATCCGTCGTGAATACCAGATTCTGGAACGTTTAGTTTCCAAAACAGATCAGCTTTTCCATCGTTTTCTGATTCGAAAACGCCATTTTGTTATTGATAAAAAGGAAAGCGAAATTGTAACGGCAGCCGAACTAGTACAGTTTTTGGAACCGGGATGCGCTAAAGGGAAACCATTACGAGCTTTATCGTTTGAAAGGATTGACAGTAAGTTTTTCGAACGTAATCGTTCATTGATTGTACATTTACTGGATATTCGATTTGATGGTCAAACTAGTGATTTAGGCCTAGAGTCCTTCCTTGATGCGCAGGATGAAAACAATCATTGGCTTTTACTTGTTGATTTGGATGGAAACTTGTTGCCCTATGCCCAACTACGCATCAGGGCGAGTGAATTTATGAAGGCAGCACCACCAGCTGAACACTTGCTAATTATTGAAAATGAAAACTGTTTACACCAATTACCTAAAGTAAAAGATACAGTAGCCATTCTTGGCGCGGGCTTGAATTTATCCTGGATGGCAGCGCCCTGGCTTAGATCAAAGAGTATAGCATATTGGGGAGACATCGATTCTTGGGGATTAACAATGTTGGCAAGAGCACGTCGATTCCAACCTGAACTTACTCCTATACTTATGACTAAAGCAGTTTTCTTCAAGTATGAGCAAAGCACTGTACCAGAACCTCATCCAGCATCTCCAACACCTCCAGAAGGATTAACCGAGGAAGAAAATCATCTTTACAACCAACTTTTACAAATGGAAAAAGGGCGGTTGGAGCAGGAGTTTCTTAATGAAAAGCTGGTGGCACAAACAATTACAGAATGGGTATTAGATTCTTGATATAGTTGATTTTGCTACTCCAAAACCGCTTATGAGTATCTTAAGCATAGAGACATGAATCTTATGTTAGGTTTCTGATCATTCGATGAGACTTACGACACGTTCATTTCACACATTTTGTACCCTTCGCGCGAAGACCGTTTTGCCTGTTATAAGGCTGTTAAACGCCTTTATACAGCCGTTTAAATAGTTTTGGGGACAGCGGTGCCGGGGAAAAGTGAAAGCCGTTTTCACAGCTTTCAAAAGGTGCAGGAAAATTGATAAAACAACTGTATGAATAAATGAACGCTTTATTATAGGTGATGTTCAAAATGGTTAGCAAAACTAAACTCTAATTCTCACAAAACCGCAAAAGTAGTGGCCTGTGCTAAATCTGTCGAAAATGGTCAAATGTTGAGAGCTGTTAATGAAAAACCATCATAATAAGAGCCGTAAAAACTAAGCATTTTAGCCATTACGAGCACAAGCCACGACAGCAGAGGTTCCACACGAATCAAAATCCTAAATGCTTAAGCATTTTCAGCACAACACCTCTTTTAGCTGATCTAACAGCTTGTCATTAATTATGTATGGAGTTCCTTTAGAATTTCGAATTCCCTTTTTTAACCCAATCCTCGCAAAGGAGCCTGCAACAGTTTTTGGTTTAGAATCAATTTGATCGGCTATTTTACCAGGGTAAATCTCATCTTTTTGAGTAGTTTGGATGACTCGGATGGCTACTTGCCTATCAAAAGGATTAAGGTTTATAGGACTTTCTTTCTCAAAGTAACGCCAAACCTGAATTTGGTGTTCGTTAAAGTAATCAGTTAAAGCTAGCGCGTTCTTCACTACATCAAGGCTGATTGCGCTTGCAAACGGTTTTTTCTCAGCGAAACAGTTCATATGATGCAAAGTAAGCATCAGTTTCAAAGCTTTTGATTTCTCCTTGTTAAAAACTGACCGCTGCCTGTGTTAGCTCTCACTTTACGAGAATACAAACCCTGCCTGTCTCCTCATGTTGTTTAACTGCGTATACCGGGTGGTAATTACCACTGAAACCGGTGCTAACTTAACACCAAAACCGATTTCGTCCTACCACTAATTCCAATATCACCTTACCACCGATACCGATTTCGTCCTACCGCTATCATAAGAATCTT
>JBFFHJ010000089.1:0-29877 GCA_041556995.1 bacterium | reverse complement strand
GCACCCAAGAAATGTTCGCCTGGGTTCGCCGGTCCGAAAAACAGGGTAAAATACAAAAAATGGATGTGGACCTTTGTGATGAACAAGGAAATGTACGCATTAAAATGAGAGGGTTTTCTTCCAGGGAGTTGGATCGGGAAAGTGAATCAACCGGGACAAAAGAGACGGTGGGAACTCTGCTCGCCACCCCGATCTGGAAAGAGACGCCCATTCCATCGGGTTTGGCGCAGCAAAAGTACCTGGAACATCGCGTTTTTATTTGTGAAATGGAAAATTGCAGGGCAAATGAATTGGAGGCCCTGGTTACGGGAAGTAAGTGTTTTGAATTGCTATCCAAAGAGCAACGTATTGAATCCCGGTTTACGGAATATGCTGTTGATTGTTTTAAAATCATCCAGGAGATCTTAAAAACCAAACCCCAGGGAAATGTTCTTATCCAAATCCTGGTTCCTGATACCGGGGCGCAATCACTCTTTACCGGACTATCAGGATTATTAAAATCAGCAGGCCTTGAAAATCCCAAGATCATCGGACAGATCATCCGAATCAATGCTCAAGAAAACATAACAGGTATCTCAAAAAAACTGCTGGAGAACCGAAACACCCCTTATGAACCTGTCATCAGGTATAAGCAGGAAAAAAGACTGGTGACCACTTTTAAAGAAGTCATAAACCCAGAGGAAAAACCGGAAATTGCCTTCCGGGAAAACGGTGTCTACCTTATTACCGGCGGGCTTGGCGGGCTCGGAATTATATTTGCCAGGGAGATCCTTGCACAAACCCGGGAGGCAAAAATTATTTTAACGGGCAGGTCAACCTTATCCGCTCAAAAAGAATCGATTCTCAAGGCGTTACAATCCGATGGCCGGAATGTCGAATATCGAACGGCCGATGTCTCCGATTCAAGGCAGGTCAGTTCATTAATCGAATCCATCCAAAGCGGTTTTGGCAAACTGAATGGAATTATTCACAGCGCCGGAGTGATTTTGGATAATTATATCATTAAAAAAAGCACCGAAGAATTCAAACAGGTATTGGCGCCCAAGGTTTCAGGCACCATTAATCTGGATAGAGAAACCGGACATCTGAACCTGGACCTCTTTATCTTATTTTCTTCAGGAGCAGGAGCTTTTGGCAGTACAGGCCAGGCGGACTATGCGACTGCCAACGCTTTTATGGACCACTTCGTACACTATCGTAACGATCTCGTTTTATCAAACGATCGAACCGGCCAAACCCTTTCTGTCAATTGGCCCCTATGGAAAGAAGGCGGCATGAAGGTCGACATGTCAACGCAAGAGATGTGGCAGCGTTCTTCAGGTATTGTGCCCATGGAAAACGAGACAGGAATTGAAGCATTCTACCGGGGATTGGCGTTGAACCAGGGACAGTTAATGGTGATCGTCGGTGATCTTCGAAAAATACGGGACATCGTTTTTTCAGACAAAGCATCGGCTTTACCACCAAAAAAAGCAGACAAAACAGAAATTGAGGAAACAGAGGTGGATAAGGATATCATCGTCGATCAGCTTCAGCAGATGTTGATACAAACAGTATCGGAAATGTTAAAGCTTCGTGTCGAAGATATTGATATCGATGCGGAATTGAGTGAGTTCGGATTTGACTCCATCACCTTGACAAAGTTTTCCAATCAACTGAACGAAAAATTTTCACTTGAACTGATCCCTACGATATTTTTTGAATATCCCACCCTGGAAGACTTTGTGCGATATTTGTCCGAAGAACATCAAAACCGGTTCGCATCTGAATTCGGCGTTAAAACAACTGCTGCCAAACCGGTTGAACACTCACCTGTCGAAACCCAAAAAATCAGTACCCCGACCAAACGCCGCTCTCGTTTTATGGCGACCCCGAGCCCGACTATCCCCGAGGTGAAAACGGAATCCAAGGATTCAATCGCTATTATCGGCATGAGCGGTTCTTTTCCAATGGCCGCAGATATCGATACTTTCTGGGAAAACCTGAAGGCAGGTAAAGACTGTATTACCGAGATCCCTGCCGATCGCTGGGACTGGAAAGCTATCTACGGAGATCCTCATAAGGAAGCCCATAAAACCAATATCAAATGGGGAGGATTTATAGACGGTGTCGGCCAATTCGATCCCCTGTTCTTCGGGATTTCTCCCCGGGAAGCAAAGGTGATGGACCCGCAGCAACGATTATTAATGACCTATGTCTATTTGGCCATTGAAGATGCCGGGTACAGTCCCCAAGGGCTTTCCAGAAGTGACACCGGAATTTTTGCAGGCACCAGTAACAGTGGTTACAGCACATTGATTGAAAAAGCATCCATCGCTATCGACGGCTATACAATGACAGGTTTATCTTCCTCTGTCGGTCCCAACCGTATGAGTTATTTTTTAAACATACATGGACCCAGCGAGCCGATCGAAACAGCCTGTTCTTCCTCTCTGGTTGCAATACATAGAGCGGTGCAGGCCATAAATAATGGAGACTGCCGTTCTGCTGTTGTGGGTGGAATTAATACGATCGTAACACCGGACGCCCATATCGGTTTTAATAAAGCGGCCATGTTGTGCGAAGACGGCCGTTGCAAAACATTTTCCGCACAAGCCAACGGTTATGTTCGGGGAGAAGGTGTCGGCATGTTGGTTCTCAAAAAACTAAGTCAGGCGGAATTGGATGGCGATCATATCTATGCCGTTATTCGAAGCAGCTCTGAAAATCATGGTGGCAGGGCGAATTCATTAACAGCACCAAATCCCGTAGCTCAGGCGGAATTACTTAAATCCGCATATACCAAGGCAGGGATCGATCCCGGAACAGTGGGATACATCGAAGCCCATGGAACCGGAACCGAACTTGGAGACCCCGTTGAGATCAACGGATTAAAAATGGCATTTGAGGCCTTGTATTTAAAAGAAGGCGATTCTCACGTTAAAAGTACTCATTGCGGATTAGGCTCGGTCAAATCAAATATCGGGCATTTGGAACTGGCCGCAGGCGTGGCGGGTATCATCAAAGTGTTGTTACAGCTGAAGCACAAAACCCTGGTAAAAACCCTTCATTGCCAGGAGCTGAATCCTTATATTGAATTGAAAGGCAGTCCGTTTTATATCGTACAGGAAAACAAAAAATGGCCGGTGCTCAAAGATGATGCAGGAAACGATATTCCCAGGCGGGCGGGAGTCAGTTCATTCGGTTTCGGAGGGGTTAACGCCCATATAGTGCTGGAGGAATATATTCCACAGAATTCGACCGGCGAACCATCCATTTTAGACATCGGAACCACCAATCCTGTTATGTTACCTCTTTCCGCCAAAACGGAAGAGAGCCTGAAGGGCCTGATTCAAAGCATGACTCAAGCATTTAAAAACAATAAATATAAAGCGTCTGAGCTAAATCGCATCAGTTACACTCTCTTCGAAGGCAGACATCATTTTGATTATCGATGCGCCATTGTTGTTCGGGATATTAAAGAAGCGATTGATACCTGGGGGAAAACAGAAAACAACGACAAACTTCCTAACCTTTATAAAGGCAAGGTTGCAAAGGATTTTGCCGGACAAAAAACCATAACCGTCTACATAAAAGATCTGCTGGACCAAATCTTAAGCAACACAATAAGCCAGGTTAAATATCTGGAAATATTGAATACCTTGGCAGATTTTTATTGCCAGGGTTATGATATCCCCTGGCAAAACATTTATGGAGAAATCAAACCGACTCGAATCAGTCTTCCCACTTATCACTTTGCCAAAGACAGATACTGGATTCCGGTCGTCAAAACACCATCAACCGATTCTCCGGCTCAAAGGGAAAAATTGACCCCACCATTGAAAAACATAACGATCTCAACAAAAAAAACCAGGAAAACAGATGTACCACAAACAACTCAAAAACAAGCTGCAAAAGTGGTGCTTGAAAGAGATACCCACTTAACAGAACAAAAAACAGTGGCAGAAAGTCCTATCTCAAACAATGAGATCAAAGGGAAAATCAAAAAACTGGTGTCCGAATTGCTGCAAATGGAAATGTCGGAAATAGATGATCAGACTTCGTACAAAGAATATGGAATGGATTCAATCAGTCTGGTTGAACTGTCTAAAAATTTAAATGACACATTTAATATTGATATCAAATTCACCGTCCTTTATGACTATTTTACAATTGATAAATTAAGCGCGTTTATTTCAAAAACGTTAACAGGTAAGGGGCAAAATGCTGTTTTGGACAATAACAATGGCCAAAATTTGGAAAAACCGGAGTCAAAGCCAATAGAGCAAAGTGAGGTTGTTCAGTTGGCCGGAGATATCAAAAACATCAATCGGAATATAACGGAAATATCAGAAGATCTCGATGAGGACAGGCTCTTTTTAAACGATGGATATGGATTAATCAAAAATTTAAAAAGCAAGGTCGAGACGATAGCAGATCATAAAACTGTCAGATCAAAAACGATTATACTTAGACCAGCGGAGAGTCATTTTAACAATGAAACACCATTGATAAACCAAAATCGAACCGGTTTTCAAAGTAAACCGGAAATTCAACGCAAAATAGTATTAAGAAGTAAAAATGAGGCAGAGCGTAATGGTTCTGATTCGTGTTTGAAAGAAAACTCCCGGAATCTGGATCACTGGTGTCATCCTGAGGAATCTGCAAAGGACGATTTCCCCGAAAACACGGAGGTTCTTCATGTTGCTACCGCTCCATTCAAAATGACAGAGGGGAAAACACAGGAAATAGAAAACCTCAATCGGATATTTGCAAAAACATCCGGGAATAGTACCAGCCTGGATATTGCTGTTATCGGGATGGCAGGGCGTTTT
This sequence comes from bacterium, assembly GCA_041556995.1. Taxonomy (GTDB): domain Bacteria; phylum SAR324; class SAR324; order XYD2-FULL-50-16; family XYD2-FULL-50-16; genus JAHJTV01. Next base: position 25,063 of record JBFFHJ010000089.1, on the reverse strand, counting down.
CCCGGAGCAGGTAATATTGGAGAATTTTGGGAGAACCTGTGCCACGGCGTAGATTCAGTAACGGAAGTTCCTTTGCATAGGTGGGATATAAAAAAGCACTATGACCCGGACCCCGGTAAAATTGATAAAACACCCTGCAAATGGGGCGGATTCCTGGACGATGTCGAGCTTTTTAATCCCGAGTTTTTTAAAATTTCTCCGGCCGAGGCCGAATTGATGGACCCCCAACAACGGCTGTTCATGGAGGAATGTATCAACGCCCTGGAAGATGCGGGATATTCCGGACAGTCTCTGAACAACATCAACTGCGGAATTTATGTTGGATTCGTCAGCGAAGGGGAATACACTCCCTTGATCAGAAATAGCGCCGGAGAGAAAAACGGGGCTCAAATTATGGTGGGCAATGGCGGTGCCTTCCTGGCTTCCAGGATATCCTATTTTTTGAATCTGAAGGGACCAACGTTGCAGATCAATACAGCGTGTTCCTCCTCCCTGGTGGCCATCGATCAGGCCTGTAAAAGCCTTTCCTGTGGCGACACTGAAATGATGCTGGCAGGGGGAGTTCTGATTAGTGTTACACCCCAACGTTTTATCAGTGCCGGTAAAACGGGTGCCTTGTCCACCAGTGGCCGGTGCCGTGTATTTGATAACAAGGCCGATGGCTACGTGCCTGGAGAAGGGGTTGGTGTTGTGGTGCTAAAATCTCTGAAAAAAGCCATGAAGGATCGGGATCATATCTACGGCGTGATTAAGGGATCGGCCATCAACCAGGATGGCACTACTAATGGTATAACAGCACCCAGCGTGGAATCACAGAGTCAACTGGAACAATCGGTTTATCAGAAATATGAAATCGACCCGGTCACAATTACTTATGTGGAAGCCCATGGTACGGGAACAAAACTGGGAGATCCCATTGAATTGACAGCTCTTAACGACTCCTTTAGCCGGTTTACCGACAAAAAGCAGTATTGCGCTCTTGGCTCTGTCAAAAGCAATATTGGTCATGCTTCGGCTGCCGCCGGAGTGGCCAGTGTTATTAAAACGCTGTTGATGCTGAACCACGGGCAAATCCCCCCTTCATTACATTATACGGAAGCCAACGAGCATATCAATTTTGCGCAAAGCCCTTTTTATGTCAACACGGAACTCAGACCCTGGAAACCGCACAACAATCTCCCCAGAAGAGCGGCTGTCAGCGGATTCGGTTTAAGCGGCACCAATTGTCATATGGTAATAGAGGAAGCGCCAAAATATGCAGAAAAAAAACCGGGGTCTATCCGCCCTTGTTACCTGATTCCGCTTTCGGCTAAATCCGAAGCTGCATTACAACAAAAACACATCGATCTGGCTCGCTGGTTGGAAGGGAAAGCATCTGAAATAAATATTGAAGACCTTTCTTACACCTTGCTGTTGGGAAGGGATCATTTTACCAGACGTTCTGCTTTTGTTGTGACGGATATCAATCAGCTTAAAGAAAGAATGGCGGAGATGATATCAAAAGGCACAACCTGCGATTACCTTATATCAGGTCCTGATAAAAGAACAAACCAGCCGGAACCGGCGTTGAGTCAATTTGGTAAGGGACTGATAAAAGAACTGAGAGATGTCGGAACACGATCCGACCTGGAGTACAGGGAAAAGTTTCTGGCTTTGGCCGATCTTTATGTGAAAGGTTACGAGTTGGACTGGAACTATCTGTTTTCCGAAAGATCCTGTTACCGCCTGTCCCTGCCTGCATACCCCTTTGACAGGAAACGGTGTTGGGTTTTGGATGGTGGAAAAACCAGCCCGATCCCGGCAGAAAACCAGACACTCCTTGAAACATCAAAACTTCATCCATTTATTGACCGTAACATTTCCAATTTTGAGGAGCAGCTGTTTACCACACGTCTGACCGGGGATGAGTTTTATCTGACCGACCATGTGGTAAACGGAGAAAAAGTCTATCCTGTGATTGTCACCATCGAAATGGCCCGTGCAGCCGGTGAAATTGCAGCCAGAAAAAAGGTTACAGGACTTAAAAATCTTATTTGGGCCCATGCCATTACGGTAGAAGAAAACAAAAAAGACATTTTTATTCATCTTTATCCAGATAATAAAGATGAATCGAAATTTGAAATAACCAGTTTGGATGTTAATGATCACAAGGTGGTTCATTCCCAAGGCACTGTTATTTTCGAGGACCGTAAAAAAGAGCCTGCAAAAAATGAATTCATCGATATCCAACACATAAAAAACCAGTGCACACATACATTAACAGGAGCCGAACTGTATGATATTATTAAAAAACAGGGAATAGAATACGGCCCCGGTTTGCAATCAGTTCATACATTGTTTTACGGCAACGCCATATCCCTGGCAAAACTTGAATTATCAGGAATAACCAGAGAGACAAAAGATAGATTTGTTTTAAACCCGGCCTTTATTGATGGTATGCTGCAAACAGCACTGGGAGTTGAACTCTCGGAAAAAACGCAGGTGTCGGATTCAACTTATGTCCCGTTTATTCTGGGTGAAGTGGATATTAAAAAAGAGCTGCCCGAAACCTGTTATGCGTACGCCACCTTTGCGGGAAACAAACAGCAAACCGGCACTTCAACCAGAAAATACAACATCCGATTGCTGGATGAAACAGGAAACGTACTGGTGACACTTAAGGATTTCTCTCTAAAAGCAGTGGATGAATCTTCAAAAACAGTAACAAAATCAGTCAAAACATTTTACGGCAAAACCGCCTGGGAAAAATGGGAAAGACCGCACGACCCCATTGGGCCGAAAACGGAACATGGCAATTTAACGGGTCATACGCTTATCTTTGATACCGATCCCTCGATACAGACCGTCTTTACAAAACAGTTGAAAGGGGAATCTAACGCTGTCTTGGTGCAACCGGGAAAAACATACCGGAAAATCGACAACCGGAATTATAAAATCAATCCAACCAGCAAACATGATTATAAAAAACTGCTGGAAGCTCTTACCAGTGAAGGATTGACACCCAGACGAATTATTCACCTGTGGTCGAAAGAACAAGCTGATCTGTTTGAAAAGACATTTGAGTTATCATTAACCAACGGAGTTTATTCTCTGTTTTATCTAATCCAATCGTTAATAGAGAGCAAAATTAAGGAAAAAATAGATGTATTATATGTCTATCCCAATGATCAAAACCAGCCACAGCCACAATACGCTGCTATGAGCGGATTTGCCAGGACGGTTCGTCTGGAAAAAACAAACCTGAATTTTAAAACCATTGAATTCCCGACATTAGATCAAACGCTCCTTACTGAACAACTGTTGTTTGAATCTATTCTCGATGACGGTATTGAGATCCGTTACCAGGGAAATCAGAGGTTTGTAAAAATATCGAAACTATTTGATTTAAAGAAAGAAGTTGAGGGTGCCGGGAGCGGCAAAGGAATACCGACATTTAAAGAAAAAGGTGTTTACTTGATCTCCGGTGGCGCCAAGGGTTTGGGCTTCGCTTTTGCCGAATTATTGGCCAAAAGGTTTAATGCTCAATTGATATTGATCGGCAGATCCCAGTTAAACGAAAAACAAAATGAAAAAATAAAGGCACTTGAAACCAACCAGGCAAAAGCTGTTTATTTCCAGGGAGATGTTACAGACAAAGAAGAGATGAAAAAGATAGTAAGCCAGGTTAAGTCAAAATTTAAAATGATAAATGGTGTTATCCATTGTGCCGGTGTGTTAAGAGACTCCCTGGTCATTAACAAGAGTCTGGCAGATTTCAGGGAGGTCCTGTTTCCCAAGGTTTACGGAACGATTTGTTTGGCAGATGTTCTAAAAAATGAAGAGATGGACTTTTTTGTTCTTTTTTCTTCAGTGGCAGCCCTATTTGGAAATGCCGGTCAGGTTGATTATACCTACGCCAACAGTTTCATGGACCACTTTGCCGTTCTCCAGAAAGAACACCGGTCTCACAGCACAAAATGTCCAAAGATCCTTTCTATCAACTGGCCGATGATGGAAGACGGTGGAATGAAAGCCGACGATCAAATTGAGGATTTATATAAAAGCGCCCATGGAATCCGATCATTGAAAACAGAAACGGCCCTTGACATTCTCTCCATGGGGCTTGTGTATAACGGAAACCACTTCTTTGTGTCCCGGGGTGAACCGGAAAAAATGGAGAAAATATTGAGTTTGGATCACAGGACAGAACAAACTGAGAAAACAAACAGAGGCCCTGTATCACAAAACGATAAAACAGAGATGCTGGGAAAGATCCAAACAGATCTTGTCAAGGATATGAGTGTTTTCTTAAAAATGGATGAAAAAGACATTGATCTGACAATGGATCTGGACGAATACGGCTTTGACTCCATTAGTTTATCAGTGTTTGCCAATCGGATCAGCGACAAATATTCGCTACCGATTACCCCGGCCGTTTTTTTCGAATTGGACGAATTAAATCTTGAGTCGTTTTCCTGTTTTTTGTTTGAAGAACATCATGACAGTCTGGGTCTGTATTACCGGGATTCGGAAGATCCGGTCTCTTTGAGCGAAACGACCGATGATGATTTATTGATGAAAAAGACTGAAAACCAAAATTCCTCCCGTCAGCGATTTGATACGTTAAGACGTCAAGAAGAAAGCGAAAAAATTGATCATTCACCTGAAACAAGTTCGGTGGCTGTCATTGGCATGAGTGGTAAAATGCCTCAATCGGCAAATCTGGAGGAATTCTGGCACAATTTATCAGCAGAAAAAAACCTGGTGACAGAAGTCCCCAAGGAACGTTGGGACTGGGCAACTCTTTGCAGAGATCAGGACATAAAAACCGGGAATCCCACTTTTAAATGGGGTGGGTTTATGAAGGATGTGGACAACTTTGATGCCGGATTTTTTAATATTTCCCCAGGAGAGGCAGCATTAACAGATCCTCAACAACGGTTGTTACTGGAAATCATATGGGAAACAGTCGAAAATGCCGGTTACAAAATATCCGGGTTAAACAAAAGGAAAACGGGTTTATTCGTCGGTGTCAACAAATCAGATTATAACGATGTATTGAGGGATTCAGGTATCGAACCCCCGGATAATTATGCTTTGCAGTCATCCCATACGGTTATCGCAAACCATATCGCCTACATTCTTGATTTACGAGGTCCATGCGAGACAATCAGCACTGCCTGTTCAAGTTCCCTGGTAGCAATACATCGGGCGACTGAAGCAATTAACAATGGAAATTGTGAAACGGCAATTGCAGGAGGAGCGCATTGTATTCTCAGTTTAAAGGAACATCTTTCATTTGGCGAAAAAGTCACCCTGACGGGAAATGGAAACTGTAAACCATTTGACAAAGCCGCTGATGGAATAGTGAGAGGAGAGGGAGTCGGAACCATTTTGTTGAAGCCGTTGAACAAAGCCAAAGAAGACAATGATTTTATCCATGCAGTCATCAGGGCAACAGGTCAAAACAATAACGGTCATTCTACCTCATTTACGGCACCCAATCCCAAGGCGCAGGCAGAATTGATAATAGACGTTCATCAAAAATCCAAAACATATCCCCTTTCCATCGGATATATTGAAGCCCATGCTACAGGCACTAATATTGGTGATTCAATTGAAATCAACGGATTAAAAAAAGCATTTTATGAACTCATTCCGAAAAATCAGACATTTAGCGGTCCATTTTGCAAAGTCGGTTCTATTAAAAGCAATATCGGCCATTTGGAAGCAGCTGCCGGGATTGCCAGTGTTATAAAGGTGCTTCTGGCATTAAAACATAAAACACTTCCCGGAACAATTAACTTTAACCGGCTTAACCCCTATATCGATCTTCAAAACAGTCCATTTGACATACTGGATAAAACACAAAAATGGGAGTACCTGAAAGACGATAGTGGCCGAAAAGCTCCGCGCAGAGCCGGTGTCAGCTCTTTTGGAATGACCGGGACAAATGCCTATGTATTGCTGGAAGAGGCTGAAGAACCGGATGATTCGTCGAATCAGGATATGGAACGTCCCCATCTTATTCTTCTGTCAGCAAAAACAGAGGAAAGGCTCAAAATACATACCCGAAACCTGGTGGATTTTCTGGGAAAAAGTGAAAATGAAGCACAAAATAACCACCGGACGCCTGAACTTAAAAGGTTAAATTTGGAGAATATCGCTTATACGTTGCAGTGTGGCAGAGAAGCAATGAATGAACGTCTGGCAATGGTCGTATCCTCAATTGAGGAGATGAAAAAAGAGTTGTCAGCCTATTATAAGGGAGAAACCAGCAAAAAGAATGTATTTCTGGGCCACGTAACAACATCCAGACCTGGACCGATGCGTCAAATTAGTGAGTTTTCCAAGGGAATACCACAGGAAGATGAACTGCTCCAGATAGCCGAATCGTGGATTTCCGGGTCTGAATTTGAGTGGCGGTCTTTATATCGGCCAAAATCTCCTTTTCGTTTACCTCTACCAACTTACCCATTTTTAAGGGAGCGGCATTGGATTTCAAATGATAAAGAACCGACCGGATCTAAAAGTCAAAACAGAGTATTAAAAAACCATAATGCTTTGAGCAAAGAGCGTTTAAAGGAAAAATCCGAAATAACAGATCAAACCAGTGGCAACATAAAAAAACAGGTAATACATTTTCCAGATAATACTGACTTTTTGTCTGCAAACAACATTTTATCATATGATTCCAGTGACGCAAAAATTTGGAGTCAACGGTTTAAAGACAAAATGGACCGGGGAGACGAGATTTATTTGCTGGGGTTTCAAGGTTTTATGCACAACAGTGGAGTATCGATTGTCACAGCATCAAAAAAGAATGGGATAAAAATCCTGGCAAATTACGAGGAAGAACGTTTTATCGGAAAGAAGCATTTTGCGGGGTATCCAAAAAAGAGTCTTTTTGAAGCTAAAAAACGACTTAACACGTTCGGAAAAACAACCAGAGACATCTTCGGCGTTTTTCACGGATGGGATGTACTACCCCTGGAACAAATTTACCAGAAACAAAAATCGTTGAGTTTGAAAAGGGCTGAACAAGGCTCAAGCCAAATAAACCGCACAAAATATCTTTTGCAACATACCCTTTCCAAAGAGGCTGTTAAAGATCTTTACAATCCAAACAGAGGAAGCATTTTTCCATATTCACCTCTATTGGTCAGATTAAAACAGCAACTGTTCAGTGATCTGGAATTAGGCGATTCTGTTCCCTTCATACAAATGCTTCACCATGAGAACCATGCATACTTTTCATATGGAATATCTCCTTTTTCGGGAGTTGGGTATAAAGATAAATCAACCATAGTTGCTTGTATTGATGGAAATGGTGATTTAAGCTCCTCCTCTTTTTATAAAACGAACAACGGGAAACTGGAGCTGATTAAACGTTTGGAGGTGGAGGATTCTTTAGGCACATTTTATTTATTGTTATCCACATTTTTGGGAGGATGGAGCCCATTAAGTGCTGAAGGTCGTTTTATGGGGGCTTCTGCCTGGGGAGATAATAATCGACTAACCAATCCATACTATAGCCGATTGAAACAGTATTTCTTTTATTCGGAAAAGGGAAATGTCCATACCAATCCCGACATGGTGGAAAATGACCATTCCCTGTTGCAGGAGATTGTCGGTCCTTTCATATCGATAGAAGAACTATGGGAACCGGACGCAGTTTTGAATGTGGATGATATTCAACACTCTAAAATTACACAAGATCGTGTGGATAAAGCAGCCGCAGTACAAATGGTTTTTGAGGATGCACTATTTCATCTGATTGGCTCCTTAATCCGGGAAACCCAAAGTGATCAACTGGTCCTGTGTGGTGGGACAGCGCTGAATTGTGTGGCCAATATGCGATTACTTGAACACTTCAATAGAAAATACTATCAAACAAATTTTGGAAAAGACACTCAACTGCACATCTGGATACCGCCAATCCCTTCCGACCAGGGAGTTGTTGTCGGCGCTCCCTTTCAATTTGCCATGAGGAGCGGTGCCCAACCTCCGGGAAATCTGCCGTCACCATTTCTTTGTGGTTTGCCTCCAGGTCGCAAAAGTATATTGGAAACAATTAAAACAACTGATTTTATTAAATATGATAATTTGGGAAACATCAAAAACCAGGAGATTAGAAAAGAAGTCGCTGATAAAATGGCATCCATTGTTGCCAACAATGGAATTATCGGCATTTTTCAAGGTGAAGCTGAAACAGGCCCCAGGGCACTGGGACATCGGAGTATTCTGGCCAATCCCTGCAACCCTGAAACGTTGGATATGCTAAATAGCCGCGTTAAATTCCGGGAACGTATAAGGCCGCTGGCACCTATGGTGACTCTAGAAGAAGCGAAAAAGTGGTTCAAGTTGGCAGACGGTGCCAGCATCAATGACTATGATGCCTATAATTATATGATACTGACAGCCAAAGCGAAAAAAGAGGCCAAAGAAATCATTCCGGCGGTAATTCATTATGACGGCACAAGCCGTATCCAGATTGTTCGGGAAAACAATAATCTGCTGATATATGAATATTTAAAAGCATTAAAAAAGTACATTGGGGTGGAGGTTTCAGTAAATACTTCCCTGAATGTGGGAAGTCCGATTGTTCAAACCCCCGATCAGGCCGTACAAATTTTTAACCGTGCAAAGGGATTGGACGCTATTTTCATGATAAGTGATGAAGGCGAGGCCTATTTTGTTCGGTCAACTGAAAGTGTTGCACAAGTTCAGAAAAACGAACGGCGCCATGGACCAATAAACCGGACGAATCATTCAAAAGTCGCCGCAGCGGTTTCTCTTCAATCACCTCAAACTGATAATAGAGCCCCATCATTCACCAAATTTCACCCCATGATTGATGGTGATATTTCGATATCAGGAGACCGGTTTGTATCCCGTATAACCGGGGAAGAGTTTTATGTACGGGATCATGTTGTTGGTGGGCACAACATCTTACCAGGGGTTGTATACCTTGAGATGGCACGCGCTGCCGGGAGTATTGCCGGTGAAAAATCGATACATAAAATCAGAAACTCGGTGTGGATTGCACCTTTTATGTTTAATGGCAGTCCAAAAGAACTGAAAATCAGCTTAAATCCCGCAGGTAATGATGTCGAATATAAAATTACAAGCGAAAACAGCAACAAAAACATCATAACACATGCTCAAGGAAAACTTGTCTATAAAAAAACCTCTGGCGCTGATGACGCATCAAAAGAGGAAATAATAGATATCAAGGCCATAAGGAAGCGTAGTCTTTATTCAAAAGATGGAGATGAATGCTACAAAATGATCGATGATTATGGAACCCAATATGGCCCCAGTTTCCGTCCATTAAAACAACTCTATTTTGGCCGGGGCGAGGCACTGTCCTATCTTGAATTACCGTCTGTGGTTGAGGAGGAATTCGATCGTTTTATTCTTCACCCAAGTATAATGGATGGCGCTTTACATTCGATGATGGGGGTTTTGAATGTTGAAGGACCAAGGTCTGTCTCCCCCCAAAGTAAAGCCCTGGAAAACCACTTTTTACCATTTATTTTGGGTGAATTGGAAATAGTTTATCCCTTATCACTAAAACAATATGTCTACATTACGTCAGATAAAAACTCCGAAAATTCTGAATCTGGATTAAAGAAGTTTAACATCTTTGTTTTGGATGAAAATGGCCGTGTATTGATTAAAATAAGGGATTTTACAACAAAATCATCAAAACAGGAGATCCAGCCGAAGAATGTCCCGGCCACGGTCCCTCAAGCAGACAAATCGTCTCGGATGACCGATGATTCCCATCAGGTTACGGATATAAATGAAGACGTATTGGAAAAAATCTCAAATGATTTGCTTCATATGGTGAATTCCATACTTGATACTGACAAAAGCGAATTTACACCGGACAGCGATATGGGGGAATACGGCTTTAATTCCATCAGTTTTACTGAATTTGTAAACAAAATGAATAAAAAATATGAGCTGGATTTAACGCCGATAATTATGTTTGAGCATACCTCTTTATATTCATTAGCCGAACATCTGATGGAAGACTACAAGGAAAATATGCTGAATGCCTATGATACTGTAAATAACAATAAAGGCGTTAATATTAAATCCAAATCTCCTGCATCTGCAAACATTTTTGATACATCCAATTCAGACGATCCCACAGAACGTATTAAAACCTTGCAGCCCAGGTCAACGATTCAGCCGATGGATGATCCAATAGCAATCATCGGAATGGGTGGTGTGATGCCGGGATCGGAAAATCTGGAGACGTTTTGGCAAAACCTGATATCAGGAAAAAACCTCGTAACAGAAGCCCCGATTGATCGCTGGAACACCGGGTCATCCGAAGAGACTGTCGGTCAGGATACCAAGGAAGAATATGCCAAATGGGGCAGTTTTATTGGCAGTGTTGATAAATTTGATGCATCATTCTTTAAAATAACACCGGAAGAAGCGGAATTGATGGACCCTCAACAAAGGATATTTCTGGAAATCGTCTGGAAAACCATCGAAGATTCCGGATATCGGGCCAGTGACTTGTCCGGGTCAAAAACCGGGATTTTTGCCGGGGTGTCTTCTTCGGATTATGCGGCTATCGTGAGCCATACGCCTTCAAGTATTTACACCCAAACCCCCACCGGCCTTGCCCATTCTATTTTGGCCAATCGCATATCGTTTATTTTTAATTTTCACGGTCCAAGCGAACCCGTCGATACCGCATGCTCCAGTTCATTGACTGCGATTCATCGTGCAGTGGAGGCAATCAAAAGTCAAACCTGTGATAAAGCCATCGCAGGAGGCATTAATCTCTTACTGAATCCAATGATTTTTGACATTAATAAACTGGACGGCGTGCTCAGCAAGGATGGAAAATGCAAATCCTTTGATAAGGAAGCAAATGGATGGGTGAGAGGTGAAGGAGCAGGAGCGGTTTTCTTAAAACCCCTGAGCCAGGCAGAACTGGATGGAGATCATATATATGCTGTGATTAAAAGCACATCCCTGAATCATGGAGGTCGTACCAACTCATTAACAGCACCCAATCCCAAGGCTCAAACTGAATTAATAAAAAACGCCATCCAAAAAGCTGGCATAAATCCAAATACAATCAGCTATATAGAAGCGCATGGCACCGGTACGGGAATAGGTGACCCCATTGAAATAAACGGACTGAAAAAAGCCTTCAAAGAATTATACCCAACTTCAAACAGTTCTTTGGTTTTAAATAAAACCTGCGGAATAGGTTCCGTTAAAACCAATATTGGCCATCTTGCCGCCGCCGCAGGAATTGCAGGGGTTATTAAGGTACTTCTTTGTATGAAACATAAAAAGCTGCCGGGTCTTTTGCACTTTAATACCCTTAATCCACTGATTAAATTGGAAGACAGTCCCTTTTATATTGTGGATAAAGCCAGAGACTGGACCCGGTTAACAGATGATCAAACCGGAGAACCGGTTTTAAGGCGGGCCGGTATAAGTTCTTTCGGTTTTGGCGGTGCATATGCGCATATAATTCTGGAAGAGTATGAAACCGCATCATCAAATACAGCTTCCCGGGAAGATAAACAGCAAATGGTTATCTTATCCGCCAAAAACAGGGAACGCCTTATGGAAGCAGCTGGCAATTTATTGACATTTGTCAGAAATGCAACCGCTACCGATCTGGCCAATCATAATGGAATTAACCTGTCGGACCTGTCCTATACCCTCCAGATCGGACGGGAAGAGATGGAAGAGCGCTTAGGCCTGGTTGTACACTCGATCAAGGAACTGGAAGAAAAACTGAACCGGTTTCTGGAAGGAAAAGAGGCTGTCGACAATTTGTTCCAGGGCCGGGTCAAACGTAATCAAAAAAGCCTGTTGATGTTTGAAGCAGATGAGGATTTAAAGACCATTATAGACGTTTGGATAGACAGGGGGAAATATGCCAGACTGCTGGATATGTGGGTACAGGGACTAACGTTTGACTGGAACAGGCTTTACAGTGACACCCAACCCAAAAGAATCAGCCTTCCCACTTATCCATTTGCCGGAGAGCGTCACTGGATTCTGGAAGCTGTAAGTAAAGATGAACGTGGAAGTAGTCACTCAAAAAATAAAGAGCTTTCGCTGAAAAAAACCACAAATGTGACGGAAGATACACCAACAGGCCAGATGAAATGGGATTTCATAAAACCAGGTCAAAGAAATAATGTCAAAGATCAGATCGTGCTGAATGTGGATGAAAAAATTGAACTGTTTTTAAAGCAGGCAGTCGCCGATCAGATTCAGCAACCCATAGATCAAATTGATAAGGAAACTACATTCTTTGAACTTGGTTTAACCTCTTCAGGAGTCGTTTCTTTTGTAAACGAAATCGAGAACGTTCTTAGTGCTGAATTATCGTCCACCTTGTTATTTGAACATACTTCCATAGATGATTTAACCAAATATTTGAAAGAGCATTATTATACTGAATTTGAATCACTTAGTGTCACTAAAAAAAAGATAAAAACTGAAGAGCATACCATTCCGGTCGATAACGGTACTGAATCACGACCGTCAAATTGGAATTCCAGATCAGTTGATAGGGAAGATACAAACAAAAAAAATATCGATCCAACCATTCATAAAATTCTGGTGAACCTGGATAACGAACAATTATCCCCGGAAGAAGCGGAATTGTTGATCAATGAAGCTGTAAGCCAATAGGCAACTTAATAAAGGATCATAATGACAACAACACAATTACTTCATCAATATGAATCAGGCCTTCTTTCTATCGAAGATGTGAGGGAAAAACTGGCGTTGATTAAAAAAAATCAAAATAAAAGTCTGCTATCCCAGGGACAAGAAGGGTTGTGGGCATTACAAAAGCTCTATCCGAAAACCAGTGCTTATAATTGTCGTCTGGTTTTAAAGCTCTTTCCTGAAGTCAGTATTGATCTCTTTGAGCAGGCATGCCAGCTTCTGGTACAACAATTCCCTATTTTGCAAACCGTAATATCAGAAGAAAACGGAAACATTTACCAAAAAATTGATGCTTCAAAACCCATTGTTATTAACAAAGAGGATCTTTCTTTTTTGGAAACCGATCAGTTCATTCTCCAGCTGAAGGAAAAGGCCAAAAAGCCGTTTTCCTTTGAAAAGGAATCTCTATTCAGGGTTCACTTTATAAAAAACCCAAAAAAGGAAACAATTGTCCTGTTTACAGTTCATCACCTTATCTTTGACGGCAGTTCGGTATTTCCACTCTGCAAAACGTTAATTAATTTTTACCGGGAATTATCAACAGGAAAAAAACCGGAGCCAAAACCATCAAAAAAAAGTTACCGGGATTTTGTTCTGGCCGAAAAGGCAATGATAAATAGCAAAGAAGGAGAACGACGACTATCCTATTGGAAAGAGGAACTTAAAGGGCCACTTCTTCCTTTGGAATTCCCGACCGATTTTGCACGGCTGCCGGAAAAACGGTACGAGGGAACAACATACAGCTATACAATCGATGCTGAGTTGGCGTCTCAAATGAAGCGGTTTTCTACAAAAAACGCGGTATATTTATCAACCTTGTTTTTGTCTGTATTCCAGTTGCTTCTCCATCGGTATACCGGACAAGAAGAGATTATCGCGGGCATGCCTTTTGAAGGAAGAAATCAAGCGGAATACAGGGAACAGATCGGCTTTTTTATTAATATGATTCCTGTCCGAAGTTCCTTCGCTCAGGATGCTTCTTTTTTCACTCTTCTAAAGGAGTTACAACTGACCATAGTAAAAGGGATTGCCCATTCCTATCCGTTTACCACGCTCCTTAGAAAACTAAAAATCCCACTCTCTTCCACCCACAGTCCCGTTTTCCAAGTGGGCTATTTTTATCAGAATTTTATTGGAACGAATACATCACAACAGCAGAAATCTCAGCATCCCGATCTTTTTTCGTTTGAACATCTGGGTACAATCTCCCAAGAGGGAGAATACGAGATTGCCCTGGAGGTGTTTGAAAGGGAGACAGAGTTTTTTTTGAACCTGAAATATGATCCGAATTTATACAAGGAATCGACTATTTGCCGGTTTTTAGAGCATTATCTTATCTTGCTCAAAAAGGTTCTTCAAACACCGGAACAACCCTGTTCAAAATGTGCTTTTTTGTCTGAAACAGAAAAGAAAACCTTACTACTGGACTGGAATCAAACAAAACAAACCTATCCTGAAGATCGCTGCTTTTATGAACTCTTTACCGAACAGGTGGAAAAAACGCCAACGTCGGTAGCCGTTGTTGTGGATGACCACATCTTAACATACCGGGAGCTGGACGACAAAAGTACAATCCTTGCGAACTATCTGCAAATCAAAGGGATAAAAAGAAATAAACCGGTCGCCATCTGTGTGGATCGCTCATTGGAAATGATCATCGGATTGCTGGCGATTCAAAAATCGGGTGGAGCCTATGTTCCGTTGGACCCGGATTATCCAACAGATCGATTGAGTTACATGCTTCAGGACAGTGGGGCTGAGATCCTTCTGACGCACTCAAAAACCAGCCAATCAACAGAACAAATCGTTAATGTATTTAAGGATAATGCCCCCCGTGAAGAACCGCTGCGGGTATCCATTGACGAACAATGGGCCGAAATAAGTAAAACCGCAACACAACAAAAATTGGAAAAGCAGGCGGAACCCGCAAGTCTGGCCTATATAATCTACACTTCCGGCAGTACCGGAAAGCCCAAAGGAGTGATGATTTCCAATCGTTCTCTGGTCAATTTTTTATGTTCCATGAAGACGCTGTTGCAAATCCAAAGGGAAGATCGGTTTTTAGCAGTAACAACTTACTGTTTTGATATTGCGGCGTTAGAGCTTTATCTTCCCTTACTGGTTGGAGCGGAATGTAAAATTGCCGGTATTTATGAACAAAAAGATCCGAAAAAATTACTCGATACCATAAAAAAATACAAACCATCCATGATGCAGGCAACGCCGGTAACGTGGAAGCTGTTATTTGAAATGGGTTGGAAGAACCCGGAAAAGATGAAAATCCTTTGTGGTGGCGAGGCTCTTCCCTTAAATCTGAGACAGGAATTTATCAATTCCCGATCTGAAAGCTGGAATCTGTTTGGTCCCACTGAAACCACCATTTGGTCTACAAGCCAGAAAATTACAAGAGAATCGTCCAACAGTATCGGAAAGCCCATTGCCAACACCCGGGTTTATATTGTGGATACTAATGAGCAACTCACGCCTGTCGGGGTTGTCGGGGAACTTTGTATCGCTGGTGATGGTGTTGCCGAAGGATACTGGAACCGTCCCGAATTGACAAAAGAAAAGTTTGTTTCCAATCCTTTCAGCCAAAACCCGGAATCCAGAATTTACAAAACAGGGGACCTGGCTCGTTGGCTCCCGGATGGAACCATTGAGTTCCTGGGTCGGATGGACCAACAGGTTAAACACCATGGATTTCGTATTGAACTGGGTGAAATAGAAAACGTGCTTAATTCTTTTCCCGGGATCAAGCAGTCCGTTGTTGTTTTACAGGAAGAGCCTGTTGAACGCCTCATCGCCTACTATGTTCCATCATCCGAGAAGCGGGAAAATAGTGATTTATCCCGTAAAATAATGGCCTATGCCCAGGATAAACTGCCTGAATATATGATTCCTTCTTTTTGTTTTCCCATCAGACAATTCCCCCTGACCCCCAACAGGAAAATAGATCGTAAACAGTTAAAACAGAAAAAAATAGAAGTAAAAAAAGGTTCCCGACAAGCTTCTACAGAAACCACCGTTGCTCAACTGGAAACGGAAAAAACGGTTCTAAAAATTCTGGAAAAAGTGCTGCAAGTTGAAGGAATCGGAATCCATGACAGTTTTTTCGAGGTAGGGGGAAATTCAATATTGGCAGTCATTTTGTCAAAAGAGATTCAACAGAGGTTTTTATGTGAGTTTTCACCCATTGTATTGTTCAAATACAATACGGTGCGCTCCATCAGCCAACATATTACAAAAAACAGTGTTTCGTTGCCATCCAGACCGGAACCTGTTCTTAAAGAGCCGTCCAGGGAAACACTCCGGGATTCTTCAAATCAGGATGGTCCGGGAAGAATACCATTATCCGAACCATCGAATAAATCACCGGATTCTATTGCGATTATCGGTATGAGCGGTAGATTTCCCATGGCAAAAGATTTAAATGAGTTTTGGGAGAATTTAAAATCAGCTAAAAACTGTATCACGGAAATACCGGAAGATAGATGGTCAATGGACGGATTCTTCCATCCCAATCCAATCGAAGCAGTGAAACAGGGTAAAAGTTACAGTAAATGGGGTGGTTTTCTACAGGATTTTACATATTTTGATGCTCTGTTTTTTCAAGTTTCTCCAGAAGAAGCTAAGTTTATGGACCCTCAACAGTGTATGTTTTTGGAGGAATGTTGGCATGCTTTTGAAGATGCCGGTTATGCCCCATCACAGCTTGATACGGAATTAAAAGACAAAGTGGGGGTCTATGGTGCCATTTCCACTCTTGGACAAAACACCTCCTTTTCTTCCCTGGTAAATCGAGTTTCATACTTCATGGATCTACGTGGACCAAGTATTCCGGTAGATACAAAGTGTTCTTCTTCTGTTGTTGCATTACATCAGGCGTGTGAAAGCTTGCGGCATGGTGAAATTCGGATGGCTCTGGTGGGAGCTGTAAACCTGTACCTTAATCCGGACAAATATTTGGCGCTTTCTCAAATTCAAAACATTTCGGACTCGTCAGTTGCACATGTGTTTGGAGAAGGCGGTAAGGGATTTGTTCCTTCCGAAGGGGTTGGAACTGTAGTGCTAAAAAGACTTTCAGATGCAGAGATGGATAATGACACTATTTTGGCTGTCATTCGAGGAAGTGCAATTAATCACAACGGTAAAGGCAATGGTTATTTTGTTGCAGATCCGGTGCAACAAACAAACGTCATAAAAAAAGCCCTGGAAAAATCACAGGTTGATCCACAATCTATCGGATATGTCGAATCAGCGGCAAATGGGTCGGAAATGGGAGATGCCATTGAAATGTCTGCATTACAAGCAGTTTTCCAAGCGTTTCGAACAAATAATCAAAAAAACTATCGCATTGGTTCACTTAAACCGAACCTGGGACACGGAGAAGCGGTTTCAGGAATGGCTCAACTGATGAAGGTTGTGCTTCAACTCAAAAACAACGTTATCTGTCCAACACCCATGGGAGAAAAGCGAAATCCAAATATCGACTTTGAAACATTTCCCTTTAAAATCCAAACCACTTTAAGTGAATGGCCACCACTGACATTGGATGGGAAAACAATCCCAAGACGTGCCGGTATTTTTTGTACTGGAGCAGGAGGGGTGAATGCCTGCATGATTGTTGAAGAATATCTTTCATCTCAACAACATATTGATCAAAGGGAAACACGTTTTATCCCAGCCGGTAAT
Organism: bacterium; assembly: GCA_041556995.1. Taxonomy (GTDB): domain Bacteria; phylum SAR324; class SAR324; order XYD2-FULL-50-16; family XYD2-FULL-50-16; genus JAHJTV01. Next base: position 7,660 of record JBFFHJ010000089.1, on the reverse strand, counting down.
TCCCCCCAGATAATCGTTTTTTCCGCAAAAACTCCCGAACAGCTGGATGCGCTTTTAAATCAAATGTTACATTTTGTCAGCCATTCCGAAAGAAAAAAATCCAGGTCGTTTTCTTTAAGTAACTTCGCTTACACACTCCAGGTTGGTAGAGATCACATGGAGTCCCGACTTGCCATGATTGTTTCCGATTTTGAAGAGTTGATACGGGGAATAAAAATGTGTTTAAAGCAAATATATAGTCCATCTGAAATACCAATCTTTGAGAGAGTGGCAGATAGCAACCATTCCGAATTAGAACGCCTGTTCTCAGGTAAAATCGTGGATATCATTGTTAAAACCTTAATAGAGGATAACGATTTCGAAAAAATAGCTTTATATTGGTCTTTGGGAGCAAAAATCCCTTGGCAATTGATGCACAATAAAAAGAAAGCCAGGAGAATACCGCTGCCCACCTATCCTTTTGCAAAAGATCCATTCTGGACTATTTAGACAAGGCCTGCCCTTTCAAGAAGCGCTCACCAATGTTGGGAACCTGGATCGGAATCAATTCCGGGCTGTCCAGGCAAGGTGAAACCAGTCACAATAATTGAGGGGGAAGCCGCATAACTATTGCACAGTAAATGAGGTGTGTTGACTGAGTTCCCTCGTTTACCGTGACTCGTCTCAAGGCCTGCTCCACCGCAACATAGTTAAGGGTTAAGGGGGCTTTGTTTGTTTGACTCATTAAGAATTTTTGAGGAGATGGATAAAAGACTTTAAAATTGAGTCAAACGAAGACCTGCCCCCTGATACAATCCTGGAATGTACACAGAATCGATCATTCCATATAATCCTATACGTTGGGCTTACAGATATTTCATGTGGAATGAGATTCTAAATAGATATGTAGTAGTATAGACTGAACTCCTATCCGGGTTACATGAAACACACCCCCCGGTAATAACACCCTCACTGATCTTTCCATCAGTCTATTCCCCTAATTTTATTGACATTGTAACTTGGAAACAAAAACGGGCGTTGGGCTTCGCAAGTACAATGATCTGAGCCGTTAAAATTTATCCACTGTTTTCTTAGTCAAAGCATTTTATCTTTCTCAAATTCTACTGAAGCAATTTCTTTCTCGATTGTTTTTTCTTTGTTTACAGCGTCTTCTAGAAATCTAGAAATCGTTCCTAATACTTCAGAGTCAAGAGGTTCAGATTGACTGGAAAGGAGAAGAAAAAGCTGACTAAAACAGAAAAGCATTCTTCTTATCTCGGCTATTTCATCAAGTATATCGAATTTCGTCATATCTGTTTTTTGGTTTTAAATTTTTTTTGTCCCACTCACAACACATTCCACGCATGATAATCGATCATACTGCATGATTATCATGCGCAATTAAAAAAATAAAGTGCTATTTCCATATTATTCTTGAATTGGAGATAGCCTATGTCGAATAATCGAAAAAATGAAAGAAGTTATGGGACTAATTTATCGGGAAAAAGAATAAAAGAGGCTCGTAACAAAATAGGTATGGATCAAGCGGAGTTAGCGGCTGCTTTAGAAATTGAACAAGGAATCAAACTATATCGATCCACCCTTGGATTAATTGAGCAACAAAAACGCAAAGTCAGTGACCTAGAATTAGTAGCTTTTTCCAGAGTACTTAAAGTCAGTGTTTTGTGGCTTCTATTTGGAGACGAACAAGAAGACAGAAAATAAGGGGCCCAACAAAAATATCCAGCTGACGGCAACTCGCGTTTTTCGCTTCTCGCTTTTTCCCAATGGTCGGGTACGTATTATCTCAGACTATCATCCTCGTATGGGATCAACTACAAAATCCATGCAACAGCAGGTTGCCTATTCTCAGACTATCATCCTCGTATGTCCCCCCCTCCCCTCACTCTGCTTTTCCTGATCTATCAATAGAGAAAGTATTCACCCCCGATCTTCCTCTTCAAGAAAAATCCTTATGAATCAAACTTATATCCAGGTTACATGAAACACAACCCCAGAAAATCCTACCCTCACCGATCTTTCCATCAGAATATTTCTCTAATTTTATTGACATTGTAGCTTGAAAACAAAATGCTTCCTCTCTGTTTTAAAAAACAAGTATGCTGCCACTCGATTTAAAAAACAGGTATGGTGTCATTCGAGCTACAATTTTTTTCCGAAAAAACTCAGCAGAAATCAACTTAAAACTGATTCCTGCTGAAAAAACGTCGATATGCACTAATGTTGAAATCGATAAATCAATTGTTGATAAATGGAAAAAATATATTGACTAAGCCGCAAGCGGCAGCTGTCTTATATCTACAATACTCTGAAGAATATCTACATTGCCTTTTTGTTTTTTATCATTAAAGATGATTTCAGTTGCTTTTCATATTTTCAAAAGATCTATTCACATCAGAGGAAACAAATATGAGACTTTTTTCCATGCAAATGCTCTCAAGCAATGTGTTTATTATATCTTGTAAATTCAATATAATGTAAAAAAAAGTGCTTACTATCCCCATAGCAACTATCACAATTTTTCGATAAGGTCCCGTTCAACAAGGATTATATGGAATGACCGGTTCCGAGAAGAATCTAATACTAAAATATCGCTCGATTATTTACTCAGATGGAGTCCATCGTTTTATCGGTCACTCCATATAATCCTATACGTTAGAATGACCAAATAATTGAATTAAAATGAAATTATTGAAAATCTCTATATCATTATCGATTCTGATCTTGCTTTCTTCATTGCAAGCGGTAAATTCTTCTGAGTTGCCTGAATATTACAAAGGTTATCAAGTCGATAACGACGCATATTTGAAAGAAGAAAACAAAAATAAGGTAACCTATATTTTTTACACTTTGGTAAACACAAATGAGTTCCATTCTCATAATCTAGGCGGTATTAAAACCAATAAGGTTTACACCCACAAGGATGGTCATAAAGAAGCTGTATATGATGCTAATGGAAAATTAGTCAAAGACTGCCTCAATATGGGTAGTTACAACTATTATTCTGTTTCCAAAGCACCGCTGATGCATTTTAGTGCAGACACATTGCCTTGGATACATTGGGGAAATTGTGAAAATGACCCTTCTTCCAAATTGGATCGTATTACAGCTTTCGCAAGTGATTTCTTAGATGGTAGCTTCCGGGTTATTAAGAACTGGGATAAAGCTAGACTTCTAAATCCTGAATCATTTAAGGAAAAACCTCAGTACTATGCCTTGAATCTCTTTTTGCAGGTACTCAATCAAAAAGAGTTAGAGGGTTTTAAATTTGATGGTAGTGATTCTTGGATGACTAATCAGCAGGACTATGATTTGTTTTACAATTCTATGAAATCGAGCATAATAAAAGTGTTAAATAATTGAAAATTCTAACAAAAGCATCCACCCGAGCGCAATCGCCCTAGATGAGCGCAAGTACAGTGTTCATGGCAAATTCAATATTTAACTAAATTCAGCTTACCGCCGGGGGATGCCGGTGTTAGCGTGAATAAAGAGAAAGAGAATCTAATGAATCATGACTTGAAAATTATTCCGGCAGAGAAAAAGGATATTCCTTTGATATTTTCGTTTATCAAGGGATTAGCAGATCACGTAGATCTCTCACATGAAGTAGTTGTAACGGAAAAAGAACTAAATGATACTCTATTCACAAAAGACAGCCATGTAGAGGTTCTTATTGGATATTATAGCGGCGAGCCAGCTGCATTTGTTCTATTCTTTCCAAATTATTCAACCTTTTTAGGTAAGCCAGGGTTGTATATTGAAGACCTATATATCAAGCCTGGATTTCGTGGCATGGGGATTGGCAAAGCAATTTTTAGATATTTAGCAAACCTGGCTATTGACCGTGGTTATGGCAAAATGGATTGGTATGCAGCGGAGTGGAATGAGAGCGCAATTGGCTTTTATGATAGTCTGGGAGCAAAACCTCTAGATCGTCGAAAAGTTTATAGATTAAAAGGTGAAGCATTAATCAGTCTATCAAAAATCAGCTAACGGATACACCGGACAGCACACGCCCTCGATAGACTCTTTTTTCAAAGGTACTGGTAAAGGCCATCATTAATCAAATATCGGTGCGGCTGCCGGTGATCCAAGTGTTCGAATTAAAAACAATTAACATCCAAATGCAAAATTCAAATATAGAAGGTGGTTGTATGTGTGGTAAAATTAGATATGTACTTACAACCAAACCAACACATTCGACTATCTGTCATTGTTCAGATTGCAGACGTGCTACTGGTTCACAATCGGTTGCATGGGTTTCTGTCCCAGTAGAACACTTTTCAATTTCTCAAGGTGATGTCGAATCCTATAATTCTTCACCAAAAGTACTCAGGACGTTTTGCTCAACATGCGGAACATCCCTTACATATAGGCATGAAGAGCATAGTTCAGGAATTGATATAACTACAGGAAGTCTGGACCAACCTGAGCTTTTTCCTCCCACAAAGGACATATTTTGTAGAGATAAGCTCTTATGGGTAACTTCTTCAACTAAAAACGTTGAAAACTAATTTCGAACAAGGCACTCAACCGGACCCCAGATCGCGCGAGGAAAAGTCAAATTGACTGCTTTTGGCAAGTTTATCTTTTTGGGCAATTCAGTGTCGAGTCCGGTTAGTATCAGTGTTCGATTCCCATAAACCCCACCTTTCTAAGCAAAATTACTAAGCTGTTGACATACACATTTTTTGCTGTAAATTGGTGTATATAGATACTAATGATAAGGAGGTGTTTATGAAACGTACAAATATTGTTTTAGATGAAAAATTAATAGAAAAAGGATTAAAAATCACAGGAATTAAAACTCGTCGTAAACTGGTGGATCATGCATTACGAGAATTACTGCGTAGAGAGTCTCAAAAAAAGATATTACAATTGCGAGGTAAAGTTCATTGGGAAGGTAACTTGGATGAAATGCGACAAATGAGATTTTCCGAATGATATTAATTGATACGACAGTTTGGATTGATCTTTTTTCGGACCATGAAACATCTCAAGTGAAAAAACTAGAAAACCTTATATTACATCAAGAGGATTTATGTACTTGTGGTGTTATAATGACTGAGGTTTTGCAAGGTATTCGTAATGATCAAGAATACAGGAAAATCTTATCTGTGCTCAAAAATCTTCTATATTTGCCAATGAATCAATCAGTATTCATTCAATCTTCCAATATTTTTAGAACTTTGAGAAAAAAAGGAATTACTATCAGAAAATCAATTGATTGCATGATCGCAGCTGTATGTATAGAGCATAATTGTCAACTACTGCATACTGATAGAGATTTTACATTTATTGCAGATTCATTTCCTTTGCAAACCACTAACGATATTGATAGTTGAAGAAATCGAACAAAAGTTTAAACCCGACGATTTCCGCCGCTCCTGCGTCGCTCTGAAAAACGCGGGTTAAACTGGCGTTAGTGAGAAGAAGAGATAAATTGCTCGGCAGCAGCAGCAAGAAGTTCAGATCTTTTCATGCCATGTTTTCCTCGATATTCATCTACATCTTTTAGTAGAGATTCAGGAAACATGACGTTGAATCGCTTTTTAGGTTCATTGACAATTTGACTCTTTGGCTTTGGAATTGGCTTTCCATGCTTTTTTGCAGTTTCGATCCAAAGCTTCATAGCCGTTTCAGCTTCTTGTAGTGCCTCTTCAGGAGTTGATCCAAACGCAGAGCATCCTTTGAGTTCTTCGACTTCGGCGATAAAGTCTCCATCTCCCCCGGGATCTGGAAAAATCTTAACTGTATATTCCATATTATTCTCCATCAATGATCTTTATTGCTTGCTTTATCTGATAGGCTTTTGCTGTTCCGTCTTTCTTTTTCTGGGCGTTGATTGGGGTTTCAATGGTTGGATGGACAAAAATATGATGACTACCGCTTACTCTATCAAGAGAAAATCCATTATCCTCGAGCCAAGATACAAAATCTTGAAACTTGACATTATTTGGATTTCTTCTAATCTTTTGATTTTTCTTGTCGGTTTTAGTCATATCTCTTTGGGATATTAGCTAATATTTAGTTGTATCTACATCATAGTGTGTAATTACACATTAGTCAAATATAAACTCTGAATCACTCACTAACAATCATTTCAACCTGCGTTTTTCCGCCGCTACGCTCTGAAAAACGCAGGTTAAATGGGCGTTATCTAAAAAATCCCTTCTCTATTTGACGTTCTGACCAATGTGGATTACTATAGCTATAGTTATCCATTCATAACAGGAGGACAAATATGCGTACTATACAAATGACATTAGATGATGATCTTGTGAATATGGTTGATAGAATCGTGAAAGATCTCGATACAAATAGATCCGCATTTACAAGACAAGCGTTGAGGAAAGCTATTGATCAATACAATATTAGCAAACTTGAAAATGAACATAGAAAAGGATATGAAAAATATCCTGTGACAGGAGATGAATTTTCAGCATGGGAAGATGAACAAGACTGGGGAGATGAATGAAACGGGGTGAGATTAGGTGGTATAAATTCAAGTCACCAGACAAAAAGAGACCAGTTCTAGTCATTACTCGTAATTCAGTGCTTGACTATCTTGGAGAAGTAACCATCGTTCCTATTACTTCCACTATTAGAAATATACCAAGTGAAGTTTTTTTATCTCAATATGATGGAATGCCCAAAGAATGCGCAATCAATTGTGATCATATCCAAACGGTATCCAAAGGAAAGATAGGCGCATTAATTGCGACACTCGATCAAGCAAAACTTAATCTAGTAAAACAGGCAATCGCGTTTGCTCTTGAATTCTGAGTTCCCGTGAATTGAAGATAACAAATGCATTCACCGAAGTACATAGGCCCTTCGATAAATGCAGGTTCAGCTCTTATCGAATAATTCAACTTGAAGTCAAAATCATCGCAGCGCCCGGTGATTCTACTGTTAGCAGCAAAAGAATCAGAAGATATGAAATTACCAAAGACAACTTATTGGTCGTGGAAAAGGACAATTCCACAATTATTTGCAATGGTATTCACTATTGGAATCATGTATCTTGCTATACCTAGCAGTCTTAAACAAAACAGTGTTTTATATGGTGCTATTGTTTATCTTGGATATTCCATTGGTTCTAGGCAGCTTATCCCAAGACATCACAGAAAAGGGGTAAGTTTTTTAAACTCAGGAAAGTATGAAAAAGCATTAAAATCATTTAAAAAGAGCAAACAGTTTTTTGAAACGCATAGTTGGATTGACCGCTATAGACCAGTAGTTCTTATGTCACCTTCGATTTTTTCATATCATGAAATGGCTATGATCAATATTGCGGAAGCATATATTCAATTAAATGATATTTCTAATGCAATGAAAGCATATAATGAAGCTATTGCTCAATACCCAAATAATATAATAGCAACCACTGTACTAAAAATAATCAACAGCAATAGTGGAGTTCACAGCTCCTAACACATATGAGCCGTTCCCCTGTCAAGAGATAAATTGATCCTGTGTAAGAAAAAGTCTCCTATTTTTTCTTACCGGGCAATTCGCTGAATCCCGAAGGTTCCTCGTCTGACTTAAATTCAAATGTACAGGCTGATCTGCACTAAACACATATAGAGGGTCTGTTTTTTGTCCATTTTTCTCAATGAACGCCCTAGAATCTACTTTGGCTACCTTGTACCGT
>JBFFHJ010000088.1:0-31238 GCA_041556995.1 bacterium | reverse complement strand
AGATGGTGTAAATCCCTATGCATCAACCTCGTATGCAATGCAAATGTCTATATCTCAACAAAGTCATTATGCATCACAATCTATGATGATGGCACATCAAGCTGCCTTGAACGCACATCTAGCTGCACATCAAGCTGCAATGGCTGCAACTCCACCACCTAACTAAGTGTACATAATGAATAAGGATAGATGCGACCTGAAAGGTCGCTTTCTATCCTCTGTTCAAGAAGCTGCGATCTAAAATAAATGTATAGGGTAAAGCATAAAAGGAGGTTGTGATTTTAAGAAGAGAACTGAACTCCAGAGGAGAATTCAGACCCAATCCAGACCTCTTCGGCAGGAGATTCGGAAGAATTTGAGAGGTTTTCATAAGAAAATGGCACCATCTCTCAATTGATCGATTTTCTGTCCCGTTTTTGGACACACCAATCCCATGGTGGTGCAAAACGCTTTAAAAAATATCCTAAAATATGTGTCCCGCCCCGGTTAACGTGCTATTCTCTTCTTGCGCGAAAAGGTAAAATGTAACCCAAACATATCAATTCGCCGCCACAATCAGGACAATACCGCTAAGTGGGTGGTGAAAATGGAACACCGGGTAGCGTTTACCCGGTCTGTTTCTCGATCAGTTCTCTAATCGTTTCGACTGGAATACCGCAGCAGCTTGAATTCATAAAACCGTAATTGCGAACTTTCATGAATCCAGAGGGTAATACGTGTTGAAAAAAATGATGGATAAAATCCATGACCTCAAGTCGGGTGGTTTTCCATTGTCGTGACAGTTAAGCTGGGTTATCTCCGCAATCTGTGCATGGATAACTATCTTTTCTATTTTAAGTGGGATGGTAAATAATACTCCCTGCTGATTCTGAATTCCTATCATGATTGCTTTAATAACAGACGAATTACCAATTTGAGCAGATTTCAATTGAATCAGAAAATTAGCTCCCGAACTGCCGCGCTATGATCACTTTGCTGAACTACATAGTACAGTGATTCCAGGGGATTAAGTATAATTCGTTTCTCAAAAAAGTATTTCAGAAATTTTCCTTGAGTATCATAGTAATTGACAGAAGGATTTTTATCGTACTTTTTACCTTCAAATAAAATCAGTCTTATCTATTTTTCCATGAGCTTGTGGTAAACTGTTTTCTGTTGTTGCACAATCCCCCTCAGAAGCCGTCCTAAGACATCTGATCCAGTTAAGACTCTTCTATGGTCTTTATTCCAGATTAATATAATATCATGGTCTATGACATCGTCACCAATCCTTTCCGGATAAACTTTTAAGCGTGTGATTGCTTCTCCTAACTGAACAGAAGTCTCATCTATTATAATTGGATGGTGACTGAAATAAATCGGTTTGATATCAGTACGTTTGAAAAGAACTGCACGAAGGTAAGCATCGGCATCCAAAGTAAGACGGGGTTCTCCATGTGAATCTATCAGAATAATCCACTTTTTCTCACTTTCCTGGATTCTTTTCAAAAATGGATCTTTTGGGGAGTTCATTATTGTGGGAAAGATGGGTTTGTCATTTTCAAAAGGAACTTCAATGATACTTTTTGGATCGATTGGCTGGCCAATTTCAATAATTGACAGATCATCAATGGCTAAGAAGTTTAAAGCTCCTCTGCCTTCCACCTTTTCAATATCAGTTTCTGGTGCATCCACATGAATTTTTATCAATTCTCTGATATCGTTTTCCTGAAAAAAACTGATGGACTCTGCTCCCAGCCATTTATCCAGTACAAAGGCTGTTGGTTTGGCTACCGGATAGAGCAAAATTTGGTAAAATCGTAACACTGGAGATAACAGTGATGCTGTTCTCATGGCATGTCTTGAAAAATAAGCCTGTGGAATAATCTCACCGAAAAATGTTATGATTATTGTAGAAAAAACAAATGCAATGACACCTGCCATCACAGAGTTCGATAATAAAGTTAGCAACACATTAATTCCGACATTTCCCCATAATATGGTCGTCAAGAGAAGATTTGAATTTTCTCTTATCTTGGTAATTTTAATCGCATCTTCATTATTCTTTATAGATTCTATCTCCAACCGCAATTTGGATATACTAAAAAATGCGAGATTTAGACCTGAAAACATGGCGGATTGAGAGATACAAAATACTATTCCACCCCATATAAGTACTTGCATAAAATCCCTGGTTTAAGGTCAAGTTTGTTAAAGGGATTGCTAAATGGCAGTTATTACCTTTTGAATTCGACTAGCCGGTAGCTCTTAACGCTCCGGCAATGGCATTTATGGTTAAACGAAGCTGGAAAAGTGTTTCTTCAGCTGCTTCAGGATCATTTTGAGCTGAAAGTCGCCATTTTTTAAGTAATTCCACCTGCTTGATATGGAGGGGATAAAGAGCATCATTTCTTAAACCATTGGAAAAAAAATGAGCTTTTCTTCTTTTTTCGAATGGTTGTTTAAACGCTTCTGAAACCAGTTTTTTGGATAAGAAAAACTCTTCCATAATATCCTTAAGAATCTCTTCGCAAACCTGCTCATCTTCAACCAGGGAAGCATATACCTTAAGTACCTGTTCATTGGTTGCTGTCAGACTTGTTTCAATGTTCGAGAGCAGGTAACGGATCAAGCTGTCATTCGGCACATGGTTGATCATATTTTCATAAAGTTCTGGTTCTTCCTTTTTTAAATATGTCAATGCCGTTCCAGCACCATACCACCCTGTAAGGTTAAATCGGGATTGTCCCCAGGAAAAGACCCAGGGAATGGCTCTGAGATCTTCCAGGCTACGTTTACCGGACCTCCTGGCTGGACGTGATCCAATTTTGCATTGTTCGATTGCATCAATGGGTGTGGCCTGATTAAAAAAGGTGATAAAATGAGGATGATTCATCAATTTCATATACTTGTTCCTGCTCTTTTCCGCCAGGATCTGCAAAAATTCATCTTCATTTTTCTTGCCTTTCCCGATAAATTTATGCATAGCAGTAGATTTTACCGTGCACGCTGTCAACAATTCAAGATTGTAGGTGCCATTCACCCTGTTTGCATATTTTTGCTGAATTGTTTCGCCTTGAACAGTCAACCGCATATCACCTTTGATAGAAGAGTAAGGTAAGGTTTTGACAAACCATTGAGTTGGGCCGGCTCCCCGACTGATTGTTCCTCCTCTGCCATGGAAAAACCGTATTTTTATGCTTCTTTTCTCGCCAACTTCGGTCAATTCAGAACCGGCTTTGAACAGACTCCACTGGCTGGCTATAATGCCGCCATCTTTATTGCTGTCGCTATAGCCGATCATCACCTGTTGTGTTTTATCTTTCAACTGATACAGCTTTTTTTGAAAGTCCAGACTGCGACGGGTAAACGAATGATCCAAAAACTTTTCCATTATTTCTGCGCTGATTTCCAGATCTTCGATAGTCTCAAACAAAGGCACCACCGGCAAAGGACAAACCATTCCCGCCTCGGTTTGAACAGTCAACCCGGCTTCTCTCGCTAACAAATATACAATCAACAGGTCAGACAGATTTCGTGTCATACTGACGATTAATGATCCAATCGGATCGAAACCGTTTTGTTCGGTAAATTCTGCAATGACACGATAACAGCTCAATACGGCGTTTGCTTCCGGTCCGGCGTCCACCTTGGGTAGCATAAAAGGGCGTGGTGAGTTTAATTCCCGATTGAGAAATTTGAGTTTTTGATCTTCATTCCAGGTTAAAAAAACATCACCATCCAAAGAGGCCGAATTCATGAGTTGTGAAATTGCCAACTCATGAAATTTACTGTTTTGGCGGATGTCAAGGTGGGCCAGATGGAAACCAAAGGTCTGAAGGATGCGAATCACTGTGTTTACATCATTGAAGGCAATAGCATGAGAGCCTATAGCCACCAGGGCATTCTGTAGTATTTTTAGATCATTTATCAATTGATCTGCCCGTTGATAGCTGGCTGATGTTACCTCAAGCCTGACTGCATGATCCCTTTCCACATCCAGAGGAAGTTTGGAAATTACCAGTTCCAGAAACATTCTAAAAGCCTGGCTCTCATCCCCATCAGGCAGATGTTCGCCGGCTTGGATTAACTCCTTGTGCATTTGCCGATATTTCTCCTGCAATTCAGGTATGGTCTGGCTTAAATAGCAGAAAAAGCTCAGGTTTTTTTGGAGTTGACGCAATTGACGACGAATCACCACCAGTGCATTCAGACGTAAAGACAGCAATGTGCTTTTTGTTGTTTCGGCTGTTACCAGGGAATGACCATCTCTATCTCCCCCCACCCAGCTTCCAAAGGATATTCTAGGAAGATTCTCAACAGATTTAATCAGGTTTGGATCAAATCCCATAAATTCCCAGGCCTGGGCTAATCTACGATCCAGATTTAAGACCACATCCGGGAAGACATTTGTTAAGTAATGCAAAATATTGGTGTTTTCAGAACTGACATCTGGTTTGCGAATATGAACTTCCCCTGAACGCCAGAGTCTTTCCAGCATCAATTCTATCTCTCTGCGAATCTCTTTTTGCTCCAGCCGGGTATACATGCTGTTTTCTCTTTTCACCAGTAACAAATATAGTTCCCTATGGAGTTCAAGCACAGTGGGTTGTTTGGCTTCAGTCGGATGTGCTGTTAACACGGGTTCAATTTTTGTATCTGAAAGTGTTTGAACAATTTGATCCACAGAAATACCGGCACCCATCAATTTTTTAAAACTATTGGCCCACAACCCGTTAATAATTGCCGGTGAATCTTCCTCCATTTTCCGTCGAATTTGTACGACCCCATTTTCTTCTGCTATATTTAATAAATGAAAACATACCGTGAAAAGGTGGATATGTTTGGCTGTCATAGTACTGATATCAAGATCTGCACTTTGATTGATCCAGGGAATGGCATGTGCCAGCTCCGGTTCGCCGCATCTTAATAATACATTTTTTAAACAATCCAACAGAAATTCGAGATCCTCATAAGTCCGTCCCAGGGTCTTTTGTGTCTCATGCAAAATGTTCATCTTATTCTCCGCAAAGATGTTAATAATTCAAAAGGTTCTTATTTTTGGCTGTTGATAAGGTATATGATAGGTAAAAATACGAACATGCTTCTTTATATTTTTATTGCGTAGTTTGGGTTTAATGCCCCGATCAAAACGACGGTGTCCTGTCATCCCGAACTCCGATCCGAAGGATAGAGTGAGATACCAATAAATAACAATGAATTTCGGATCAATCCCTAACGTGAGTTTACGAGTTATAAAAATGACTTTTCGTAACTATTTATATTTTTGCCGTAATTGGCAACAACATGGGCCCCCTAACTTTACAAAACTAAACACTTCAACTTATTAATATTATCAGATTATTATTTTTTTTAGAATTACTAACTCGTAAACTCACGCTAAATATGGAAAATTCAAAGAATTTTCATTGTGTCATTGTCAGCAGACCTTGAACGACATTCATCTTCTCCGTTGCTTGTGGAAGAGTAGCTCATTTAGCTGGTTATCCGGCTTTTACGATCAACTCATACCGTTGATTGGTAGAAACTTGAAAAAAAATGCCGATTTTTATTTCCTATTCTTACACTCAAAATTCTGTTAAGAAAACAGACAAAAAATGCCTGTTTATATTTAGGTCTAACAGATAGTGATCTATTAATCAAAAGAAAATACAAAGAGATAGGTGATTCCGGTGAGCTGTCAAAATGGTTGATGTCTGAATCTACAGAAATTAAAATATCAAGGCATCATTTCAGATTATAAAAAGAGCTAATATTATGTTTGCTCTTTGAGAAAAGGGGTTTTGATATTTTGGGCACTTAAGTCACTATTGGCATGGATTGAGTGTCTTCAAATTACTTACCAGGACTGGTCATCGGTAGCAGTTGGTCGTTTTTTATTAAAAGAGTCTTTCCAAAACCAGCCTGTGATTTTGCTTCATTTACATGGATTTCTCCTGTTTTTGAAACAAAGGATCTGAAATTGGGACGATGGGGAATTTGCTTAGAAACAATAACAGGCAAAGAACAAACATTCCTGTCATGCCGATGGTGATGGTTAGATCCCAGAGGGAGAAGTTGATGCCGGCGAGTTTTCCGTTGGTTGAGAGGTTTTCCTGGATGGAAGGGACTATCAGGAAATATTTTTCGAACCATAAACCGATCAGGATAACCCCGGCGATGATTGAGGATACTATATTTGATCGGCAGGCTTTTTGGGTAAGGAGACCAAAAAAAGGGACAAAAAACAGGGTGAAAAATAAAAAATAAAACATGCCGGACCATAAATCGGAATTCATTCTCAGAATAACATATGGCACCTCCTCCGGTATATTAGCATACCAGATGACCAATATCTGTGAAAATATCAGATAGGTCCATAAAATACTGAAGGCAAAAACCAAACGTGAGAGATCATTGTGTCGACTGGGAGTGATGAATGCCTCCAGACCCGCTTTTTTACGAAGAATAGAAGAAAATATGATCAAAAAAGCCCCGGCGGCAAACAAATTGGCAATCGCATACTGAAATCCGAATAGAGTACTATACCACTCCTGATCAATGGACATGATCCAGTCAAAAGCAATAATACAAGCTAATATCGTATATAAAAGCGCGAAAACGGGGGCCAACACTAAATGTCTTTTGTGGTTTTTTTCAGCATCTTGGTTTTTGTCGATTTCAGAACTCAGAAGTCTTTGAGACCAGCGACTCAACGCGGAAGGAGACATTTTTTGAATCAAAAAAATATCCGGTTTCAGGGACGTTTTCACGTAAATAATTCCTACAATTCCAGTAACCAGCATTAGAACAGCATGTCTGGAAATAAAAAACGACATGTTTAACCACCAGGATTTAGCGGCAATAATTTTGGCTGGATCGGTCCATTCAAAAAAGTGATCCATGCCGAAAAACAGAACGCCATACAGCAACCAACTGACAGGAATAAACAAAACAGTTGCTTCCGCCATCCGTTTAATAGGACGCCCCCACTTGGCATTCGTTATTGAAAATATAACTGAGAAAATCAGACTGCCATACGACACCCCCGCAAAAAACAGTGTATTAATCAGCAGAGCTTGCCAAACAGCCTGGGCGGAACCGGTCAATAGCCCGATAAAAAAGCTCAATACTCCCAGACCGACACATCCCAGCAAAACATAAAACACTTGTTTTCGGATGGAGACGTTGGATTGTTTCAATATGGTTTTAATATCAATGGATTCCGACATATTTTGTTTCGGGTGGTTGATGTTTTGTAAATAATATCAATGGAAACCACAGATTTCACTGATTGCACGATTAAACATTGGATAAAACAATGTCTGAACGATATTAGTACTCTCTTCTGTCATTCTGAATGGGGTTTAAACGATCTGAAGAATCTCCGTGGTTTCAGGTAGATCTCTTATCATTGATTTTGCTGCGCTATCAGCAATTACTTTACAGTGTGATTAGCAATGGTATTTGACTATGGCCTTGAAATATTTTTCATCGTTCCTCTTCAGAATGACAGATGATGGAACATCACTCAAATAAATTGGTACAGAGCCCCGCTCTACCGTTTGTTGAATGTTAAGGATTAAGAAGTTCCCTATTTATGTAATTTGCCGTATCCCACCGTTCTTGGTCGGATAATCGATAGCTTATTGGAGGCATTTGCACACCGCCGCGTTTTAATCGTTCATAATAATAACCGGTAGGAAGTTTTCTGATTTTGGCCACTTTCAATCCTTTCAAAGATATCCGGGTGCCTTCCCCTTGGTTTAATTGACCGTCTGCACCGTGGCACACAGCACAATAGGTTAAAAACATCCTTTTTCCTTCCGCCTTATTAAAAACATACCCTTGGATAGTATTTTCCGGTTCCCTGTAGGTATTGAAATTGATCTCAGCAGAACCAAAAGGTTCCGCTGGCGGATTAAATTCCCTTCCGTCTGTGGATACCGTATGCTTCTGAAAGAATATCATGCTATCATTTCCCTGGGGTTTTACACTGGGTTGATTATACATGTCTTTTACCCAGGAAGTGATAGTGGAGGTTCCAAAAAGAGGTATAAGTCCCACACCGAATAATAGTATCAATATCAAAATAAACCTACGTTTCACGGTGTATCTCCTCAGCTGAGTTTTGTGTCATTATTTCTTCCACTGTATCAATTTCCAATCCTGGGCAATAAACAACAATTCCAAACCTGTCTTGAGTAAAGCGATCATACGATGTATAGAGCTTACTTTTGGGGCGTTTAACGCGAAATGAATCCAGTTTTCCCAACAGAACCATTCCCAGAAGTGTACCCAACACACCAAACAGGATAGAGAGTTCAAAGGTGATAATCAAAATAGGATGATATGAAATGATAGCTTTACCAGACACAGGTAATACCCATTGCAGGCTCATCCAGACTGTCATGGCCAATGCCGATAAAGTACCCAATCCCACGAATATGAATGTTAAAAAAGGTAGTCGGCTATGGGGGGTGTTTAAGGCTGTTTCCAGCTCTTTTCTTGGACAGGGAGAATGGGTAACAATTTTTTGGTATCCCTGTGCTTGCAAATGACGTATTGCTTCACAAGTATCATCCAGAAATTCAAAGGTAGCCCAAACACCGTAAAAGGGTTTGCCTTTAATCCAACGGATGATTATCCGTATAAGCAATATAATAATGTTTATTAGTTTTTTAATCTTAGCCATTTGATCTTTAATAAAGCACTTGGCTGCTAACGTATTTGTTAAAATATAATTATTTCAATAAACCACAACTTAGGATCGGCTCAAAAATTAATTCACGTTCTGTTTGCAAAATGTCCAGTGTTTTTAGGACTTTTGCATACACACTATGTGAAGTCATTTTTTAACGATCCCTTACTTCAATTCATTTCACCGGATCGCCTCAATGGCGGTGCCTCTTTCTCTTTTAATTCTGATACGGCCAAGGTCGGGAGCGATTTCAGGAAAAGCAGAAACCACATAAAAAACCAGCCAAAACTGCCGATGGTTATCCAGATCTCGACCCATTCAAAACGATATGCTCCCCAGGTGAAGGGAATAAAATCATGGGCTAAGGATGTAACCACGATGGTAAAACGTTCCACCCACATGCCGACATTAATGGCAATAGAAACAATAAAAAGAATCCAGGAGTTGGTCCTGAATCGTTTGAACCAGAATAAAAGTGGAATAAGACAATTACAGATTACCATGATCCAAAAATAGGTCTTATAAGTGCCAAAAGGTCTGAAGCGGAAAATAGCTTCTTCATAATTTGACCCGCTGTAAAACGCTATAAAAAATTCAGTGAGATAAGAAAGGGTTATGATCGTGCTGGTCAGTAGGATGACTTTGGCCATGCCTTCAAATGCTTTTTGGGTGATGATCTCTTTAAAGCCGTTAAAAAAGGTTCTTAGTGGTATCATAATGGTTAACACCATGGCTGAACCGGAAAAAATAGCCCCGGCCACAAAATAGGGAGCAAAAATGGTGGAATGCCAGCCGGGAATACTGGAAACGGCAAAATCCCATGAGACAATGGAATGGACGGATATTACCAGTGGTGTGGCAAAGGCTGCGATTAAAAGATAACCTTTAAGATAATGTAACCATTGATAATTCGTACCTCTGAAACCCAAAGCCAGAATTTTATAGATTGTTTTTTTCCATCCTTTCGATTTATCGCGTATCATGGCCAGATCCGGAATCAGGCCGACATAAAAAAAGGATAAGGAAACCAGCAGGTACACACTGATGGCAAACAGATCCCACACCAACGGTGATTTAAAATTGACCCATAATTGTCTCTGGTTGGGATAGGGGAACATCCAGTAGAAATTCCAGATCCTGCCCATGTGGATGATGGGAAACAGGCCGGCAGTGAATATGGCAAAAACCGTCATGGCTTCGGAAGCGCGGCAGATTGAATTTCGAAAAGATGCCCGCGTCAGGTACATAATGGCCGAAATCAATGTTCCGGCATGGGCGATCCCGATCCAAAAGACAAAATTGGTAATGTAAACACCCCAACCAATGGGATGATTGACTCCAGAGCCTTCCAGTCCATGAAGTATTTGGTAATAGATGCCATATGCTCCCATTGATAAGGCCGACACAGCAAGTCCCATACAAAAAAACCATCCCAAACGTGGTTTTTGCATGGCGTTAAAAACAATGGTGTTGATTCTTGCGTAATCCATAAGTTTATAATATCGGTGTTAGGATCGCTTTATTTTCTTTAAATAGGTTACTGCTGGTTTAAAATTATAATCCTCCAATTGATGATAGGCCCGTTTGTCTTTTTTCAGACCGGAGACAGCACTGGTGGGGGCCTGACTATTACCAAATGTTATGGCCTGTGTCGGGCAGGATTGCATGCAGGCGGGCTTTATCTCACCATCTTTTATCAGTCGATTTTCTTTTGTGGCCAGTTCCTTGCTGACTTTAATCCGTTGGATACAAAAAGTACATTTTTCCATTACTCCTTTATCCCGGACGGTAACATCTGGATTCAGCTGCATATGTAGCGGTGAAGGAAAAACATAGGTGCGCCAGTTAAATCGTCTGGATTTGTAAATACAGTTATTGGCACAATATCGTGTTCCGGCGCACCTGGCGTAGATCATGGTATTAATACCATCTGGATTATGATAGGTGGCATAAAGCGGGCAAACCGGTTCGCAGCCTGCGTTTTCGCATTGAGCGCACATTTGGGGGATAAAATCCGTTTCCAGCTCGCCAGTCGTATCATTTATGGAAAAATAACGTTCGATTCTAAGCCAGGGCATTTCCCGTCCCACTGCCTGACGTTCCTTGCCTACTACCGCAATATTATTCTCCGCATAGCAGGCCGCAACGCAAGCTGAACAACCGGTACATCGATCCAGATCAATCACCATCTCCCAGCGATAGGGATCATAATACTCCGGAGTGTCCACTCCCAGCAGATTGTGTGGATGTGACTTAACCGAGGTTTTCATTTTTTTATAAAAACTATGCTGGTGCTCGGTATCTTTTGATTGATAATGCCTCTTTTTAGGATGGTGATGTTTAGAGGTATAAGATGAATCATGTTGTGTTGTCTGCTGATCCTGTGCAGGCATAGCTGTATGGGTTTTCACCAGGTTTCTGCCTTTCTGGCTACGATCGGGACCTGTTTCCTGTTGAGTATTCTTCTCAAGACCGTAGTGCCCGTCTACAGAAACAAGATCTGAGGGTGTACCCAATGATCTGATTTTTACAGTCGTAGTACTAAACACCAGATCACCTGATTGAACATCGAGTTCAAAGGGTATCAATTTCAAAGGATTGAAGCCTGGAGTTATTTCTTTTAAGCGTCTGGGATCACTTTTTTTGGTGGGAATAAGCAGATCCCTTTTAAAATGGGTGTAGTCGGGAAATTTCAGCGACCTTCCCAATCCGGTGGGCAATCCAACCGTGTTTTTTGAGATGCCATGATATAACAAGGCGCCAACTTGAGATTTTTGACCTTTTTCGTTTGAAATTTCAACCAGATCCCCATTCTTAATACCCAGCTTTTTTGCGGTTTCAGGATGAATTTCCAACCAGGAGTCCCACACTACTTGGGAAACAGGATCGGGAATCTCATATGACCAATATTTATCGCCGTTATATCCGTTTACATCATGGAATACGGAATTAAAGGGTAACAGCCTAATCTGTTCATCATTGGAATTTGTTTTTTTAAAATGGAATCGATCCCAGAAATTATTCAGTTTTACAGACTCAGGGGAGAAGGGTTTGAAGTAACCGCCCTGTTGCAGGCATGTTTTCCAGAACTCCGTAAATGGTAAAAATGACCCGGATTTATGATGAATGTCTATCCAGGATTGCTTCAGGTATTGATAAAAGTCTGGGTATTCAAATCCCTTTAGGTTCAATAGCTTGCCTAGTTTTAGTAATAAATCTCCCCGTTGAATGGTTTGATATCCTGGAATGTTACTCATCACCGGTTGCTGAAGACTATAAACTCCCTTACGCGGTTTGGCATCACCCCAACTCTCTAAAGGATGAGATACCGGCAAATGGAGATTCACAAATTCAGTTGTTTCGTCAGCCACGGTGGAGAGTGATACTAGGTATGGTACTTTTTTCAAGGCCTGGCGAAAACCGGAGTCAGGTGGTAAGGCATAAACGGGATTTACGTTGTCAAAAATCACCATACTGATTTTTCCCGCTTCCATGTCCTGAATGGAACGGGAAAGCGCCTCAAGATTGTGGTGGCGATAAGACGTGTCGGTGCCGAATAAAACTGTTTTACCAATATTGCCGGCCAAATAATTCACCAGCAGCAATGCTGTTTGCATGGCAACCTGGTTTTTTCCGGCAGAGGTAGTTCCACCGCCGATAATCAGGCTGTTTCCCTGAAACCCTATTCTATCGGCGATTTGTTTCAATGTATTCAGGTTTATTCCAGTTTTTTGAGCAACCATTTCCGGTTGATATGACTTCAATGCTTTTAGCAGTTGGGATGCCACTACATGGTTGATTAATTTGGATTGAGACGCCAGTATATGTGCGATGGCAAGACAAATAGAGAGTTCGTCTCCAGGTTTACATATAAATTGTTTATCTGCATTTGAACCGGAAAGGGATAATCGTGATGAAATGAATGTATAATAATAGCTGCTGAAACCTCTCATGGATTCCACGGGATTCAGCCAGCTTTCCATAAAATCCGCACCAAAGTTGACCAGCGTTTTGGCTTTGTCAAATCGATACCAGGGAATTTCTTTTTTACCAAACACTGTTTCCCCGGCTTCAGTCATTGCATTAAGCGGAGATAGATCAAAAACGATCCGCTCGGCGTTTTTGATCTGGCTTAACAAATGACTCAGCAGACTGGTTTCACTGCCGGAATCGGCTCGACCTAGATAAAGAATACGTTGATTTTTACCTGAGTTTTTATGATGTAATATTTTTTCTGCCAGTGCAGCCAGTCCCTGGTCCCAGGTAATGTCCAACCGATCTGTGTTTTGTTTTTTATAAGGCCCTCTGATCCTGGCCGGATTGTAAAGCCCTTGCAGAGAAGCTTGACCGGCGGCGCAGAGAGAACCTTTGTTAAAGGGGTGATGAGGATTCCCTTCAGCTTTCACAGCCCTTCCTTCACGAGTTCGGATAACCATACCACAAAAAGCGGGGCATTCTTTGCAGGTGGTGGCAAAGTAGATGGATTTTCCCGGTATAAAATCATCGGGGGGAACTAAAAAGGGAATTAAGTTTTCAACAGGATCTTTATCGCAAGCAGCTAGAAAAGTGGTTGCACTTCCTACAACCGTTGTCTTGATGAATCCTCGTCTGTTTATCTGCTTTTTCATAACTTCTTTCAGCGGTATCTGGAATCTCGTATTACAAGCTTTTGACGGTTATTTTATTTATGGCAGGTGGTGCAATCCCTTAATCCCTTGAGTGAACCATCCGGTTTAGTGGAAGGGGCTATTGATTCAGTGGCTCCCCTAGTCAAACGAACATCATTGTGGATTTTTCCCTGGCGTGTCGGATGCCCCTTGGTGTGGCATGTCAGACACCAGCCCATGGATTGGGGAGTTTCTCCATCCAAAACCTGGGGTTCGGGGGTAACTGTTTTCATAATATCGCCATGACAATCGGTACAGTCAAAACCAATCGACAGGTGACGCTCATGGGAAAAATCGATAAAATCGGGTAGGTCATGGATTTTTTTCCAGGGTATGGGTTTGTCCTTTTTCCAATAGTATTCGATGATTTTTCTAATTTCGTTACTCTGGGCTGATACCGTTCCGGGAAGATGCAAATGGCAGCCGGCGCACACTTTAACCGGAGGTATACCGGAGACTTTGGAACGTCGTGCATAGATATGGCAGAATTCACAGGTCAGCTCATTTAATGCTACATGGGTTTGATGAAGAAAATTGATCGGCTGCTCGATCTGCTGAGCCAAAAGGAACTGTAATGGTAGCGCAAATACTGCCATCAATATCAGGTACTTGAATTTTTTGTTAATATATTGTTTCACAGCTTAATAGACGATTAATCGATGCATGTATTAATTTAAAAGATATATACTCTTTGGTTATTTTGCTGTTCTTTCTTCTTTTTTTACATTTAGGAGGCTACTAACGCCATTAGTTATGGGAAGTTGTTTATTGCCATTCTGAGTGGAACATAAGGCGACATGAAGAATCTCAATGGAACCCAAGCGACATTCATCAGTAATCTGGTTGGATGATGGTCTCTCTTTATCAGGTTGTTTGTATAATACTCAAGACGATGTTAAACAGCATTATCTGCTTCTCACCTTGAGAGATCCTTTGTCGTGCCTCCTCTGGATGACAGATGGCCGAACTTGATCTAATGATATTGACATACTGCCGATCTACTGTTTGTTTATTGTTTCAATCGGAATCCGTCACTTCTTTTCTTATTCTACCTGGTTCAAATAACGGGAAATTTCTCGTAGTTCATCTTCCCTGACTTTTTCAACGACAACACGCATAATGGATGTCATTCCGTTACTTCTTAATCCGGTTTTGATATCTTTCATCTGGGTATACAAATATGCCCTGGGTTGACCATTCAGATGAGGATACTCCTTGACCTGCGGTGTTTTTCCACTGATACCATGACAGGTAAAACAGTCCCGGACTTCAAACAATCGCTCTCCTTCCGAAGTATCAGTAATGTAAAAGTTTAGGCTGTCCTTGTCGAAAACTCGCACCCAAATGATACCGATAACAAGCAGAATCACGAATCCATTGAATACTTTGACGAATGTTTTGTATATTTTCATCTTAGTGTTTTTGTTCCAAACAGTTTACTATTTAAAATTGAAAATCTGATAGAAAAAGCCTTTTAAAACCTGGTAGGACTTAATACCGTTTAGCCGGTAAACACCGCCTTCAATATTGACAACATACAGTTCTCCATTATCATCTTCTCCCAGAGAAGGGATTAATATTGTCTCGCCTTTGTTTGGGCCGTGTAATGTTGGGGGTTTGTAGAGTAAAATATTCGGTGTGGTCTGCATTTTGTCCGGTTCGTCAATATCGATATAGGACAGCCCCCTTAAATAGTCAGCAAAAACATATTTCCCTTTGAGCCAGGGTAATTTGTTTCCCCGATAAACATATCCTCCTGTAACCGAGCGGGAATAGAATCTTTCCATGGAAAGAATCGGCAATTCCATACCGGATTTATCACAGTCGTCCTCTTTGGTGATGGGAAAGCATAATTCGCCTTCCATTTTGGGCCAACCGTAATTTCCTCCTTTTTTGATGATATTCACCTCTTCCCGAGTGACTTCGCCCACATCTCCGGTATAAATAATTCCTGTTTCTCGATCAAAAGAAAACCGCCAGGCATTTCTTAATCCATACGCCCAGATTTCTCCACGAGAACCGTCTTTGGCATTAACAAACGGATTATCCGGGGGAATGCGGTAGGGTTCCTCTTTGGTGGCATTGGATACATCAATACGGATCATCGAACCGAAAAGACTGGTTCTATCCTGAAGAAAATCCCATTGATCCTGAGGCCAGGTTCCAAATCCAATGGATGCGTATAGATAATTATCTTTACCAAACAACATTGCTCCACCGTTGTGACCATCCTTGATTTTTTCTAATTCCAACAGGATTAATTCCGTATCCAGGTCGGTTGTGTAGTCGGGATTCATGGTAAAGCGGGATATTCGGGAACGAAGCGGCTTTTCCAGTGAATAAAAAACATAATAATACCGGTTTTTCTTAAATTCCGGATCAAAAGCAATTGAAAGCAGGCCTTCTTCCCAGGTTTCCGAAAAAACGGCTTTTTCAATATCCAAAAGAATGCCTTCCGCTTTGGTACTGTTAGTAAAAAACCATTTGATCATTCCAGTTTTTTCTGTCACCAACATCCTGTTAATATCTCCAGGAAAATGAGTGATATGAAGAGGTAAGCTCAGTTCTTCCTCCGGGATCATCAGATCCAACGTGACATGAGGGCGTAGCAGATAAGCCCTTACAACCAGTATGACCACAATAGCAACATAAAATAAAAATCCAAGCCTTCGGAGAATCAATAGTGCTAATTTTATGTATTTCTTCATTTTACTTGTTGGAAATAAAACGTTGCATTTGAAATGAGATGTGGCATTAAGACCGCTCTTTGTAGTCCTAACAATAAAAATGCTGTAATTCGAAAAAGAAGTAATATTATTAATATAAGCATATCGATATGACAACCTATTTTCAGAGGGGGAAAGCCAGTTTATCAACCTTCGGGATGAAAACCTTGTTTTTTACTCTTTATCATTCAGAATTAAGCGGAGTTGAACAGCGAGAGCCGCAGTTATGAAAAGCAAAACACACCATTGCCACCTTAATAAGCCCTTTAATTTCAAGGATATCCTTTGCCATTGAATTCACAGGATTTGAAGCAAAGAATTCCTGTTAACCAACTGGAAATTTTTATTAAAAACTTCAACCAAGTATAAAATGGTAAAACCATTATACCCAAACTAAGTGAGTTACAAAAATTTTGCTGGCTTGCCGGCATGTGTAACTCAGAAAGACAGTTGAAGTCCGGTTTTTGGGAGTTTACGTTTGAATTAATTTGATTCAGAAAAAAGCCGACCAGATTACCTACCAATTATAAATGTGAAGTCCGTCATTAGACTCTCTTGTGTTTGATCTATTGGTCGTAGCTCGGACTGACTGGCAACCTCGTCTGACAATTGCTGAAATTTTCGGATTAAATAATCATTGATGACGGCTTTTTCAGAACTAAAGCTGTTTTCTTTCCAAAATATTGATGAGTGTGGTTTTGCCATTTCTCTTAATACCAAATGGCAGATAAATGTTATCACATCAGCCATCCATTTGACTTTAGGATCTTTGTAAACAACCTCTCCTTCAAACCCCAGGGCTCCTGATGGTGTTAATCGGTTCTGTTGTTTGAAGTCAGTGTAACCGGTTGTTCCTTTCAATACTATTTGAGAATGACTCAGGAGGTTCACCGTTCTGTCTAATCGGTCAAGTAATTGACATTGATTTAAAAACTCAAAATTGTTGTACAAATCCTCTAAAGTTGAATCGGGCACAAACATTAAAAATCCGACTTCCGGTTCAACTCCTGCTTTCCGGCAAAGAGAAATGGCACGTTTGCTTGCCTTTAAAGACGAGCTTTTTCCAATTGAGTGTAAAACCTCTGTGGAACCACTTTCGATTCCCAAAAGCAAGGAGGTTAACCCGGCAGAAACCATTTCTTCTAAAACTTCCGTATTGAGATCATTTGGCCTTGTTTCCATTCCAAACGTAATATTTAAAGGTTTGATCAGTTGCATCAGCCTGTTAATTCGTTCTTTTCCTTTTTTACCGGGCCCTATAAAATTCGGATCGGTAAAATAGAAATCTTTGAAACCTTGGTTAACATAATGTTCAATCTCTTGATAGATCTTTTCCGGATTGCGACCGAACCATAATTTTTCGCAACTGTAAAAAGATGGAATTGGACAGAATTTGCAGTGATTGTAACATCCACGACTGGCGAGAATACTTACGGTATCATTGGGATAAAGATCTCTTTTGGGCCAAGGAAATATATCTGGAAATTGCTCAGGGCGCCGATGGTCACCCAAAAACGCCCTACCGGCTTTCCTCACGGCTAACCCCGCAATTCCAGCAGTACTTTTTCCTTGTTCAAGAGACCCGGCTAATTCGATCAAGGTGAGTTCACATTCTCCCACAACCACTGAATCCACAGATTGAGTTTCATCCAATATTTCATGATAGGACAGGCTGGGGAAAAATCCAAAAAGTGTGAGATAGCCTCGATAACCGGATAATTTCAGATCATCCAAAAACGTCAATAACACACTTGTGTGTTCCCACAGATAGACAGCATTAACGCAAACCAAATCGGGATTAAGCAACAGCAATTCCCGTTTGGTTCTCTCAAAATCCCAACAACACTTCCGGGCATCCAGCATTACAACATTAAATCCGGCCTTTTCCAAACTGGAAGCTGCATAACCACTTAACAAGCAAGACCATAAAGGCGTGTTAGCAATATCGTTAAACCTTTTTTCCGATTGAATTCGTGGATGATCAAGTATCAGGATTTTTATGTGATGACAGGTCATAAGCTTCTGTTTTCATTGCGAAGTGGCACTTAAAAACCTAAACGATTTCGCCTACGCCAAAATGCAGGGTTTGTCATTGTGCGAATAATATGGATTTCATTGTTTATTCAACAAGCAATAAACCAATATATTTAACATACTGATTTTTATCGGTTACGGGAGTTAACTTGATCCCGGCATTTTCAGTTGTTTTATAAACATCAATTCCTGCACCTTCCATGGAGACACGAGCTAAACCGGGATTTTTGCATTTGTCATCAACCGAACATTTCTCGCAGACGCCACAAGGACCGGCTCCAAATACCTGCGTTTTATGATATCCTCCTAAAAATGCTATTTTCTCCAGCTCAAGCAATCTTTTATGAAATTTTGCTCCCGGTGGATTTCCTTCTAAAACAATGGCCCAATTGTAAGAATCCAGCAATTGCCTGGTTTCATGATACTCCATACTATGCGGGGGACACTGCAATCCTTTGTTATAAAAAGGACACCCGTTTTGGCATTTTTTACGAACCCATGGTGCTGTGATCACTTTATCTGTCTGAAGTATGGCAGTCTGTCGAAACCCGATTTCTGAAGCTGAATGAACCAGGTTGGAAAAATGAGGTGCCCCATCTGACAAGTTGGAAAAGCAAAAGGACGTCTGTTTTTTGGATGCCAGAATGATAGAACTATCTGACGGTAAGTCTATAACATTTACATTTTTAAATCCCAGATCGGACAAATGTTGAACAATAATTGAACTTTCATGACAAATACCATTGTAAGTATTTATCATCATATTTAAATCATACAATCTCCCTTTATGAGGAGTGCTGGTCTTTCTATCCGGGAAATAATCGTGGATTAGCAAAACGCCATCGTCTGCAAGTAGTCCGGTGGATTTTTCAAGATGATCTCTGGCTTCATTTTCATTATAAATATGCAGAAAATTGCTTAGCAAAACCAGTCCATACCCATTACTAACTTTGAATTCGTGAAATCTGAAATCACCTGTAATCGGTCTTAATTGCTTCCAATCTTCAGGGTTTTCATATAATTTATTAGCCGCTTCAATCACATCGGGTAACTCAAGAAGATCACAGACATTGTCAAGTTCAGCCTGATGTTGAAAAGAACCGTGAGAAAGAAAAGCTCTTCCCAAGGCACCGGCGCCACCGCCGATATCCAGAATAGGGCCTTTTAGTCGGACCGGTTTTAATAGGGTTATAATCTCCTTTGATTTTACCTTTGCCAGACCATCCAGTGCTTTCACATAATTGAATATCTTCTCTTTAATCTCTTGATTAGACAGGATTTGCTTTTCTTCAGTATCTAAAGAAAGCGAATCTAAGATTTCTTTCCATCCTGGCTGCATATACCTTCGATACAGCAAAAACGCTCCTAAATAGGAGGTTTTTTCTTTTATCAGGTATAAAGAGGTTAAATAGCAGTTATACCAATTTTCTTCAAAATATCCAATCAGTTCAATCTTTTCCAGGACTTTCAGCAATCGATTGAGTTTCTGTGGATTACAATTGGTCCTCAAAGCGAGTTCTTCGGTAGTGGTAATTTTGCTTTCAATCAGGTCAAATAATCCCAGCTCAATGGCTGCAAAAAGAACTTCCGAATACCAATAAGCTGTGGCCAGATCTTCCAAGTACTGAAAGGATCGATTTGCAGGATCACTATTTTGAAAAGGTAAATTCTGAGACATAACAGGTTGTTTTTTCCTTGGCATTTTTAATCATAAGGGATCGTTAAAAAATAACTTCACATAATCTGTTTGCAAAAGTCCTGAAAACACTGAGCATTTTATAAACAGAATGTGAATTAGTTTTTAAGCCGACCCTAACTTCCTCGAATGTTGTAATCCGATAAAATACGGATTGCTGCATCAAGACTATTTTTTTAAGAGGTATCATCCACTAGTTTTTGAGACGACATTTATCGCCCTTAATGTCGTTCTTAAATACTTCCATTCCCTTTTTCATGGCACAAAAATTTCCACACATGGTGCAGGTGGATTCGTTTTCAGGAGTTCTATCTTCCCTGACCTTACGGGCCATATCCGGAAACATCAACAGGTTTTCCAGGTCATCCCATCTCATGTCTCTTCTTGCCAGGGCTGCATTTTTCTCATTTTCACGACGATGGGGATATTTGGCAATATCCCCGATTCTAACAGCCAATCGGGTAGCTCGTACTCCTTCTCGTACATCTTGTTCATTTGGTAACGCCAGATGCTCGGCTGGAGTGATATAACAAACAAGATCGGCTCCATATCTTGCGGAATTGGCGGCTCCAATGGCGGCTGCGATATGATCATAACCGGCACCGGTATCCAGTGGAATCGGACCAAGCACATAGTAGGGTGCGTTACCACTCATTCGTTTTTCCAACATGATATTTCCTTCGATCTCATCCAAGGGAACATGCCCCGGACCTTCAACCATCATTTGACATCCCATTTCCCTTCCCAGTTCAGCTAACTCGCAATTGATGATCATTTCTGCCATCTGAGCTCTATCATGGCTATCATGTATTGCGCCGGCCCTTATTCCGTTTCCTAATGACAAAACAGCATCGTATTTTTTCATCAATCCGCAAACCCTGTCGAACTGCTCATAGAGTGGATTTTCTTTTCCGGTAATATCCATCCAGGCTACCATAAACGTCCCGCCTTTGGAGGCTAGTCCTCCATAACGATATCCTTGTTTTCTTAATCGTTCGATCGTATACCGATTAATTCCACAATGGATAGCCATGAAACTAATACCATCGTCAAGCTGTTTTTCAATCAGATCAAAGAGAAATTCGGGATCAAGTTTACCAGGGTTTCCATACAATCTCCCAGTCTCCTTAAATGCCTGGTACAAAGGGACATTGCCTACCGGCAACAAACTTACTTCGAGAATAGAACGACGGATGGAATCCATATCACCATCAGCCGACAATTCCATCATCGTGTCTGCTCCCTCCTCTTGCGCTGCCATGGCTTTTCGTATCTCTGCATCAGTATTGCAGATATCTGAAGAGGTGCCTATCGAAGCATTGACTTTAGTTCGTAAGCCAGTACCTATACCCACAATTTTTTGATTTTTTCTTCCCGGATGATTTGGGGTAACGATCTCACCTTTTGCAATAAGATCTCTAATGGTCTCTTCTTTAATTCCTTCATCCTTCGAAATTTGTTTCATGTTGTCGGTGATAACACCTTTTCTTGCCAGTTCAATCTGAGTTTTCATGGTTTGTCCTATTAAGCTCGTTTTTAACATCAAAACTTTGGTAAATAAAAAACCGAGCCTTATTCTACCGGCAAAAAAAAAAGGGTGCCGACAGAATAAGCTTCTGTCAAAACCCTTTACCATCGCGTTTCTCAAATGATATAACCAGTTCGTCTTCTGACTTCCGATTTACTGTTGATTGGCGCCTTCCCAGTCATTTTAACACAACCAGTGACCGCTTGTCAGAACAAGCTCCCTCTCAACATATCCGGTTACAGCGGCGGGACCGTCACGGAATTTCACCGTGTTCCGTTAACTGATTCATCTTTTATCTGTTTGTAGGATTAAACTATCAGTATTTCTTTACAGACGTCAATTGGCAAAATTTTGTAGAATACAAATCGATTAGTTATTTATAAAGATTTGCTCTCATACATGTTTTGATGATCCACAAAGGCGTAGAATGGGTTGTAGGTACAGCAAAATAGAAACTCGGTTTTTTATGGATCAGGGATTGTTAAAAATAACTTCCCATAGTCTGTTTGCAAACGTCCTAAAAACACTGGACATTTTGCAAACAGAATGTGAATTAATTTTTGAGCCAACCCTGAGGTGTTTTATTGAATATGAAAATCGATGATCAGGATTTCCTTGACAGGGGTTCGATCTTTTGACTCCGAGGCTTTTATAAATTCATCGGTATATATCTTATTAAATATCAGATAGATGCGACGTTTTAAAATTTCCAATCCAGCTCTGGTTTGAAGTTCGGTGGGGGTGATACTTTTCAAAAGGGTAATCATGGAATCATCGATAATCGGTGTTCTGGCATCTAGAAAGGTTTTTGCCAAAGGATCTTTAAGGATTGCTCTGATGGAAAGCTGAATGTATCGTCTGTCGCCCTTCAGGTTCACAGTATATGTGTATGGCTCGGTAAAAATAGGTTCTTTGATCGGATCAAGGACAAGTTGCATGTGTTGATTGTATTCGTTGACGTATTGTCTTTCTTCTTCCGTACCGGTAATCATCCCTGTGTCTTCATCAGCGGTAAGTATAACCACCAGGACAGCAGCAATAACAGTAATTAAAACCACAACCACAGCAATGATAATTAACAGGAGCTTTTTACTTTCTTTCGGCTGATCCTGGGCACCTTGCTGGGTTGGATCCGTTGATGTTGCCTCCTGTCCGTTTTGAGCTTCATTTTCTGCCATAGCAGTTATAAATAAGTTGGGTAATCCGAATATCAGTTGTTTCGGATTATTATGGTTTTGTTAATAATATCAATTAAGATCACAGATTTTACAGATTGCACTGACTATAATCGGATAATGCAACAAAAACCAATGTCATCTGTAGTTTTATATCACCATTCAATTTGCAGAGTTAAGTTTTTAACTGAGTTTAATTTTTGCCTGTATTTTATCATATTGTCAAAAAAGTGAACCTGAGGTATCCTCGCGATTGATAATTAAATATCTGTTTTAAATATAAAACCAAGCGCAGTTAAACGTGAACCGGTAGTATACCGCATAAATAAAACTGCCGGAGTTTCCTGACAAAGAAGGTTTAGCTGCTTGGATATTCAACGGCTTATAATTGCCGACAACAAGGATTACTGGAGGATATTATATGAAAAAAGTGGGTGTTATTATATCCGGCTGTGGATTTATGGATGGTGCCGAAATACATGAAACAGTCGGTACATTGGCTGCTTTGGAAAATCACGATCTGGAAGCTGTTTGTTTTGCTCCCAATATTAATCAGATGCACGTGGTCAATCATTTAACCGGGGAGGCGGCTGAAGGTGACATCAGAAATGTGTTAGTGGAATCAGCCCGCATTGCCAGGGGAAACATATCGGAACTAAAGGAGGATTCGTGCGATAATCTGGATGCATTGATCTTTCCTGGAGGATTTGGAGCGGCTAAGAACCTTTCCAATTATGCAGTAAAAGGACCGGATATGGAAGTAAATCCGATTGTCGCCCAAGTGGTAAACCGGGTACATAAGGCGGGAAAACCGATAGCGGCAGTGTGTATTGCACCCATGTTGCTGGCATGTATTCTTAAAGAAAAGTCTCCTGTATTAACCGTCGGTGCTCAAGGTCCTGATGCGGACAATCTGACAAAAATAGGTGGAAACCATCAAGTGACCACGCACGAAGAGGTTGTGGTAGATACAACTAACAAACTTATCACCGGACCGTGTTATATGCTGGATGCTTCGGTAGGACAAATTATGCGAGGAGCCGATGCCGTTGTAGCAAAAATGAAGGATCTTATATAGTTATCCAACTCACATTTTAGTCTTTTTTACTCCAACAACCACGGATTCCTGGTCAATCAGTAAGCAAGTTTCCGGTTAACCCGAGGAGAAGGAACAACGAAGGATCTCTCAGGGGCGAAAACAATAGAAGTCATCGATCATCTGGAAACAGGTTTTCTTCAAATCCTGCAAAGCCGGTAACAAAGGATCTCTTTGAAAACATGGAGATTCTTCAGATCGCCAGGGCTCCTATCAGAATGACACTGGTTTTGAAAAAATCTGACCGTGTAAAGGTCAAATCCAAGCCCTGAAATGTGTGATTTGACGTCTTTTTAAAATATAAAAATTACTATACGATCTGTCCTGGCGATAATATCAGGACAGATTCCAATCTATCTTCCTAAAGTAGCATATTGAAATCTGATACCCGACTAACTTTTAAGAATTTTATTCCGAATAAAATTTTTTATTGTTTCAGCCACTCCAGTTTTTACCGATTTGGGCTGGCGCGATTTTAACAACTCAATACGGGTCTTCTGCTTTTCGATGATCTCCTTCTGTTTATCAATAATCTCCTTGTGCTTTTCAATGGTTTTCTGCTGCTTTTCATACTCATCCTGATAATTCTCTTTGTTTGATTCAGGGAGTGGACTTTTTTCTTCAGCAACAGACGATTTTGATGATGTCGGGCTGGATCCTTTTTGTTTGTTTTTCCAGGATCTAAAAATCGTAATCAACTTGTTTCCGGCCTCAGGAAACACTTCTCTTAAATCATTTAGATTAGAAGTCGGATGTTGATCCAGAAACTCGAAGATAACCGTGGTGTTTACAAATTGATCTTCAGTAGATGATTTTTCCTTTTTCCATTGAGAACGATAGTTGCTAAGGGTTCCTTTTTTTGACTTTGAAAAAGCTGTAGTTAATTGTTCTAATGACGCATCAGGATTGTTTTGTAGAAAATCGAATACTTTCTGACGAATACTGGTGGAAGTGGCAGTTTTTTTGCTTATTTTATTATCAGATTTGCGTTTTGGTCTTACCCCTTCCTTTTTAATGTCTTTGTCACTATTTTTTTTCAGTTTTCGGTTTTCAAAAAAATATCGTTTTACAGTTGTTTCTTTCAATTTAGGAAGAGCAGCTAAAACATCTTTCAAAGTAGCTTTGGGATGGTCTTTTAAATAGTTGAATACATCCTGTCTTGCGCTCATTTTATGTCTCCGGATGGGTTTATTTCTTGTCTGAGGCTTTCTTCGCTAAATAGCGAAACGAAATGCAAGTTTCAAGTACTTTTTTAAAATATTGTCATATATTTTTGCGATAAAATTGACATAACAAAGAATTTTGGAAAAATTGATAAATAACTATCTAAAATAATTAGTTTTGTTTTATTAACGGGTCAATTCAAACCATAATCCAAGGTATGTACGTTTTCGAAAAATGATTTGTTATCTCACAGTTTTTATTGCAAAGCCCCGGGTTTACTAGCCTGCCGTCTGCGGTGGGGTAGCTTATTAATGTACCCTTTAATATCTTATTATTATTGATTTA
Source organism: bacterium (assembly GCA_041556995.1). GTDB lineage: Bacteria > SAR324 > SAR324 > XYD2-FULL-50-16 > XYD2-FULL-50-16 > JAHJTV01. Next base: position 6,127 of record JBFFHJ010000088.1, on the reverse strand, counting down.
TGAGACAGATGAAAGCCCTTTTATCAAACAGTAAAAATTGCTACAATATAGGCAGGCAAACAATGTTGGCTGATCACCCAAAACATCACCCAGTGTCTAATTGGAGTAATTTGATGGGGCAGGAAGATAGTAAAAAGATTAAGAACGCTATATTATCCAAAAAACCAAATATCAGGAAATATTTTAGAAAAAAGCTATTGGAAGGTACAAATCCCCGATTTGATAAAGCGTTTTTCCGGTTTTTTGATAGTATGAACGAATTTGTGAAGTCAATGGTATCCCGGAAAACCAGGAGTCTGGTGTGTAAACTTTTAGTTGATTATTTGCTTGAAGTTGTTCCGGGTTACGATTCGGCTCTGCCACTTTTAGGATCGGAAGAAGAGGAAGCGGTGCTGAAAGCGTACAAGAAAAAAAGAATACTGGCTGTGGCCAAACCTTGTGATGTTATCCTGGTAAGGGGTAACCAGAGAATCAGTCGGATTATTCAAACATTGACCAAATCACCTTACAGCCATGCGGTTTTTTATAAAGGTAATGGTAAAATCATCGAAGCAGAACCGGATGGGGTGATGGAAAATGAAATCGATAAATATCTACACCTTGACATCAGGATTTGTCGCCCCGTTATGCTATCCAGCAAAGGTAAAAAAATAGTTATCGATCACATGAATGAGATGCTGAAAATGCAGCCAAAATACGATGTTGCCAATATTGAAAAATTGTTATTTAAATACTGGTACACCAAGTTTCGTCCGGATATCAAAGTCTATATCGGGGGCAGTACGGATTTTGAAAAGTACTATATATGCTCCGGTTTGATTGCCCATGGATTTCATAAAGCCGGATATCCGGTAACCCCGTCGTTAAGACTGAAAAAAAGAAAGAAAAAAATCACAGAACTGAACACGGTTTCCCAATACGAAAAACTGGTTAGATTATATAAAAAGAACTTCAGCCAAATTGTACCGGGTGATTTTGACAACAGTCCCTTTTTTGCATCCGTTAAATTCCTGTATCTAGACAGCAAACACATGGCTAAAAAGAGATTTCAGTTGGAACTCGAAAATGAGTTGAATGAAATATTAAATTAAAACAATCAAACATATACTTTTTTTATTCTAATTCCCTTCTTTTGTTTAATCTTACATGTCAGAAAGAAAGCTTTTTGTTCTTGGCACTGCCAGTCAAGCCCCCACTTCTCGTAGAAATCACACCGGTTTTTTTTTAAGATGGAATAAAAACGGATTCCTATTCGATCCGGGTGAAGGAACTCAACGACAAATGAGCCGTTTTGGGATTGCAGCTTCAGCGGTGACTAAAATACTGATCACTCACTTTCATGGCGATCATTGCCTGGGATTACCGGGGGTTATACAACGGTTGTCCATGGACCGGGTTTCTCAAACAGTTGATATCTATTACCCTGCCTCCGGCCAGAAATATTTCGAGCGGTTATCCAATGCATCGGTTTTTTACAAACAGGTGCACTTGAATGCCAACCCGATCACAGATGAAGGTGTGATATTTGAGGATAAAAACCTTTCCATTTATACATGTCCCCTGGATCATACTATTGAATCATGGGGATACCGTATCGAAGAAAAAGACAGTACGACCTTGTTGCCTGATAAACTGAAAGAGATGGGCGTTAAAGGTCCTGATATTGGAAAACTTAAAAATTTCGGTGTTATAGAGATAAATGGACGTAGAATAACCGTGCAACAGGTTGGATTACCGAAAAAAGGTCAAAGTTTTGCTTTTGTTATGGATACTCGTTTGTGTGAAAATATCAGTAAATTATCCAAAAATGCTGATCTGATGGTTTGTGAAGCCACCTATCTTTCCGATGATCGTCGTTTAGCTGAAGAATACGGTCATTTGACAGTGGTTCAAGCTGCAAATATAGCCAGAGATTGCCAAGTGGGACGATTGGTTTTATCACATTTTTCCCAGCGATATATCGATACTAAAGAATTTATAAAAGAAGCCGGTGAGATTTTTCCTGATGTGATTGCTGCTGAAGATGGGGATAGTTTTACCTTTCCCAAACAACGCGTGTCAACAAAACCGGAGTAGGATTATTTCTATTCTGTCTGAATTTGGGTCGCTGCTATTATTCCTCTTTGAGCTTGCATTTTGCAGGAACGTTCTCACCTTCTACTTTATTGTAAACGCTAAAGAGTTTTGTTACTTTGGCGGGTCCGGTTTTCGCGTTTTTACCGGATATACTGATAATGGCAACTTGATAGTCACCAACACAGGGTGTTTTGATTTCTAACATATCACCATTGGGACATTTTGCTTTGCCCGGCAGGCGTTCAGCGCTTATGAAGGGGAGTTTGAAAAACCGAACAATCTTTTCGATTTTTTCTGTATAATGGGTTGCATAAACATCGCAATATCGTTCGATATTGTTCTCCTGAGCCCCACTTAGCGTCGGTAGCACCCATAATAACATACATAACGTTATTCTTTTCATAGCTTAGCTTATAGGATTCTGGTAACTGTATTCAGTCTGAGTCTTTCGTCGAGCCAAAGATGAAGATATTGATGGTTTGCCCGGTTTATCTAAGCTGATAGTTTTTAGACTGTCTGATTTTAACAGTTTATGCAATATTATTTCCTATTAGAGCAATTGCATGACAATATCCCTCCAGTTGCCATCCTGATGAGTTCATAGCTGCTTTGTTCTGGATCAGTTTTGAGTTAATACTGAATCTAGTCATCAGCCTTTGACTGTGAGTTGACTCACCTTGACAAAATATGCTGTAACCGCTCTGGTATACTGGTTTTGTGATAGTTTCCCCCATATTAATAAAGCTTGCTTTAGAGTCTTTTATGCTGATAGAATCGGGTAGTATAAAGCGAAAAAACTGCTTTTTGGGAAAAAATCGGTTTTTATTGTCAAAACGATACTAAATAACGGATATATATAAACTGCTTTTTCGATCCACGGGTATAATTTTTGCTAATTCTTTAAAGCCCAGATTCAGAATATCTTTTAGCACGAAGAAAATCAGCATATAATTGCCCCTGTGAATCAATGTATGAACCATGTGAAACAATTTGCCATTGAAAATGGGGCAAATATTGTATCTACTGGAAATGTTTTACAGTTGAGGAAACAATTTCCTGTTGAGATTAAGTATCAAATTAATTCGTCAATCATCAGACCAATTAAAGAATTTTAGGAGGTAATACCGTGAGCGTTGGTAAAATGACAGGCCCGAAAAAGGCTGCTATCCTTCTTTTGGCGCTTGGAGAAGAAGGGTCATCGGAAGTGTTAAAAAACCTTGAGGACCGGGAAATTCAACAGGTGGGGTATTACATGGCTCGTTTCACCGATGTGTCTCCTGAAGAGCTGGATAATGTACTGGAAGAGTTCTATCGCAAAGCTGCCATGCAGGACCAGGGGGTGACCATTAACGCCAGTGGTGATTTTGTTAAAAACGCCTTAACCAAAGCTCTGGGAGACGATAAGGCCAAAACACTGGTGGATAATTTGCAGTCCTCAGTGGATGAGGGGTCCCTGGATTCACTCAAATGGTTGGAACCTAAAATGGTGGCCAGTCACATTATGAATGAACATCCCCAAACCATCGCGTTGATTCTGGCTCATTTGGAAGATCCCGAGCAGACTGCCCAGGTATTAAAGGAATTACCGGAGAACCTCCAGGCGGACGTAACTTATCGTATGGCCATTCTCGAATCCATACCGCCAGGAGTTATCAAAGAGATTGAAGAAGTATTGTCTAAAGAATTAAAAGCCTCCGGTGCATCATCAGCGGCAAAAGTGGGTGGTGTTGAAGCGGTGGCGGAAATGCTGAATACCATGGATAAGACAACGGAAAGCCGAATTCTGGCCACCATTGAAGAATCCAATCCCGACCTGGCCGAACAAATTCGTGAATTGATGTTTACATTCGAAGACCTGGTACTAGTCGATCCTACCGGTATGCAGACTATTTTAAAGGAAGTCCCGCAAGCGGATCTGGTGCTGTCGCTGAAAACAGCTTCAGACGCAGTCAAAGAACATATATACAGCAACATGTCAGAACGTGCCGCAGATATGGTTCGGGATGACTTGGATGCCCTGGGACCGGTCCGGGTGGCAGATGTGGATGTTGCCCAGCAGAAAATTGTTAAAAGCGCCAGAAAGCTGGAAGAAGAAGGAAAAATTATCATCACTGGCGGAAGCGGCGGCGACGTTATCTAAAATATTCCTGTGGGAGAAATTTCCCTCATCTCCTACAGCCTGTCTGACCTCATGTTTATCCCCAATACACATTTGCCTACTATTTTAGTCTATTCTGAATATTACAAAGCCGGTTTTAGTCCCTGACAAACGATGCCGGCCGGGTAGTTTTGTATAGTCCTCAAGTCACATACGTTTAACATTGTCCAAGGCATTTTTTATCCAAGAAGGTTTCAGCATCAATCTTTATTCATGTTTATGTTGAATAAAAACAGTAATATATAATATGTTTAGGTAGTCGTTTTTAATTGGCATTAAGGATGTCATAGCTGAAAAGAATACTAAAAAGACAAGCAACCGGGGTGTTGGATAAATGGTTGAATAATTCATGTTTTGTCTGAAGAAGAAGCTCTTTGACAGATAAAAACTTTTTTACGTATGAGGGCCAAATGAAAAAACAAGGCATGCATTTTAGAGGACTAACATCATTTTTTATGACTTGGGGATTTATTGTGATGGTTTTTACCGGCTTAATCCTGTATTTGGTTCCAGCCGGACGGATTGCCAATTGGGTAAATTGGACCCTGCTTGGACTCAGTAAAGACCAGTGGGGGCAGATTCATATTTTGTTCTGTTTTGTATTTTTAATAAGTGGCGGATTTCATGTTTATTTTAACTGGAAACCATTGATCAAATATATCTACAGCAAAACAAAGAAGGAATTTAACTTGGGTAAAGAGATGATTATTTCCCTGGTGGTCAGCGTTGTGATGATTGTGATTGCTACAGCAGAAATTCCTCCTTTTCACTATGTGTTTGAATTTAGTGATTTTTTAAAAGATTCCTGGATTGTCAGCGAGGAATATGAGCCTCCCCTGGGACACGCAGAATTACTCTCCTTAAAAACATTTACTACGAAACAGGGGATCGATTTAAAGAAGGCAATAGAAGAATTAAAGAACAATGACATCGTTGTATCAGCCGATAAAGACTCTCTTGGAAAAATCGCCATGGAAAATGATATGTCTCCTTTGGATGTATATCGGGTCATTAAGAAATTGGAAACAGTTGAAGTGCCAAAGGCAGGAACAGAATATACAATGGAGAAAGTTGAAGATATATTGGAGGGAAAGGGAGTCGGCCGTAAGAATTTTAAATGGCTGATCACTGAATATAAAATTGACATCAATAACGCCATTGCCCGATTGAAACAGAATGCCATTACTTTAAAAGATAATGAAACATTTCATGATATTGCTGACAGATATAATGTCAGCCCCATGGACATCGTGAAAGTAATAATGGTGGAAGGGTATACAATGTGATTGTGGATAAAACCTATCGATACTGTAAGGTCGTATCTATATGTCAGTCCGTTTTTATTGTGATGCGTTTTTTCGGAAAACCTGTGACTTTTTTGTTAACGGATAAACTGTTTGGTTTCTTCCCAGGCTTGAGGGCTAAGGTAAGGATGCCAAACCTGAACGACGAGTCTTAGCCCATGTTTGAAATTCTGTATTGTAAACGGTTGATCGGTAATACTTAGATGGTTCAGCCAAAAATCGACTACAATCCAACTAACTGATAATAGATCATTAATAAGCATTGGTTCATCAGGTAAAACCAGCGTGCCGGATGTTATCATTTCCTGAAAAAGTGGTTCCGCCTGTTGACGCAACTTTTGTCTGCTTTGTTGGTACATGGTCTTTAATTCGGGATCATTTTAGCCAATATCACCAGTTCCATTTTTGAGAAGCGATGATCCTGCCAAGCCGTCAGAACATGGTTCAATGTATTTAATAAGCGTTGAACCAAGCCGCAAGCGGCAGCTGTCTTATATCTACAATACTCTGAAGAATATCTATGTTTGTCTTTCATATTGCCTTTTTGTTTTTTATCATTAAAGATGATTTCAGTTGCTTTTCATATTTT
>JBFFHJ010000087.1:0-31729 GCA_041556995.1 bacterium | reverse complement strand
TTAATCCTGATGAACACAACATCATATTTCTGCCCTATATTTTTGGTTCAAATTACAATCCACAAGCCAAAGCAGCATTGATTGGAATGGATAGTTCACATACAAAAGAGCAAATAGCAAGAGCCGTATTTGAGGGTATAGCATTTTGCCATAGGGTTCACATAGAGAAACTCTTGATGAACCGTTCAAAGCCTAAATCTGTGAGGATGGCAGGCGGTGCTGTTAATTCTGAAGTATGGATTCAAATATTTGCTGATGTACTCAATTTGCCAATTGAAATTATTGAAACAAGAGAATTAGGTGCTCTGGGAGCCGCAATGGCAGCCGGTGTAGCAGCAGGAGTATTTGAGGATTTATTCCAGGCAGCTGGTAAATTGGTCAAAATTAAACAACGAATTGAACCCATTCCTGAGAATGTCAAAATTTACCAATCGAAATTTGGACTCTATCGGAATGTCTCTGATACTTTGGATAGTTTTTGGAAATTATTTTAATTTTTTTTTCATTAATTAAGGTTGTTATGACATATATTTTAGGTGCATACGAAAAATCGATGCCAAACTATCTTTCTTTAAAAGAAAAATTACAAGCTGTAAAACATGCCGGTTTTGATTTCATGGAAATCAGTATTGACGAATCCGATGAGAAGTTGCAGCGACTAGATTGGTGTCTGGAAGATAAAAAAGAATTACTCGACGCGGTGTATCGAACGGGAATGCCTATAAAAACTATGTGTTTAAGTGCACACAGAAAATATCCCTTAGGAAGCAGTCATGCATCAGCAGTTGAAATTAGCCTGGAAATTATGCGTAAAGCGATTGAATTTGCCTGTGATCTGGGGATCAGAATAATTCAGATAGCCGGGTATGATGTCTATTATGAGGAATCCACTCCAAAAACCATAGAACGATTCGGAGAGAATCTACAAAAAAGTGTAGCTTACGCGGCAGAAGAAGGAGTTATACTTGGTTTTGAAACAATGGAAACAGAATTTATGAATACCGTTGAAAAAGCCATGAATTATATAGAAATAGTTGATTCTCCATATTTGAATGTTTATCCAGATATTGGCAATATTACCAATGCTTCAAAACTGTACAACACTGATGTATTGGAAGATATTTCAAAAGGAACTGGAAAAATAGTCGCTGTACACCTAAAAGAAACTCGTCCGGGAGTATTCAGAGAGGTTCCATTTGGAACAGGTCATGTTGATTTTAAAACTGTTATAAATCTATTAAGAAAGGCTGATGTCAATATGTTTACTGGTGAGTTTTGGTATAACGAAAAGTTGGACTGGAAAAAGGAATTAAAATCTGCAAACGATTTTTTAAGATCAAAATTTGATAAAATATACACATAAAGGAAAACGAATGCTGAAGGATTTAAAGGAAAAGGTTTTAATTGCAAACCTGGAACTGCCAAAGAGAAATCTAGTAACATACACTTGGGGCAATGTAAGCGGAATCGATAGAGATCTAGGCTTAGTCGTAATAAAACCCAGTGGCGTTTCTTATGAGAACATGAACATCAATGATATGGTTGTTGTTAATATCGAAGGAAATGTAATTAAAGGAGAATTAAATCCATCCTCTGACACACTTACTCACCTTGTTTTATATAGATCATTTCCGAATATAGGTGGGATTGTACATACTCATTCCCCCTGGGCAACCAGCTGGGCTCAAGCTGAAAGGGACATCCCTTGTTTTGGGACTACACATGCGGACTATTTTTATGGAAAAATACCATGTACACGGAAAATGACGAAAGATGAGGTCCAGGGTGATTATGAACTGGAAACAGGAAATATAATTGTTGAACGATTTTCAGAAATAGAGAATCTAATGGTTCCTGGGGTTGTTGTATGTAATCATGGACCATTTTCCTGGGGAAAAGATCCAGAAGATGCAGTCCATAATGCGGTTGTTATGGAGGAGGTTGCTAAAATCGCCTACAGGACTTTATCGTTGAATAACCAACAATCTGAAATAGAGAACTATTTATTAGATAAACACTTTTTAAGAAAGCATGGGATCAATGCATATTATGGTCAGGAACTGAAAGATTAGCTATCTTCTCCATTGTGTCCTCGAGAGACAAAGACTGACCTTTCCACCCCATTCCTTCATATTACAATAACTTAGGACCGACCAAAAAATCAGTTCGCATTCTGTTTACAAAATGTCCATTGTTTTTGGGACTTTTGTAAACAGATTACGTGACGTTACTTTTTAACTATCCCTAAGTAGAAATCCATCCTTCATCAAATTTTACAAGGCAATTTCTAAACTTTTTAGTATCACTGCTCATCTATACAGAAGACAGCAGTACTTGCAATAAATTGATTTTATAAATCCTTTGCCAAACAATCAATAATACAAAATGAGTCAGAAAATAATTTTCTTTAAAGCAATTGAAAAAATATTTCCATATTAATTACCGCATTTGGTCAATGCTTTACGTTAAAACCAGTCAATATTTTTTATTGAAATGATACCTATTCTCAAAAGTACACTGAAAAATTTTACACATCTGCAATCATTTAATATCAATTTGATTTCATTATGTTTTTGTCATTGATTCGAATTTCACTTTTATTCTTGGTGATGAAAAGAGGAAAGTTTTTTTCTTTTCATTGGAACAAAATTTTTTCTTTCTTTGAATCAATTCCAATCAATTATCATGATAGTATGACGAAATAAACGAAACTCATTTTCTTTTTTATTTTTTTTATTTCTTCTTAATTGAACCATGGCAAGGCTTCACGATGATACTATTTGTTTGTCCCCAATTATTTTATTCGATTGGTACGACGCTGGCAATTAGAAGATTACACTTACCAAATTGAAGTTGAACGGTTTGGGAAGTGTCTCTTTTTATCATCATCAGATTGTCGTATCCGGGCAAAAAACAACAATCTATATGTTATTTACAATCAATCCGATTAGGGAGAAAGGATTATGAGAAAAGTTGTCAAGTCACTATTTTTTCTTTTTTGTATGTGTTTGATAGGGTCAACTTCGCTTTTAGCGTTCAACTGGAGAGCGCATCAAGGCATAAAAATCAAATTACTGCTCAATAAGCATCCCTACACCGATGCATTGCTGGCATATATGCATGAGTTTGAAGAAAAAACCGGTATCAAAGTGAGTTATGATGTGTTACCGGAAGACGAATATTTCGATAAAGTTACGGTTTCGCTTTCCAGTAAGTCGTCGGAGTATTCGGTTTTTATGACAGGTGCCTACCAAGTATGGCAATATGCGCCTCCCGGATTTATGGAAGATTTAGGGCCATATATGTCAAATCCCCAAAAAACGTCTCCCGAGTGGGATCAAGGGGATATCTATGAGAATTTGTTAGATGCACTCTCATGGAATCTTAAGCCAGGAAGTCCCTTGGCTACCAATGACGCAAAGCAATGGGCATTACCCTGGGGATTTGAAACGAATACACTGACCTATCGAAAAGACATTTTCGACAAGCATAATCTAACCCCTCCAACCAGTATGGAGGAACTGGTTAAACTGGCCGCCAAGTTAAAGAAACTGGAGCCTGATATGTATCCGATCGCTGTGCGTGGAACTCGTTCTTGGGCAACAATCCACCCTGGATTTCTTTCTACCTATACCGGATATGGCGCAAAAGATTATGATCCGTTTCCAAATCCCGCCATGAATTCTCCTCAAGCTGTAGAAATGACGGACCTTTGGATGAAAATGGTCAAGAAATATGGACCAACCGCTTGGACATCCTACATTTGGTATGAAGTCGGAACCGACTTGGCGCAGAATCGTGCTATTATGATTTATGATTCTGATATTCTGGGATATTTTCAAAATCAACCGGGGGCAACTCCTGTTTCTGGAAAACTTGCCTGGGCTCCGGGACCCGGTGCAGCCGGTGCAGCTCCTTCGCCGAATATGTGGATCTGGTCATTAGGTATGAATGCCAGTTCGAAAACCAAAGATGCGGCATGGTATTTTATGCAATGGGCAACAGGAAAAGATTTTCTCACAAAAGCGGTTCGAGGGAAGTATTCTTTGGTTGATCCTATTCGAAAATCGGTGTGGGCCGATCCCCAATTCAAGAAAAAGCTAAACGATTTTCCAGGGTACTACGAAACATTCCAGAAAATCATTCCAAATTGTAAGGTATACTTCACCCCGCAGCCTATGTTTTTCGAAACCACAACTGAATGGGCGGCAACACTTCAGGAAATATACAACGGCGCGGATACAAAAGAAGCTTTGGATAAATTAGCGAAGAAACTGAAACGTACTCTACGACGTGCCGGTTATTAATAACTAGTACATTCAAGAATCCACGGTATTATTTTTTAAATTAGTTCAGCCCTGTTTATCACGTACCGAATATCTGTCGTTATTCAGTACGTGATGATTCACCAACTTCTCACGCGAAGTTTGGCTTTACTTTTGGGATTGATTCATATGGCAATAAAAACAAGAAAAAATAAAGATTATAAAATTAAAGGAATTATTAACCGAAAGGGGTCGTTACCATACTTACTCGTATTACCGGCTCTTTTACTGACAGTACCTGTCCTGATTCCATTTGTTCAAAGTGTTTATTACTCATTGACCACATATTCGCTAACCAACCCGATTAACAAGTTTATTTGGTTCGAAAACTATCAATGGTTGTTTACTTCGGCCGACTTTTGGAATTCGGTAAAAGTATCGTTTGTTTATACTTTTTTCGCTGTGGGTATAGAACTTCTATTGGGTTTGTTTATCGCAATATTGCTAAATCAGGAAACCTTTTTAACCAAAATTTTGCGTTCCATGTTGTTGTTCCCGTTGATGATTGCTCCGATTATCGGAACGTTGATGTGGAAGCTCATGATGAGTCCGGAATTCGGCGTACTCAATTACTTTCTCTCATTCTTTGGAGCAAGAGAATTCCAATGGGCGTCGGCCGCAAAATCCGCGATGTTTTCAGTGGTCTTGATTGACGTTTGGATGTTTACGCCTTTCATTGCTCTGTTATTACTAGCCGGTCTCCGATCAATGCCCGCACCTCCATTCGAAGCGGCAATGGTAGACGGTGCATCAAAATGGTTTATTTTCAAAAACCTAACGTTCCCAATGCTAACACCATTTATCATTGTCGCCTCGGTTTTCAGAATTATCGATTCTATCAGGCAATTTGATATTATATTCGGATTAACCAAGGGAGGACCGGGAAATCAACTAATGAATTTCCAGGTATCAGCATATACCAGCGCGTTTACTTATACCCGAGTCGCTGACGGATCGGCCATAATGCTGATTAATTGGGCGATTATTTATATCAGCAGCATGTTTTTAATCAAATTTTGGCGAAAAAGCCAAAACCGCATATCTTAATCGGGAGGAAATTTTTTATGGAAATTGGAACGGATCGAATGAGCCGATCGCTATTGCAAAAAACGTTAACCAATGTTTTAGTTTTGCTCTGTTTTGTATTTTTAATGTTTCCAGTGTACTGGGTTGCTACTATGGCATTTAAAAGTCACGCCGATATATTAACCTGGCCGCCAAAGTTTTTGTTTATCCCGACATTGGACAATTTTGAAAATATCACTACGGCAGGCCGCACAGTACATCTTGGGGCCATCAGTAACGATTTTATAAAGGGCTTTACCAATAGTCTGATTATCACCGTTTCAGCCATGTTTGTATCATTGGCAGTGGGTATTCCGGCGGCATACGCCTTAGGGCGGTTTCAATTCAAAGGAAAAAACGACATTGCTTTTACGTTTTTATCATGGCGTTTTGCGCCCGAGCTGCTGGTTATTATTCCAATCTATTTGCTTTTTCAGAAAATAGGACTTTACGATACATACATCGGATTAATCTGGGTGTATCAACTAATAACGCTGCCAATGGTGATTTGGATATTAATGAGCTATTTCGAGGACATATCGGTGGAACTGGAGCAGGCCAGCTTGGTCGACGGGTACTCAAAACTACGCACGTTTTGGCGAATAATCCTTCCCTTGGCCAAGCCCGGAATCGCAGCCGCTTCATTATTGGCGTTCATCTATGCGTGGAACAACTTTATCTTTGCACTGATTTTAGGTTCTACAAAGGTACAGCCGGTAACCGTATCTGCCTTGAAATTTATTACGGCTGAAAAACTCCGCTATGGTGAAATTGCAGCGGCTTGTATGATAGCTGCCATCCCGATCTTCTTGCTGGCTGTCTACGCACAGCGTTACATGGTTCGAGGACTAAGTCTTGGTGCCGTTAAACAATAACCGGCTAATAACACAAAGGTGAAAAAGAAGTTCGGAGGAATAACTAAAATCTAAAATAAAAGGATAATATCGATGGCTGTTGTAAGTTTAAATAATGTTGTGAAAAGTTATAACGATACTCTCGCTTTAAACAAGGTCAACCTTGAAACTAGAGATGGGGAGTTTTTTATACTACTTGGGCCTTCCGGAGCAGGGAAGACGACCATTTTAAAAGTTATCGCCGGTCTGGAAGAGATTGATTCCGGTACGGTATCTTTTGACGGCAAAGATGTCATTACAGTATTGACCAACAAACGGGACGTCGGTATGGCATTCGAGAGTTATGCACTTTACCCGCTGTTTACAGTTTATGAAAATCTCGCCTATCCACTTCGAGTACCCAGTAAAAAACTCTCTAAAACGGAAATCAGTAAACGTGTCATGAAAATGGCAAAATTATTAAAAATCGATCATCTTCTGGAGCGTCGCCCTGGTGAGTTGTCCGGTGGACAGAAGCAGCGGGTTTCCCTGGGGCGAACGATGGTTAGTGAACCGTCGATCTATTTACTCGACGAACCATTAACCCATGTGGATGCAAGAATACGCTTTGATCTGAGAATCCAGTTTCACAGACTGGAAGAACTACAGAAAAGCACGACTATTTATGTTACCCATGATTACGTTGAAGCGCTTTCATTGGGTGATCGAATCGGAATTATCAATGAAGGTAAAATCCTCCAGGTTGGTACGCCAAAGGAGATATACTATCACCCAAAAAATGTTTTTGTTGCACAGCTTGTCGGACAGCCCCCTATCAACCTGTTAGAAGCCAGCATTGAAACCAACTCCCACGGTCACTGGCTCTACTTTTCCGAAGGGGATTTTACCATTTCTTTGTCTGCAAAAAAACTGGAACAATTGAAAAAAGCAGGAGATCTAAGAACTGTAATGGTTGGCATTCGACCTGCCGATATTTCATTGACTACTGCCGAAAATGGAGACGTCAAAGCAATCTGTGATGTATTCGAACCGCTGGGTTCTGTTGGTCTATTGTCGGTGATGATTCAAGACAAATTAAATCTTGAAGTACTTGTCGATCCCAACTCTACCATAGAGCCGGATTCTGAACTCAACCTCACTTTTTGCGAAGAACGTATGATTTTCTTTGATCCTGTTTCAAAGAACAATATTTTAAGGAGCAATACGACCAATGGCTGAAGTGATTATTAGAAATGTTACAAAGACGTTTAGAGCTAAGAACAAAAAAAGGGGAGAGAGTGTCGAAGCAGTAAGGAATTTGAATCTGACCATTAACGATGGAGAATTCATGGCACTCTTGGGTCCCTCTGGATGCGGAAAAACAACAACTCTCCGAATGGTGGTTGGTTTGGAACATATTACGGATGGTGACATTTATATTGATGGTAAACGAGTTAATGATCTTACACCGGCACAAAGAAACATTGCCATGGCATTTGAAACGTACGCGCTTTATACGCATTTGACGGTTGAACAGAATCTCGGTCTATGTCTGAAAGCAAAAAAAATATCTTCCGAACAGATTGAAGAGCATGTGAAGCAGGTAGCTGGAATTTTGAAAATTACTGATATCTTAAATTCCAGGCCATCCCAACTATCAGGTGGACAGCAGCAACGTGTTTCCCTGGGAAGAGCCTTAATACGAAACCCCAGTGTCACAATGTTGGATGAACCTTTGTCCCATCTTGACGCATCTTTAAGGCTGGAAACTCGCCTGGAAATCAAGCGCCTTCACCAACGTGTCAAAGGCACATTTATTTACGTTACACACGATCAGTTGGAAGCGTTGGCATTGGCAGATCGTATCGCCGTCATGAATTTTGCCGAATTACAGCAGGTCGGAGATCGAAAAGAGTTGTACGAGCGACCTGCCAATGTATTCGTGGCAAGTTTTGTAGGTGAACCGCCGATTAATCTTTATTATAAAAGTCATATCGTTGAAAAGAACGGCGATTTATTTGCTGTCACATCCGGTGGCGAATATTCATTTAAAATACAAGGAGAAAAGAAAGCGTGTTTAATACGGTCTGGCCACAAAGATATGGTCACTGTGGGAATTCGACCTCAACATATCAGTTTGACAAATGAAAATTATCCCGAAGCGCTCACGGGTAGATCGACATTATTCGAATTTCTCGGTGAGGTAGGGTACCTGACTGTCACCAACAAGGAGCTTGATCTAAGTTTACTGACACCAGCAGATATAGATTCGAACAACAAAGAGATTCAAATGTTTTATGATCCGAATAACGTTTTATTGTTTGACAGTGGGACAGGTAAAAACATCTTGTTGTAACGGTGTCTGTTCGGCGTTTTGTTCAATTTAATTTTAAATATATCACCAACCGATGATTTAGTTAAAAGATGTAATACGTAAACGTGGCATCGGCTTGGTGAAAAATCTATATATCTTTAAAAAAGGATTAAAATATGAGTAGTCTACCTGAAAAAATGAAAGCTGTTGTTTGTTACGCTCCTGGTGATTACCGCCTGGAGCAAATTTCCCGGCCCAGAGCAGGCAGAAACGAAGTTATTATCAGGGTCGCAGCTTGCGGTATTTGTGCCGGTGACGTTAAAGCGTATCAAGGTGCCGGGATGTTCTGGGACGGGGATATCCCCTGGTTAAAGGCCCCGGTTGTGCCAGGACATGAGTTTTTTGGTAAAATTGTTGAAATGGGTGAAGGAGCAGCAGAGCATCACAAGGTCTCCATGGGCGACAATGTAATAGCAGAACAGATTGTTCCCTGTGGTCATTGTCGATACTGCAAAGCCGGACAATATTGGATGTGTGAAGTACACAATATTTATGGATTTCAGAAAGAAGTTGCCGAGGGAGGAATGGCGGAGTATATGCGGTTTCATTCTAAAGCTATTGTCCATAAAATTCCCGAAGAGCTGTCTTTTAAGGAAGCAGCGCTAATCGAACCGATGGCCTGTGCCATCCATACCGTTCGGCGCGCCAATATCGAACTCGACGATGTAGTTGTCATCGCCGGAGCTGGCCCGCTTGGCTTATGCATGGTCCAAATCGCTGCCCTTAAAACACCCAAAAAACTGATCGTACTCGATTTGAATGACCAACGTTTAGATATTTCAAAAACACTGGGGGCTGATTTGGTGATCAACCCATTAACCAATAATCCGGAAACAATTATTAAAGAACTCACTGGTGGCTATGGATGCGATGTTTATATTGAAGCCACCGGTCATCCCAATGGGGTAAAACAGGGGTTGCAATTGATTCGAAAACTTGGACGATTTATAGAATTCAGCGTATTCGGTAAAGAAGCAACAGTAGATTGGTCAATCATCGGTGACAGGAAGGAACTGGATCTCCTGGGGGCCCACTTGGGACCCTTTGCCTACCAGATTGCCATCGATCTGTTCCGGCGAAAAAAGGTTTCTGCCGAAGAGATTGTTACTCATTCGTTTCCGTTGGACAGTTTTGAAGAAACCTTTAAAATAGCAGCCTCGACGGATTCTATTAAAACCGTCCTGATAATGGATTAGGATTGCATGCTATAAGTGAACAACGACCAACTGAAAGTCAATGAGAAATAAGTAGTGAAAGTGCGGTACACTGGCTTTTTTTTTACTTTTCAAAGAATGCTTGATTCACTAAAATGTATTTTCTCTGATACTTCTAAACAAAAGACGACTATATGACATGCTTTGGCGAATCGGTAAAGGCTTAACCGATTCGCATAAAATAGTATCGAGTAAAATCCATGATATTTCATAGAATTCTGATAATGTGTATTTTTCCACTTATCTTCATTCCTTTCTTATTGACTGGATCCGAATTTAATTGGAATAAGCACCAGGGAACACGGATCAAGCTTCTTTTAAATAAACATCCCTATTCCGACGCCATATTATATCACTTACATGAGTTTATCACCAAAACCGGAATTAAGGTTTCGTTCGATGTCCTTCATGAAGAGGAATACTTCCAAAAAGCAACGCAAGAGCTTTCCAGCGGTTCTTCCAAATACTCAGTTTTTATGACCGGGGCCTACCAAACCTGGCAGTATGCTTCGAAGGGTTACATAGAAAACCTTCGCTACTACATGGAGGACGAACGTAAAACCAATCCGCATTGGGATAAAAACGACTTTTTCGAGAATATTCTTTCGGCACTGTCATGGAACCTGAAACTGAACGACCCACTGGGCTCTCCCGGATCGCCCCAATGGGCATTACCCATTGGATTCGAGACCAATACTTTGGTGTATCGCAAAGATATATTCGACAAACACGGATTATCTCCTCCCAAAGATCTGCCTGAATTGCTTGAATTGTGTGCCAAGTTGAAAGAACTGGAACCGGACATGTATCCTATCGCCGTTCGGGGCACTCGATCCTGGGCAACTATTCACCCTGGATTCCTTTCCGCTTACACTGCATATGGAGCAAAAGATTACGATCCGTTTCCGCATCCCGCCATGAATTCTCCCCAGGCAGTTGAAATGACAACGCTGTGGATGGAAATGGTTAAAAAATACGCACCGGAAGACTGGCAGAAGTATTCCTGGTATGAATGCAGCATGGCACTGGGAAATGGTCGCGTTGCAATGATGTATGATGCTGATATCTCAGGATATTATCAAAATCAATTTGGAGCATCTGTAGCAGCCGGTAAATTGGCTTGGGCTCCGGGTCCGGGTGCTCCAGGAGCTAAACCTATGTCCAATATGTGGATTTGGGCGCTATCCATGAATTCTCATTCAAAAACAAAAGATGCTGCCTGGCACTTCATTCAATGGGCAACGGGAAAAGAGTTATTATTAAAAGGAGTCCAAGGTCGGTTTTCAACTGTTGATCCAGTAAGGAAATCTATTTGGGCGCATCCTGAATTTAAAATAAAATTAAACGACTATACTAATTATTACAAAACCTTCCAGAAAATTATACCCAACTGCAAAGTATACTTTACTCCACAACCTCTATTTTTCGAAACGACCATAAAATGGACAGAAACACTTCATGAGATTTATCGTGGAAAAGACACCAAACTCGCACTTGATCAATTAGTTGAAAAGCTGACTAAGATTATGAAACAAGCCGGGTATCATTAGAGTTAAATAAAAGCACTTTGTTCGAAAACATGAAAAAGTCTTCTTGGGAGTTTAGCAAACTTCTTGAAAAGAAAAGAATTGGAATATCATGTAATCCTGAAGATTGGTTAAAAAAAGCTCTCATTATGCCAAAATATTGATTAGTTGAACTCTCGCCCACTATTGCTTACCGTTCTACTGCACTGCCACAACCATTTCACAATGATCCAGGTGATCAAATAATAGTTGCCACTGCACAAAAGGAGAATGCAACTATTCTGACTAAAGAAAAAAAATTCAGAAGTATAATCATGTAAAAAGCATTTGGTAGGAAACGGGACAGAACAATTGTTTTCAATGGATGTCATTCGCAGCTATGCGTCGCCTACTACCGCTGAAACAAGCGTTATGGTGCGACACAAAGTCACATAGTTGAGTGTATTCAAGTGATTACCTGGAATACCTGGCATGTTCCTATCGGTTCCTGCATAGGCATGCTTGCCACGCGCTTTGTAGGGCAAGCTTCACTTCTCATCCTCGGGATGACAGCTGGTGGGACATTTTTATTGATTGCCCTGATTAGCGGTATTAATCATATGACATTTAAAAGGCAAGTCGGCTATAATAATCTGAGTGAAATTAATTAAATCTCCACTTTTACCGGATGAATCTAGAAAGTGGACTATCAAATAAGCGAAGCATTGTAATGGATACAAAAACAAAAAGTCAAACCTCATCTGCCGATCTGTTAACAAAACTAAAAAAAAATATCGACTTTTGGAGCAACCTGGTCAAATCTCAAACGGAACAAATCAAACCTGACCAGCAAGATAGTGAAGAATACCTGGAGTTTATGGCATTAAGCCAATTTCTGGAAGGTCCGTTGAAAAATCGCCTGATGGGAATCTATCAGGAGGAAAATGAATTCAAAAATCGTTATTTAAGGGCGGTTGAACCCTTTTATACTGAAGGAGGGTTACGGAATTTCATAGAGCACCATTATAACGTGGAACTTGATCCCGAGAACGATCAACTTCTCTACAAAAAAAAGGAATCGTTTGAGAAAGAGTTGGGCATTTTGTTTATGCTCTATAAAATCAAAAAGACCATAGAAACACTCAACACTCTGCAAAAATCAATCGAATCTGACGATCCCTTCCCCTCATCTTTCTCCAAAGAGATGCAGCAGGATTATCTAAAAATCCTCAAAGAAATTCTGAAACTGTTTTTTATCAAATTTGTAAAAAAGGAGTACCTGAAAAACGTTTACACAAAAATTTCCGAGAAGCAATTTAATGACACAATACTTGTCAAAAGAAGAGAAAGGGGTGTCACCTATATCCGGGATGAAATTTTAGAGGGCAAAGAAGTCAGAGAATTCTTTATTTTACTGTTTTTTACCAAGGAAATGCGCACCATACGTAAGAACACAATAGTCAATATTGAGTTTAACTACCTGGATTTCGAGCTGATAAAGAATGAATTCTTAGTGGACTGGTTGCAAAGAAAACTCAAAGGGAATAAGCATAAAGACCAAATCTATGAAAAATATAAAATTAATAACAAGTCGCTAAAAGAATTGGTCAGTGAAAATCCGGAGAAAGAAAACGAGATATTGCAACAAATGCCTTTGGAAGCGTTTAACGACATGGCTGAGCAGATAAATGAAATGGTTGAAGAAGAGGATAAAACCCCAGTCCCCACTCTTTCCAAAAACCATGGCGAAATAGCACGTAGCGAAAATATGTTCAGCAAAGTCAAGAAACTGGCGAGGCTGCCTTTGGAAAAAATGCAAAAATTGTTATCGGCCAAAAAAAAGGCAAAATATCCCAAATCCGATTTTTCTCTGGAAGTTTTAAACGAGCATGACGTTGACTTTGTTTTTTTTGATGAGATGAGCAACACCTATACCAACAAACTCCAGTTTCTAAGAAAAAAAATGGGTGATATTCGGCACGATTCCTTCCGAAACACTCTCTGGAATTTCTTTGAATACATTTCCACTGATCATTTGATAAAAAGAGAAGAACCCGTTAAAGAATGGGCTATTCCTTTTCTTTTAGAAAATGGAAGCGACTCTCGCCTATTAGTGGTTGGTGCGGAAATCTCCCAGAAACAGACAAAAAGTGGGGTAAAATTCAGCAATTATGAATTCAGCCCCTATTTTGTCTATGGCCTTAACAAGAAAGATGATGAATATGGTCGGTTGTTAGGGATAAGAACAGCAAACACTACTGAATTCTATTGCTATTCATATGCGGAGGAAAAGGTTCAAAATGACGCCATGCAGTTTTTCCAGTACATTTCCATTCAACAGAAGCACCCTGTATTTAAATCATCAAATCTCAGATTCAAAACCAAGAAGAATCGTGTCAAGACCGAAGATCTGATCAAAGCGGATGAATATTAAGCGATTCTATTCTTAATTAATACTCAAACGAAAACATTTCCGAAGTATTACTCACGCCCGGGAGCCAGCATCTAAAACCTTTCACTCGGTCGGCAGCATATTTCTCGAAAAACGTCACCGGTATTTGCCGATAGCACTGTTTTTTTTGCTTGAAGTCTTTTGATGTATTTACAAAATCATAATGTATTTCTTAGATAAAGTGTTTTCATCAACTTACTATCTTGCATACTCTGGTGCAGCATCGTAAAGTACTGTACCAAAAATATAGAATACCGATCCCCTACAG
Source organism: bacterium (assembly GCA_041556995.1). Classification (GTDB taxonomy): domain Bacteria; phylum SAR324; class SAR324; order XYD2-FULL-50-16; family XYD2-FULL-50-16; genus JAHJTV01. Next base: position 17,693 of record JBFFHJ010000087.1, on the reverse strand, counting down.
ACCCATATTCATATGTGGAATCCCACTTTTTGCATGTTCATGAGAAACGACGGTAAGGTAAAAAAAACTAATAGGCATTCACATCAACCTGTTTTATTCCGATGAGTATACCAAAAAGCAAATTTGATCTCAATGTCAGGTTGTTCACCAGTACATCGTCATCTGTATAAAACTCCCAATCGTCAGTCGAGGTTCTAACCAAATAAAAATGGCGATAATGGTAGATATTAGAAATGCCGTTGTAAAGATACTTAAGAGTTACATCCCCACCATTAAACTCATCGCAAGTGTTGCAGGACAACACTATCGTATCTATGCCTGACTGTTGGTTTATTACAATTTCATCATTAATCAGATCCTGAACATCAAAAACATCCTCGGTTTCCCATGAGGACCGAATAATGGTTTCAATATCCCCTTGTGCATTCAAACCCAATTTGAGCTCATGAATCATATTATTTTCCGGTTCGCTTTTAACTTCAAACATCTTATATTCGGTAACAACTTGTGCTAAAATATTGGGCGTATAACAAGCAATCATCAAAAAAGAAAAACCAACCAGAACAAAAAAACATTTGTTGTTTCTTTTGATTTTTTCAAAACTCATCTTTTTCTCCTTTAAAAACTGATTCAAAGAGTTGAGATATTTGGGTATTTCTCAAAAAGGGTAAATAAGTTTTTTCCTAATGTCAAGAAACATTCAATAAAAACAAAAAGTTATATAATGCGGCTTATTAACTAATCAAGGCCCAAAATGGTTAACGCCTATTTGTTCCTTATCAGACCCAGAACCATGCCCAACCCTTTAAAAAATCTACCGTTAAGAATGGTAATGAGCCCCTGAACCTCGGAAAAACTGAATTTTCCACCCGTAAGCAAAACAAGGCTCCGCAGGGGAGATCCTAACAGTCCGATTTCGATAATCTTTTTGGTTGTATCGTCCATTTCACCCTTCCAAACCTTAAATGCTGCTTTTCGAGCCCGTTTGTAAATAATACGACCGAAAAACGTATCTTTTATCTCGCCCATGGTGGAATTGATATGGAAGGGATAAACTGGATCAACCGGCGGTACAGGTTGGCCTACAAGTTCTGTAAAGGCATCATCTGAAATGGTAAAATGTTCTTTCAGGGGAAGACGGTATTCATCTGGTGAGGGAGAGCCAGTAAAACTGAAATTTGATGTGACCGTCAGCCGTCTCCGAAGTTTAATATCCCGAGAAGAAGATCCCAGTCGAATTTCAAATTCACCGGTCTCAACCTGCCAATCAGCGGTATTCACATCATAAAATGCAAAGGAACGTCGATCCAGAACCATGGTAATTTCCCTGCTTTCGCCGGGCTGAATATAAACCTTGGCAAAGTTTTTCAATTCCTGTTCAGGTCGGTAGACTGAACTCTCAAGATCATGGACATAACACTGAACAATTTCATAACCCGCCACATTCCCCGTATTGGTTACAGTTACGGTCGCGATGACAGACTCAGCATCTGTTATTTCGGCTTTAGACAGACTGAAATTTGAGTATTCAAAGGTTGTATAGGAAAGGCCGTGACCAAATGGAAAACGTACTTCCTTTCCCACAGTGTCGAAATAACGGTATCCCACATAAAGACCTTCCCGATACTGAACCTGTCTGGATTCACCGGGAAAATATCGGTATGTCGCTGTATCATGGCCATTCATGGGAAACGTTTCAGCCAGCTTTCCACTGGGATTCACCACACCAAAAAGGACATCGGTAACGGCACCTCCCGATGCCTGTCCTCCCAGGTATGTTTCGAGTACACTTTTTACCTTGTCTATCCAAGGGAGTTCAATGGGGGAACCGTTACTCAAGACCACCACTACGTTATCATTCACCGCCGCTATTTCTTCTATCAGCTCAATATGGTTTGCCGGCATGGCCATATGTTCTCGATCATAGCCCTCGGACTCGAAGATTGGGGGAAGACCAACAAAAACGATAGCTACATCGGCATTTGTCGCAGTGGTGACAGCCTCTTTCAGCAAGCCGGTATCGGTTTTGTCAGTACCACTCAAGTAACCCTGGGCGTATGTAGTAACAGCCTCACGATCTATAAAACGCGAGATTTCATCCATAGCCGTTTCCAAACGGTCTGGATTGATAAGAGAACTTCCATGTCCCTGGTAGCGGAGATTTTTTGCCATATCTCCCACAATGGCCACATGAATATCCTTTTTTAAAGGGAGGAGATTGCCTTCATTTTTTAACAAAACCGCTGATTCTGCTGCTGCTTTCCGAGCCAGACGATGGTGTGCGTTCATATCACACAAGTAAGTTCCATCGAGCTGTGCCTGGGATTTTTTCACCAGATTGAGTAGCCGTTCTATGCTTTTATTCAGATCATCTATACTCAAAGTACCATTTTCCAGGGATTCCTTCACCATGTCATCAAAAGCACCCCCACTGGAAGGCATTTCCAGGTCCATACCGGCTTTAATCCCCGCAACCCGATCATTTGTTCCTCCCCAATCACTCATCACAACCCCGTTAAATCCCCATTCTTCGCGTAGTATCTTAGTGAGTAATCGGTGGTTGTCACTACAGAATATGCCGTTGATTCGATTGTATCCGGTCATCATGGTCCAGGGCTGTGCATTTTTTACTGCCATTTCAAATCCGGTAAGGTAGATTTCACGCAATGTACGTTCGTCAATGATTGAGTCGAACACCATGCGATGATATTCCTGGTTGTTGACCGCGAAGTGTTTTAAGCTGGTGCCGATACCCTGATTCTGCACACCTTTTATAAAAGCCGTTGCCATTTCACCAGTGAGATAAGGATCTTCCGAATAGTATTCAAAGTTTCGACCGCACAGAGGACTACGCTTGATATTGATACCGGGTCCAAGCAATACGGAAACTTTTTCTTGTCTACACATCTCGCCGATAGCATTCCCAACCTCAAAAACCAGCTCACGATCCCAGGAACAGGCTAATGTCGCAGCTGTTGGAAAGCAGGTAGACGGAACGCTGTCCGCAATTCCCAGGGTCTCCACTTCAGTCACTTGTTTACGGAGACCGTGGGGGCCATCAGCCACCATAATCCCAGGAATACCAAGTTCCTCAAAGTCTTCCAGATACCATAAATTCTTTCCCGAGCACAGTTTCACCTTTTGTTCAAGGGTTAAGATGTTAATCAGCTCTTTTATTGACTCTTTTGTAAGTTTCTTGTTGTTGGTCATGGAATTCCTCCTAAAAGGCAATGCCTTAAGAATTTTGAACGTTAATAATCTTGCGTGTCTTGCAGATTGTGTCAAAATTTCTGATTTTTATATTCATTGGCAAAACTTTGCCAATCGTCTTTACGGATTTTCCAGAATTAATTGTTTCTCCCTCTCAAGACCGCTAGTTATCTGGACTTCACTATTCGTTCTGATCAATTTTACTTTATAATATTGTTTTATCTGTAATTACAATAAACTAAGTATTTCAGTAAATATCAATCACAGTTTTTTTGTGAGATTGCGGATTAGAATCAATTAGCTCTGACGGGCTTGCAGGCGATATCACAACTAGAAGATCAGCCAAATTTCATAGTATTTATGTGAAGCGTTATTCCGGCTTTACACCGGAATATATAAATATTTCTCAGTATATCAGAAAACCATACTCCAGATTATAAAAGTAGACCCTCATCTTGACTGGGGGTCTGAAGTGAAAAGTGAGAAATCAAGTGATTACAAAATTAAAATAAGCCGCTGATTATTTTTTTTTCATCTGCCGCTGGATAATCCTGATCTTTTTCCATTTCTCCTTTTCGATGGTTCGACTGCTTTTCTCTTGCCGTTCTGAAACATACACGATTTCTTTTTGAAGTTTATAAAAACTGTGGAGCCGGTTTTCATCCAACTCACCATTTCTGATAGCATCAAGCACAGCACAATCTGGCTCTACGGTGTGTGAACAATCAGTAAATCGGCATTGTTGTGCTACGGAATAAATATCTTCAAATGAGGTCTCCATTGCAGTCTGATCGACAGTTAACAGCAATTCTCTCATTCCCGGAGTATCGATAATCAAACCACCGTCCTCCAGAGAAATCAATTCCCTGGTTGTGGTAGTGTGCGTACCTTTTTTCACCTTTTGACTGACTGATCTTACCTTTTGCCGCTTTGCTCCCAGTAAGGCGTTTATAATAGTGGATTTTCCCACACCGGATGATCCCAGTAAGGCCACTGTATATCCAGACAAAATGTATCTTTTGAGTTGAACTGTATCTTCAGCATCCAACGCGTTGATAGCGTGAATCGGGACTCCCATGGCAACGGATTCAACCTCAAACCGCTTAACTTCCACATCCGGGCAGATATCGGCTTTGGTTAAGACAATCACCGGCATGGCATCACTGTTATACACTAAGGTTAGATATCGCTCGATACGTCGGACATTAAAATCCCGATCCAAACCACAGACAATAAACACTGTATCCAGGTTGGCGGCCATAATCTGCTCACTTTGAAAGCTGTCGGTCTTGGAAAAGCGACTACCGGCCTCTTTTCTAACGATTTTATTTCTCCGTTCCAAAACAATATGAATCATGGCCGATTCATCACCTGGTTGATAGCTATATATCACCCAGTCTCCAACCACTGGGAAATCTGATTTTAATTCAGCATGATGCATTAGCGCGCCCGATATTTTACCCCATAATTCTTCATCTTCACCGTAAATCAAATAAGCGGATTTTTGAACACAAGCCACTCGACCGATAGATTTGTTCCCTATGTCCAATGTATTTAGTTGTTCTTCGAAATAGGAATTCCAACCAAGTTCAATTTTTTTCATGATATTTTTTATGCTAAATGGTTGCTTGATTCTGTCGAAAAACAGGATTTAATCCTAAATAAGTCCGTTACTGCACTCCTTATAGTCCATCCAAACTTTGTTCAGGTTATCCTTAATTTTCCACAATGAATACAAAATTATAGGACATCCTGTCAGAGTGCGGATAACGGAATTATTTGTTCCCTGCTCAAACGACAGACTAAAAAATAATAAAATAGTGTGTAAAATTAGACGAGGCTAATACGATGAAAGGCAAAAGGTGTAGGAGGATTTTTCTGAATTGGCGGAAAATACGGTATATCACGACTCAATTCGGTCCCCTTCTGAGATATATGTAGCAGCAGAATCAGATCAATTGACGTTTTCCATATTTATTACGGTTTTAGCAACGATAATATGCAAAGACCGATTTTAACCATTTGTACTATCTGTATTCTACAACCGACACCCTTCAATCGTATTAACCTGAAGAACCCGCTCTGTGGTTGCTGAAATCATAAAAATTCTCATAAAACTCCATAAATAATCGTTAAAAATAATTTATATGTAAAAATAAATCCTAAAAACCAGCTTCATTCCTGTCAAGTCAAAAGGTTTCATTTTCAGGACAATCGTATGAATTTACTTAATATCCAGCAGGAAAAACCCATGCGTCCCCTACTGTTCGCACGGCGTTCTTATCATTCGGATTTTATTAATTCCAGCAAAAAGTTTTCAGGGCAATCAAAAAGCAGGCAACCATCCAGGCAAATAGAACAGACAGTTCGTACCATATGGACGAAAGGGGAGAGCCATAATTAAACACGGCACGCATGGCATTAATAAAATGGGTTAAGGGGATAAACTCGACCAGGAACTCTAAAAAACCGGGTAACATATGCAAAGGGAAAAAAACGCCACTTAAAAATGTTATAGAAATAAGTAGAATTTGAGAAATTGAAGTGGCTGTTTTGATTTTTCTGATCCTGGCACCAAGAGCTACGCCAAAGGCTAAAAATGTCAGGGAGCCCACTGTTAGAACAACCAGGACGGAAAGAATGCCACCTTTCATTTGAACATCGAACACCAGGCGGGATACCATTATCAAAAAAAGTGCCATCAGAATAATCACTACGTACAGAAAAATAATCCAACTGCTGATAAAAACAGACTTTGGTAGAGGAGTGACAGTCAATCTGCGCAGTATTCGCTGTTGCCGGGCATAAACCAAAGATCCGGCCATTGACGACAGACTGGTAAACAACAAACTAAAACCAATCAAACCGGGCATTAAAAAGTCGACATAGTTTAACTCAAATCCGTCCCTATCTACTACCCCCATTGAATATTGCATATCATTTGAATTATTCATGGTGAATCCTAGTATCAGTAAAAGCAGCAGTGGAACAACAAACACCCAGAATATCTGCTGTTTTTCCCGTAGATAAATCTTCATAACCATTAAAATTTCTCGATATAGTAGTTTCATTGTCTCAAACTCCTTCCTGTCAGTTTTATAAACAAATCTTCCAGGTTGGGTTGCCGAATATGGAGATCCCGAAGTTTAATTCCCCTTGATTTGGCAAGTTCCAGTAAACCCATCATGGTTTTTTGCATATCTGCTGAAAACAATTTGACCTTTTCCGTTTGGTTCAAGATCTTTTTTATTGATGGCAACGATATCAATTCATTTTTTTTCAAATTTGTATCGGATATAAATTCCAGGCAGGCATCGATTTCGAGCTTCGAAATCAGGTCACCTGGTGTTCCCTCAGCCAGAATGACGCCGTGGTCAATAATTACAATATGATCACAAAGCTGCTCAGCCTCCTCCATATAGTGAGTAGTCAAGATGACTGTTTTTCCTATGGATTTCATTCCGAAAATAATATCCCACAAATTTCGTCTTGATTGGGGATCAAGCCCGGCAGTCGGCTCATCCAGGAATAGAATTTCTGGATCGTTAATTAATGCCAGGGCCAGGGCCAAACGTTGCTTCTGACCATCGGACAAATGTTTGTGTAAACTTGCATGTTTGTCTTCAAGTCCGGAAATCTTCAGCAATCGGTCCAGGGGCAAGCTTTTTTTATAGTAACCTGCAAACTGTTTAAGCACCTCTTCAACCTTCAATAATTCCCACATGGAACTATTTTGCAACTGCACGCCGATGATCTCTTTAACCTGGTAAAGCGATGTTTTAATATCAAAGCCGTTAATGAATATGTTCCCGGAATCTGCGGAAATCAATCCCTCAATCATCTCCAGAGTGGTGGTTTTTCCAGCGCCATTCGGCCCAAGCAATCCGAATATCCGTCCCTTATCAACTGAAAAACTTAGCTGGTCCACCGCTTTAATATCGCCGTATGACTTGCTGACACATTTCAGCTCAATGGCAGTGTTGGATTTACTCTGCATGTATCTCCTAAAGGTAGATATGATAATAATGGTATTACCCACATTTCAGTTTTTTTTATCCCACTCCATTAACCACGGATTTTTAGTCGGTCAGCAAACAGGTTTCCTGTCATCCTGAGTATGAGACACGAAACCTGCGGCTTCAATCGACGAAGAATCTCTCAAGGTCAAAAGCAAATAATGTCGTTAAGGGTCGGCTTAAAAATCAATTCACATTCTGTTTGCAGAATGTCCAGTGTTTTTAGGACGTTTGTAAACAGACCATGTGAAGCTATTTTTGAACGATCCCTAAACATCGTCTTGAGGTACATGCAAATAACCTGAGACTGTCAGCGATCAGGTTATCGCTTTTATCAACATCTGTCTCTTAGGATGACTGGCAGGAAAGCTTAACTTTGCAAATAAAAAAGACTAATCGAACAGTGGAAGGATTTCGGTTTACAAGGGTTTTATGGGAAGATAACTATCAAAAACAAGTTTCCCCTCCATATAAGCTTTGGGTGGGTCGGGATGTATGGCAAAAGCCAACCTGTCATCAAGCTGGAATCCACTGACAGGCAACCAGCTGCCAATGACGGCACCGTGTACTTCATCGGCCTCTTCAGTATCCTTAACCTCTATGGCGGTTACGGCATATTTCCCACCGGGAATCGTCATTCGGCCAATCTCACCATCCGCTTCGGTTCCCTTTGGTACGGTAATGCAGAGACTGACTCGGCGTTTATCGTCATCAGTGACTTCATTTGTGTCATGAAATAGGAGCAGGATTGGGATTGGTGGGGCGTTGATCAGATCTCTGGAGCTTCCCCAGAGTACCAGCTTCTCATACAAGCCTCTAAACGTCTCCATACTGCTGTCATCGTCCGGCCCTACATGCCGGATATAGGCGATCTCTATTTCCGGCAACTCATTTATTTTTATTAAAACGTCCCTTCCTTTCTTATTTATTGTCCTCCACGTTCGATGGTTCGTCTGAGGATCAATATACGCAGGTGAAATTGTAATGTCTTTGCTATCTTTGCTAATCGTTTTGCGAAAATTGCGATTTGACTGGAGTTGTTTGTGGTGCAAACCATCTGATTTTCGATATTCGCCTGCGCTTACTCCAAAGGCCTGTTTAAAAGATCTGGCAAAAACCGCTGAGCTGGTAAATCCACAATCCAATGCGATTTCAGTAATAGATTTATCAGGATTGTATAAAAGTTGTGTTGTGGCCTTTTCCAGGCGCAAACGTCCAATGAAACGCGAGAGGGTTTCATCCATCATGAATTTGAAAATTCGATGAAAATGGAAAGGAGAAAAGGCGGCGATCCGGGCCAGCTCATCCAGTGTCATCTGCTTGTCGATGTTCCGCTCGATATAATCTATGACTCGGTTTATACGAGCGACATATTCACTTTTACAACTATCCGATTCAGAAGTCATAATTCCTTTCCTGACGGTTATACAAAATCGATATATCTTAAATAAAAACGATTCAATTGGCCAAAAATTATAAGCAGCTGAACTCTAAACGTCTAGTATAAACCGCAGGAAATACCATATTGAGTAATAAAAACCGATTTATGAACGATTGCTAAACACTTCCCTGGTTGCTTGAATAAATGTGTGTAACATGGGGGATAACCATTTGTTTCGATGACGCAGCATCAGAATTTCTACAGACATATTTTCAAATAAATCGGTTAATACAACCAGGCCACCTTCATTAATCTCATTTTTAACCATGATTTGTGGGACCAATCCAATACCAAGATTTTTTAAAACACAATGTTTGATCGATTCAATACTGTTAAATTCCATGATAGCGGCCGGTTTAATCTTTTTTTGAGCCAGAATCTGTTCCAAATTCATTTTGTATGCACAATCATGTTTTGGCAGTAGCAGGGCTTCGTTTTTAAGATCCCTTGCCCTGTTCGGTTGAGCGGAAGCCAGGGCATGACTCGGATGAACAATCATAACAATATCTTCATGTCCCAATATATCCGATATTAACTCCGGCGCATAGACATCTTCGGCAAATAAAAATGCCAGATCGGTAACCCCGGTTTTTAGTTCTTGTTGAAGACTGTGATAAACACATGTTTTGATATCAAAGCCAACTTTAGGGTATTTTTGTTTAAACAGGCTTAAAATCTCTGGAAAATAATAAGTACTCAATGTCTGGGGAATCCGAATCGACAACCGGCCTTGGGATTCCTGAACATCCGACATTTCCGTCAAGGTTTCCTCTTCCATGTCCAATAACCTCTCGGCATAGTGCATCAGCTTCTGGCCGGCATCCGTTAAGCTGATCCGCTTACCCAGACGGTCAAAAAGTGGAACTCCAAAATTATCTTCCAATGCCCTGATCTGGGCGGAAACTGTAGATTGTGCATAGTTTAAGATTTCGGCCGTCCGGTGAAAACTCAATGTTTTAGCCACTGTTCGAAAGGTTTTTAATTGTTTCAGTTCCATTTTTGCCTCATTGATCGGAATTTTTGATCATAACCGCTAAAATTAATCGTTGGACAGTGTTTTATCGATTAATTAATATAATGTCAATAAATGATTCTGATGTTGAAACAGCTTCCGGTGCGGATAAACATATAAAATCGAGGATAAAACATGACATCATACCGTTTAAATAACATGTCATTTACCATTAAAAAAGAGGGTGACTTTGCCTTTAAAAAAACAACTTCTCCTATCCGATTTGGGACGTATTCCGAAATTAAAACACGTGATTACGAGTTTCAGTTCAATCTCAATGGTGAAATTAAATTTATTCGTGGCCTGCATGGAAATTGGCCTCATCCCTCCGAATTTCTCAAACGAACGGATGGAAACGATTGGGTGTTTTATTCAGTCGGTTCGGTCAATGGGAATAAAGGTGTCAAAGATTGGATGGGAGAGTACTACCTTCCCTGTTTGCCATACCCCAGCAACTCGGTTTTGGACTTCAATCCTTATACGGACAACAGAATCTTAAATGCTTTGGCTGCCTGGTCACAGCTATTTGGCAGCCTTTGCGAGATGCAAAGCAATGATAAACACACTGAAATAAAAAAATTTTTAAATCTGGTTACCAGCAAAGATGAAAATACCTTGTTTGATCGTGCCAAAAAACTGCACAATATTATTGGAGAACGGGTATCAGTACTGCCCCCGGATGCCCGTCATGTTGACTACAATGTGATTCCACTGATTATTGCAGACGGTTGCCGTTATCATTGTAAGTTTTGCGCAGTTAAATCATCGAAACAGCTTAAAGTTCGTAGTATGGAAAATATTCGCCTTCAAATTCAACAGTTAAAGGACTATTATGGACAGAATCTGGTGAATTACAAAGGTTTGTTTATCGGCAATCATGATGCCTTGGCTGCCGAAAGTGAAGTAATCTGTACCTCAGCGTTTGAAGCAGCAAGATGTTTCGGTATGGACAAAGAACACTCAATTCGTCCCAAATTGTATCTATTCGGTAGTGTGGATTCCTTGATTAATGCTTCGGACAAATTATTGGAGGAACTCAATCAATTGCCTTTTTATACTACTATCAATGTTGGCTTTGAATCCGTTGATGCTTCAACCCTGGCCGACATTAAAAAACCTTTGGTTGTATCAAAGATTCACACCGCTTTTCAAAAAATGTTGGCTATCAATCAGGAATATACCAATGTCGAAATCACAGCCAATTTTCTATTGGGAGATGGATTTTCCAAGGATCATTATCAGTCACTGACCGGTTTGCTGAGTCAGACTCCAGCCCCGTCCAACAACAAAGGAGCCATTTATCTTTCCCCGCTTTCAGGCAACCATAAAAACGAAAATCTGCTGGAATCTTTTTTGGAAATTAAAAAACAAAGTTGTTTACCAACATTTATCTATCTCATTCAAAGGCTATGAAGGGGCAATCACTTAAATTCACCGATTCTCTTATCATACTGAAATTCTGATTGAATCAGCTGACAAACAATGGGGCGACCGTATGTCAATGTCGTCAGGTTTAGCTATGCAACTATTTTCTCAAATTGGTACTGCCATTGACGAATTTTAAAAAGACGAAACCGGCTCCAGTAAAAACTGCTTTTCTTCTGTTGACTTTCTGTTCAGAATTCTGTTCCTGTGGGGTGACCAAATCGATCAATAATGGCTTTGTGCTTATATTCAAACCATCTATTCCATAGACTCTGAAAGCCTGAAGAAAAAAGTGGGAGAAATTTCTCAAAAAACAAAAGAGTCTCTAAAAAACGATTACCAGATGTTTTAAATCCGATTCTAAAACCACAGCCCCTGACGGAAATCAATCATGATACCATGATGCCTCGAACAAGACTCTTGAAATCAGTTTGAAAACCAGTTGCTGAATACTGAAAAACGCAAATCCACTGGGGCCTTAGACGATGGTCGGTGCAGATGAAGTATGGCCGGAATCAGAATATCTGGTCGACCGTATCAGTTTATTTATCAACCAATAAGTACAGCGTTTCCTCTATTTCTTCAAACCTGGTTTTCCGTCCGTCAAACAGTCTCTGCAACAAGGTTCCATACATTAAACAAAGTGCAACCGGAGCTTTTTTTTCTCCAGTATAAAAGGCGACCATGGCAAGATATCGATCATTGGCCAGTTTCATGTTTTTATCTCTTGCAATCTGGGTGGGAGTGAGCGTTCTGATATAATCAACCAATAAGGATAATTCGCCCTTAAAATCTTTCTCAATCTCCTTAAAAATGGAAATCAAAACGTTTACTTTTTCCCGCTGGCTCATTGTGTCCAAATCTAAATTTCCAGAGACTTGATCCTCAAAAGCAGTAACTTGTTTTGTACATTCCGTGAATAATACTTCTTTGCTGGGAAAGTAATGATATAAAGCACTTTTGGAAATACCCATTTCTTCTGCAATCTTACGCATTCCCAAACCTGAGTAACCATATTTAGTAAATATCTTGGTAGCTTTACCAGCTAGTTCTTTTCTATATTTTTCGTGATCGACAATCTTTGGCACGCTATTTCTCCTTTTATTTAGTCCATTTGGACTATATTATATTGACAAGGAAAATCAAGCGTTTTATTATATAGTCCAGATGGTCGAAATAAATCACGATGAACCTCTTAACCAGTATAAGGAGTTAAGATGAAAAAGATATTAGTCGCCGGGGCAACCGGATATCTGGGGAGATACTTGATTCAAGAATTGAAAAAGCGGGGTTATTGGGTCAGAGCACTGGTGAGGAACCCGGCGCAAGCCGAAGAAATATCAAAACTGGTGGACGATTTTTTTATCGGGCAAGTCACCGATCCAAATACCCTCCGGGGAGTGACCAAGGGTGTTGATACTGTGTTTTCCAGTATCGGCATTACCCGACAAAAGGATAATCTGACTTATAACGACGTGGATTACCAGGGAAACATGAATCTGTTAGAGGAAGCGATCAAATCAGGCACCAACTCGTTTTTATATGTATCGGTTTTTGATGCACAGCATCTGTCGGATCTAAAGATTGTTCAAGCAAAGGAGCGATTTGCCAAAGCGCTAATTTTCGCAGACATCGATCATTGCATCATCCGTCCCACTGGCTTTTTTTCGGACATGAAGGAGTTTTTAACCATGGCCGAAAAAGGTCGGGTTATGCTTTTCGGCAATGGAGAACTCAAAGGAAACCCCATCTCTGGCGCCGATTTGGCGATAGTATGCTGTGATGCCATTGAAAATGGTAAAAGGGATGTTGACGTCGGCGGGCCTAAAATATACACCCAAAACGAAATGGCAACAGCGGCTTTTAACGCTCTGGGGAAAAAGGTAAAAATAAGTTATATCCCCACCTGGTTGATACCGGTGATGCTGATTCCAATAAAACTGTTTACTTCATCCAAGTTTTACGGACCCATCGAATTTCTAATGAAAATGCTCAGTCGATCCTGGGTAGCTGATTGCTACGGAAATGACTTGTTGGAGGAATTTTATTGCCGTGAAGCAGCAAATAAGGTGTAAACTGCCTGACTTTCGGTAGTTGAGCCGCTGTTTGACTGCCGAAGTCCTTGGTCAATCAGAATACTCCCTTTTTTCACAATATCCTCAATTTGTAAGACTCTTTCATATCTCAGCAAATTTTTTTATAAACATACTACCGAAATTACCGTAACAATACGGATAAAGATAGCAGAGCCTAATTAATATTGACATCATGCCGTTGCGAGAATGGCAAAAAACTCGGGGCAATACTGAATAGTTACGAAAAATCATGTTCTAAAGGTCGGCTAAAAATCAGTTCACATTCTGTTTACAAAAAACCCATTGTTTTGGAGACTTTTATAAACAGAATGTGAACTGATTTTTTAACAATCCCTAAGGTGGATCTGCCTGACAAAATCCACCTTAAAAGGAGTTAAAACGCAGAAACATGAAAGGTAAGGGGGAAATCGGCTGATTATGGTTCTTCCAATTGATAAATTACCGCAGCAATACCATCGGAAGCCCACAAATTACTGCCATCAAAATCTAAGTCGGTGATATCGCTGATCGGCACATCATATTCCGCCACAACATCTCCTGATAAATCCAATTGAAATATTATGTCATCTCCAAAAGGCTCATCAACAGCCACCCATAAGTGGGTTCCATCAAAGGTCAAACCGGTTGGATTCGGGCCGGGTGAATCAAAAGAAACATCAATGTCACCAGACGTATCCAGTTTGTAGATGATTCCTTCACTATAATCAGCTATCCAAAAAAACTCTCCATCAAAAGCAATACCGCGCGGGTATGGCCCTGGTGATTCGAAAGAAGAGATTTCATTACCCGATACATCCAGCTGATAAACTCTTTCCATACTGATGTTTGTCAGCCAAAGAAAAGTTCCATCGTTTGTTATACCTCTGAAACCGGCCCCAGGTAAGTCGAATGTGTCAATAATATCACCCGACATATCAACGTTATAAACAGAATTGTAATTACCATCCACCATCCAAAAAGTATTATTTTTATAGGTCAGTCCGGCCAGATAACAATCATCAGAGGCATCAATGGCAATAGGCAGAACAATTTCCAGAAAGTCCGGTGTAGGTGCGGTTGGTGATCGAGTTCCCGTCCATGTGCCACTATCGGCCCCTGGGTAGTCATAAGTACCGGAGGCTGTATCCGAATCACTTAATTTACCGGTAAATATGATTGTATCAAATATGTCCCCAAATGTTATTTGACTTCCATTCACTGTCCCTTTTAACGATGAATCGTAGAAACCAATATCCGGGATGTTGATGGTGCCACTCAAATCTGAATTGACCTGATATATACTGGCTGTAAAATCACCGCTTAATCCACCGGTAGAACTTACCCAGGTGCCTTTCCATTCTCCACCCATATCTTGGGGAGTTTGTTGCTTTATGCTTGTAATTTCCGCATTACCGGAGCAGGAAGAGGAACCATTGGTCCATGACCAGTTGGCTGAACCGGTAATTGTATTTCCATCGGATGAAACAGTTCCAGAAAAATCGATGATTTCCGTTTCTCCGCTGTCTGTGAAACTACCATCCCAGGAGACTTTGTTGGCGGAAATAATACCTGTGATGACCATAGATTTGGAACTGTATGCAATAGAAAATTCGTTTGCATTGGTGGAATGGGTGATGACAGCACTTTCATTTTCCGTGTAGGGATATGTCTTTCCCGGACAATTGCCGGTGAGTGTATTTTTTATATCCCAGGTGCCGGTCAAATTGGCACTGGGTGGCTGAAATGAGTCACTGTCCTCATTGTCGCTGGAGCAGGAAAAAACAAAAATCAACAGGAACAACAGTAAAAAGCCCCTTTTAAAATCTGATAAAATTTTGATCACTTTTAACTCCCCTTTTGTCAAACAGAACCGCCGCCGCTTAGGTAATAATACCTTCCCTGCGACCGATAGCCGCCGCTTCTGTTCTATTTTTGGCATTCATTTTAAATAAGATATTGCTGATATGATTGGCCACGGTCCTCTTATCAATATTAAGTACTGCTGCAATATCCTTGTTGTTTTTTCCTTCAGAAATAAGCTTTAAAATCTGCAACTCTCTTTTGGTTAGATCAAACACCTGTCTGTCTGATTTTCGTTTGACTTCATTGAATATTTTGGCCGTAACAGAGGGCGTGATATATGCTTCTCCTTTATAAACAGTCGTAATTGCCTTTACTATGGTATTGGAATCTTGAACCTCCTTTTTTAAAAGAAAACCGGAAGCCCCGGCTTTGATAGCAGCTCTCAGGTTTTGCTCATCTTGAAACTCTGTGAAGATAATGATTTTGGTTTCTTTTAGTTTTTGGGTGAGTGTTGCCGTGGCCTCGATACCAAGATTTTCATTGTGAAATCGAATGTCCATCAGGATAACGTCCGGTTTTAGTTCCAAAACCTGCTCCATACCCGAAGGAACGTGATCAGTGTCCCCTACCACTTCGATTCCCGCTTCTTTATTTAAAACCGAAACCAGTGCTTCTCTGCACATCCAATGATCTTCAAAAATGTATACTTTGATTATCATGATCTATTTATCTCCTTTTGGAATGCAATTGTCATGAGTAATAAGTCACGTTTGTTATAGTCATTATTAACCGGTTAGTTTTTCTTGATTTACCCGTCGGCGGCTATTTAGAGATTAATACCGTTTGTTTAAGCTTTTCATCCGTTATCCTGAGCTACAAATATCGCTTGAAGCAACTGACAAACTGATCTGCGTCAATATCATTAAGTCAAGTTTTGCTATCTGTCATCATGAGGATAAGAGGTAAAACCTGCACCTTTGATCGGCGTGTGACGTTATTTTTAACGATCCCTTAATGATATCAGGTCCTGCCCGGCTGCTAAAAAATAGCTATCAATTCAATCATCAAATTCAGGAAGAACAAGGGTTATTCGACATCCTTGACACGGCTTGGATTTAATGGTTAACGTCCCCCCCAATTCCTGCGATCGGTATTTCAAGCTGTTAAGGCCACTGGTGGAAAGTTTCCTGTTCCCATCGTAGTCAAACCCATTTCCCTGATCTTCGATAATAACGGCAGTGAACCCGTTCCGGTTTTCGATTTTTATAACGCCCTCTTTTACTCCTGAATGTTTCCAGGCGTTAATAAAGGTTTCACTCAGAAATCGTCGAAAATTCTGGGTCAGGTTGTGCGGTATGGTCAGGCCGGACAAGGATGTCAGTAGTCTCCAGGAGAATCCGGTCATTACTTCAGCCAGCTGTTTTTCCTCTTCTGCAATGTTGACCAGGTCACACTGGATACTCTCTTGGGAGATGTCTTCTTTCAAATTCAGCATGACCTCGTTCAGATCGTTTTTCAGGTAATTCATCCCTTTCCATAACCATCGCAGATCTTCTGCCATTTCATCTTTTGATGATTGTATGTTTTTTAAAATGGGATTCATTTTCAGCAACATGGCGGTGACCATCTGTTTTACACCGTCGTGGAGCTCAAATGCCATACGGTTTTTCTCTTCAATCTGGGTCAGTTTTCGTGTTTTTTCCACCTCCGCTTTGGAAAGCATTTCCAGTCGCTGCATCAGGGTATGGAAGTATGCCAGGATCAATCCCGCTACCAGGTAAAAAGAAGCCGCTCCAAGTCTCATATCCCAATTTGGAGTAAAAAATGTTTCCAATGACGGCAATCTTCCGGTTGGGTCTTTGATTAAAGCCGTAAGAATCAGCATGGTCATGGAAAAGTAAGCGCCTTTTTTACCACCAAACACAGTGAAAACAATAATAGTGGAAAAGGTATACCCAAAATAAGAGCTGCGCCAGGCACCCCCGATTTGAAGAATGGCAATGCCAATAAACAAATCGATCAACATTAAAGCCGGATATCGCTGCAACCATCCAGACACAATTTTGTGCAACAATATAAGAAGCAAACCATAAACCAATAACGGATAAGAGATGAACCGAAACCACTCAATCATCGGCTCAGGCAAAGTCTGCCTGAAACGGAGCGTTACCATGGCCACCAGGATCATGATGATCCGATAGATCAAAATAATCAGAAATATTTTATTAATATCTGTCAAACCGAATTTGCTGTTAGAGGCCATAATTTTGTATCCGGGGGGAATTTGCATGAGAAACAGTTTTGTCATCACAAAAAAAAACAACAGTTCATACATAAAATATCGTTTGGTCACTTGTCAAAGCGATATTTCATGGCTGGATTTTGTTTATAGACCGATCCATAAACACCATACAACAAGGGAAAGTCATTAAAGCGATCCTTCAAAAAAGAAAGAAGTAGTGCCCGAAGTGTAATGATCAAATTTTTAACAGTCTGATATTTTTGAATTTTTAAACCCAAACCAACAAAGGTGGGTTAGGAAGGCATGGATCAGCAATGCTCCTGACCTATCCGATAGACTTGTTATAATTAAAAATCATTCCCAATAGTCGTTTCCAATAGCACCTATCATATAGGCAACAGCCCCCGCAGTGGCTGTTTCCCCCGCTGCCTGGAATATGCAGCAGACGGATTTCACCCAATCATAGTAG
>JBFFHJ010000086.1:0-31899 GCA_041556995.1 bacterium | reverse complement strand
CAAGTTTGTCGCTCAACTTCCCGGAGAAATTGAAGAGCTGTTTGCCGATGTTCTGGCAGTTTGTGACTGTTTAGGTTTGATCGGAAAGGAAATGTTTGCCATCGATGGTTATAAAATATCATCTAACGATTTAGTTTAAGAGGACGCATTAAAGTAACAGCCCAATGGCTGGCTTTCTGTATTGTTCATAACATTGGAAAGATTCAACGGTATAAAATGGCAACATAATCCCGCTGCAAAGCCTAAAAACCATGTCTAACTGGTTTAAACGCATAAAACAACAATTTGAGACGTTATAAAAAAAAGAGACATGTCGTTTCCATATCTCCTTTTATTTTAACGCGTTCTTATTCTTGATTTTTATCTTTAATGATTTTCCTTAAACCAATCGATCAGCTTACTTGCCACACTTATTCCTCCGGTAGGTCTTTTTGGGAGGTTGTCGGCGGAATACCAACCTGCTTTGACGATCTCGTTGCCGTCAACAACGATATCACCCCCGGCATAATCAGCTGTGAAAGCAATCATTAAGGAATTTGGAAACGGCCAGGGTTGGCTTCCAAAGTACTTGATGTTTTTTACCTCTACCCCCACTTCTTCCCTAACTTCCCGAACAATGCATTCTTCCAGGGTTTCACCTGGTTCCATAAAACCTGCCAGTACACTATAAAAGTCAGGTGGAAACATCCGATTGGCTGCCAAAAGAATCTGATTTTCTTTTAATATACCCACCATAATTGCGGGAGTAATTCTAGGAAAACTATGATGATTACATTGGGGACAGACTTTTGCCCGCTCATCCGGTTTAGTCTCGGTTTTCGCACCGCATCTCCCACAAAATTGATGGGTTTGCCCCCAGGCCACGACTTGAACTGCATTGACAGCCACCTTAAAGATATCCTCGTCCATCAATACAAAAAGTTCTCTCAGGCCCATAAACGACATATTCTCCGGCCACAGCATACCCGGCGGAAGTTCAACCGCATAGCAATGCTCGCCGTTTAATGTCCCCAGATAATGCTCGCAAACCGGTTGAATATTCAGATCATCCAAATCGTATACCTTAGGAACTTTGGCACGATTGTCCTCAACCTTGACCATTAAATTATCGTTCTGAAAAGCAAACCAATATGACAACTGATTTTTTTCCGGCGGTGACACAACAGAAGATACAAACCCCATATTCTCAACTCCCATAAACAGATCCAAAAATTTGTTACATATAAAACAATATTAAGAATAGGTAAATTTCATCTCCCATGCAATTGAATATATGAAAAATCCATGACTGTCGCTGGTTATGAAGAACAAATACACACTACCACCATCCAACAGTAACATTTGGTAACCATTGATTTCATAAACGATAATTTCTTATTTGATCAATCGTCAATATTAGTCTATATCAAAGGATGGCAAGGTTAGTAAATTTATTTGCAAACTGTTTTCTATGAGCAACCAACTAACCAGTTTTGAATAAATTTCCTGTTTTGTTAAGGTTCGAGATAATAGCATGATACCCATTATCTAGGGGAATGTTAATAGAAGAACAGTTTTAATTAAATGCATTGCGGCTTCTTGGCGTTAACAATCAAACATATTTAAATAATGACTCTAAAAAAACGTGGTGAATACTCATATGGCGATAACCAGTCAGATATTCGTGAAGAATTAATTGAATACAGCCAACATGGATATCTGGCTGAACATTTTCAGGATGCTGTTTGTTCTTGTGGAAATAATCTTTTTAATTTGGCTGTTGATGAAGATGAAGGGGCCGCTATTCGCAGATGTACTTCGTGTGATACCATATATCCCATTGGCGACAGTGAAGACTACCTCGAAGAAGCTGAACTTGGGGAATGTGAATGCCCATGTGGTAATAACAAATTTGAAATTACTGCCGGGGTTGCTCTATATCCAAATAGTGATGATGTAAGATGGATATATCTTGGGTGTCGCTGTCAAAAATGTGGACTAATAGCCTGTTATGCAGATTGGAAAAATGAATTTGAAGGATATCACAAATTGCTGGAAATGATATAAAATATAGCTGGTGTCTGTTATATTAGGGGATTATTCAGCTGTACAATGTAGTATAAAACATGAAGAACACAAGATGTCTCTTTTTCTCAACTTTTTACTGCTGTAAGAACACTATTTCTCAATGATTTCAGCTAACCTGTGCTTATATATCCTATTTGCAACGAAGAGCGGACTATAATTCTCTTCACTTTTGGATAGATAAACGCTCACTGTTTGTTGTCATCAATGGTCAAGAGCAACAGGTACATATTTTTAGGATCACTCTGAGGAATAGGATTATATGATCGATAATAACGAAAAGCATACGGTAAAAGCTGATTAATTAAGCTTGATATAAGAAAAAAACATGGTCATAACAGAAACACCACGATTGATTCTAAGACCCTTTACCCACTTTGATGTCGAGGATATGTCCCAAGTTATGGGTAATCAGGAAGTGATGAAATATTCAGTCAAAGGTCCATTGTCTGTTAAACAAACGCAGGATTTTGTTGAAAGCATTCTTGAAAACTACGATCGCAAAGGATTTGGTTTATGGGCGATGGAAGATAAAACCACCGGTTCTGTCATCGGGTATTGTGGTTATTACTTCCCGGTAATAGATGGAAAAGAGGAGATCGAATTAGGATTTCGGGTGGCCCGATCACAATGGAGTAAAGGCCTGGCCACCGAAGCCGCCAAAGCCACAGTACATCATGCATTCACCACGCTAAAACTCCCTCGTCTTATCTCAATTATAGAAGCAGAGAATCTTAAATCGATTCGGGTAGCCGAAAAATGCGGATTGACTTATACCAGAGATACGACCTATCACAACATTCCGGTCAGAATCTATAACATTGAGGTACAAAAATATTTGCTATCCATTAAGAAGTATAAAATTGAAACAGGTTAGTGTTATAATAGAGTCTGGATGTTGATCCACAAAAAAACATAAGACTCATGAAACAAACACGAAAAACGATTATATTGTATTGTTTCTCGATCCTTATACTGCAAGTGAGTACAGTGGAGATTTCAGCGCAAGTAAGTTCTTCCCTAAAACCTCACTTGTTCGATGAGGAAGCCTACTCGGAAACCTACGCGCTTGTTTTTACAATTGACAAAGATAAGCACCTAATTATCCAACTATCCGTTTCCAATCTTGGTCTTGGCGATCAAAACAGCATGTGCCGCATCCTGTATTTTAACAAAGAGGAAACCTGGACAGCCGAGTCATTTTATGATCGGGAAATGTGGACCTTTAAACCGCCTGCATTTCTTAAGATTGGCTCATGTAAGTTTGAAATCAAAAAAAAGGTGCTCGAAGTATTTGCCAGACTGGATGGCAGACAGTTTAAGGCGATTTTGTATTCCGATATTAATTATACTCAACCGCCCAATCATTTGATCAAAACGGCTGATGGATTTTTCGATCAACAGGTGTTAATCCACTGGGGCAAAGCCGAAGTAATGATTGACCTGCCTGACCGACAGACATTTAAAGCAAATGGGTTTGGATGTATGTACCGTTTTTGGGTGACTGCCCTGCCTCCAGATCTTTTCCGCCGGTGGATTCGGGTGTACGGACTAAATGCGCATGGTTCAAACCTGATAATGGCAAGGTTCTCTCCATCTGAAGCACCGCCAACCGGTTGGGCGTGGCTTTCAAATTCACCAGAGCCGGGTTTTTTGGAAAGTATCGATTTGATTATTCCCAAAAATAAAAATCCGATAATAGTTGGAAAAGCCGGAGGGATTCGATTCCTTATCACGCTACAGCAACTTCTTCAAAGGCATGCACCTGTCGAAGACATTGGGGTTTTAGGACATCTGATGCGCCCCTGGATAGGCAATCCAGTTACATATACATATAAAGCTATGTTAAGAATAACCGGTTCAGACAATCCTATTTTAGCTATTGTAGAAATCACTGAGAATGAGAGGGAATGATCCGGTTAATTGCTTTGAAAATCCGGCTTAAAACGTACATCCATAATAATACGCCAGTAATGAATATTATCGCTGAGATACTCAGGCACTGAATCTTGGTATCGGTATTTATTTCGGCAATAATTCTAAAAATCAGTGACAGAACCAATACGGCAGAAAATGTTCCAATATATCGTGGCCGGTCATAGTACAACCAGGTTTCAGAGTATTGCTCCAAAATCCCATCCAGAATCATCGCCAAAAAACCGATTGTAAATCCTGTTATAAACACAATATGCAATCCAACATCCCGCATGCTGTTGGATATCATCGGGATTATATACCCTAAGGGAATTGCCCATGTAGAAAACCAAATCACCCTGTAGAGCATAAAACGGTTAATTGGAAATCTCCGTAAGTTTTCCATCCTACAAAACAATATGATAACCACCAGCGCCCTCAATCCAAATCCGATTCGGGCTGATAGCCAATATTCGGCAGGTAAACTCAAGGCTAAGAACAAAACAGCTGATATATGAAATCCATAATTATCTGTGTTACGAGTATTGCAGGTTCTATTTTTAGGTTCTTTATTAGAAAAAAGTATGGGAATAACAGCCAAGTAACCTGACAAAAACATTCCCTGAAGCAGGAAACCTCTTCCTAAAAAAAGCAACCATCGGATCTCTCTTAATTGTACAATCTGAATTGAAGAGTAGGTAGAAACCAGAATCATACCGATTATTCCAAAAACAACAGCACTGAATAGCCAGATTTTGTTCAGCTTCACACTGGTTTTATTTCTGGAATCAAGAAGGGGATAATAGATCAGTAGTAACGTCACCAATAACAATATCCAGAAAATCATTGATACAGCCAACATGATTTCGTCAGGGACCTCAAATCGAAGCCATGCAGAGATAGTTGTTCCCACAGGCGCTGTAAAGCCGATCAAAATGAACCGAAACCGTAGCGGATGACTGCCGGTTAATCTAGGAACAAAATAAAAGCAGCAAGCGGCAACCAAACATGTGAGAAATCCCTGGATAGTGGAAATCATGTGATATACGTTGCGATAGTCTGAGTCGACCGCCTTGGGAAAAGACAACCAGTGACTAACCGATAAACAGGCCAATAGACCGCAAAGGAAGAAAAGGATTTTCTCATTTATCGGTTTTTCCATATTTCAGTTCTTTTGAAAGACAATCCATGTTATTGACACCAGTAAGGTGACAGGGCAGGCAAAGGATTTTTCTGAAATAGTTGATCTAGTAAAGTTACCAGAATTGAGCAAACACGACAAATTGAATTAGAAAATCCATTGGCGGCCGTACAAGGCCGCCCTATGATCATGGTATAACGACAGCTGAGTTTTGAAGATAATGGTTTAGTTTTCGGGCAACCAAACATTTACTAAATCTTCTCCCAGGTCTATGCGTTCATTTTCGCCCAGTACTCCCAAGGAAAGGGCAAGAATGGTCCAGAGATTAACTGTATGGAAATGACCATTAAAATGGTCTGCTAATTCATGGATTTGGGCATGGCAATTATGGCAGGGGGCAATACAATAGTCGGCACCGGTCTCTTTAATCTGGTTGAATTTTACGCTGCCAAACTGAAAACGTTCCTTATTAAAACCGGATTGCAGGAAACCACCACCACCGCCACAACAAAAGTTGTTCGATTTGTTGGGTTGCATATCTACAAAATTCTCCTCACCAACGATATACTTAACAACAAAACGAAGATCGTCGGCATATTTGTCACCATATTCTTTTCTTACCTGGTTGCAGGGATCTTGAAGGGTAAATTTGATTTTTAGATCTTTGTTCCAATCGGAACTTGGTTTCAGCTTTCCTTCACGAATCCATTTGGCGTAATATTGGGGAAGAATGGCTATTTCCAAGTCAGTCTCAATTTCAAATTTACGCACACCTTCATTTACTGAATAAGTCGAATGACCGCATTCAGTATTCAGGTATACTTTACAACCCAGGGAGTGAGCTTTATTAATTGTAGCCGAAGTAATTTTTTTCCAGTTTTCGTCATCGGCCAGGAACATACAGTAATTTTCCCCGGCCCAGGCTGTACTGCCATAGGTCCAATCCGCTCCTGCCAGATGGAGTATTTTCCATAAGGGAATCAGTTCATCGGGGAAAACTACAGGTTCCCGTGAATTCTGGCTTAGAAAAAAACGAGCTCCTTGTTTATCGATAGGGGCTGTCATTTCATCCCAACCGGTTTGTTCGTCATGCACATCTTCCAAAACGTCTTCTATTACAAACTTGAAGTCTTCCGGTCGTGTTGCCATTGCGCTGGTACTCTCATTTTTCAAAGCAGCCTCACATGATTCGAGAATTCCTTTAGGTCTTTTTTCCCTGGGCCAGAGCTTCCGAGCTTCAAAAACCAATCCAGCGATATTGATCTCCATGGGGCAGACATAGGTACATCGTTTACACATACTGCACATCCATACCCAGGGATGTTCGGTGATTTCTTCATCCAATCCCAGTACCGCAAGTCTTAAGAATTTCCTCGGATCCATATCTGCCAATCCGGTTGCCGGACAGCCAGAGGCGCAAATCCCGCAAGTTAAACATAAATCCAAGTTTCCACCTTTGGGTAGAATATCTTTCACAGCATCAAGAAACCGGCTTTTTTTCTCTTTTTGTATTTTTATGGCCGCACTCATTGTTACTCCTTAGTAAACATTGATTAAAGCAACCCGGTCGATAGTCAAACCGATATTTAATCGCCGGGTTTGTGTATTGTTACATGGATTGGATCATGGAAAAAATCTGGTTGTTATCAAACCCTTTTAAACCAATAGCTCCAGATCGACAGGATGCAGCACAAAGCCCGCATCCTTTGCACAAGGCTGCGTTGATTTCCGCTTTACCAGCATTGAATCTTGCGTCTTCAGAAAGGAATGTTGGTGCAGAATAAGGGCAAATGGAAACACAAGTTCCGCATTGACTGCAATTCGTCGGATTGACGTAAGCGACTTCTCCATTGGTGAAGATGGCTTCTCTGGCCAACAATGTTGCGGCTCTGGAAGCAGCTGCCTTTCCTTGGGCCATTGATTCGTCAATTGATTTTGGATAATGTGCCAGTCCGCATAGAAATACCCCGTCAGTAGCAAATTCGGAAGGTCCCAATTTGGCATGCCTTTCTACATAAAAACCGTCGCTATTGACCGGAATCTTAAAGAATTGGGCCAGTTGTTCATCACGATTCGGATGTATCGCAGACGCTAATATGATCAAGTCGGTATCGATTTGCAGGGGTTTTCCAAGGATATGATCTGTCACTGTTACCTGGATTTTAGAATCAGTTTTTTCCACTACAGGTTTATTGTCGACTTCGTATCGGATAAAAATAATACCGGCCTGACGCGCTTTTTGATAGGCAGATTCTCGTTCACCGTAGGTACGAATATCTCGGTTTAGAATAAATACTTGCATATCCGGGTTGCGTCGTTTCATTTCCAAAGCACTCTCAATGGAGTGTGTGCAGCAGACTCGGGAACAATAAGGATGATCCGGTTCCCTGGAGCCAACACATTGGATAAAAACAGCTGTTTTCATATCAGTATTCAGATCATTGTCAAGGAACTTGCGATCCAGTTCCTGACCGGTAATGATTCGAGAATCACTTCCGTATCCATATTCAGTCGGTTTCGATTCATAGGCACCGGTTGCAATGACTGATATTCCATGCTCGATGGTTTGTTGTTTGGTTCCGTTTTTTAACTCCGATTTAAAATTACCAACAAATCCATCAACGTTTTTTAGTGTTGTATCGACATGCACATGAATTTTGGATTCATTCTCCACCTGGTCAATCAGATTTTTTAATTCCACTTGAATATCTTCACCTTTCCAGGTTTTATACAGATCCAGGGCTTGTCCGCCCAAAACAGGTTCCTTTTCTACCAGATGGGTTTCAAATCCCTGGCGAGCCAGACTTAAAGCCGATGCCATACCTGCAATCCCACCTCCAATTACCATGGCATTTTGATTGATCTGTAATTCACTTTCTTGCAGCGGCTCTTTTAGAGCGACTTTCATCACAGCCATTCTTAAAAGATCTTTCGATTTTTCAGTTGCTGCAACCGGGTCGTCCTTATGTACCCATGATCCGTGGTTTCTTATGTTGACAAATTCAAACAGATATTTGTTCAAACCTGCTGCCATAAGGGTTTCCTGAAAAAGCGGCTCATGGGTCTTCGGGGTACAAGCGGCAACAATCACCCGATTCAGGCCCTTTTCCTTGATAATTCGTGCCATGATATCCTGTGTATCCTGAGAACAGGTGAACAGGTTATCCGTGGCATATTCAACGTATGGTAATGTTTCCGCATATTCTCTCATATTTGGAATATTCACCACGCCTGCGATATTGATCCCACATTGGCAAACAAAAACGCCAATTCTGGGTCTTTCGTTAAACACAACCATTTCGGGAACAATTTCTTTACTGCGGGTTTTTGTGTTTCTGGCCGAACTGAGCATCTCGCCAGACATGGCAGCAGCGGCACTGGCATCAACAACAGATTGAGGAATATCTCTTGGTCCCTGGAAAGCACCACAAACGTATATACCTTTTCTGGAAGTTTCAACCGGGTTGAATGAGCTGGTTTGACAGAAACTTCCATCAGTCAATTGAATTTCAAGTTTTTCAGCAAGGTTGATCAATTCAGGCGGTGTTTGCAAGCCTACGGAAAGAATAATCTGATCAAAGGTTTCATTTAAAATCTCTCCACCTTCAGTGACATAGCGAACTTCAAGATCGTCTGTTCCTTTAACCGGATCGACTGTATGCACACGACTTCTGACAAAACGAACCCCGTATTTATCTTTGGCATCGTTGTATGATCGTTCAAAATCTTTCCCATGGGTTCTCATGTCCATGTAAAATATGGTGCATTCCAAATCATCACCGGCATGTTCTTTGGCAATAACCGCTTCTTTAATGGCATACATACAGCAAACCGAAGAACAATAGGAATGATCGCAACGGTTGATATCCCTGGAACCGACACATTGAAACCAGGCAATTTTTTTGGGTTCCTTGTGATCCGATGGTCTGACAAGATGTCCCTCGGTCGGACCGGAAGCAGAAAGATACCGTTCAAACTCAATAGCGCTGATGACATTCGGATGACTTGCGTAGTTATAGTTCTCATAAAGTGAAGGATCAAACGCTTCATACCCCGGTGCCAGGATCACTGATCCAACATTAAGTTCCATTGTTTCAGACTGTTGCGTATGGGTTTCAACCGTAACGGCTTCTGCTTTACAAGCGTCGATACACTGAAAACATTCACAGCAATATGCGCAATTAATACAGCGAGATGCTTCGGCTTTCCCTGCTTCTTCACTTAATCCCAATTCCACTTCGTTAAAGTTTCCCTCTCGTTCGGAAACCGGTAATTCAGGCATTTTACTTCTTTCAACTATTTTAATATCCTTGGGAATCGGACGATATTCGGCAGTTTCAACATGTTTTTCTGTAGTTCCCAAAGCTTCCCTTCCTTCCGCCATGTCTTTGCCATCAAAAAAGCGAACAATGGATTTTGCAGCTTCTTTACCCGCTGCTATGGCTGAAATGGCCAGGGAAGGTCCTGTTTCCATATCACCTCCTGCAAAAACACCAGGTTTATTGGTTTCAAAGGTGATTGGATTTACTTTTATGGTATTCCAACGTGTGAATTCCAATTCTTTTATGCCTTCAATAGGTGATAAATCGGGATTCTGACCGATTGCTGGAATCAACATATCGGTTTCAATTTCATATTCGCTTCCCTCAATTGGAATAGGTCGCCTTCTTCCCGAATCATCAGGTTCACCCAATTCCATTCGGATGCATTTCAAAGCTGCAATGCTGTCATTTTTAACCACAACTTCGATTGGGGCAGCCAGATAGGTTATTTCAACTCCTTCAACTTCTGCTGCATGAATTTCCTCTTCCCAGGCGGGCATCTCTTTTCTGGTTCTACGGTAAACTATATTAACCGCTTGAGCTCCCATTCTAACAGCGCTTCGCGCAACATCGATCGCTACATTACCGCCACCGATTATCGTAACGTTTTTACCAACCTGTGTTGTCCCTTCAAGGTTTAGTTCTCTCAGAAAGTCAACACCTTGACGGACACCGGCAACCTCTTCTCCCTCGATTCCTAATTTCATCCCCTTGTGAGCTCCCAATGCCAGGTAAACCGCTTTGTAACCTTGAGCAAACAGATTGTCTACGGTTAGATTGGGTCCCAACGGTGTGTTGCATTTTATCTCGACACCCAGGTTGGTGATCAGTTTAATCTCATTTTCCAGAACGGCAGAGGGAAGGCGGTGATCCGGAATTCCGACTTTAAGCATTCCTCCCGGTTGGGGCAAAGCTTCATAGATCGTTGACAATACACCTTTTCTGGCCAGATGATAGGCTGCTGCCAATCCTGCAGGACCTGATCCGATAATGGCAACCTTTTCTTCTCTTTTGGGTTCGCATTTAAATTTCAAATCAATTGGATTATACGAATCGGCAGCCAGACGCTTTAGATCGCGAATGGCGATGGGTTGATCCACTTCGGCACGACGGCAACCAGATTCACAAGGATGAGGGCAGATACGTCCCAGAACTCCCGGCATCGGCAAATCTCTCATGATGATATCAACCGCTTCTTTGTATTTCCCCTGGCCAACCATCTGCACATAACCATGTACATTGACTCCAGCCGGGCAGGTTAAACGGCAAGGCGCTTTATCATTTTTCTGAACGGAAAAAGCTCCGGGAATGGCTTGAATATATTTTTTAAAAATCGCTTTTCGTTGTGTCAATCCCTGTTCATATTCATTGGGTAATTCAACCGGACAAACATCCGCACAATCCCCGCAAGATGTACATTTAGCTCCATCGATATAACGAGGTGTCTTTTTTAATTGTACCTTGAAATTGCCTTCTGTTCCTTCAACCTTTTCAATCTCGGTATTAGTGATCAGATCAATATTGATGTGTCTTCCAACTTCCACCAGAATGGGGGACATGATACACATGGCACAATCATTGGTAGGAAATGTTTTATCCAGTTGAGCCATCACACCGCCAATGGCAGGCGATTTTTCCACCATATGAACCAGGTATCCAGAGTCCGCCAGATCCAGGGCCGCCTGCATAGCTGCAATACCGCCCCCAACTACCATCACGGAACCTTGTATATGTTGTGTCATTTTGTACTCCTTTGTTATTTTAGAATTATTAGTTTTTTATTCCCATATTAATTTCGGCCACCCGACATTTTGAAAGCGATATTTTTTACAGGTTTATTTATTCAGCCGGTAGTTGGTTGAGTTGTTCAAGGGTAAAAACCGGTCCGTCTTTACATACATAATTTTCACCGATATTACATCGACCACAAATTCCAATGCCGCATTTCATTCGTTTTTCAAGTGAATTTATAATGTGGTCGTGGGAATAACCAAGTTTATCGAGAACCGGCTGAGTAAACCGGATCATAACAGGAGGTCCGCACACAATGGCATAAGTATCGTCATCAGCCGGCGGGGCTTTTTGTTCTGTTATAGTTGGCACGAATCCGACATTGTATTTCCAATCCGGATCATCCGTCGCATCGACCGTAATATGCATTTTTATATCGCCCTCAGCCTCCCATTCAGCCAATTCATCTCGATAAAGCAGCAGTCCGGGGGATCTTGCGCCATAAATAACATTAATATCACCGAATTTGTCGCGATTAGCCAACATGTGAACAATGGAGGATCGAAGCGTGGTAAACGCAAAACCACCCCCGATAATTACTACATTTTTTCCTTCCAGAATTTCCCACGGGTAACTGTTTCCCAGGGGACCACGAATGCCCATAACGTCCCCGACCTTCATTTGATGAAGATAATTTGTAACCATTCCGGTTTTGTTAACCGTAAATTTTACAAATCCTTTTTCTGTCGGTGAAGATGCAATACCAATCGGTATTTCACCTTTACCACTGACAGATAGTTCTGCAAACTGACCGGCTTTGTAAGAGAATTTTTCCTCGTCTTCGGGATTTAGAAAGACAAACTTGAATGTCTTTAAATTTCTATCCTCTGTTTCGGTAATGATCTCATCTATCCGGACCGGATAAGGTAAATATGGATTTATCACAGTGTTTCTCCTTTAACGGTTCCTATTAAACGGGTTGATAATTGTTCATGATTTCACAAACATCCCTGATATCGATTGTAACAGGGCATAGTTGAATACATCGACCGCATCCAACGCATTGAACGCCCGATTGGTATTTATCAACGTAATATTTCAGTTTGTGCATAAACCGTTGTCTGACACGTTGTTCCTTGTTAGGCCGTGGATTGTGCCCGGAACCTTCAAGGGTAAACAAAGGGTACATACAGCTGTCCCAGTTGCGCATACGTTTTCCATCAGTGCCGTTAACCTCGTCCTGAATGTCAAAACACCAGCAGGTTGGGCAGCTATAGGTACACGTTCCACAATTCAAACATCCAAAGGCTATATCATCCCAAAAGGGGGCACTGAATAGATCTGTTGTCTTCTTATCCTTCAACAGTTCCATCGAAATTTTTTTCGTTATTTTTTCTTCGGCAATTTTCTTTTTCGCCTCAAAATCAACAACATCTGTTTCTGTTTTCCAACCGGCTGCTTTGGTTAATGCTTCACCTTTTTTTGTCAGTATTTTTGCAACTAAATTGTCACCATCTTGCGATAACAGGAGATCTATTCCGTCTTCGTTATAGGGACCACAATCAACTGAAGTGCAAAAACAGGTATTGGATGGTTGATCGCAAGCAAAGCCGATAAATGTTGTATTCTCATACGATTTTATCCAATATGGATCGGGATAATCGGGGTTATCGAAGTTCCTTTTGACCAGTAAAAACGAAGCAGCATCACAGGGACGAATGCCGAAAACCGCTCTTGGCGTTTCATCCGGTTCTATCTGCTTCATAATGTGATGATCCTCTTTCGACTCATCCAGCGTATAATTAAACATCACCTGATTTTGAGGATAAACCGTCGACTTAGCGGAAAGTCGCGTATTTTTTAGATCCAGTACAGGGGATTGATCGGATTCAAGTTCTTTGAATTCAAAGGCATCTTTAATTGCCACCGGACCAAACAAACGGTAATCATTCCGTAGCTTTCCCAGCCCCTGTATCCAACCTTCTTTTTCTATTTTTATGATTTTCATATACATTTTTCCTATCTTCGGCAGTTACTTAATAAAATCATCAGGATCACTTGGATTAAATGAATCAAGGGGGGGACGCTCTTCCGTTGTCAGACCGGCCTGCCATCCAAACTGATCAGTACAGTCCTTTTCCAATTTCTTAGTAAGAACTCTCATGTTAATACCCATTGGACAAGCCCGTTCACAAGAACCGCAATCAGTGCACCTTCCGGCACAATGAAACGCTCTTAAGAAATGAAAAGTTCGGATGTCGGTCAGATCATTGCTCTTACCAACCCACTGTGGACGCGAATCATCTACAAAACATGTCGGACAGTAACATAACGGACAAGCATTTCGGCATGCATAGCAGCGAATACAGTTGGACAGGAGATCCTCGAAATAGTCCCATTTATCATCTATTTCCATTTCTTCGATTTTACGAACATCTGAGTAACGATCGATATCTTGTTTAACATCGATCTCTTCTGCAATCAGTTCATCATACATCACAGGATTGGGATGGATACAAACAGCACAGTTCTTTTGAAGAACATCCTTTTTATCGAATATTTTTTCCGAATCTATTCCTTTTACTATTACTTTACTTTTTTCTTCAATAACCTCGACGATCTCGAAATCAATTTCATTTGATATCTTGTTTTTATCAATCATGCCCTGGCAGGGAACACCGATAATAGTCAATTGATCCCGTTTTATTTTGTTTTCAACGATATGAGTTGCAATATTACGGGAATCACAACCCTTGGCTATCACGCCGATTTTTTCCTTAAGACCGGTAAGATAGGTCGTTAGATTGATCCCGCAGTTGCTGTCCCATACCAGGTTTTTTACGTCATTGGGATGACTTGCTGCATACGGCGTATTGGACATCGGTAAACTTCCTTTTCGAAATCCGATGACCATATCTACTTTTTTCTCTTTTAAGAGTTGGGATGATATTTCCCTGATTTTTTCAATATAGGTTAACATGTAAATTCCTTTATCCGGCTTTGATATATTTTGGGGAAGGTCCCAGTGCTTTTACGGACTCTGTTACCTGGTGTACAACATCGATAAACTTATTGGCTTCAGCTGATGATATCCAAGAAAAATGTAAACGATCTTGTTCGATCCCCATATACTCCAACAGGTTGGAGAGTAGTGCAAATTTCCGGCGAGCATAATAATTGCCTTCCAGATAATGACAATCCCCGGGATGACATCCGGAAACCCACACACCATCGGCACCGTTCATAAATGCGGAAAGGATAAATTTTGGACTGAGTCGTCCACTGCAAGGGATTCTAATAATGCGGATATTGGGCGGATACTGCATGCGGCTGACACCGGCCAAATCGGCAGCTCCATAGCTGCACCAATTGCATAAAAACGCTGCAATTTTTGGTTTCCAGTCTGACATATTGCTTCACTCCTTCAATACGTTTGTTAAAAAAGCGTATCGATAGAATGGCTTAACGGCGCACGGTTTTCTTTTTGTATTGCAGAACTTTATAATGTAAAAACCAGAAAACTGTAAACGTGCATTTTCCACTGGGTTCGATTTATTCCGAAAGAAAGTCGAAGCTATAAACTACGCTTCTCCGAAACGAATACGATTAACCAAATAAACGAAAATTTACGTCTTTTACCACAACCTGAGGCGAATGGGCATTCCTGATGAGTTCTCGTGGAGAAGTCGAGCCGATAGATAGGTAAACTAAAAAGGCTTGGAAAGATGAGCAACATAAGAATAAGGATATGCAACCGATCCTTCAGTGCGGCTTTTACGTCTACCAACCCGGGCAGAATGCGATAAGCTCGCTCAATTAAAGCCGAAAAATCGATACATGGGTTTATCCTTAAACAAAAAAGGTTTGATTTATTTATTTTACAGTCCTATCCATATCAAATGAGTAAAAAAAATGTCAAATCGAAAGATTGGAATTACTGACAGGTGATAGCTTTAGTTAAAAACAAATGAGTTACCTGTTTAAGCGATTTAAGTAGCTGTAAAATGCGG
This sequence comes from bacterium, assembly GCA_041556995.1. GTDB lineage: Bacteria > SAR324 > SAR324 > XYD2-FULL-50-16 > XYD2-FULL-50-16 > JAHJTV01. The sequence continues at coordinate 16,717 of JBFFHJ010000086.1, read as the reverse complement.
ATACATACAAATCAAACAATTAAAGTGGAGTGCGCGCCATGCCGATTTATGAAATAAATGGAAAAAAACCAATTATAGAAAAGGATACGTGGATTGCCCCCAGCGCCGAAATCATCGGCAATGTCACCATTGGCATGAATTGCTACATCGGATTCGGGGCTGTTATCAGGGGAGATTTTGGTAAAATATCAATTGGAGATGGTTGCCTAATCGAAGAAGGGGTTATCATTCACGGCGCAAAGAAAGTCGTTATCGAAGACAACGTGATTGTCGGCCACATGGCGATGTTACATGACACGACCATCCGGCATCACTCTCTCATCGGCATGCAGTCCATGGTATGTGATAATTCGGAGGTCCATGAATGGTCTATTCTGGCCGAACGATCTACGGTGATGAAAAAACAGGTGATTCCATCAAAAAAAATATATGGTGGTTCTCCGGCTGAAGAAATCGGCGATATAACGCAAAAACATATTGATAGTATCACTTTCGGACTACAAGCTTATTCCGAATTGACCTGTCAATATGTCGACAATTTCAAAAAGATCGGCTGATGAATTATAATTCTTCTTTCGAAGTCTGATTTATAATTCAAAAATTGTAACTATTCGGCTAAAATTAAAAACATCTAAATAAATCACCAACAACCGGAGGACAAAGTCTGGAAACAGTCAGAAATATTTTGTCATAGATTTGCCCTGATACTGCACAATCTAGGTATGGACAGTTTTCGCAAAGTCTGTAATTCTTGAAACATCATAAAATATCATTGTCTGATTAAAATAAATAATTATTGATAAGTGTCTCTTGGATTGAAAATCACCGTTTTAGTCCGTTGTTTGCTTCCAATTTTCAGCACAATCAATTTAAAAACCGGCACTTACCATGAAAACAAATAAAAAAAATGGCTGACGAAAACATAAACCAACGAATTGAAATCATTCAAGGTGATATCACCCAGCAACAGACCGATGCTATTGTCAATGCCGCCAACGAATCGCTGTTGGGGGGCGGAGGTGTTGACGGAGCTATTCACAGGGCAGCAGGACCTAAATTACTCGAAGAATGTAGAACCATTGGCGGATGTCCAACTGGTGAAGCCAGAATCACGGGAAGTTATAATCTGCCCAGTCGTTATATCATTCATACTGTTGGCCCCATTTGGAAAGGCGGGAATCAAGACGAGAATAGATTGCTGGCTTCCTGCTACCGAAAATCGTTAAAACTGGCAGTTGAAAACAACTTAACCTCAATTTCATTTCCATCAATAAGTACGGGAGTCTATGGATATCCTTTTGAAAAAGCATGTCGCATTGCCTTAAAGGAAATCCGAACTTTTTTAAAACGGCATACCCAGCTAAAAAAAGTTAACCTGATCTGTTTTTCCGAGCAGGATTTGTTGGCTTACCAGAACGCATTCATGGAAAACACTTAGATATAACCACATTTCATTAGTAACACCATGGCCTCAGTAGAAGATAATATTTTACATTCCATCAAAAAAAACGGATACCCGGAAAAAAGAGTATCCCTGCCGTTTCAGGCAATATTTAAAAGCTGCAAAGAGAACGGTGTCACATTATCCAACGTTTTAAACAACCTTAAAGAACAAGAAGTGCTTCACAAAATCGAAAACGACAAAATCCTGTTTTACAACAAAGATTATAAAGAATCCCCTCCCAAACCGAAAGACAAACCGTTTTACGAGAATCTGGCCAAGGAAGCCATGAATAAAATTAAAGATATGGACCCGGCTGAATTGGAGGAAATGAGAAAAAAAGTTATGGGCATGCCCCCAGAGGAGAGAGATGAATTAATGAAAAGGGCGAAAGATCTTTTTTCCAACAAGCAAAACGATTAATCCAAGAACCTTCAAGACTGATAATCCAAAATAGTTAAATAGCGGATGCCACTCCTTTATAAAAAACCTCCATTGTTTTTGATGAATCCGGATTAGATCGAAAATCTCGATCATGACTTCAAACCTTATCTTAAGTTTTGGGTATTTTAAATAAGTGGATTTTTTTTGAATATATGAGTATCTTTCAAAGATAATGTATGCTTTTTGGTGAGCTGCAAACAACTTCATTCATTGGAATCATGCCTAAAAAACCAAGCCAGATAATTTTCGACGACAATGTTGAAATCATTAGTTTTTTGAAAAAAAGTCGGTTATTCGGTCATTTACCGGAAGAGATCTTAAAAGATCTGGTGCCATTATCCAACCTGAAATCTTTTTCAAAAGGTTCATCTATCCTGGTCGAAGGCCAGACAAATCATTTGGTATACTTTCTAATTCGGGGAAGCGTCGGTGTATATTCAAAAGGCGAATTAATATTAACCTTGAAACGAAACGGTGATATTTTCGGCGAAATGAGCATTATCAGCAATAAACCTTGCTCAGCTTCGGTCATTGCTAAAACACCAGTCAATGTATTCTGTATCCGTGCTAAGGATATCGGTCAATATACAGACATCCATGCAGATGCCTTGCAAAACATCCTCTTTCGCCTTTTTTCCAATATCTTAACAGAAAAGCTTTCGCTCACCACTGCCAAGGCGCAACAATATGAAACAGTTGCCCATGAGTTGCAAAAGACCAAAGAAAAACTGGAAAATTCTTACAAGCTCTCATTGGAAGAAATCGCAGAACGAAAAAGGGCGGAAAAAGAACTGGAGAAAGCCAAAGAAGATGCTGAATGTGCCAATCGATCTAAGAGTGCCTTTTTAGCCAATATGAGCCATGAAATCCGTACACCTATGAACGGTGTTATCGGCATGAACAACCTGATGTTAAATACCAAGCTGACACCGGAACAGCAATACCTGGCTGAAGTGATTAACAAATCTACCTCTTCCTTACTGGCAATCATTGACGATATTTTAGATTATTCAAAAATCGAAGCGGGTGAATTACATCTCCAAATGACCTATTTCGATGCAAGAGAGATTGTAAAAGAGCTTATCGATCTTTTAAGCATCAAAGCCCATGAAAAAGGGATACGATTTTATAGTCAAATCCCCCCGGATATTCGTACTCGGATTAAAGGTGATCCCCTTCGGTTACGTCAAATTCTCCTGAATCTGGTCAGCAACTCTATTAAATTCACAGAAAAAGGGGAAGTTGTTATCCAGATAACCACTGAAAATGAGACGGAGAATGAAATATCCCTTCGGTTGACAGTGAAAGATACGGGAATCGGCATTCCGGAAAGTGAAATAGATAATCTGTTCAGCATATTTTTCCAGGGCGATTCATCTCTTTCCAGAAAATACAGTGGCACCGGTTTGGGGCTTACTATATCAAAACAACTGGCCGAATTGATGGATAGTAAAATTGAAGTGGAAAGTGAGTTGAACAAAGGGTCAGTTTTTTGGTTTGTTATTGACTTTGAAAAACAGTTTGAACAGGAAACAAGAGAATTGGAACAAAAAACTGAAAGTCCTCAACAGCGAGCTGGTGATGTTAATAAATCAAACGGGAATACCGATACGACAACTGATTCTAAGAAATCAGTTTACGAAAAAAACGGCCAATATGTTTCGGAAGAAGAAATCCTCATTGCTGAAGATGATACTATCAATCAGCAGGTTATATTAATGACTTTAAACAACCTTGGATACAAAGCCAGTGCCGTATCTAACGGGAAGGAAGCTATTGAAGCACTTAAGTCAAAACCCTTTGGCCTGGTTTTAATGGATATTCAAATGCCGCTTATGGATGGATTCCAAGCAACTGAACTCATACGCAATCCAAAAACAGGCGTGCTTAATCCAAACATCCCTATCGTGGCCTTCACAGCGCATGCTTTAAGCGGATACCGGGAACAATGTATTGATGCCGGTATGAATGATCATTTGGCCAAACCATTCAAAATGGATGTTCTTGATGGTTTAATAAAACGATGGATGACAGAAACCAAAATCGTTTCAAAAAAAACGGTCGAAAATGAAAAAAATCCCATAGACGCAAGCATTATTGCATGTCTTAGAAGAGATGCCGGTAAAGAATTTCCACAATTGTTGACTATGTTTTTAACTGAATTACCGAATAAAATCGAAGCTGTTTATGCGGCTGTAAAAAAAAACCAATTGAATGAAATCAAAAACCTGGTGCACAAACTTAAATCAAATTGTACAACTTTTGGTGCAACAAAAATGGTTCATTTATGCCAGCAATTCGAAGAAGAATGGGATAAGGAAAAGCAGATGGAAAATATCCAGGAATTCCTGGAAACATTAACAAAGGAATCCGCAGATGTCATAAAAACACTAAAAAGGGAAATCCCTGTTTAAAAAAATTGCCCAATTATAACAACCATGATAAACTCTAAAAAATGAGTAGCCATCAAATAGAAAAGAATATGAAGCTTTCCGATAAGAAAAAAGACAATTTTTTAATTATATCCATTTCCGGTAATATTGTTCTGGAAGATACCGCAAAATTGAAGGAATTCGTAGAACAATACATCGAAGAATCAACGCTGGCCGGAATCATTATCAATTGTAATGATGTGAAATTCATTGATTCATCAGGACTGGGATTAATTGTATCCATTTATAAAACTTTAAAGAGCATGGGGAAAAAATTTGCCCTCACCGGTCTTCATGATAGCACCATGGAGATCTTCACCCTGACCAAATTGGATAAAATCCTGACCATCACGGAAAACGAGACAACCGCCCTGAATTCGCTGAAGTAATACCTTCTTCGGATTCTCCTTAATTTTGCAGTAACGATTGCCCCCCTACTCTATGAACAGGGGAGTTATACTACATCATTTCAATAGCGCAAGCCATGGAAACACCGCCGCCGCCGCAAAGTGTGGCCAATCCCAATGTGTTTCCCCTCTTTTTCATAGCATGAATCAAAGTGATAATGATACGTGCTCCTGTTGCACCGACTGGATGACCAAGTCCAATACCCGAACCGTTAATATTGGTGATCTCTCTGTTAAGTCCTAATTCTTTTTCGCAGCCAATATATTGAGCAGCAAAGGCTTCATTTACTTCAACCAACTCGAAGTCTGCAATGGCCAACCCACTCTTTTCCATCAACTTATTAACAGCTGGAACCGGAGACAACCCCATAATGGACGGATGACAACCACCACTACCCACAGCCTTAATTTTTGCCATCGGTTTGAGTCCCAATTGGTTTGCTTTCTCTTCCGTCATTAAAATGATAGCTGCTGCGCCATCGTTAAGTCCGCTGGCATTGCCTGCTGTTACTTTGCCGATATCGGGAACAAAAGCCGGTTTCAGTTTCTGTAGGTCGCTCATAGTCAATCCCGGTCTGAAATGTTCATCTTTATCAAAGATAATTGCCGGTTTTTTTCTTTGAGGGATCTCAATGGGCACGATTTCCTCTTTAAAAGATCCGTCATTGGTAGCTCTCTCTGCCTCATTATGACTTCTCAAGGCGACTTCATCCATCTCCTCTCGGCTGATATTCATATGCTGGGCGATAAATTCTGCTGTATGTCCCATGATGTAAGGTTTCCCTTTAAAATAACTTAACGGCGCTTCCTCTGCGTTAACCGGTCCATCTGCCGCATTTGGCATTATATGCGATCCGCAATGAAGTCCCCTTATCATTCTGTCCACAAAAGCCTGATCTTGAAGCCGACATCCCCATCTGGCATTGGGTACGGTGTATTCAACACCAGACATGTGCTCAACCCCACCAGCCATAACCACATCAAACACACCGGCTTGAATCATGGCCATACCGGAGATTACGGCTTCCATTCCTGAAATACATACCCGGTTTATAGTAACGGCGGTTGATGATTCCGGAATCCCCGCCATTAAAGCACTGACACGGGCGACATTCAAATTATCGGCATGTTCCATACATCCGCCAAATCGAACATCTTCAATTAATTCTGCATCAATTCCAGCTCGATGGATAGCTTCTTTCATCACAACACTGGCAAATTTCGGGGCGATAACATCTCGTAAAGTGCCGCCAAATGTTCCAATAGCTGATCTACATGCCGATACAATCACAACATCTTTTTTCATCTGCTCCTCCAGAGATTCCTTTTCTGAAAAAAAAATAAATGTTCTCCATAGAACATTATTCGAAAAACAAACTGCACAAAAAAAACTAATATTTTGGTTTTTGTCACAAAAAAGCAATGGCGGTATACACATCACTTTATGCAACGCAAAAATCCCAAGGTGTTTACTATTTCAGTTTCTTGAAATAAACCGGTGACCAATGCCTTTTTCCAGATCTCATATGGCGCTTGTCCTCCCTGGGATGGATCGGGGAAAATATCGTGAATAGCCAGTATTCCTCCCGGTATAATGTGAGACGCCCACGATTGATAATCGCTTTGAGCGGCTTCCAAACTATGTCCCCCATCGATAAACACCATGGCCAGTGGGATTTTCCAGTATCGAGATGTTAAAGCGGACGTGGCTACAATCGGAACGACAGTATCTTCCAATTTAGCCCGACTGATGGTACTTCTGAATTCGCCGAAACTGTCAAAAACACTGTTTTTCGAATCATAAAGCTCGGGATCATGGTATTCTTCACCAGGTTGATGTTCCTCCGATCCACGATGATGATCCAAAGCAAAAAGAACCGATCCGTTTTTACAACAAGCGGTGCCCAAATACACAGTGGATCTGCCGCAATAACTTCCGATCTCAAGGCAAGGACCAAATTGTGATATATCTAATGCGTATTTGTATAACGCTTCACCTTCATCCTCGGCCAGAAATCCTTTCACTCCTTTAATATCGAGTGGTAACTCACAAGTCATTTTATTCCTTACAATTTGTTTACTAATCTCCTGTCCTGGGAAATAAAATCGATCGCAACCATCCAAAAGTGCTATTTCCCTTGAGATAACTTTTATCAAAATCATTCATGTATGTATAAAGCTGCCTGGGATTAGCAAATAGTTTTTCTCTTTTAACCATTTCGATATCAGGGTCCAACTTCTTTACCACCTTGGCCGGATTACCAACTGCAACGCTATTGGACGGTATGTCTTTGGTAACAATGGAACCCGCCCCGATAATACTGTTCTCACCAATAGTGACTCCTTTACAGACAATTGCACTGTCACCAATCCATACATTATCCTTCAATTCTACTGGTGCGCTCTCGCCTACTGATTTCAGGCGATCGTAAATCCCATGCCAATCAGCATCGGAAATATATGACCCATTAGCCACCATGCAGTTGTTTCCAATTTTAATGCCGCTGGCCGATGTAATTCTCACCCCTGGACTGATCAGACAATAATCACCAATGGAAATTTTGCCACATCCATCTTTTTCTGACCAAATAACAAACTTAATTTTTTTGTCCGATGCACAAATAATATGAACAAATTTACCCACCTGGATGGGAGAACCAAAAATTTCGACATTCCACGGCCGAATAAAATGATATCCCTCTCCCAACTTGGAGAACTGTGGCCGCAGAAAATGCTCCACATACATGTTTTGAAATTTACAGTACATCCGTTTCAGGTAGTATGGACGTCGATCTTTTATCATATGAATACGTTCATCTGTTTTTTTAAATAATCTCCAAACATACCGGTAAATTTCATTCAACTTTATTGGTAATCACTAAAAGTTGAGCGAACGTTCGTTAAACAATGAAGAACAAATAACGACTGTAGATTCTATGAAATAAGGTTTTCGGCCGATTTGGAAATATCCGATTCCTAATGAAATTCTGAGATTTTGGCTATACAGAATTGAAATAAGTTACTATCATTTCCATTTATGCATTTTTGATTACAATAGAATTGCATGGCTTTTAGGCAGTTATTTTAGTGTTTTTCCATCCATACCGGGAATTCCTTATAATCTCCATCATCAATTTTTAAAGTTGTTTCCGAAAATCGCCAAGGTGGTTGATTTGTCTAACAATTCATATTTGGTTATCCAACCCAACAATGCAAATCGTTTCCAGAATAAGTCAGCCAGAGACTAATGCCCCAATACAACCCGTCGATTTGAAACCCCTGAAAATTTGTCTTCTCGGTTATCGGAGCAAACCTCATTGCGGAGGTCAGGGAATTTACATCAAATATCTGAGTTCAGCACTGGCCAAATATGGGCATTCTGTTGATGTCATATCCGGCGAACCTTATCCGGAACTTGATAATACCGTACGTCTGATCAAGATGCCCGGAATGAATATGTTTGAAAAGAAAAACCGTTTAAGAGCTCTTCAACCGAAAGATCTTAAATCTTATACCAATATATTTGAGTGGTCCAGTGTAGTTACCGGTGGGTTTCCAGAACCGTATACTTTCGGAAGGCGGATAGTGAAGTACCTGAAAAGCCACGGCAACAAATATGACCTCATTCACGATAACCAAAGTCTTAGTTATGGTTTGTTGAAATTGCAGAAAATGCAACTACCGATTGTGGCTACGATACATCATCCTATCACAAAAGATCGTGACATTGCATTGGCCAGCGCCAATGGTTTTCGACATCGGATGCTGATACGCCGTTGGCACTTTTTTCTTCACATGCAAAAGCAAGTGGTTAGAAACTTAAACCATTTGTTGACAGTTTCAAATCAATCACGCAAAGATATTGCCGAAGCTTTTGATACAAAAGAATCCAGAATCAGTATTGTTTACAATGGTATTGATACGGAAGCTTTTGCACCTATGCCGGAGATAAAACGTCTACCCTGGAGACTGATGGCAACTGCCAGCGCAGATCAACCCCTGAAAGGGCTTGATTATCTGTTACAGTCGTTGGCAAGTCTCACCTCACGATATCCAAAGCTGGAGCTGCTGGTTATCGGATCTCCGAAACCCGGTGGGCATACCGAAAAACTGATCCGCAAGCTTGGAATAGCATCCAAAGTTATATTTGCCAACAATCTGGAAACAAAAGAAATTACACGATACTACGCTGAGGCAACCATGGCCATTATTCCATCCTTGTATGAAGGTTTTGGTCTGCCGGCAGGTGAGGCCATGTCTTGTGGAACACCAGTGATTTCATCAGATGGTGGCGCTTTACCTGAAATTGTCGGGAATGCGGGTATAATAGTTCCTGCCGGTGATTCCCAGGCCTTAACCGAATCCATTGCCAGATTTATAGATCATCCAAAAGAACGCACCAAAATGGGCAAAGCCGGTAGGCAACGTATTTTGGAAAAATTCAGCTGGGACGTGGCGGCCAAACAAATGACTCACTATTATCATAAAGTACTAAAAAATGTTAACTGTTGATTTCGACCGCTTTGGCCTGCAAGACGGCGACCGTGTTCTTGACTTGGGATGTGGTGTCGGACGCCATGTAATTACTGCATATACTTTAAAAAACGTACACTCTATTGGCATTGATCTCTGCTTGGAAGATCTCCAAACCGCCGGTCAACGATTTGAAGATGAGTTTTTTGAAGCAAACAACACCGAAAAAGGTTTCGGTTTATCCGTTGCCAATGCTCTGGAACTACCTTTTGCTGATAATTGTTTTGATAAAATAATCTGTTCCGAAGTACTCGAACACATACCGGATTACATATCTACCCTGGAGGAGATCAATCGGGTACTAAAACCGGGAGGAACTATGGTGGCCAGCGTCCCACGATTTCTGCCGGAGTGGATCTGTTGGAAGCTAAGTGAAGAATACCACAATGAAGAAGGTGGTCATATCCGAATTTTTAACGCTGCTCGACTTCGTCATGATATTGAAAAACAGGGATTTGTTTTTTTATACAAACATTGGGCTCATGCTCTACACGCTCCTTATTGGTGGCTGCAATGTTTGTTGTGGTCAAATAAAGATAATTCACGAATGGTAAAAGCCTATCATCGTTTCCTGGTTTGGGATTTAATCGAGAAACCGTGGATAACGCGTGCCATGGACAAGGCATTCAATCCATTGATCGGTAAAAGCGTTGTAATGTATTTTAAAAAGGACTAAAAATGCCCAAACTCTACTTTTTTAAAGGATTTTTCCCAAACGAATTCTTTATGAAAACTGCTGAATATATTGCCTCGGTGCAAGATCCCGATGGTTCAATTCCATGGTTTGAAGGAGGATACACTGATCCTTGGGATCATGTGGAAGCTGCCATGGGTCTTAGCATTTGCGGTAAATATAAAGAAGCTGAGAATGCTTATCGATGGATGAAAAAAACTCAACTAAGCGATGGTGGTTGGTGGAATGCCTATAAAAATGGTTCCATTGAAGATAAAACTCGAATTGAATCGAATTTTGTTGCTTATATAGCAACCGGTGTTTGGCATCACTTTTTAATAACCCAGGAAAGGACATTTTTGGAAAACATGTGGTCGACCGTTGAAAAAGCTGTAGAATTTGTGCTTTCTCTACAAACCAAATACGGTGAAATCAGTTGGGCTGTTGACTCGGAAAAAAGTGTCAAAAACGATGCCTTAGTGACCGGTTGCAGTTCCATTTACAAAAGTCTTGAATGCGCTATCAATATTGCCACAACACTGGACAAAAAAAGATCCCATTGGATCGAATCACGCAGCAAGCTGGGAAATACCTTGCGCAGCCATCCGGAACGATTTGATCGAACCTGGGAAAGCAAAAGTCGCTATTCTATGGACTGGTTTTATCCGGTTCTTACCGGCATAATCACCGGCCCTGCCGCTCGCACTCGCTTAAAGGCCAAATGGGACACTTTTGTCGTAAATGAACTGGGATGCCGTTGTGTTTCGGATGAGCCTTGGGTAACTATCGCCGAATCTTGCGAGCTGACCATGGCATTAATCGGAGCCGGACAGCATAAAAAAGCTTCCCAACTGTTCAACTGGCTCCATGACTATCGCGAAGAAGACGGTTCGTATTGGACAGGATATGTGTATCCAAAAGATGAACTCTGGCCGGCGGAAAAACCGACTTGGACAGCAGGTGCCATTTTACTGGCTGCGGATGCACTTGCCAATGCCACACCAGCATCACAATTGTTCACCAAAGTATCGTTAATCGATACTACAGAAAGCGGCAAGAGTATTCATTACGCCTAACCATGCATGTCATTCGACCGACAGATCTTTGAAATAAAACTGATCATCGTATACCGATAATCCCCGTTTGTTTTTTTTCGCACATTCTGTCACCAGTTTTTATCTATTACAAATATACAAAAAATACAAATGGTTAAACTAAACGTCAGCCATATCGATCAAAAACTGCTGGACCAGGTAAGCCTGGAAGCGCAAAAAAGCAAACGTGGACGAATGAACTATAACTTTCACCAACCGACAGATGCAGTACAACGTTTTCTAAACGCTATTGAACCTGGAAGTTACATTTGTCCTCATCGGCACGTCTCACCTGAAAGAGATGAAACATTTTTGGTCTTGAGAGGAGCAGGGGCGGTGTTGGTGTTCTCAGATAAGGGTGATATCATTGATATTTACATGATGAATGCTTCAGAGGCACAATGGGGAGTGGATATCCCCGGGGGACTGTATCACTCTATTGTTTCTTTGGAAAAAAACTCAGTTTTTTATGAAATTAAACCGGGACCTTACCATCCGGATACTGATAAAGGATTCGCCCAGTGGGCGCCAGCGGCACATACCCCCGAAGCTGTTGATTACTTAGCACATCTTGAACGAGAGATTTTTATTTTTAGTAAATCCTGAATCACTTCCAATCCATGCCCACTTATCTGACTTTCCAAAATGTCTCCCTTTACAAAAAACATGAATACGGCATTGCCGATGTTAATTTTACTTTCAAACAAGGTGGAAAGTATCATTTCATCCTGAATACCGACGAACAAATCACTACGTTGTCCGGTTTGATAGACGGTCGATTTCAGAAAGATTCGGGATACATTAATAGAAAAGACAAACTATTTGTACAAAACGATCGACTTCTTATGGGTGATAAAACCTATATAAAAAATGTCGACCGATGGCTGGCTTTAGATAGGGAATTTTTTATGTTCGGTAAGAAAAAACGTTCAAAACGTGGTATTATGGAATTGATTAAAGCAAGGCATATACGGTACCTGCCTATCTATAAATTAAAAGATGAGGACAAACTAAAATTTACCTTGTTATCTTTGGCATTTCAGGAAAGCGGCATTATCATAATCAGCAGATTATTGACCCTACAGTTGTCGGAAATCCTCCAGACTTTTTTGGATCGTTTGCTAAATGAAACCCATTGCATTTGCTGTCTAATTTCCAGCCTGGAATCACCCATATTGACACAATATAAAAATTTACAAGGGTATGAGCACCTGGATCTCACAAAATCCCGAAAATGATATTCTATTCTATTAACACTTCCTTTCAACTTCGTTTCCAGGAAAAAGCCATCACTTTATCAATATCGTTAATCCCCAAGGCTAGCATCACAATACGTTCAAAACCAAGGGCAACACCAGCGCAATTTGGCATCCCTGCTCTCATGGCATCCAAAAACAACTGATCTATAGGCAAAATCGTTTTACCTGCTTTTTTTCTTGTTTTGTTTTCTTTAATGAATCGGTTTTCCTGTTTTTCAGCATCCGTTAGTTCACAAAATCCGTTGGCTAATTCAAGACCTTTGTAATAGAGCTCAAACCTCATGGATAGTTCTGGGTTATCCTCATACAACTTGGCCAGGTTGGCTTGACTGGCAGGATAATCATAAATAAAAACCGGTTTAGTCAATCCCAGTTGGGGTTCGATTACCATTCCCATCAGAAATTCCAAACGTTCATCAATAGAGACCGAGCCGTTTTTTAAACTTTCAGGAGGTGTGAGATTTCTCTCGGTACACAGGTTGAGAAAAACATTCATTGTCACATTATGAGGGGGCACTTTCAGAAACTTTAGAAACATCTCCCGATAGGATAATCGATCCGCTTTTCCCGTATGAAGCATAGTGTCCAGCAGATCTTCAATCTCCTCCATTAATTTCCAATGATCCCAGCCTACACGATACCATTCGATGATAGTAAACTCTGAATTATGTTTTTCTCCAATTTCTTCACGACGAAAGGCTTTACAAATCTGGTAAATTGACCCAATTCCGGCGCAAAGCAGGCGTTTCATGTGATATTCAGGTGAAGTGATGAGGTAAGAAAGCGAACGGTCTGGCTGGTCGATTTTTACGGAAAAGGACTCAAGATGAAGATCAATGGTCGGAAATTGGGAAATACTGGGGGTTTCAACTTCCAGTACTTCTCTTTTAGCAAAAAACTCACGAACCCGATGCAACAATTCAGCACGCTTCTTTAATGTAATGATGGAAGCCCCGGGTTTCCAGTTGGTCATTATTCTTTAACTCTTTCTACGTAGGTTCCCGTGCGAGTATCAACTTTAATCTTTTCGTCTTGGTTTACAAACAAGGGAACTTGTACCTCGGCACCGGTTGATAATGTAGCTGGTTTTGTAGCATTTGTGGCAGTATCCCCTTTGATTCCAGGTTCGCAATGGGTTATCTCCAGTGCTACGAAGTTCGGCACTGTAATTGAAACCGGTAATCCCTTATATACCAACATATCGACCACCATGTTCTCCTGCAACCATTTCCAGTTGTCACCAATTTGCTCCTTTTGCACCTCAATCTGTTCGTAGGTGTTGTTATCCATAAAATGGTACACATCATCAGTGGAGTAAAGGAATTGCATCTCCTGCTCCATGATATCGGCCTTTTGAAGCTTTTCTCCACTGCGGTAGGTGCGGTCAATAACGTTACCACTCAACAGGCTTTTTAGCCTAACCCTGGTAAAAGCTTGCCCCTTGCCGGGTTTTACAAATTGATGCTCCACCATGATGTAGGGATGACCATCAATTTCAATTTTTAATCCTTTGCGAAACTCATTCGTATCATACATAATATTTCCAGCTGTTTTTACTTAGTTTATCATTAACATCCGCATGTTTGGGCTATCAACCATGGTTGCCTAAAAGTCTTGTTGTATGACTTTTCTGTTTATATTCAAAAATTTTGACATAAATAAATTAAAAAGAAAAGACGCAAAGCAGCATGAGGAAAGGCAACCGTGTAAAAAGAAATGTTGTTCAGAGGGGGACGGTAATGGCGCCAATAATTTTCCTGACTTCAAGAAGATTCTTTATTGAATCGGCAAGATTTTTTACTCAAAACTACCATGATGTTGAGTAACATCATTTACTTTTTGCCTTGAGAGATCCTTCATCACTTAATCCGAGAGACTCGCAGCGAAGAGTTCCTCAGGATGACAGCTAGAGGGACATTTTCATTCGATTGCCCTGTAGCCTAAGTCACTATCTACAAAGTAAACGGATTTGTTTCTCTTTCAACTTTTATGGTGGAGCTGGGGTGATGACCATAGTCATGTCCTGGCCAGATTGTAGTATTATCCGGTAACGTATAGATCTTTTCTCGAACTGAATTAAGAAGTTGGCGATGTGATCCTCCTGTAAGATCTGTTCTGCCAACGGCTCCCACAAATAACGTATCCCCGGTAAATATATTACCATTACTATATAAACAGATGCTTCCCGGTGAATGCCCCGGTGTATGAAGAACCTTAAGCGGTGTTTCTCCAATATTGATGACGTTTCCTTCCCGTAGAAGTACATCTGCACCCGGTGATCCTTTCCCGCCTAACACTCGTGCAAAAAGCCGGTTTCTCATTTTGTTTAGTCCCGGGGCATCTTTTTCATGAATCAGTAGTCTGGCTCCAGTAGCGTCCACAATATCCGCATTTCCAGAGCAATGATCCGCATGAGAATGAGTATTGATAACAAAACTGATTTTAAATCCTTCTTTATCTGCTATATCCAGTACCCGTTCTGTTTCAAAGGCTGGATCTACCAAGGCACAAGTCATGGAAATCTCATCACCGATCAGATAGCAAAAGACTTCCATCATTTTTAGTTTTATCTGTTTGACTATCATACTGTTTTACAAATCAAAAAGTTTTTCCATTAATCCACTCACCTGTAAAAACAGGATCTCTTTTTCCAATTTTGCTGTCAACATTTCTCGAAAATCTTTTGATTTAGCTCTTATGATTCCAATTTATGATGAGAAAGCATTTCATCATTCCAGTTCAATCGCTTCTTTGGCATCAACCTTTTGTTAAAAACACAATGGGCTCTTCGGCTTTTTGAAAGCCCAATAACCATGGTGAAAGAAAGAAGGCAATTCAGATACAATGCTCAATCCAGCAAACGGAAGGATAAGCTTTGCGTACTCGGACACATGTTTACTGTAGTAGATTACGTTTAAAATCCTCATTTTTTATGGGATTCACCTGCTATTTAATGTGTGATATTCTAAAATTATATCTAATAAAACAAAAAGATTTAAAAAAAACTTGAATGAGATTAAATACCATATACATAAATGTCTTTTAAATCTACTATTTAAAACAGATCCGAATAATATGGTTGATATTTTCAGTATCAGTTTTTTCTTTAAAAAAGATCAACTATGGATATCAATAGTTTAGGTAAAAAGAACTGCCTAAAATGCACATCGATGGTTTATATGGATCGTTACATACCTTTCTATCGGAAAATATCAGCAAGTTTTTCATGCAGTTGAACTTAACTGCTTTTTGTCGGTTGACATCCTAAAAGATATCATTTAATAATAAATATTCACCTGAAAAACATCATTTGAAGATTCTTGAAGGTTAGTTCATGAAGACAACAGTTTCAATTCGTAAAGAACAATATGATCAAAAAGGGGATTTGAGTCGTGATTGGTATCATGTTGATGCCGAAGGAAAGACTCTGGGGCGATTATCGACAGAGATCGCCAAAATCCTTCAAGGTAAGCACAAAGCTATCTATACACCTCACGTTGACACCGGAGATTATGTGGTTGTTGTTAACGCGGAAAAGATCAAAATCACAGGAAAAAAACTGACTGATAAAATCTATTATCACCATACCGGATATCCGGGTGGGATTAAGGCAAAAAATGCCGAATCCCTGTTGGAAAAAGATCCGACTGCGTTAGTTAAAAAAGCTGTAAAAGGGATGATGCCCAAAAACCAGTTAAACCGTGATGCAATAAGAAAACTGAAAGTTTATGCTGGTCCTGATCACCCTCACCAGAATCACAAACCACAACCTTTAGAAATCTAGGATAAAAAATATGGAGCAGTATTACGGAACAGGTCGTAGAAAAAGATCCGTCGCTCGAGTATTTCTACGCCCGGGTAAGGGAAAAATAGAAATTAATAAAAAAGATTTGTCAGACTATTTTAAGAGAGAAATCTACTCAATCATTATAAAACAACCGTTGGAAGTGACCGAACAACTGGAAAATTTTGATATTTACGCAACGGTAAAAGGTGGGGGCACAACAGGTCAGGCGGGTGCGCTCCAACATGGATTGGCCAGGGCATTGGTCAACTATAGTGAGAACCTCAGAGTACCCCTACGGAAAGCTGGATATCTGACTCGAGACGCCAGAGAAGTGGAAAGAAAGAAGTACGGAATGAAGGGCGCGCGAGCAAGATTCCAATTCTCAAAACGTTAGTATCACCCCCCTTTTTTCAAGGATCTTCTGGATGGAGGCTTCATGCGACACTGTTTGAGGACGCTGTAAAGCCTCTCCTTCCGCTATTCATATCCCTTCTTATTGCAAAATTTTCAACTATTTTTACTGTAAAATCTTCAGTAAAATTGGGAGACAATTGGGGGGCTCCCTCGTTTCGATATCGGAAAAATATTACGATAAATTCAATGAAAGTTGCTGCGGACCAACTAAATTTTCCAGTCCTCATCGATCT
>JBFFHJ010000085.1:0-32078 GCA_041556995.1 bacterium | reverse complement strand
GGGCTATATTAGTCCATCTCTTGATGCTGCGGGGCTACAATGAGATTAAGGTCCCATTTACTTCAGTGGTCAAAGTTTAACTTACAACTTAATGATATTCGTTTAAAAATAGGAAAACAAACTATTTCCAAACTCTTTTCAAATTAGATGTTTTTAGCTGGATATTATCATATCTTATTAAATAAGGTAATCAATTCAGCTATTTCTGCCCAGGCGTTCCAATTGATTTGCCAGTGTTTCTACCGATATTATTACAAAATGGTTTTAATTAGCAGCAACAAGTACTAAAACCGTTATTTTTTGTATCGGTGGATCTGGTTTTAGAATCGTCGAATGGTAATTGCATAATTGCCGAGTGAATTGGGCAAATGGAGTAATCGGGAGCGTTAGCGATTTCCAGTAATTGGGTTTCATAATTGACGTATTGGGAGATGGAGAATATTTGCCCATCATTTAATCGTAATAGATCATCGGCTGGTGTTAAACCTTTTTCCGTATAGGTTTTAAAGAACTGCTCACAATGGCTTAAAAGTTCAGATTCAATGGCGAACTCTTTGGTATTCAAGCCGATTTTAAAAACCTGTTTTGCTTTTTCTGGAAATGCATTGATACCGTTTTTGGATGCTTCTTTCAACATTTTATCCAGCTTTACATAATCATGTGATAATAAATCGATTACTTTTCGGGTAGCTGAACGGTTGTATAAAATGGATGTTAACAATATGGCAGGAACAGTCCACCAGGCTCGGCACTGTCCGTCAATTGCCCTGAATTCTAAAAAGCCTTTGGGCCTGACTTCCGGAAATAAGGTACTTATGTGTGACTTCCAGCTAGCCTTATCAGGGTAAAACCCATTAAAGCCGGATGTCATCCAATCTTTAAATGATGTGTGGTTATTAATAAAACTGAGCTGGCCGGATGGATCAGGGAGCCTGATTACATGGGCATTAAGCGCAAATTCCAAGTATTGTTGAATAAAAGAAGACTGATGATTGACGTTCGAGTTAAGGTGAGGGAATCCAGTTCGGGTTTTATCCAGATGCTGCCAAATCGTCGAGCGATAACTTTTATAACCAGTATCATTCCCTTCTACAAATGGAGAATTAGCGAAAATAGCGCAGATCAAAGGGGAAAGTAGGTTGGCTGCCATCCAGCGTTCTTTGGCTTCTTCCGAGTTACCCAAGTCCAGATTTACTTGCAAGGATGAGGTTAATCGCATCATTTGCCGACCGTATGTCCCCAAGTACTTGTCCATTGACATGTAACGCTGTTTCTGGTTCTTTAGTCCTACTTGGAAAACGCTAAACCAGGGATTAATGCCGCCGAAAAATAACCAGATATTTTGAGGATTTACAGAGTCGTCAATTAATCCAATATATTTGACCACTTCCTTGACAGCGTCACCCAGCATAGTCGATTGGGAAGAGCTGTATTCTATTTGCCCGCCGGGTTCAAAAGTAATATTACCACCATCAATGGTGGAAAGCTGGGGGGTCCCATCATCTTTGGGTGTGTCAAACAGTTCTTTTGAAGTGGAAGCGGACTGTTTTAAAAACTGATAAGTGCCTGTTCCATCCGAATCTACGATTTCGGCTGGTTCATCGCATTTTCCTGGCTGTTTTTTAAATGGGATAAGTTCCAGCTCTAAACCAATTGTGCTTTGAGTGGAATTTGATATAAACAGTTTTTGAATTTCTACTTCGATTTGTTCAATGGCTAATATCGGCTTTTTACCTACCATTTCTCCCCCATAGGACTTACCAAACTTCTTAGGTTTATTTTATCCGTATATCTTTAAGATACGTGGATCTATCACAAAAATCAAAGATAAATAGGCCACAGGAGTTGTACCGATTTTTAACATTTTACTTTTAAAATAATTATTGCTTGATGCAAAAGAGATTGGACATTCTGATTTGGATTTTGGGGTCACGGCAAAACCGGATATGGGCGGGAACCATCAAATCGTTCCTATCAAGGTTGATACCAACCTGTAAAAAGAACCGGTTTTACCTCAGACTACTGTCTGGATTATTTTGCTACGATAGCTTACCTCTGCGTCGGTTGACCATACTTGGTTGCAGAGGTAAATTCTTTCTTTATGTCAATTGTTTTCAGGTAAGCCGAAATGATTAAAGATATCTCCGGTTAAGATCAGTAGTGATACAAAGTTTTTTTCACTCTTTACTCGAACCAGTGATTCGGCTAGTTTGGCGTCGGTATATTTTTGTTGGGCTTGGGAAACATTATAGCTGGTACTTTTACCGATCTTTAGTTTTTCCACTTCTTTTTCCAGTAAATCTTTGGCCAGGTTAACTGAAAGCAGGGCTGTTTTTTGTTCTTCCAAACCAAACCTTATATTACGTAAGGTAGTTTGCAAACTGACGGAGAGTTGGTTTTTTTTATCCTGAATCTGAAGCTCCAGCTTATTTCGTTCGATTTTTCGTTTGATGATTTTTTGTGGTGTCACTTTATCAAATAGCGGAACAGTCCAGGTAATTCCAACTTGGTATCCTTGGTATTCCTGATTTTTGAAGGCTTGGATGGATTCTGATGAAGAGCCACCGTAACCGGATAAACTGTATTCAATATCCAGGTCTAAATTAGTTTTATCCAGGTCTAGGGCTTCGTCCAGATCGAACTTATTAGATTTTAAAGATAGTTCCAGTTGCTTGAGGTCGGTGTTGTTTTGAAACATTTTTAACAAAAGTGTTTCAAATTTAAATGATTCATCGTGAACAATCGGGTGATCAGCAGGTTTAAACCCATAGGGTATTTGCCCCAGGTTGACAGCAGTTCGAATTTGATCCTCAATTTCCTGTTCCTGGATTCGGGCTGATAATAGTTCTTGCTGGTTACCAGCCAATTGGGTCATTACTTGTTTCAAATCCGTTGGGTTCAATACTCCTACTTCCACTCGTGATCGTGTTTCGGTTACCAATAATTCGGAAAGTTTAACTGCATCCTGTAGGGTTTTAATATTTTCACGAATTTCCACCAGACTCCAATAGGTTTTAGCTACCGATTCCAAAAGATCCATGCCGGTTAAATGTGTATTGAGCAGGCTCTGTTCTACAGCCAGTTCACTGCGATAGATGGACAAATTATTAACATCCCCCCAACCTTGAAAAATAGGAATAGAAACGTTTGCACTCAGCTTGGTGGTTTCCAGCGGATCATCGGTGGTTGTTCCTCCCTCAATGGCATCGCCCTCTTCACTTACATAATAGTATTTGCTCTGACTGGTGGTTTTCTTTAATGTGCTTGAAAACGACATTCCCAAAGAATTTGTCTTGCTCCAGGTAGTAGCAAGAGTAGTGGAATCAGTGCTTGTTGAGGTTAAATACGGGGAAGTGTATGTAGTATTGTCGGAGGTGGTGGTATCAGTGCCGTCAAAATTGGTTGTATTCAAGGACGGTGTTTTATTTTGTTGAGCAGTGACTGTAATGTTTGATTGCCTTGCTTCCTGGGTGGCAATGAGCTGGGCTTGTGCCGCTTCCTCTCCCAGTCGCTGGGATTCAATGGTGATACTTCTTTTTAGTACCAGGGATAGTATGTCGTTAAGTGATATCTCTATTAAATCTCTTTTGTTTTCAGTAACCAGTTTTACGCGTTTAAAAAGCTCCGGTTCCTGCTGCTGAAATGCAACAAGAAAAGGATTGTCTGCATTTTCAATAGCTTGTGCTGGCATGACAAAACATATTGTTATAAAAAAAATAAGAAAAAAGTAATTGATTTTTGTGTATACTGCGTTCATGACCTTATCCTCATTACTGATATTCTTTAATTAAAAGGAAATAAATCTATCTTAAGCACCTCACCTAAAACAAATTAGAAAAAACGGATGTTCTTACTCAATACAAACAAAATGGGAACTGAAACATTCAGTCGGTGTTTTAAAATAGATATCCTATTAGAATAATTCTATACTGAAAATCCATTTTTTCTAATTTCCGGGCAATGGCATGTAGAAAAAAAGATCATAACCTGTTTCTCTCACCGTGGTTTATTTGTGGTGATGTTATGCCCATTTATGGTGATAAAGTGTATAAGTATTGTTAACCGTTTTATGTGAAGAAAACATGAAGAGAATGTAAAAAAAAAGTAAAATTGCTGGATCAATGGATGAAGAGTATCGATATGAACTGAAATTTGTTGTTTATTAGGATTTGGATTTGATTTTTTACTTGTCCAAGTTTTTAAAAAAGTCGGTATCATTCTAATGTGAATCCTGACGACCTGAAGAATCTCCACGCTTTCAGAGAGACCATTTATTACTGGTTTCACAGGATTTGAAGCAGATATGTTTCCAGCCTGATTTCCTGAGCAAATATAACGATAAAAAAGCAATATTCTATAAATACAATAAGAAAGTCTGAATCAATCCTTAAAATATCTCGTTACAATTGTACGTGTTCATAACAATGTGGGGAGAATCTGTTAATCAGGCTTAAATATCTGAAAAAATGAAATAATAGGTAATTCCTTGTTACAGTTTTCCGAGAGGGCAGGTTCCAGGTAATCAGCAACATCTATTGTTTTTGGCACTGAGAGATCCTTTGTCGTCCCTCCTCAGAACTTCATCTCACCCTATCAACTAACTAGAAATTCTTATTAAAAATTACAACCAAGTATAAAATGGTAAAACCATAATACCAAAACTAAGTTATTTGCTAAAGTTTTGCCGGCTTGCCGGCATATGTAACTCAGGATGACAGAAGACTTGTTTACTGACCTACCAAGAACCCCTGATCATTGGGGTAGGATAAAAAACTAAGATGTGAGTTCTTTGCACCAATGATAAATAAATAAACTTTCTTTGCAACAGTTTGTTACAATTTATTACATTTAAGAAAAGTGTGTCAGGCTAAGAAGTGGTAACTTGATCTATCATCAGCAAAAAATAATGATTACTATGTAGGTTCATATGATACAAATCGGACACTTACAAAGGGTAAAAAACTATTCTATTTTTTATAAATTATTGGCAGTGATTGTTTTTTCAGCCCTGACTGTCAATATTGTTGTTGGAATATCCTTTTATTCACTTGTTTTTTCCCCTGTTAAGGAAGTTAATCATTTTGTCTTTAAGTGCGCCAATTATGTTCTTGGCGATCTGGAAAAATCATTTGATAAAAATCGAATACGTGATATTGAAGAAGATTTCGGAATTGTTGTAAGGCTGGAACAAGGAAACAATGTTCTTTCTTCTTCGGATGATATCCCTCCTTTAAAAAATATGCGATTAAAATCCATAAAGAATCAAACTAATCAATTTTTGGGATTTTATCAGGGTAAAGCTTATTTGATCCTAATGAGAGATCAGGGAACATACATTGTAGCGCCCAAGTTTTATGTTGAATC
This sequence comes from bacterium, assembly GCA_041556995.1. Lineage (GTDB taxonomy): Bacteria > SAR324 > SAR324 > XYD2-FULL-50-16 > XYD2-FULL-50-16 > JAHJTV01. The sequence goes on along the minus strand of JBFFHJ010000085.1, from coordinate 26,714 downwards.
CGAACGTCCAGGGATTTGGATTTTGGTTGTACTTCTTATCCTTACCTTTGTTTTTATTTTATCCTATCAATTATTACAAAAACTTCTATCACCTATTCGTGAATTAAAAGGAGGTGTAACCCATATTATAAGTGGGGATTTTGATTATCGCTTGCAGGTAGAAAGGGATGATGAGCTGGGCAAGCTGTCTGGGGCATTTAATAACATGACAACCCGACTGAAACAATTGTTATACAGTAAAGAACAGCTTTTACTGAATGTCAGTCATGAATTACGTTCTCCCCTGACCCGCATAAAACTGGCAATGGAGTTTTTACCGGAGTGTTCCAAGCGAGAAAACATTATCAAAGATATTCGTTTAATGGAAACGATGGTGTCCGATTTATTGGATTCGGCTCGTTCGGAAACCGAGATAACCCATTCGGATTTTCAGGAGTTGGATCTTGTTAAGTTGATCAAAAATGTATGTGAAAAACTTAAATATTGCAAACCCGGAATAACGAGTTCATTTTCCAGTGATGTTATAACGGTTTATTGGAATAAAAAACGGATTGAACTGTTGCTTATGAATCTATTAGAGAATGCTTTATACTATTCTACCGAGTTCGACAATCCGGTAAATCTCTTGGTAGAAAAAAAGCAGGATGATGTTATTATGATCATCACTGATAGGGGTGAAGGGATTCCGGAAAAAGACCTTCCCCATATATTTGAGCCGTTTTTTCGGGTTGACAAGTCTCGTTCAAAAAAAACAGGTGGTTACGGAATGGGGCTGGCTTTGTGCAAGCAAACGGTTGATCTGCACGGTGGTGACATAGAAGTAAACAGTCAACTTGGGCAAGGCACTGAAATAAAAGTTGTTCTTCCAGCGAATATGTTACTCTCCACATCAGTAAGTTAGATTGTTGATTTTAGCGTTCCATTCTCTCAAAATTGGGCGTCAGCCAATACTCTTCAAAATGTTTGATGATTTCACATAGTTGAAGTTCCTCATTTTTACTATAAAATTTGTCGGTTTTACGTACCAAAATAAGAATTTCACTTGTTACAAATACTTTTGTTCTTATACAGATATACTTTTGGTTTCTATTCTTTTGGCTGTTCCAGAACAGTATAGATGTAATTGTTTTATGGAAATTGACGATCAGGGCCATTAAATGTAGAATTAAAGGTATGGGTTAAGTTACTGCAACATATGTATAATCCGTACCGAATAGTAAACCGGATTTTAGTACATTGATCCCGAAAAAATAAAATCGATAACCAAAATATTAGGAAGACCAATGGATGAAAAAATTTTGGAAAAGTCCCGATCTTGGGCAGATAATTCTTATTTTAATTTGGATTTCCGTAATGAAATTCGTGAGTTAATTGACAAGAATAACGAATCGGAACTTACTGATCGATTTTATAAAGATCTTGAGTTTGGTACAGGCGGTCTTCGTGGAATTCTTGGGGCAGGTTCCAATCGAATGAATATTTATACTGTACGCAAAGCAACTCAGGGATTGGCTGATTATGTGTTAGAATCGACAAAAGGAATGGATAATAAACCTTCTGTGGCCATAGCATTTGACTGCCGACATAAATCGGATGTGTTTAGTCGGGAAGCCGCCTGTGTATTGGCAGCTAACAATATTATTGTCCACCTGTATTCCCAACTTCGACCTGTTTCCATGTTATCGTTTGCTGTGCGCGAATTAGGTGCAACAGCGGGTATTGTCATTACTGCCAGCCATAATCCCCCGGAATACAATGGTTACAAAGTGTATTGGTCTGATGGTTGTCAAGTTGTATCTCCGCATGACATCCGCATTATTGATAAAGCCAATGCAATTGAGGATTTTGGAATGGTTAAGTTTATCGATTACCAGTCCGCATTAGACAAGAAGATGATTAAAATAATTCCAGAATCCGTTGAACATAAATATTTCAGCATGGTGGAAGCATTATCAAAAGGCGATAAGGAAAATAATAAAACATTTGGTATTGTTTATACACCGCTGCATGGTGCAGGAAATTATCCAGTAAGAGAGATGTTAAAGCGAAGGGGATTTGAACAGGTTCGAATTGTTGCCTCGCAGGAAAAACCGGATGGAGCTTTTCCTACGGTTACCTCACCAAATCCCGAAGAACAGGCAGCTTTACAGAAAGCTCTTGAATCAGCCAAGGAGGAGGATTATTTAATAATAGGTACTGATCCCGATGCGGACAGAATCGGAGTAATGGTTAAGCATAATGGCACCTGGCATAAAATCAACGGAAACCAGATCGGACAGTTGTTATTGGATTACTATCTTGGTAAATTGAAGGAGACAGGTAATTTGCCCAATGATGGTGTTTTTATAACTACCATTGTTACATCTGTATTAGGACAAGAGATCGCTAGAACATATGGAGTAAAATCTTATGAAACACTGACCGGATTCAAATATATTGGATCTGTTATCAGAGAAATTGAAGAAAAAAACAACGGTACCTTCATTTTCGGTACCGAAGAAAGTCACGGTTATCTATTCAGCAATTTTGTTAGGGATAAAGATGCCGTTATTGCATCAATGATCTTTGCGGAATTGTGTGCCGAATTGTTCAAAAAAGGAATGACACCTATTGATTATTTAAACGAAATCCACAAAGAATACGGTTTTCACTCTGATTCCTTGATTAACAAAGTTATCAAAGGTCAATCAGGTGCTCAGAAGATTGAAGAAATCATGGCTTTTCTCAGGGATAATCCGCCAAAATCATTTGCTGGAATTTCAATTAAAGAGATCAGGGATTACCTGAAAAGACAGATCATTGATCCGTCGGGAGTGGTTATTGGTCAAACAGAACAACCTCAATCAAATGTGATTGCCTTCTATCTGGCTGATGGTAGCAGGATTACAGCCAGACCTTCCGGGACAGAACCTAAGATAAAGTTTTATTTTAATCTGCGAGGTGAAAGTGAAGAAGCTTTGATAAAAATGAAAAGAACCTATGAGGATGATTTTGTTAGAATTATTGACCAAATATAATTACCTGCATATCATCTGCAATTTTCCTGGGTGTTTAGGTGAAAATAGTATCTTGAAATCGATAGGCAAAATAAAAGATCCTAAAATATTGCCTAAATGCCATCAAATATGAGATTTTCTTTCCATGAGTCCGACTGTTGATAACCCCCTTAGACATTAATTCGTCATAGCCAACCAAATATGTAAAAATCATTGTTAGAATAAAGATTTAAACTACATTGCAAAGGTGAATGGCTGAAGATAAAAGTACTCTTGATGTTAAAAAGTATTTTTTATCAGTTTTAAGAAAGTAAAAAGAAAGTCTTTTTTATAGTCATTTTGATGATTCTTCATGGGGGAAACATAGTTATAACAATATATTTGATAACATTTAAGAAGGAGGTGTCTTGGAACTAAACGATATTGAACTGATAAAAAAATACGCAAAAGATAACAACGAGCTGGATAGGCTGGTAAAGGAACACAAGAGACTGGAAGAAGAAATTGAGGTTTTACAGTCCGTAAAAATTATGAGCCCGGTGGAAACCAAAAAACTGAAGGAACTAAAAAAAATTAAACTTGCCGGACGTGATAAAATGGAAGAGATATTTAATTCACTTCGTCAAACAACGTAAAGCAGCGGCAGGAAGGATAACAGAGCATTACATCGGATTGCCGGCCAGGTTGATGATAATGATTGCCTGAATGTTTGAATTCAGCTATCAATAAAAAAAAACAAGGGTAAAAGGAATGAATGACCAGAAGGTTGTTTGTCTTGGGAACCGGTTTAAAAAACACTTACTTAACAGGTGGAGTGAAATTTTTAGGCGAGATTAGATTCTAAATGATCTTACTGGATGTGTTTATCATCATTCTTGGACTAGTGTTGGGATCTTTCCTGCTGACAATGGTAGAACGATTGCAGTCCGGTGTCTCTGTTTGGAAAAGATCCTGTTGTGATAGCTGTCAAAAACCGGTTTCTATTGTTGGTTTAATACCTTTGTTGGGATATGCACTACTGGCTGGGAAATGTAAGGAATGTGGCAGCAAAATCTCTGTCATTTACCCTTTGGCTGAAATATTTAATGCCCTATTCGTATTTGCTGTTTATTTAAAAACCGGATGGAGCATTGACTTTATTTACTTTTTGGCCATATCAGAAGCTTTTTTATTTATTGCGGTAGTCGATTTTCAATCCAAACTGATATTTCCTCAGCCGATTGTATTCGGTTTGCTGGTTCAGGGAATCTGGCTTTTTGGGGGGGATCGGTTAGAAATACTGAATTCCCTATTGGGACTTTTGTTAGGGGCCGGTTTTTTTCATTGGATTGCATATCTGTATAAAGTTACAAGAAACAAAGTAGGACTGGGTGAGGGAGACGCCACCCTGCTGGGATTGATCGGATTTGTATTCGGCTGGAAGATTCTGCTGCCGATCGCTTTTTGGGGCGCAATTCTAGGTATTATCGGTGGTGGTGCAACACTGATAATCAATAAACAATCATTACGTAAGGAAATCGCTTTTGGCCCTTGGTTAGTGTTAGCGGCTTTTCTGACATGGTACTTTCCAGATTTCTTCCAATCTTTCCCAGTGCAAGTACCGGATAATATTCAATTGCTATTTTGAGCATGGTTGCGATCGTATAACTGACCGGAGAATTCTTCAAACGGTTGGGATACTTTAAATTTCAAGTACTGAGTTGTAAAAATGAATAAAAGCTATCAAATGAAAAAAGACTTGGATTGGGCGAATCTGGGCTTTAATTATATTAAGACGGATTATCGATTTGTTGCCACATGGGAAAACGGCCAATGGTCTGAAGGCAAAAGTATTGCCGATGATATCGTGGCAATTCACGAAGGTTCACCCGCTTTACACTATTCCCAACAGTGTTTTGAAGGATTGAAGGCTCAAACAGCTAAAGACGGTCGTGTTTTGTTGTTTCGTCCCGACTTGAATGCCAAGCGCTTAAAAGAAACAGCCGAACGTCTATTAATGCCTGCGGTTCCGGAAGAACTCTTTATGCGCGGAGTGATAGAAGCCGTCAGGCAAAATTATTCATGGATACCTCCATATGGAGCAGGGGCATCATTATATATCCGTCCATTGCTTATTGGAGTTGGTGAAAACCTGGGATTAAGACCGGCCGATAAATATGAATTTCGTGTTTTTGTCAGCCCGGTGGGTCCCTATTATAAAGGTTCCGGGCTTTCTGTTATTTCACTGGCGATCACTAATTTTGATAGAGCCGCGCCGTTGGGAACCGGATATGTCAAAGCTGGTGCCAATTATGCCGGTGGATTATTATCAACCCGAGCCGCTCAGGAATTGGGGGCAACTGAAGCGTTGTATCTTGATTCTGCAGAAAGAAAGTATTTGGACGAAGCTGGTTCGGCAAATATTCTCCTGGCCATGAAAGGCGATCGATTTGTCACACCAAAATCAAATGCTATCCTGCCAAGCGTCACTCGTCGTTCTATCATGATTCTTGCCGAGGATGAATTTGGATTAAAAACCGAAGAAAGACCGGTGGAATTGATCAAAGAAATACCGGATATAGAAGAGATGGCAGCTTGTGGAACTGCAGCTGTGATATCCCCAGTAGGGAAAGTCTGGGTTAATGATCAGTGGCACACTTTTTATGGTAATGGAGAAGCTGTCGGTCCTGTTATGACGAAGCTGTATGAATCTCTTACCCAGATTCAAAAAGGTGAAAAAGATGATCCCTATGGCTGGATCGTTGATGTTGAGATCTAAATTATAAGGGTTTATCCACCCTTTTTCCTCTTTGGTTGTTTCTCTGTTTATATTTATTGTCGCTCTTTTTGAAGATTCGGTACCCGGTTCATTGTTCAAGGTCAGCGAGAATGCTTTTTAAGCTTTTCTTGCTGGCTAAACGGATTGGGAAAAGATATGATGGATTTATGAGCGCATCCGAAAAGAAATTAATTGTCAAATGCCCCACCTGCAGGAAACCTGCCGCCTGGAAGAATAACAAATACCGACCATTTTGCTGTGAGCGCTGTCGATTGATTGATCTGGGTAACTGGGCTGATGAAAGTTACAATATTGAAAGCGAAAATCCAACCGATTTTGAAGAAGAGATATAATCATTCCATAGTTTGGAAACAAGCCAATGTTACATCGACTGTATTATAAACCAGTGGTTGTATTATTAACCCTGTTTTTTCTGTCCTCCTCTGTTTTTGGCACACCTCCCCAATCCACGCAAATACCAGATTCAACCCGGGAATTGGTCAAATTTTCAGCCGCTTTTCAACCATCTGCTGTGCGGTACGGGGAAAAGTTTCGGTTGGAAATCCAAGTATCCTTAAAAAAAGATTGGCATATTTATTCGGTTGTCCCTCAAAAGGAAGAAGATGCACCTCCTCCGACCAAAGTTGTCTTATCGGATAATTTTTTTGATGTGGATGGACCCGTCTATGAAACCCGACCCAAAAGGGAATCGTTGCAAAATTTGGGATTCAGCGTGATATACCATGAAAAAAAAGCTGTTTTATATCAGAATATTGCATTAAAAAAGAACCTGCTCCCAGGTGAACATAAGGCTAAGATTATTATTTATTTCCAGGCATGCACGGACGCTATTTGCCTGCCTACAGATTCAAGAACGGAATGGGCAACATTTCGTGTTGAACAGGGGGAACCGCGAAGTGAATATTTAATAGCTGAAAGAGGCATCGATCCATTACCTGAAGTTGGTGGATTAACACGGATGCTTTCCGGCGGCTTTTGGGCATTTATCGCCTTGGCTGCATTCATGGGTCTGGCTTCTCTTTTAACACCATGTGTGTTTCCCATGATTCCTATCACAGTATCTTTTTTTTCAAAACAGGCAGAAGGTCGGTACTTAAAAGTATTGAAACTGGCCACTCTGTTTGCCTTTGGTATCATTTTTACTTATACCGGTACAGGCTTGCTGTTATCCGCTCTTTTCGGGGCTGGAAGTGCACTTTTATTGGCAGCCAATCCGTTTGTCAACTTGGTCATCGCCCTGGTGTTTATTCTCTTTGCTTTGAGTTTAATGGGATTTTTTGAGTTCTCTCTACCAGGAGGTGTTGAAGCTTATTTTGATCAAAAAGCCCGGAAAATGGGTGGGGTTGCTGGTGTTTTACTCATGGGATTTACCTTTACCTTGACAGCTTTTACTTGCACGGTTCAGTTTGTGGGGACCATGTTGATTGCGGCAGCACAAGGGGAGTGGATTTGGCCATTGATTGGTATGCTAGTGTTTTCCACAGTTTTTGCCTTTCCGTTTTTTTTGTTAGCTGTTGTCCCGGGTTTGATAAAAAAAATGCAGGGAAAATCTGGAGCTTGGTTAGGACGAAGCAAGGTGGTGCTGGGAATCCTGGAATTAATGGCTTCCATAAAGTTTTTATCCAATGCCGATCTGGTATGGCAAATTGGTTTAATTTCCAGAAATACTGCCATTTTAATTTGGATTGCATTGTTGGTTGTAATAATTGTTTATCTACTTTGGACAGGACTACGTCCCAGCATCAATCGATCACCATTTCAGTGGGGCTCTGTCCTGATATTTTCCATCGGTATTGTATTATTAGCCAGGGGGTGGGATGATCGTTCATTGGGGAGTCTCATTGATGCCGTATTACCCCCTCCCAGCGGATTGCATTTGTCCGCTGCTGATTTTGTTTCCGAAGAGGAAAGTAATAAAGTAATTTGGCTGGATTCACTTGATGAGGCAAAAATACTGGCTAAATCCAAAAATCAACAGATATTACTCGAATTTACCGGCTATACTTGTGTAAATTGCCGCTGGATGGAGCAGAATGTATTGACACGAAAAGATGTTCATCAAAAATTGACAGAAAACTTTGTCCTGGTTCGTCTTTACACCGATGGGGGAGAAAATGCTTCCAACAATTTAGAGCTTCAGATTAACCATTTTAACACGGTGGCCTTGCCTTTCTACATCATATTGACCAGCGATGGAATCTCATTAAGAGAGTTCAGTGGAATTTCGTTGGATCCAAAAGAATTTCTTGATTTTTTGACGTTATAATCAACACTTCATTTTTAATCCCGTAGAAAAATTCCGTTTTTATTAAAATATTTTTGACGGCGGCATTATCAAAGGTTATCGTTATGATGATACTTGTTTAATATTTTTTTCTACACTGAATTTGATTTAGTGAACCGGGACATATTTATGAGTGCGAAATATAATAAAAACAACGATATTACATCGCCTGATCAAATCATTCAAATGGCACAAGCCTTTCAAAATAGCCGGTTATTGTTAACCGCTTTTGAGTTAGGGGTGTTTACTGCCTTGAACAATGAAAAATTATCATCCGAAAAGCTTGCTTTGAAGCTGGATACCGATGTTCGTGCTACGGATAGGTTGTTAAATGCACTTTGTTCTCAGGGATTAATGCAGAAGGAAGATAATTGTTTTAAAAATACAGAAATGACATCCCGATTTTTAGTAAAAGGGAAGCAAGAATACATGTCTGGTTTGGGACATTTAAACAATTTATGGGATACTTGGAGTTCTTTGACCGGTGCTGTCATACGGAATAAAGAGAAGAAACAAAAAGCTGCCCAACAAAAGGAAGCAACCTGGTACAATTCCTTTATTGAAGCCATGCATTACAGATCTGGCGCTAGTGCTCCGGCCATAATTGCCCAACTGGATTTAAGCGGTGTTAAAAAAGTTCTGGATGTAGGTGGTGGATCAGGGGCATTTTCAATCCACTTTGTGAAACAGAATGCTGATATATCAGCTACCATATTCGACTTGCCCCATGTGGTGGCAATGGCGGCTAAATATGTCAAAAACGCAGGAGTTTCGGACCGTATTGAATTTGCAGAAGGGGATTATACAGCAAATATAGAATTGGGGGCTGGTTATGATCTGGTGTTTTTGTCGGCCATCATTCACAGCAATTCACCGAAGACAAATATCCGGCTTTTTGAAAAATGTTATAATGCCCTAAATTCAGGTGGGTGTATTGTTGTTCAGGATTTTGTTATGTCTGAAGACAGACTTTCACCGACCATAGGTGCTTTATTTGCACTAAATATGCTTGTGGCTACACAGGAGGGGGACACTTACACAGAAGTTGAAATAAGGGAATGGCTTTCTAAAGTAGGTTTTAGCGAAATTGAAATGCTAAAACCGATTGGGCCGACAACTTCTGTCATTGCAAAGAAAAACTAAGATCAACTGAAAAGTGTAATCTTCCAGTGATTGTTCTATCTGCTTATGATTCATGAATCTTGGCCAATCCGCCGGTTGAGGTTTCTCGATAAGAACTCATCAAGTCATGGCCGGTCTGTGTCATGGTTTTTATAACTTCATCGAATGAAATCCGATGTTTCCCATCCGATAAAATTGCATATGCTGCGCAGTCAATAGCCCTGGCTGCTGCCATGGCATTCCTTTCAATACAGGGGATTTGTACGAGCCCGGCCACAGGATCACAGGTCAGTCCAAGGTGGTGTTCCATTCCCATTTCCGCAGCGTATTCTATTTGTGACGGAGTTCCACCCAGAAGCTGTGTAGCCGCCCCCGATGCCATTGAGCAAGCTGTTCCTATTTCACCCTGGCACCCTACTTCTGCACCGGAAATGGAACCGTTTGTTTTAACAATAGTTCCAATGAGACCGGCTGTGGCCAAGGCTTTAATGATTCTGCTTTCTTTAAACTTATAAGTTTTCATCAGGTGAAAAAGAACCGAGGGAATTACACCGGCCGATCCACAGGTCGGGGCTGTGACAATACTTCCTCCCGATGCATTTTCCTCGGAAACTGCCAAAGCATAGGAAAATATCTGGTTACTATGTTTGATGGGACCGGAACTATTCATTGATTTGGCGTGAAAGGACGAAGCTTTACGCGAAAGATGTAACTTTCCTGGTAGAACTCTCTCATTATCCAATCCTCTTTCAATTGATTTCTTCATGGCTTCCCAGGTATCTTTCAAATATGACTCTATATCATTATCTTCATTATCAAATACATATTCCCAAAAGGACTTACCAGATTTTTCTAACAATGTAAGAATTTCAGCCATGGTTTGTTTTTTATACACAGTATTTGTATCGGTCTTTTGTCCTTCTTTGACGATTGTGCCGCCACCAACACTGTAATATGTCTCTTGATTGCTCAGTTTACTGACTACATTAAAGGCTTCGAATTTCATTGCGTTGGGATGAAACGGCAGTGTCGTTTCCGGCTTCCATATAATATCGATAGGTTTGGGGGAAAATACATCAATAATGGCTTGATCCGTCAAATGACCTTTACCCGTTGCCGCTAAACTGCCGTATAAAGTAACCTGAAAAGACGTCGCCTCCTGATGGGTTTGTTTAAATAGTGATGCTGCCTTTTGGGGCCCCATGGTATGGCTACTGGAAGGGCCTGCACCTTTGACGTATATTTCTTTTATTGACCTCATACGACTCCCCTGAATCTATATTAACGAATTAAAACCTTACATTCCACTTACGATCCGTTTTTTTTGGGATCTGTGTCACTTGAAAAACCCTCTATTTTTTTTGATATAACCAACTGTAAAACAATCACAATATACGTATAGTGTTGATATGATTAAAACAATATATCAAAATTACACTTATTGCAGTTGAATGTTTTTACCTTTGATAGTAACACATCTACCTATAAAATGTGTTACTGTAAAGTTAAAAACCAGTTAATCAGAGGGGCTAACAGGTTGGATTTATGCCAGGAATTGATCGAGGGTTTTTTTCAATTCATTTAACATGACCGGCTTAGCGATAAAGTCATTCATACCGGCTTCCAGACAACGTTGATTGTCGCCTTTCATGGCTTTAGCGGTGATGGCAATTATCGGTGTGTTTGATTTCTTTTCTTCTTTTTGCTCTAATCGTCTGATTTCACGTGTCGCTTCAAAACCGTCCATTTCGGGCATGAGACAGTCCATTAGAATCAGGTCATATAATGTTTTATCAAAGTATTTTAGTGCTTCTTTACCATTGGATACAATATCCACCGTATATCCGAGATGTTCCAGCAATCCGCTGATAACCATCTGGTTTACTTTTTCGTCTTCCACTAACAACAATCGAATATTGTTTTTTTTGAACTCTGAATCCCCTTTCAATTGGGTGGTTGGTTTCGGATCATCTGTTACGCTTTTAGGTTTTTGTTTTTTAAAGGGTAGGATTACTTTGAACTCACTACCTTTGTTAATATCGCTTTGTACCGAGATATTGCCGCCCATCAATTCAACAAAATTTTTGGTGATAGTCAAACCCAGCCCAGTGCCACCATATTTTCTTGTTGTTGAACTGTCAGCTTGGGTAAAAGCCTGAAAGATATTTTTCAGTTTTTCGTTGGAGATACCAATACCACTATCTGATACCTTAAATTGCAATATCAGTTGGTTTTCAGTTTCATTTACCAAAGTGACAGTGGTTTTAACACTACCCTGGTCTGTAAATTTTATGGCATTGGCCAACAGGTTCGATAAAATCTGTGTTAAACGAACCGGGTCGCCCATCAGATTATGTTGAAAATTTTTTCGAATATCAAAATGAAAGCCTATATTTTTGGCATCTGCTGAAGCTGAAAAAAGATCGTTGATATGGTCCAGAACACTCCAAAGGTTAAAATCAGTTTGTTCGATCTCGAATTTGCTAGCGTCAATTTTTGAAAAATCAAGGATATCCCCCAGAATTTTCATCAAAGCCTGGCCGGATTCAAAAATAGTTTCAATATATTTTAACTGTTGCTGGTCCAGATTGGTCTGCAAGGCCAGTTCTGCCATACCAAGAATTCCATTAAGCGGTGTCCGGAGTTCATGGCTCATGGTTGCAAGAAAATTCCCTTTGGCTAAATTGGCGGATTCTGCCAGTTGTTTGGCTTTACGTAAGTCGGCTGTTCTATTTTTTACAAGTTCTTCCAGATGTTCCTGGTAATGGCTCAGTTTTTTTTCCACTTGAATGCGCCGGGCAATATCTAGCTGAGAAGAAGCATATGCCTCTTTTAAACTATTTTGGCTGTTTTCCAGTTTAAGATTGATGTCTTCGAATTGTTGCGCTTTTTGGGTTGTTATTTCCAGCTTGTTGGTTAAGATAACAGCAAATAACCGGTATAAAGCGTTTTGCAGAAGACCGGAATCAATATCAGTGAATTTACCGATGTCTTTGCTGTGAATACAAAATAGGTCGACCGGTGTTAAGGTTTTAACCGATTTTAAATGCGGTTTATTGCCTATGACTTCCATTTCCCCAAATATATCGCCATTTCGCTGAAGGGTTAAGATAAGGTCATGATTGGCATAAATACCGACTGTCCCGCGAATTAAAAAATACACCTTTTCATTTTTCTGTCCTTCCTCAATGATGGTCGTGTTTGCCGGATAATAAACAAAATCTGAAAGGGGAAGAAGCTGCATGAGCAACTCTTCCGGAAGATGACCTAAAATTCGACTTTCTTTTAGATATGCGATTAATTCCTGATTGTTCTTGAAGAGATAATGGGTTGGTGTTTCAATCATAAATCAACTGCTGAAAATTTTGATAAACCAAATAACTGGTGCCATGTTTTTATTTGATTTATTTGACTATTTAATCAAACGAATGATCTTTTTTCCAAAAGTTTAATCCTTGTAAACATCCCAAAAGCAAATAACTGCCTAATCGATATTACGGTGAATCCTTTTTCCCCTAAGCTTTGAATGTCATTGACTATTACTGTTTTGAAAAAATGGCTGATGAAACTATAGTTCAACCTGGAATTTTTTTTGATGGATGTTTTTTTTTGGTGTGATTGTTGTTCGAACGTCGGCGTTTGTCAAGGGAGATATCGTTTTATTTTAAGATAACATTCTCTTAATAGAAATTCAGGTCTTGGTTTTTAGATCATCCAAAATGCGTATTTTTTCAACCAATTCTTCCACTTCAAATGGTTTCGTGACATAATCATCGGCCCCAACCGCATATCCCTTTTGTCTTTCGTTTTCCATGGCTCTTCCAGAAATCAGAATTATTTTTATGGAATTATATCTCCTGTCTGTCCGGATTCTACGGCAGACTTCATATCCGTCTATCCCAGACATCATAATATCAAGCAAAATTAAGTCAGGATGGAATTCTGGCAGAATTCTTAAGGCTTCTTCACCGGATTCTGCAGAACGAAGCGTGTAAAGATTTTCCAGATCATCCATCAAAATATCAATGTTCATTGGATCGTCATCAACAATCAGAATTTTATAATCTGAACGCATGTTATATCGAATTAAAATGTTAGGTTTGGATTTGACATAAATAACAACGACATATGGATTTTGTTTTTATCTGATAAAGGGTAACACACTTTTTTAATAATATCTAGAACATAATAGTACATATTGTAGGCTGATTAAGTTTATTTTTCCATCATTTTCACCTTTATTACCATCTCGATTATCTGTTAAACTTAAAGGCTTCTATCAGACATTCGTTTTGGATTTTTTTCAGGAGTATCTTAATATTTTCGAATCATAGGTGATCAATAAAATGCAGAAGTTTTATATGGTAGAATAATGCATTTCCTAATATACAACAGATAGATAATTGACCATGACCTGGTGAAGGTTTTATCAGTTTTTAAAACTTGAAATAAATGGGTTTGAGGAAGAAAGCATAAATTCTTGTGTAAAACGTCAAGACTTTTGTTTTGCATATCCAATCAGTAATCAAAATTATAATTTCTACAGAAATGATAATAACTTGCAAATAATACAATGGTAAAATAAAATTAAAGGATAAACCTTAGCATTTCGTTAAGGACCCGGAGGATTTGAGACCTTTTTAATACTTCTACGGATACCTTTCCATATCAACCAGGTAAAAACGGTTTTGTTCCATTAAATCCAATACAGGGGCCCCATGAGCAAGAAGCTTCAGAAAAAAAAAGCATCCATCTCCAAACAGGTAAACGAGTTTAAGGATAACTTCAAGCGGCATATGGAACTGACAATCGCACATGATCTGGATAATTCCACTAAATTGGATAAGTATAATGCTCTGGCCTATTCGGTCCGAGACAAGATTATTTCCAAGTGGATAAAAACCCAGGATACGTATTATGCAAAAAATCCAAAGAGAGTGTATTATTTCTCGCTAGAGTTTTTGATGGGACGAACCTTGGGCAACGCTATTCTTAATATGGAGTTGGAAGAAATTGTGGTCATGTCCATAGCTGAACTAGGGTATTGTCAGGAGGAATTGATGGAAATTGAATGGGATGCTGGTCTGGGGAATGGTGGTTTAGGAAGATTGGCAGCCTGTTTTCTGGATTCCATGGCAACACTGGAGCTTCCAGCTTATGGTTTTGGTATTCGATATGAATATGGTATGTTCAGACAATCAATTGTGCAGTTTCAGCAGAAAGAAAACCCCGACAACTGGTTGCGTTATGGTAATCCATGGGAGTTTACCAGGGCGGAAGATATTCAGATGGTTCAGTTTTATGGTCGGACAAACAGCTATAAAGATCAAAATGGTCGATTACGTACTCGTTGGATTGATACCGATAATGTAGTGGCATTGGCTTACGATGTTCCTATTCCCGGGTTCGAAACTAATACTGTCAATTCTTTGAAATTGTGGGCAGCGGTGTCATCGCGTGAGTTCAATCTGGCCAGTTTTAATGTGGGGGATTACGTGGGAGCCATTGTTGATAAGCACCAATCCGAGATTCTATCCAAGGTACTTTATCCAAACGATGCCAGTTTCCAGGGGAAGGAGCTACGTCTTAAACAGCAGTATCTGATGGTATCAGCCTCGATACAGAATATCCTGGTCAGGCTAAAAAAATGCGGCGATGATATCAGTGATTTGCCGGATAAAGTGGTTATTCAATTGAACGACACCCATCCTTCTATTGCTATTCCAGAATTAATGAGGATTCTGATCGATTTTCATGATTTCTCCTGGGAAAAAGCCTGGGAAATAACAACAAAAACATTTGCTTACACTAATCACACGGTTTTGCCCGAAGCCTTGGAAAAATGGCCGGTTCCTTTAGTCCAAAAAGTGCTGCCACGGCATCTGGAGATCATATACGAAATCAATCAACGGTTTTTGGATGAAATAAATATTGTATTTCCCGGTGAACTGGATCGTAGAAAAAGAATGTCAATTATTGAAGAAGGAGATATCAAGTATATCCGCATGCCATATTTGGCTATTATCGGTAGCTTTTCGGTCAACGGAGTAGCTGAGTTACATTCAAAATTGCTGAAAAACGGGATTTTTAAAGATTTTTATGAACTGGACCCCAAAAAGTTTAACAATAAAACTAACGGTATTACACCACGACGATGGCTAAGAAAAGCAAATCCGGGATTGTCGAACCTGATTAGCCATAAAATCGGAAATGGTTGGATTAAGGATTTGAATCAATTGCGGGGCTTGGAACAGTTTATCGAAGACAAAGATTTTATTGCCGAATGGCAGGCGGTTAAACTTGAAAATAAAAAACTGCTGGCAGGGATTATTAAAAAATTGTGTCAAGTCGATATTGATCCTTACTCGATATTTGATGTTCAGGTAAAAAGAATCCATGAATATAAACGTCAATTATTGAACATTTTATTTGTTATAAATCAATACAATCGAATTAAATCCGGAAAACTTAAAAAACCGGTTTCACGAACTGTCATTTTTAGTGGCAAAGCGGCACCTGGATACAAGCGTGCAAAAGAGATTATTCATTTAATCAACCTGGTGGCCAAGCAGATTAATAGAGATAAAAAAACTGATGGTTTATTAAAGGTTGTATTTTTACCTAATTACAGTGTTTCATTGGCCGAAAAAATATTTCCAGGATCAGATTTATCCGAGCAAATATCTACGGCAGGAATGGAGGCGTCAGGTACGGGGAATATGAAATTTGCATTGAACGGCGCGTTGACCATCGGTACACTGGATGGAGCGAATATTGAGATCATGGAAGAGGTAGGCAAAGATAATATATTTATTTTTGGTCATACCGAAGCGGAGCTTCTCAAGTTAAGGGATTCGGGATATAGTCCATACGAATATTACTCAGAAGATCAAGAACTTTGCAGGGTAATGAACCAGATTCGTGACGGTTTTTTCTCATCGGCAGATCCTGATATGTTTAAAGGCATATTTCATGCTCTGGTGGAAGCCGGTGATCACTATTTCCACATGGCAGATTTTAGATCGTATGTTGACTGCCAGGATAAAGCGGCGGATATGTATCGAAAACAGGAAAAATGGCATGAGATGGCAATTTTAAATGTCGCCCGTATGGGAAAGTTCTCCTCGGATCGCGTTATTAGTCAATATGCAAATGACATTTGGAAGGTCAAACCTTGCCCCGCCCTTTAAACCATAAGTCAATGCAATACAGTTTATACATATTTTTAACTAGCCGTTTTTATTGACTTTAAAAAATTTTACATTAATAAGATTCCTCTAATATTACAAATTGTAACTCATTGTCATTTAATGACAATAGTATTTGTTAGCGATAGGCCGATCTTGCCTGGAATAAAAAATATAAATGACTATAATAGCTTGTTTATTTTGAATAAAGCGATTTAAAATAGTTTCATAACAAGCAGTAATTAAGAAAACGTCTTATCTATATAATATTTACATCCAAGCTTTGATACTGGAAACATATTGCTAATAGATGTTAAAAAAATCCATCATTGTCATCGACCAGGTAATCATAACCTTTCAATAAAATATGTTAGATGACAACAGTGATGCCGAGTCTAAGCGTTTTTCAACCGGACCATATGACCATATACAATACAACTGACATGAACGATTATACTAACCCAAACTGTGGCAACCATCCAGATAAAATTGATTGGTTTAAAAAATCTTTTGAGCAACGCATGGCATTGTCCATTGCCCAGGATATGGGGCATTCCAGTGATCTGGATAAATTTCGAGCATTGGCATTTGCTGTGAGAGACGAGCTTATTTCAAAATGGTTGAAAACCCAGCAGACTTATTACCAAAAAAATCCAAAACGGATCTACTATCTGTCACTGGAGTTTTTAATGGGTCGCACACTAGGAAATGCCGTTATCAATCTCGATTTGGAGGAAATTATAAGATCTTCCATGGAAAAATTGGGGCTTTCAATGGAAGATCTGGCAGAAATCGAATGGGATGCCGGATTGGGAAATGGAGGACTTGGAAGATTGGCCGCTTGTTTTCTGGACTCAATGGCCACTTTGGAGTTGCCGGCTTATGGTTATGGTATGCGATATGAGTATGGTATGTTCAAGCAGAAGATAGAAAAACTTCAGCAACAGGAATATCCCGATAATTGGTTGCGATATGGCAATCCATGGGAAATACAAAGAACGACACATCATTATAAGGTACATTTTATGGGGCGTATCAATAACTATATGGATCGAAATGGTTATCAGCATTGCGAATGGGTTGATACGGAAACCGTCATTGCTGTAGCTTATGATTTCCCCATTCCCGGTTTTAAATCCAATACTGTCAACACGCTAAAATTATGGGCGGCATCCTCCACAAGGGAGTTTAATCTGCAAACGTTTAACGCTGGGGATTATATCGGTGCTGTGCTAAATAAAAGTCAATCGGAAAGTATATCTAAAGTACTGTATCCCAACGATAACAATTACGAGGGAAAAGAACTCAGGTTAAAACAGCAGTACTTCATGGTATCTGCCTCATTGCAGGATATTCTGTTTCGGTTGGTTAAATGCGGAAATTCAGCAAAAGAGCTACCCCAAAAAGCAGTCATTCAATTAAACGATACTCATCCGTCCATCGCCATTCCTGAATTGATGAGAATCTTGTTGGATGAATTCGATTTTACCTGGGACGATGCTTGGGATATCACTACCCGGACTTTTGCCTATACCAACCATACTGTTTTACCTGAAGCCTTGGAAACGTGGCCGGTTTCCATGGTTGAAAAAATCCTTCCCCGTCACATGCAGATTATATTCGAAATCAATCAGCGGTTTCTTGATCTTGTGGCGGCCATTTTTCCGGGTGATTTTGATCGTCGAAAACGGATGTCAATTATCGGAGAGGGAAATACTAAAAATATCAGAATGGCACATCTGGCCATTGTAGGATCATTTTCTGTGAATGGAGTGGCGGAATTGCATTCCAAACTTCTTCAGCAAGGAATCTTCAGAGATTTTTATGTGATGTTTCCAGAAAAATTCAATAACAAAACAAACGGAGTAACACCACGCCGGTGGATTAGAAAAGCCAATCCGGGGTTGTCGGATTTAATCAGCAGTAAGATAGGACAAGCTTGGATGAAGGATTTGTATGAGCTGAAAAAGTTGGAAACGTATATCGACGATGAAGATTTTATCAAAAATTGGAGTCAGGTCAAAGCAAACAATAAAAAGGCACTGGCCGATATTATCCGCCGGAAATGCCATGTTGATGTAAATCCCGAATCGCTTTTTGATGTTCAAGTGAAACGTATTCACGAGTATAAACGGCAATTATTAAATATTCTTCACGTCATCACTTTATATAATCGAATTAAAGCTAAAAAAACAGAAGGGATGGTGCCTAGAACGGTAATTTTTGGTGGAAAGGCGGCACCGGGGTATCAGATGGCAAAAAATATTATTCATTTGATAAATGCTGTGGCCAATTTAGTCAATCGAGATCGTTCCATCGGTGATATGCTGAAAGTTGTGTTTATTCCGAACTATGGAGTATCACTGGCTGAAAAAATTATACCGGGATCGGATTTGTCTGAGCAGATTTCTACTGCCGGTATGGAAGCTTCCGGTACTGGTAATATGAAGTTTGCCTTAAATGGAGCACTCACGATTGGTACGCTTGACGGGGCCAATATAGAAATTTTGGACGAGGTTGGAAAAGACAATATTTTTATTTTTGGAAATACGGCCGAA
Organism: bacterium; assembly: GCA_041556995.1. GTDB lineage: Bacteria > SAR324 > SAR324 > XYD2-FULL-50-16 > XYD2-FULL-50-16 > JAHJTV01. The sequence continues at coordinate 7,788 of JBFFHJ010000085.1, read as the reverse complement.
GAAATAACTGAATTGAGGAATACCGGTTACCATCCATCTGTATTTTATGAAAAAGATCAGGAGCTTAATTTTGCATTAGACCAGATACGCAAGGGCTTTTTCTCTCCCAATGATCCTTCATTATTTGTTCCCATTTTTGAATGTCTAATGGCTGAATGCGCCCCCTACTTTGTGTTGGCTGACTATCGATCCTACCTGGATTGCCAATCCCAAGTCTCCGAAACTTACAAGGATCAAAACAGATGGCAGAAAATGGCCATATTAAATGTAGCTCGTATGGGGAAATTCTCTACCGATAGAACTATCCGAGAATATTCCAATGACATCTGGAATGTGCAACCATGTCCTGTAGTTTGACAAAACTTTTTTTTAAAAATAGATTGTTATCTGAATAAGTCGGTGCCATGCTACTGGATTGCCTAATATCAAAGCGCTGCAACACAATGATATTATTCGGCTGGTGGAACCGTTCGCCAGTCTCGATAATATGACTGATCAACTGATGTATATCCCAAATGATATCTTCGGATTAGAGCATATTTACGTTTTATTGGAAATATTTAAGTGGTTGCTGGAGTAGATGACGCATTGAACGACTAAACAAAGTTGATGGAAAATACTACTGAAATCTGTGTCCTGGTATTGAACTATGCTTTAACAAAGACAATTTGAAATCGTATCTGGGAACAATATTGGGCGCAATGGAGAATTGAAAGTATTATCTTCAAAAATCTGAAATTGTTAATTATCAACTGATGATTCATCCAGGACTCGCCAAGTCGGGTTTAAGGTGTTAGTCTGACAAAATCTGGAACACAGTTGTCTCAGCTTTAGAGGAAAATGAATTTTTTTTTAACCGTTGTTGCTGTTTTAATGATATCAGATGCAGCCTTTACCTTGCTGAACCTTTCCAAAGTTGAATCGTTGCTGACCAGTCGATTTCCTAATATGAATGTTAAAATTTTGGCTTTGGTGGAAGGTGCCGTCGGAGTATTGATATTATTGCTAAAAATCAGTACCGGGACCATTTCCTGATTAAAGACGGAGTTACGATGGATAACAGCGCTAAAAACTGAATTATTTACATTTTTTAAAGGTGTCATTTTGTTTGATAAGTATTTTACTATTGTGGTTATTCCCCGCAAAACTTCTAAGATGCGGGAAATAAAGGTGCCAATATTTCTGTTTGGTTTGGGAGTCGTAGTATCAATCGGCATATTATACGGATTGGCGTACATTGTTTTTGACTATTATAATTTGAGGTCGAACCTGGCCAGTATGGATGAAAGCAAAGCAAAGTATGATATAAGCGAAAAGCAGATCAAAAAGTTCTCAGAACAATATCAGGATGTTCAGGTTCACTATAACCATTTGGAGGCACTGAATTATAAGCTGAAATCCATGGTTATGACCAGTATGCATGCCGATAAAAAATCCAAATTAACGATTGAAGATCAGGAGAATCTGGCCGAAAAACTGGATACTGCTGAGAAAAAGGGGATTCTGGAAGTGATTGCCTCTGATTCCTCGGAAGTAGACTCGGATCTTAAGCATGAAAGAGGGATGAAGTTTAATAATCTAGTGAAATTTTATAAAGAGCGCCAAAATCCTTTCTCAAGGATTCCCCATGGATGGCCGGTCAATGGCTTTTTGATCGATGAATTTGGTACTAACACAGATCCTTTTACCGGTGAAATGAGACCTCAAAACGGTATTCACATTGCTTCGCGCCTGGATTTCTTGATATATGCTCCTGCAGACGGTATCGTCATTGAACGTAAAGATGAGGAAGAGTATGGGAATGTTTTGGTCATCGATCACGGAAACGGTTTTATGACGCGATATGGACACATTTCCCGTTTTGAAGTGGAAGAAGGCGAACTGGTCAAAAAAGGAAAAATTATTGCTCAAGTTGGAAATACCGGTCGAGCCACTGGTCCAGGATTATATTATGAAGTGATTTTAAACGGCATTCCCCAGAATCCTGTCAAATACAATGATAATTAATTCCAACCTATTTCCTATGTCTTTAAGTTAAGGAGGAAAATCGTGTGCATATTCTCTACTGAATGGAGCCCAAGCGACATTCAGCAGAAATTTGATTGCATGAAGGTTCTTCTATGTCAGGTTGTTTGTATAAAATTCAAGACAATGTTAAACAATGTTATTTGCTTTTGACCTTGAGAGATCTTTCTTCGTGCTTCCTCAGGATGACAGGTGACAAACCTTAATTCAGTGATATAGCACCTACTCCCGGCTTCTTTGTTTTTGAATTTGTTGAAGAACCTGAGACTTAAAATCCTCACTGACTGAAATAAATTCTGCCAATTCCAAGTATTCGTTTTTGATATGTTCATCTGCATCTTTATGATTGGCAATTAGCATGTATTTATAAAAACGAAAATCCTTTTTCTCCAATTCACCCAAATCTGTTTGTCGAAAAGTAGTGTCTTTGGATTTTACATTAAACCAGTCTTCGCTACGGTAATTGACATTGACCAGTTCACATTGACAATCGTCGGAATGGGGAAGTTTGGGAGGCTCCTTTTCTTTATAATCCTCACCAAAGCTTTTACCGTCATCTAATAAACAGGCCAAAGCAGCGGTGTTCGAAATAACAGCGGTCAATGTTTGTCCTACTATTGAGATCTGTTTACCGCGAATAATGGCAGGACCTTTTCGCTTGCTCCTGGCTCTGATGGTGATAAAAGCAGTTGCCAGAAACAAGATGGCCAGAAATTTAAAAGAAAATAGTTCCATCAGTTTTTTCCTGTCAACATATCCCTGGCAACAGACAGGGTTTTTTTTGATATTTCATTTCCTCCCAGAAACCGAGCAATTTCTTCAATTCGTTCTTCGTTTTGCAGTCGATTGATGAATGTTTTACTGGTTTTGTTTTGAAAGACTTTTTCTACTCGCAAGTGATCTCCGGCCTTAGCCGCAATTTGAGGTGAATGAGTGATGCAGATAATCTGGCGGGATCGTCCAAGTTCCAATAGTTTGATTCCGACAGTTTCAGCAACTCTACCGCTGATTCCCGAGTCGATTTCATCAAAGATCATGGTACCCATGGAAATATCTTGGTTTAAGCTTGTTTTGATGGCCAGCATGATTCGTGATAGTTCGCCGCCAGAAGCTATTTTTGCCAATGGTTTTAGTGGGTTGCCGGGATTGGTGGCAATCAGAAATTCCACATGGTCTTTACCTTTAACAGCATAGCTTTTATCTGTATTTTTTTCGTCGGTTAAAGGTGACAACTGGATTTTAAATCTGCTTCGTTCCAGCCCTAATTGGTGAAGATTGGATAGAATCAGTTTTTCAAATTCGTCTATTTTCCCTTTTCGTATATCGGATATTTCCTCAGCTTTTTGCTGCACATTTTCTGAAAGAGACGTTATCTCCTCTTCCAATTCACCGAAACTGATTTCCAGGTTTTCCAGTTGTCTTAATTTACCTGCCTGGGTTTCTCGGTATTCGGTTATTTCTGTAATGGATGAACCGTACTTACGTTTTAGTTTATCCAGTTCAGCTAACCGGTTGTTGATCTCTTCTAATCGTTGCGGGTTTAATTCGATCCGGTTGATATACTGGTTGATTTCGGATGTAGCTTCCTCAATGGAAATAAGTCCCGACTGAATTTCATCCACTGAAGTTTGAAGCTTTGGATCGATTTTTACAGCTTCATTCAACTGATACAAAGCAGAAGATATACTTGCCAATGGTGAATGTTCTTCGGAATTCCAACCGGTAATTGGGGAGAGCATGCTGATTAATTTTTCACCATGAGTCAGTAATTTAACTTCGTTAACCAGTTGCAACTCCTCCTCTTCGGAGAAACCAGCGTTATCGATTTCTTTGATCTGAAACCGAATAAAATCAATTTCTCTGTTCCGGTCAACTGCACTTTGCTCCAATTCCTTCTTTGTTTTTATCTTTTGGTTTAACGTCAGATAAATGGATTTGTAATCGATCAGAGCTTCTTTTAAGCCGGAGAATTCATCCAGATAATCAATGTGTGTGGCCGGCTTTAAAAGAAATTGTTGCGAATGTTGTCCATGTAAATCCAACAGATGTTCGCCTAACAGCGATAATTTGGATAGATTGAAAGTATAGTCATTGATATAAATGGAATTTTTTCCAGCCAAGTGAACTTTGCGTCGAATAGTCAGCTCGCCTTCATGTTCGATATCCAGTTCGTTTAAAAGTTCCAGAACAGGCGGATTATCGTTAATACTAAAAACAGCTTCCACCGATAGGTATTTTTTTTCGGCACGAATTAAGTCCTTGGGACATTTTTCGCCTAAAACCAAGTTGATGGCTTTAATGATGACTGATTTACCGGCACCGGTTTCTCCCGTTAATACGGTGAAACCATGACCAAATTCCAGAATCTGTTTTTCAACCGTAGCCAGATTTTCAATAAACAGCCGTGTCAGCATTTAGATAAATCCTTTTCTGCGGTAGTGTTATTGGTTGATAAGCAAAAGACAAATTAATCAAGCTTCAAAATTCAATATGTTTAAATGATGGGGCAAAAGTAAATTCTAACTACTAAATAGTGTTATTTTTCGAACAGTAATTCGATATTTTTTTATCCTATAACGCAATTGTCTGAGACTGATACCCAAAATTTCAGCGGCTTTGATCTGAATACCCCTGGCTTCCTGTAACGCTTTTTCAATAGCTTCAATCTCTTCTGCTTCCAAGTTGTTTTTTGCCCTGGGGATCGATGGCACAACCTTAGTTCTGTTTATAACAGGTTTGGTTTTAATTCTGTTAATGGATTTCAGTTTATCCGAAAAACTCAGGTAGTTGTTTTGTTCCATTAAGAATGCGGAATGGACCATATTTTCCAATTCTCTTACATTGCCCGGCCAATTAAGGTTCATCAGACGTTCCACATCCCTGGGGCGAATGTTAACATGTTTATTGGCCTGCTGATTCAGTTGATCCAAAAAATAGCTGATCAATAACGGGATGTCCTCTCTTCTCTCCCTCAAAGGCGGGATATCCAGCTTGATGACGTTTAAACGATAATACAAATCTTCTCGAAAGGTTCCGTTGTGTACGGCATCTTCAAGATTCACATTGGTGGCACACACAATACGGACATCCACATGAATGGTTTTTGATCCACCCAATCTTTCAAATTGTCCCTCTTGTATGACCCGAAGAATTTTAGCCTGAAATCCCAACGATGTGTCCCCGATTTCATCCAGGAACAAAGTTCCTCCATCTGCCAACTCAAATCGTCCCTTTCTGGTACTGGTAGCACCGGTATAAGCCCCTTTTTCGTGTCCGAACAATTCGCTTTCCAACAGATTTTCCGACAGAGCGGCACAGTTTACTCCAATAAAAGGTGCTTTGCGATGAAGGCTGTTGTTATGAATAGCTTTGGCAATTAACTCCTTACCGGTTCCACTTTCACCGTAAATCAGAACATTTGTTTTACTGCCCGAGATCCGCTTTATAATTTTGGACACCTGCATCAGTTTTTCACTTTGCCCGACAATATTATCGATGATTCGTGGTATGTCCCGATCTTTATGATATGAGTCATGAATTTCAATGACCGGAAACCCCCTGGCAATCATACTAACAGCTAACATGTCGGAGATGAATTTTACAATCCGTTCAATATCATTTAATCCTTCCGCTTTGGTTATCATGATGCTCAATATACAGAGCGGAAGATGTTGCTGTTGATAAGTCACCGGTTGAATGATAGTGGCAGTGTGCTCATCTCCTTTCAAATTGGGACAGGGGAGGTTTAAATGGTTCGGATCATCCGGGTACAGTATCATTTCATGTTGAAGCTTCAGAGCAGGAAGACTGGGAAGATTTGCGGTTTTTACATTCCAACGATTCTTTTCGTCTTCTGAGATTTCAGGTGCCAAATCAATAAAATATTTGTTGATAACGTTATCCCGAATGAGCAGACATGGATTTCGAATTGGCAAATACTCCTGTAGTATGATCAGAACCATATTCATATTTCGCATCAGATCACCGTCAGAGTTAAGTAATCTGCAAATCTGATTGATTAGGTTCAGATACATCTAACTGCCGTAATAAAGATGATTATGAAAAAGTGGTGTGCCAAATATAGTACATGATTCCAGTTTCTATATGCAAAATAATCGAATTTAACCGCTTTGTCCATGTTGACTGTCATTGGGGACAGGGCAATCGCATGAAATTTTCAATGCATGGTGCTTTAGAGCATACTAACATCAAAAAAAAAGCCTTACTATTTCCATAACAAACAAGCAATCGATCTAGTCCCGTTCAACAGGGATTATATGGAATGACCGATTCCGGTACAATTCCAGGATTGTGCAACTACCCGGATTTTCTATTGGAATAAGTCCGCCATTTTATCGGTCACTCCATATAATCCTATATGTCCGGTTCCATAAAAATGAGTAATAATAAAGACATTAGTAGAGAAGCAATTCAGCTCTGGCGTATTGCAAATTATTATTTTTGTGAGGCAAAAAGCATAATGAAAGATCTGACACATGAATTTTTACATCAAAAATTAGGTGCGTTAGCTGAAGATCAAATAGATACTGATATCGACACAAAATCTACCAAGGAAAATATATTTTCAGCACATTTGGGTTCTTGTGCTATTAGATTATCCACTATTGAAGAGTTGTTTAAAAAATGCGGAAAGGACTCAGAGAGAAATAAAACATACAATGCTTTGAGGAAACTTAGTGATGTAAGCCAGGAAACCATAGAGGAGAATATTCGGAAGGTAAAAATATTTCATCTATTTTTTAGAAATATTATTGCACATAGAGAACCTCAAGGTGAAGGTAAGAAAAAAGTTTACCAAGAAATGGAAAGATTTTTTAAAGCTCAAAGTCATGATAAAGTTTACAATCATATCCAAAAAGCTTTATATGAAATAAAAACAGACATTGAACGAATATTTTTAAAATAATACCAAATTACTTAAAATGTAATAAAACCGAACATTCACATTAACCGGACGCTAACCGCGCGCCGGTTATGTATGCATTGGAAAGGTAAATATAATCATGAAATCTGAAAAATACGAAGTTTCTATCAGCTATTTTACAGATGGAAATGGATCTTGGACCAAGGTCATAGGTGGCAAGCAATGTTCCTGTGAAAGCATTATGTATGGCGAATGTCAGGGTGTGTCAGGTCATATGGGCTGTCACTGGAACTACCAACTGGATGGGAGTTACGCGTATTGGAAAAATAATAAAGATCCATCTGCTATTGAAGACAACTGCGCATGTGGATTAATCCCTCCGGATAATGATTCATATATAAATCCTTCCTCGAAAGCCAAAGAAAACTATCGTAAATTCTACACTACAATGGTCATCGATGAAAAAGGTTTAATTGAACAACTGGAACAAGGAATCCCCCCAGAGAAAAACGCATCTATTGACAGACCATGTTCAATGGAAGAGATTGAGGAGTTAAAACGAATGGGAAGAATATAGATTTCCAACAACAGCATCCAGTTGAGCGCACTCGCCCTTGGTGGATGCAAGTAAGGAAATCATGGCAAATTCATCATTGATTCAACATCGGCACAGCACCAACTGATGCAGGCGTTGAGCCTGTAGAAAAGCCTTTACAGTGTTGATATTATTAGGTAATATGGTTTTATAATTTAAATAACCGGTTATACTGTAAAGGAACATCATACCAAAATATAAGCCTGTCGATTTCAATCAAATCACCATGATTCCGGTGGACTTCAATCAACAAATTATTGAAGGAACATTCGAACACACGCTC
>JBFFHJ010000084.1:0-32105 GCA_041556995.1 bacterium | reverse complement strand
CGGAGCGGCAGTCTGGTCAAGACGTCGGCCAATGTTCCTACTGATCCGCAGAAAAGAGTCGGGGACAATATTGCCTGCCTTAAAAAAATCTGCTGTTAGACTCCGGTTTTTCGGAGTCCGAAACGACGGGGCAATTACACAATTAATATTATATAATTGAAAAACGTCATTCAGAGGAATGGTAGCAAAACAAAGAGTCCCTGTGATTTTCCATAGATCGTTTGCCATTGATTTTTAGAAAATTGCATCTGACGAATAATGGAAAACAGATAATGTTTGTCACCTTTGGTTTTGAGAGATCCTTTGCTGCCAGGATGACAGTGGAACATTTTCAAACAATCGTGCTGAACAAAGAGAAATAAACTTTGATTTTCTGTCGGAGTTTTGATAACTATCTTATTTTAAATAACTTTATATAAAACAATCAGAGAAAGTCACAAACTGTTGAGCTTCTGTAAATCAACCTTCCATGACAGGTTGAAGATGTTGGAAAAATATAAAGGAGAAACAGGTAACAGATATTTGGCAAAGAATTATTTTTAAATGAAAACCGATCTTCTTTTTGGTATATAATCTGCAAAATAGTCAAACAGATTTTTTAACTCAACTGTTTGATTTAATTAATACTTCAGATTCTATATCTTTACGTTAAAGATTATTGTTCACTTATTATCATTCTGAGGACTGATCGATATTCAACAACAGCTTGACTGCATGAAAGTCCTTCTATATCAGGTTGTTTGCAGAAAAATCAAGATAAGCTTAAACGGCGTCATTCACTCTTGATTCTGAAAGATCCTTTGTCGTACCTCCTCAGGGTGACAGGTGGCAAAGCTTAATCTAGTGACATAAACCTCGGATTTATTTATAAACCATATCGACAGAATCTCTTTTAACAGTTGAATTCTTTGAATTTACAAAAGTATATCATTGGTAACAATCGATAATTTATTAAATTTGGTGAAAGTTTACAAACAATGCAGACTGCCTCATGAGTCTGTATCGTTAAAGCATATTTAAGAGAGCATTACAAAAGTCTGATTTAACGGTAGGACTTAAAAAAAATGGAGATACCTATTTTGGACGAAATCCTTTTTATTGTTGCCATTAAACCTGAAATAGAAAAAATTTTAAGTAAAACCAAATATGAGATCCTGAAAAACAAAAAATCCATGATCTTATACAGGTGCTTTTTGAACCGGAGCTCATTTTTGTTGCTTCAAACAGGAGTCGGACAAGCAAATGCAGTTATTGCTTCAACGCTGGTGTTTACAAATTTCTCAATTAAGAAGTTCTTTTTTATAGGTTTGTGTGGCGCATTGGACAGGAATTTGAGAATCGGCGATATCGTATTGGCGGATCGAATTATACAATATGATAGTTTTCAATCACTTGAAGGTGAAAGCATCCAACTCAAACCGGGTATACCCAGTTTTATGACAGATATTCATAAAAAACCTTATTTCACCTTTGATAACCCGTCCATTTTCTCACTCTTAAAGGATAACAACTCATTTGATGCAAAAGTGGGCACCATGTTATCAGGATCTGAATTTATTTGTTCAAATCAACGAAAGAAGGAACTCAAGTCAAAATATCACGATGCACTGGCTGTTGATATGGAATCGTCAGGTATTGCTTCAGTATCAGAGTTTTTCAATATTAATGGCAATGTGATAAAGGTTGTGTCCGATGGGATTGATAATAAGAGTGAGGAAATTTTAAATGAATTCAGGCATAATATGTCTTTTTCCACGGAAGTTGTGCTCAATTTGTTTTTAGAAATTTGTAAATTAATAAATGATGGAAAAATATTATGGTGAAATTGTTAACTTATTGTTTATTGATATGCTTATTGATCTCCATGGAGACTCAACAAATTAAAGCTGGAACGAATACGGACTGTATTAATTTAGGGGTGTTGGCAGAATTAAAAAAAACGTATTCTGATACACCTCATAGATTTGGCCTTGAGATTACCAATGGTGTAAAAGCAGGTATTGAATATCTAAAACAGAAAAATAACGGAAGATGTTTTAATCAGATTGATTTGGATATCGGAGGTACGATATCCAATATTCCTGAAATAATATTAAAAGAAAAAAGGATTAAATATTATATTGGATTGGGGCTGTCTCATTATGTTAGCGTCGCCTTAAATGCTTTAAACCAAACTAAAGGCCTTCTTATAACACCGACAGCAGCAAATGATGAACTAAACTATAGCGGTTCCCGGTCTATCATGATGTTTCCCAGAAACTCAATGATTTCTAAAGAACTGACCCAATATGCTTTTTCTAAAGGCATAAAAAATGTGATAACTGTTTATGCCGAGAACTCAAAAACAAGTATAAACAGCAAAAATGGATTTAGAAAGCATTTTTCTAAACTTGGAGGGAAAGTGGTGGGAGAATTCGCAGTACGTAGAAACACTGTAAACCTATCACAATATCTAAATAAGATGAAAAAACTTGAGTTTTCGCATGTCTTTTTACCCTTGCTTGAATTGGAAGCTACCAAAGCCGTGAATTTCTTCATCCAAAACAAATTGACCTCAAGTTTCATAGGTACAAACGGTTGGGGGAATTACTATGAAGTTATGAACATGTATTTAAAAGATAAAGAATTTAATGCGATACTTCCCCTTGTTTATACCTATAGGCTTCGAAATCGAGAAAATGATTATTTCATACACTATGTAAAAGATAAACAATCAGTTTTACCATCACATTTAAGTGCATTTAGCTTTGATTCTGTATTATTACTAAATAAATTAATAGAAACATGTCCAAACATAGTAAACGAAAACATTGAACTTTGCTTAAAAAAATCGCTCCCTCTTAATAGTACAACAGGTTTAATTAAAGATGTAGAAATTTTAAATTTAAAAAGGGATATAAAGATTTATGAATATAAAAATACAAGAAAATGAAATAACTTTTAGTATCTTAATGACACTATATTATATTTTATCTTCCATATTTCTTCTTATATTGATTTCAATCTATATTTATTTTTCTTTACAAAATCAAGTTTCTGAATATGAAAACCTTTTTGTAAAAAAACTAAAATCGGTTATAAAGCTTCATTCAAATGAGCTTCTCAATGAAATTGCTCTTGATGATAAGGATTCTATCATTCAACATTTAAGTCTGATAAGAAATGATTTCCAATTAGACTCAATAAGGCTATCTAGTGATAAAGGATTGGATGTATTATCAAGGGACGGCAACCTAAAAATAAATAACAAACTTATATATATTTGTAAAAAACTGAATATAAACACTAGCAGTTCCATCAAGTTTGGTGAAAACTTTGTTGATCAGAATTTTCGTTTATTAATAAGCTACAGAAACAATATATTAAATAATGCAATAAAGCCATATGTTAAGAATACATTATCAATAGCTGTTTTGATTATTTTACTATTTGGAATTGTAATGTTTATAATTTTTAAAAGTATCAAAGTATTAGTATTAAGTCCTCTTAATAAAATATTGAAATACAATAAAGTTGATGATGAGCCAAAAATAAAAGGATATATACAAATAAAGGAAATAGTCGAACTATCTAACTCATTTCAAGAAATTCAACATTTGAAAGTTCAGGCTGTTATTGGCCAAATAGCTCAACTGTTTGCTCATGATGTTCGTAAACCGTTCTCACAATTGAGATTAATACTGAATGCTCTGGAAGAATCCAAATACATCGATTTATGTTCAGCGAAACATAAAGTTGAAAAAGCTTTGGCATACGTTAACAGCATGATAAATGACATCCTTGATTATAGTCGTGAAATGGAGCTTTCCATAGAACCATATTCATTGTATCGCATTTTTGACTATGTAATCAGACAATCCCTACAAGATTACCCTGAAAACAATATTTTGTTTGACTATAAGTTTTCAGCTAAATATATGCCACTTGTCGATGAAGAACGTATTATCCGAGTATTCAATAACATAATTGGTAATGCGGTTGAAGCTATTACCATGGATAACGAACACCAACAAGGAACAATAACCATCACTTCACAGGATGTTATATATGATAACAAAAACATGATAGAAATCACGATCGGAAACGATGGTCCTCCTTTTAAAAGTGATACTATCGATAAATTGTTTGATTCATTTTATACACATGGAAAAAAGAAAGGCACAGGATTGGGATTAGCATCTGCTCAAAAGATTATTCATCTTCACAAAGGGAATATAACGGCGCGAAACCGAGTGAATGAGAAGGGTGTTGAATTTATTATAAGTATTATGTCTTCTAAAAAGCGGGAGATATCAACTTCAATTTCTCTACCGAAACATATTAATACTAACTTTATTCCGTTACAAAACGGTTCAAATACTAATCAGTTTATTAAACATATCAACCTCCAAAAAGATATTTATCGGATTATCTTACTGGAAGATGAAGTGCTTTATCGTGCGGGTATAAAAAATATAATCAATGAGTCCCCCCGGTTATCGGAAAAAATTGTTTTATATGATGCGACAGTTGTTGATGATGCATTAGCATTGATAGAAAATGTTGATATTCAATATGCCATTGTGGATATTGATTTGAATGATACCGCAAACGGTTATGATTTTCTGGCAATTGTAAAAGAGAAGTATCCCACCCTGGTTTGCCTGGTTCATTCCAACCGTGTGACCGAAGAAGAAAAACAGAAAGCTTTTGATCTGGGAGCAAAGTATTTTGTTCCCAAACCGATGAACATAGATCATCTGGTTAGTTTTATCAGCGGTGCCTCGGCCCCTGCCCCGGACCCGGACAATGAGGTTTTGGTGGAAGATAAAACCAAGGTAAACATCCTGATCATTGATGATGAAACATTTATCCTGGATATGCTTTACGAATCGGTGAAAGCAAGATTTAAAAAGAACGGGAAACCTGTTCATATATTAACCGCCCATACCTATCGGCAAGCTCTGGAACGTTTGAACGACCATCACCATGAACTCAAATATGTGCTATGTGACTTAAACATTGACACAAGCAGGGACGGTTTACTATTAGCCGAGAAGACGTATGAGTTGAACAAAAATAAAAAACAAAAGATCGAGTTTTATATTTTAACCCACTCAAGCATTGAAAAATTAGCTAAAACTGTCTGTCAAAGCCGGGTAAAGCGGTTTTATCAACATCCCCTGCCGTTATCAGTTCTTGGGACCATCTTTCATAATGAATTTGATTCGGACGAAGAAAAACACCCGTCCAACCATATATGCACAACGGCAAACATTGATACCAACGATGAAATAATAAAATGTCGTACGGAAGCACCTGTTTCTGTGGTGGAAACCTATTCGTTACCCCGGCTTGTCAAAGCGGCCAATCCCGAAATACTGAAAAAAACATGTAGTATTATCGGTCATAGTGTGGTGGGAGAACTGGACATGATCAGGTATGATATTGTCAACGATCTGGAAGGAGAACAGGAAACAATGGAATTCGTCAGAGATCTTCCATTTACCCTGTCCGAGATATCCGAAAAATTACGCAGTTTTCTGGATATTGCAAAATACAACGAAATGGATAAATTAAAATACCTGTTTATCGTTCCTTTTAACCTGAAGTATTTTGTCGATCAATTTATCTCAAAACAACAAACCGACTTTAAATACCAGTTAGCCAACATCGAAATAGTAAACAAAATAACCGATGCTAACATCGAAGTCATCGGAGATGAAGCGATTTTACATAAAGTTGTTTGGAAGGTATTCTTAAATATTCTCGGGTTGTATATCAACCATAATAATAATGGAGATATCGTTTTTTCGACCAGCGTCAATGAGGAAATGCAGATATTACACATGACATGCGATACTATTATTAACTCCATCAGCCAGGATTTTATCAATAACCTTTTTTACAACACTCCCTACGCAAGCAATTGTTTTAACCTGGACTATACCGCCTGCGGCTATCTGATGTCCCTGCATAACGGCCATATATCGGTGAAAATAAACCAGGCTCAAAAAACCACCTCCTATAGCTTCGCCCTTGAGAGGGAGACATGCAATTAAGCTCCTGAAAATCGGGATTCCGTTTGTATCAATTTGGAATCGATTCCATTCTGAAACGCTCTCTTCAACCCCTGTTAAGAAAACATTTTCCAAGCGCAGCGAAGAATCCCCTTGTTTCCAAAGAGACCCTCCGGCGCTCCGGATACCTTGAAAAAGATACAGTGCTATCCCCACGGCAATGAACTGAAATTGGATAATCCAGTCGAGCCGGTAGCCGATAAAATCAGCCAAGCTTATTGAATATTCAATTTAACTGAGCTGAAGAGTAAGGAAATATGCAACGCCGCTCCGACTTTTTGGAGTAAAACTCCGAAAAGTCGGAGCGGCAGTCTGGTCAAGACGTCGGCCAATGTTCCTACTGATCCGCAGAAAAGGATCGGATACAATATTACCCGCTTTAAAAAACCTGCCGTTAGACTCTGGTTTTTCGGAGTCCGAAACGAGGGGTAATTATATATGAAAAAAACGTCATTCAGAAGGAACGCGGTGGTAAAAAAAAGAAAAATAAACTTTGATTTTCAGTTTAGTATTTGATAACTATCTTATATTAAATACCTTTTTCACCTTAAACACCGGGAAAATCATCGTCATATTTCAGATAATCAATAATGATAAAATACCGCTCACTTTATATTCCACTTTAAATGCAATTGCATTCTTTAGTGCTTTACGTGTTTTTTCTCGGCAAAAAAAGATATCTTAGAGGACAATACAATGGGAAATATCCTTATTATTGAAGATAATACCAAAACAAGACTCAATATCGAAAATATTTTCAGTTCGACCGAGCATAAGATATATGCCACTGGCAAAACGGAAGAAGCAGATGATATCCTGTATAATAATTGTATCGATGTGGTTCTGTTGGATATCGAGATCAACGGTGTGATGTCGGGTATAGACTATATCAGCGCTATTCATCGGAAAAAAGCCAATACGCAGATTATCATGGTTAGTAAACACAACAATATCAAAAATGTAATCGAAGCCACCAAAAAAGGAGCGTTTTACTATATAACCAAACCGTTTAATCCGCAAGAGATTCTCCTGTTAACGGAAAAAGCGCTGGATTTTAGCAGTACCGAGAAAAAAGCCCATCTTCTGGAAAAAGAAAACACCTTGTTGATGCAACGCCTGACATTGTCTGAAAAATCAAAAAAATATCCAATCATCAGTCAGTCAGTCCAGCTGAAAAAGATTAAAGCACAACTCAAACAAGTGAATGAGTTTGGTGTGGACAGCAATATTCTGCTTTGGGGTGAATCCGGCTCTGGAAAAGAGGTGTTTGCCAAGTTTATCAATAGGATGACTACCGAAAAATCAAACAGGGAAACTCCTTTTATCGCCGTTAATTGCACCTCCATTCCAGAGAACCTTTTTGAAGCTGAATTCTTTGGACATGAGAAAGGAGCGTTTACCGGTGCCAACAAGCTGAAGCACGGGTACTTCGAACTGGCTGAAGGCGGGCACATTTTCCTGGATGAAATCGGGGATATGCCCATGGATTTTCAGGTGAAATTATTAAGGGTGTTACAGGAAAAACAGGTTCGGAGAGTCGGTGGGACAAAAAGCATTCCTTGTAACTTCAAGCTGATTTGCGCCACCAATCAAAATCTAAAACAAAGGATTTCCGATGGTTTGTTCAGGGAAGATCTGTTCTATCGCATCAGTACCATCGATATTTACATTCCCCCGTTACGTGAGCGGCCCGAAGATATACCGATATTGGTCGACTATTTCATTTCTGAGATAAACCAAAAATCAAAAATAGTGTTCCCTCCTTTGGATAAGAAGATTGTAGATTTACTGGCAGCCTACCATTGGCCGGGCAATGTCAGAGAGCTGAAAAACACTATTAAAAAACTGCTGGTCCTCGGGTTTGATGGAAAATCCTACAAAATGGAGATCCTGCTGGATACGATTACAAACAAATCCGCTCTCAACCAAAAAATGTTTGACAGCACCCTGCTAAAAACGGGAATTGGTGAAAAAGTCATGAATTTTTTCGATGATATCAGAACAGCCACTCATGTGGATTATAGACATATAATGGCCACCTTTGAAAAAATGATAATTCAGGAAGCCCTGTCTTCAAGCGGCAATAACGGGATGAAAGCTGCCAAACTGTTGGGTCTCAGCAAGTCCACCTTCTATAGCAGGTGGAAGATGTTGAAATAAGGGTCGGCTCAAAAATTAATTCACATTCTGTTTGCAAAATGTCCAGTGTTTTTAGGACTTTTGCAAACAGATTATGGGAAGTTATTTTTGAGTCGACCCTAAGCAGAAACCATTGCCCCCAAAAAGCATGTCCATTTGTCATCCGGACGGGAACTTCGGGCGATCGGAAGAATGGCATATAGATCATGCTTAATATTAAAAATATATACGCCAAATTTTAAACAGGTAGTTATGCAGACAAAACGGGTACTTGGATTAGAAAAAAACAATCAGTGGATTTAGCAAAAAGACACGTTTTTAATCAAGGAAAGCCTGTTTAAAAAATAGGTGCGGACTATTTTATGCTGCTGAAAAATCAAGTCTGTTTTTTTCTAAAGCCATTGAGATAGGGATGACTTTGGTAACCGTTATTATATTCATGGCATTCTGACCGATCCGGTGAATGTTTGAGATAGTATATAAGGTTTATTCCTGGTGATGGTATTTTCAACTTTTATATAACCGGTCTCTTTGATTATGTAACCACCTGGTTCCATACATCTTTTTTCAGTTTCATTCTTATTGAATTCCAGCTTTCATTCTGAAATTTGCAGGCATCTTTTGTTTTTTGGTAATCGTTAAATCCAATATCCCTGTAAGTGGCAATTGCTTTTTTATTAAAGTCATATACATTCAGTAATACTTCGTTTAAACCCAGGTTTTCAAATGCATATTTAACCGCCAACCTCACCATCGCCTTACCAAAGCCTTTACCCCTATAATCCGAAAAAATCAAAACCCGACTCATTACACAATTGAACGCATCGTAATTTATTTCCCTCAATTGGATATGCCCCACAGTCTCCAGTGAATCCGACTGAATTGCCTTGAAGATTTTTGACGACGGCTTTTTATCAACTGTATTTGCCAGTTCTCCTTTTAATTGTAAAACATCCAAAGGATAAGTATATTTCGGCCCCGCCCATTGAAGAAGAAAACGCGCATCTGGAATCATGGAGGCCAATAAACTGAAATCGCTTTCTTCAAATGTTTTTAACATGATATGTCTGTTTTCCATCGGTATCATCCGGTATATGTGACCGTAATATCGGACCGGTTCATTCTTCGGCACCGTCGTTTTTCCATAATTCAACGCTGTCACTGACAGTAAAAAACAATTCTCCGTTTGCCGTAATAAAAAAGCCAGGATTCAAATCACCTTTGCCTTCATAAATATCTTTGGCTGTCTCTGTTCCTCCCGGCGTGTTATCATTTATCCACAATTCGCGACCATATTCACCATCATCTACGGCACTGAAAAAGAGAATTCCATTCACATTTGTTAAATTAAACAGATTAGAACCACCATCTTCATTGATATTCCCAGCCATTGGCAAAGTGGGTGTTTGGGCTAATTAATCCTGACAAACCGGTAAATTCTATTGGAAATCCAAATCAGTCTGGTGTCGATTTATAAAATATTTTGGACTATTCACTATAAATTTGTAATAATAAAAGCAAATCTTAAGTTTCAGCTGCTTGTCATTGATAAAACATTATCTGGCAATAAATAATGGATTTTTGATGATAACTTCCATCGCATTAACTTTGAAAAAGAAATATTTGATAATGATATTCATGCAGCACGTACTTCTGATTGAGGCAATTATGGAGTTCCTATATACCAAATAGACCAGGTTGTTTGTTCCTGGCATTATTCAATGTTAAACAAAATCAATTGTTTTCGGACCTGATAGATCCTTTGTTATCCCTTCTCTGGATGGCGCTGAGAGTCGGCTAAAAATCAGTTCACATTCTGTTTACAAAATGTCCATTGTTTTTGGGACGTTTGTAAACAGATTATGTGATGTTATTTTTTAGCGATCCCTTAATAAATTGAATCATGCCTTTGCAGGAACGACATAGAGTTCAGGATAATACCGAAGAATAGTTACAATTATTCTTAAAAATGAATATAACATCTTCACATAAAGATCATTATGATGTTTATTCGTGTTTTTCCCAGTATGATAAAAAGCAAGTTATCTTTCCGTCTATTTATATTAGTGATGGCTTGTAGTTTGTTTTTTGCTCTGCTTGCTTCGTCGGTCCAGCTATATTTTATTTATCAGCGGGACGTCGCAGCCATTTACAACAGTATTAAAAATATAAGAAACAACCACTTACTCTCTTTGGCCCACAGTGTTCATAATATGGATGAGGAATACCTTCGGATTCAGCTCAAAGCATTAATTCAATATGATATTACCTATATTAAAATCAAGGATACAACCAATAACCTGCTTGTATGTGAAGGAAATCCGGATACTCCGGTAGATGTGCGTCAGGTGTTTTTTCTACCCATTAAACTACCATCAGGCAAAAAGGAAATAACTGGAACGATGGAAATTTACGCAAGCTTCAGCGGCATCTATCATCGTCTTTGGAAGAATGCGTATGTCATTCTGATTTCCACCATGATCCAAACCTTTTTGGCTGCATTTGTCATTCTATTGATTATCCGGTTCATTATCACCCGTCACCTGATCTCCATGGCTGCTTATTCCCGCCGGCTGGACGCAAACTCTTTGGATGAAACTTTGAAACTGAATCGCAAACAGACTGTATTTACCCAAAAAGATGAACTTGACCAGGTCGTCAATGCTATCAATGATTTACGATCCCGATTGCAAAATGATATATTAAAACGTAACAAGGTTGAGGAAGTATTGCGTCAAAAAGAAAGCAAACTCATTGAGGCCCAGAAAATAGCCTGTTTGGGATACTGTGAGATGAATCCGGATAACCGGACGTTATCCTGCTCAGATGAAGTCTATAATATTTTTGAAATAGACAAAACTTCCGCGCCTGCATTGCGTGAAACCTTTCTGGAAAAAGTCCATCCGAGTGATCGGGAAATGGTAGAAAAAGCCTTTTCTGAGTCAATCAAAAATAAAACACAATATAACATTGACCACCGACTGCTTTTCAATGACGATCGAATCAAATTCATACATGTAAAATTTCGACCCGAATACTTGTCCGACGGGAAATCGATTCGTTCTATTTGTACGGTTCAGGATATCACCTCTTTAAAACAGGTTGAAGAAGAGCTGCTGGAAGAGAAAAAATTCTCCGATGCCATCATCAATGCCCTTCCGGATGTGTTTTATGTGTATGAGTTACAGGAAGGCCTTGTCCGATGGAATCGGGAATACGAAACCAGAACTGGGTTTTCTTCGGAAGAATTATATGGCTCCCATTTTTTGGTGGTTCCTGAAGGTAAAGATCAGGAAATATTAAAATCTACTATAAAAACAATATTTAAGAAAGGATCAGCTATACTGGAAGAGCAATTATATAATAAAGACGGTTCGAAAACACCCTACATATTCTCCGCCTCATTATTGGAAAGAAAGAATAAAAAATACATTGTTGGTATCGGTCTGAATATTTCAGCTGTAAAAACCACCGAAAAGGAGTTGCGTTTAACCAAGTATTCCATTGACAACTGCACCCAGGCCGCCTACTGGGTAAGTAGAGATGGACAGTTTCATTACGTCAATAAAACCGCTTGTTTAATGACTGGGCATTCGTGTGAAGATCTCATGCAAATGCATGTATGGGACATTGACACAAAACATACTCCTGAACTGTTTTATGCAATTTGGCAGGAGCTTGAAGAAAAACACTCGCTTGTGTTTGAAAGTGTATTTGTTACTGCTGATGATCAGCTGATTCCTGTCGAAATTCACACAACCTTACATGAATTTGAAAGTGAAAAATACATTTTTACCTGGGTGCAGGATATTACAAATCGTAAAAAATCAGAAATCGAACACATGCGATTGGTTTCCGCTATTGAGCAAACTAATGACAATATTATCATAACCGACAAAGACGGAAATATCGAATATGTGAATCCTGCTTTTGAGAAAAATACCGGTTATTCCAGGGAAGAAACGTATGGAAGAAATCCCCGGATTTTAAAAAGTGAAAAACATGATAAAGCGTTCTACAAGTATTTATGGGACACGATAACAAACAAACAGGTCTGGAACGGTAACATTATAAACAGATGTAAAGATGGGAAATTGACTGAGGAAGCAGCCACTATTTTTCCTGTGCTGGACACGAATGGTGAGATTTTAAATTATGTGGCCGTGAAACGCGACATCACCGAACAACGTCAAATGGAAGATCAGCTCAGGCAAACCCAGAAGCTGGAAGCCATTGGCACATTGGCGGGAGGTATCGCTCACGATTTTAACAATATCCTCAGTGCTGTTTTCAGTTTTACTCAATTGGCTCAAAAAAAACTGCCCGATATCCCGGAAGTTAAAAAGGTCAACAGCTATCTTGATAAGGTTTTTGCAGCCGCTGGCAGGGCTGAAGATTTGATTCAACAAATATTAACTTTCAGCCGTAAAGCGGATTTTGAACCCAAAAATATCGATATAGCGCCTTTAGTCAAAGAATCTATTAAGTTCCTTAAAGCCACCATCCCCTCATACATTAACATTGATTATAAAATCGATCCTGATTTAAAAAAAATCTATGGTGACCCGACCCAGATTCATCAAATCATTATGAATCTTTGTACCAACGCATCTCATGCCATGGAAAAAAGTGGTGGTACTCTGAAATTAACCGTTTCCAACTTCCACATAATGCACCGAGCAGTCGATACAGGTAACCTTGAACCGGGGGATTATATTATGTTGACTGTCAGTGATACCGGCTCAGGAATGGATGAAAAAACTAAAAAACGGTTATTTGAACCGTTTTTTACTACAAAAGAAAAGGGAAAAGGCACCGGCCTGGGATTATCAGTTGTCCATGGTATTGTTAAAAAACATGAGGGATCTATTTATGTATACAGCACACACGGTATAGGAACCAAGTTTCATGTCTATTTGCCAGTCACAGCAATTGATGCTGCTGAAACCGCCCAAGAAAAGATATTGGAATTGCCCCTGGGATCAGAATCCATATTACTGGTGGATGATGAACCGGATCTGACTGTTGCATATGGAGAAATTCTAAGCATGCATGGATACAATGTATATACGACATCAAGCAGCTTGGACGCGTTAAGAAAGTTTACTAAAAATCCAGAAAACTACGACCTTATTATCACTGATTATACCATGCCGGATATAAGCGGTATTGAATTGGCCAAAGAGATTCATAAATTAAAACAGCATATTCCTATTATTCTTATTTCAGGACTGGGTGAACTTATTCCCGAAAAGGAGATTAAAGCTGCAAAAATCACATCAAGATATTCTAAACCCCTCACTTTGGAAACCTTAGTCAATGGAGTAAGGGACATCCTCAATCACAAAACTGACTCCTAGGCCAACCTCCATGATGTTCTGTTACGTTTTTGTCTTTATAGCTGAATCGATACCGATTGAAGCTGATGAAAAATGACAGGCCCTGCATTAAAACGATTTATCCGCCTGTTACAAATGGATTCCCTGCGTTATGAAGAATCCATTTGATTTTTCAAAATTCCTTCGCTGCCGAATTGGTGAGATTTACTGCAAAGTATTCTCCAGGATGACAGATGGCAGAGCTAAGGGGCGGCTAAAAATCAGTTCACATTCTGTTTACAAAGTGTCCATTGTTTTTGGGACTATTGTGGACAGATTATGTGAAGTTATTTTTTACGATCCTTAACGAATTAATGCTTTTGCGGGAATGGCCTGGAGTCCGGGGCAATGCTGAATAGTTACAAATAATACAGTATAAACAAGACAGCCGTATCCTGCCCATACTGATATCCCATATTTTTGAATCACACAGAAGGTTCATGTTTCATCACCATGTGCATGTACCCACAGCACTGATTTTTTGATAATTAAATCCTTTTGAGCTATTCATTGGATAAATATTGAAGTCATAAACAGATCATTCTCGCCTATTATCGCCACCTGGAGAGTATACGTCAGATGATTTTTGTCAGCTCTTAATCCACCAGTTCGATTTCAAGGCTTTCCAGCAAGCTTACCGCTTCGTAACGACTAAACCTGGCACCTTTAATTTTATTCAGATGGACATCGATTTGATAATTTACCGATTCGGTGAAATCTGAACTTGTCAGATTTGTGTTATTGAAGAGACTGTTTGAGAAATCAGTATATGAGAAATTCGCTTCACAAAAGTTACCTTCTCTAAAATCCACATCATGCGCTTTGCACTCTTCAATCACAAGTTCCTTAAGATTAAGTCCAAAAAAACAAGAATCATTAATGATACACTTGAAAAATTTTAATGGGGAGTTAAGCGCGATATTTGGCCAAGTTACCTTTGTCCAATCAACTCCGATAACCTTACTCCCATCAAAAACAACGTCAGAAAACCTGCTTTGATTAAATTTTACAATGCTTAAATTGCATTTTTCAAAAAGGCAGTCAACAAACTTGCATCGGCTGAATGTTGCCTCACTAAAGTTACACTCTACAAAATTGCACTCTTCAAAAACCAAAGACTGATATTCATTACCGGGTAATTTAAGATCGTTAAAGTTTTGGGAATAGTATTCTTTTTTTTTATCTTCAAAATCTGTCATAATGTACCTTTTTAAAATTAGAGAAATCTTTTGCCAGTTCAGTTGGCAGGTTCCCAATTATCTTGAGGGTGAAGTGAAGTCCTGAGGAGAAACGACAAAGGATCTCTCAGGGCCAAAAGCAAGAGTTGTTGCTGATTAACCGGTAACATGTTCGCTTCAAGTCCTGTGAAACCAGTAAAAAAATCTTTTTGAAAGCACGGAGATTCTTCAGATCGCCAGGGCTCCTGTCAGAATGACAGCGGTTTTTTGAATAAACCTTGACAAGTAAAGGTCAACTCCAAACTCTAAAATGTGTGTTACACAGAACGTTTGGAGATAGGGTGATCTTCGTTCATTTGAAGTAGATCCCACAAATTCCCATACAAATCCTCAAACACTGCGACTATACCATAGTCCTGTTCTTTGGGCTCTCTCACAAATTTAATTCCTTTGGATACCATCTCATTGTAATCCCGCCAAAAATCGTCAGTATTTAGAAAAAGGAATACACGCCCACCCGACTGATTACCGATAAAGGGTTCTTGTTCAGGTTTAGAAGCTCTGGCTAACAGCAAGGTGACACCTTTGGAACCCGGTGGAGAAACCACCACCCAGCGTTTATCCTGTTCGGGTTGATAAGTATCCTCTATCAACTCAAAGTTTAGTTTTTGAGTATAAAACGTTATAGCTTCATCATAATCTTTTACGACCAGGGCAATATGCACAATTGACTGTTTCATTTGGACTCCTATTGGAAATAGTTAATACTTAGGGATCGTTAAAAAATAACTTCACATAATCTGTCTGCAAACGTCCCAAAAACAATGGACATTTTGTAAACAGAATGTGAACTGATTTTTTAGCCAACTCTTAGCTCTGCCATCTGTTATCCTGAGAAGGAACAACAAAGGACATCTCAAGGCTGAAAGAAATTGATTTTGTTCAATATCGTAAAGCCATATACAAACAACCCGGTCTATTTGGCAGAGAGGCATTCATGTAATCAAGTTATTTCCAGATGTCGCCCGGGCTCCATTTAGATTCTTCAGGTCGCCTTAAGTTCCCGAAATAACATGTTTTGTTAAAATGAAATTACAGTTCATAATGCGTGAATTGTAAAACATCCGAAGTCATATATTCTGCACGCTTTCCATTATTTTGACAAATACCTGCCTTCTTAAAACTTACCGGATTATAGTCGGATTGTGAATGCTGCCTCATTGCTCCATTACTGAGTTTAACTGAGCTTTTGGCCAGCCGTCACACCCATCTATTGTGGATTTAACATGTGCACAAGAAGTTGCTCACGAGGTTTTAAGAGACTCATGTAAATCATACGATTTATATATCAATTTATATTTTAACTCATGCAATCAGTGGCTTTTGCAATAACAAAGAAGATGTGGTAAGCTTTCTGATTGTTTTACAGGTTGTGCTGAGTTGATTTTGTTTAAATAACTCTGTTGAAATATCACAATTATAACAGTACATGACCGTAAAGTTTTGATTCAATCTTTAATATAAAGTTTTAACAAAATAGGAGAATGATGCGAAAGAGGCATAGAATTCAGTTCCCTCAAAAAATAGGCCATGATTTAAGCCAGGACGAAGCCTACTTTTTTCTTCAAGGGACGGAAAACCAAAGAAGAGTGAGATTTCATGATTACGATGAAATTTATCAAGTTCCAGGATTATATGAACAGATATTTTATGATCGGTTAAAATGCTCATCACCGGTAAAAGTTTCGGAAATCCTGAAATCAGCAGTAAGTCAATCTGAGGAAAACTTTACAGAACTTCGTGTTCTGGACTTAGGTGCAGGTAACGGGATGATGGGAGAAGAATTAAAGAAGCATGGAGTATCGAGGTTGGTTGGTGTTGATATCATCCCCGAAGCATACGAGGCGACTGTTAGAGATAGACCGGGGTTATATGATGCATATTACGTTGAGGACTTTACCCAACTTAGTACTGAAAAAAAGGAAGAAATTGGGTCATGGCATTGTGATTGTATGGTAACAGTTGCAGCTCTGGGATTTGGAGACATCCCTGCTGAAGCATTTATTGAAGCATTCAATATTATCAGAAGTAAAGGATGGACAGCCTTTAACATTAAGGAAACCTTTCTTGACAATAGCGATATTTCTGGATTTTCTAAAATGATTCGAGAATTGATATTTTCTGAATACTTGGATGTTTATCATCTCGAACGTTATCGGCACCGATTATCTACAGAGGGGGAGCCGCTATATTATTTTGCAATTGCAGGTAAGAAAAATGCTGATGTTCCATTGGAATTTTTAGAGTCAAAAGGCATTATCGTCTAATAACAGAATACACCGGGGCTGATAGGTTCCTTGCAGTATAAAAGTCCCATATTCCTGGTAACGTTCATTGTTTACAAACTGCCGGTACAGGGCCGATGATCCAGGCGTTATGGTATGACGCAAGGTCTTGTGATTGTATGTATTGAATACACCCGGTGTATCCCCACAGTCCCCTGCGTGAGCGTGCTATCATTACGATTTGAAAGGTCAGGTGCTCTTTATGTAGACCATTCGGATGTG
This sequence comes from bacterium, assembly GCA_041556995.1. GTDB lineage: Bacteria > SAR324 > SAR324 > XYD2-FULL-50-16 > XYD2-FULL-50-16 > JAHJTV01. The sequence continues at coordinate 14,784 of JBFFHJ010000084.1, read as the reverse complement.
AGTGCAACGCATTGCCTGCCAAAACTATTAAAAGTTCCAAAGGATACGTAAGTCGCAATTTGAAAATGACTACCAAAAACATGTTATGACAAATTTTCATGGGCCGGAATAGAGGTGCTTTGCCTGGCACCTACATTCCTTTTAATCAGTGCAATCCGCTGCTGAACACATTCATAAGAATAGAGTGGTAATAGGTGCTTGACCACTGGGGAAAGCGAGAAGCAAAAAACGCGAGTTGCCGTCAACTGGATATTTTTGTTAATCTGGATAATCAAATTGTTTTGAAGATCACGTTAACGCTATTCTGAGGCGCGTCTTCCCGGAATTTTCAGTATAAGTCTGAATTGGCCAAAATCACAAGTCTCCAGGCTTCCCGGCCGGATTAATGTCACTTCAAGAAATCTGTTATGCATACATCAGCTTACCTTTGGGCTGAGGTATTTCACGGCCCAATTCCTTTGCTGTTTCCAACCATTCTTGAATAATCGTATCAGCATTCGTTAGAGCTTCAAATTTTGTTTTTCCATCCGCCATGCATCCAGGTAATTCCGGGACTTCAGCAATGAATGAATTATCATCATCACTCCAGTAAATTATTATTTCGTATTTATTCATCAGAAACTCCAAAATTCAATTTGTATTTCAGAATGATCGCTCTAATTTGTTTTACTTGATAAGGTTTTGCTTTAGATCCCAAAGGTTGAATATTTATAATTTCAGCGATGTCGTCCCTTGTGTAGATGTGATGATCTCCTTTTATTCGTTCACTAAATTCAAACGCTTTCAATAAAGTACGTAAATTGTTAAACGGTATGTTTTTATCAGAAGTCCCACGCAGTATCTTAATAAGAGATTTTTCTAAATAACTCATAATAGTTTATTATTATAGCCTGTAAATTTCAAACAATAGATTCCTTTGTAAAATCAGTGTTGTAAGAACAGTGATCCATAACGAACATAACCTGCATTTTTCGTCGCGCGAAAAATGTCAGCGTTGACGCATTTGTTATACCTCAAATTTGCTACTGACTTAATTTAGAATTTACAATTCGATTTAAACTGATTCCAGCTTCTGCTGCTTGGATAGCTAAATCTCTGTGAATTTCAGGAGAAACTCTAACAACAAATTTTCCACTGTAGTTCTTGACAGCAATGGGCTCTGGTATCAGTTCTTTATTTTCATTCATATCGGAAACAACAGCAACAGCAACAACCTGAATAATCTCTCTTCCACTGCGCACAGGCTCTGTCCGAACCTGAGGTAAACAAGCGGTGCAACACGGTCAGAAATATCGCTCTTTCAACATCGAATCCGACCTTCCGGTGTTTCAGATTCTCTTTGATCACTTCTTGGAGTCCGAGTTCTATCTAAAGTCTCTCAAATACTAGTGCCGGACCAATCTTCCGAGTGACCAAATTCGGATCACTTCTCCCTGAGAGAATCATCAATGCCTTTTCTGAGAACCTTGAGAGAGATCTAATCAGGGTTTCAACCTCACCTTTCTCCTGAAGCTTGTCAAAACGGCCAACGGTGGCAATTACTCGTTGTGATATCTTTTTACCCTGGCGTTTGTTTTCGACGATTTGCAGGTATTGATATTTCCCGGATTTTTTTACTTGTGCAGACATGAGAGTCTCCTCTTTGTTAAGACATCCTCAATCTACCGATCTATACCTTGCTAGTCAAGAATAACATCTATTTTTTTGGCACTGCACTTTCGCAAGTTGGGAGACAATCTTCCGCATTTTATGCGACTTCACAAAGATTTGGCCCGATTTACTGTAAAAGAAAAGTCTAATTAAATATTTACGGTGGTTAATTATACATCATGGAAAAACATTTCAAATTGTGGCTCCTGGATTAAAAAATTCATCTTAAAATTAACATTCAGCCTACCATAAAAATGAAGACTCTACAGCAAAGACTTATTTCCGCCTGCGAAAGGATGGAAGAAATCCCTAATGAAATAGAAAGCGATCTGAATATTTTGCGTTACACATTCGAAGTTGTAACACCCACAGCCGAAGCCTTTTACTATCTTATCATGAATAAAAGGCAGCACGATTTCCCAATTATAACCAATCTGAAAAGACGCCTGGACAAGTAGGCATAGGCGCATAGGTCATCCATTTAAGTACCTATCAATAAAAAATCCACTTTTCCCCGCAAAAAATTATACTTTTTTAATGACTACCTGAAAACATGTTATGACAAATTTTCATGGGCCGGAATAGAGGTGCTTTGCCTGGCACCTACATTCCTTTTAATCAGTGCAATCCGCTGCTGAACACATTCATAAGAATAGAGTGGGTCCTCAGGAGTATTCCATACATAATCGAGTAAGACATCAATAGTGGTCATTGCAACATGAATTCGTGTATCAGAAGATGCATAATATATGTAGATATCGCCGTTATCTCTGGCTACCCAGCCATTGGAAAATACTACATTTGATACATCTCCAATACGTTCTTCACCTTCTGGTGCAATCAAATATCCTGCTGGTTTTTTCGTTATTTCTGATGGATCGTTTAAATCAGTTAGCATAAGATACAAAACGTAACGTAGGCCCGCAGCAGTATTTCTTACTCCATGAGCCAAATGCAGCCAACCATCTTTTGTTTTTATTGGAGCCGGTCCCTGCCCGTTTTTTACTTCATTAACGGTATGATATACTCTATGATCAATTATTTTTACTTCATTTATTACTGAATTTTCCATACTATCTGTAAATCCCCAACCTATTCCACCACCGGTTCCAGCATTTAAAAATCCATCCTGAGGTCTCATATAGAGTGCATATTTCCCATCAACATATTCTGGATGCAAAACGACATTTCTTTGTTGAGGCGATTCTGTTTTCAAGTCTGAAAGCCGTTCCCACTTTTTGAGATCTTTAGTTCGAGCAATACCGCATTGTGAAATTGCTGATGATTCATCCCCTGCTGGCGCATTAGGATCTTTTCTTTCGGTGCAGAATAAGCCATAAATCCAACCATCCTGATGTTTAACAAGACGCATATCATAAACGTTGGTATCTGGCATATTGGTCTCCGGCATCACAACTGGATAATCCCAAAACCTAAAATCAATACCATTCCCACTTTCTGCTACAGCAAAAAACGATTTTCTGTCAAAACCTTCTACACGAGCTACCAAATATATTTTATTGTTTAGCTCAATTGCTCCGGCATTAAACACAGCATTAACTCCCATACGCTCAAGAAAAAAGGGATTGGTTTCGGAATTTAAATCATAACGCCACTCCAATGGTACATGCTGTGCGGTCAAAATAGGATATTCATATCTATTATAAATCCCATTGCTAATTTCCATTTTGTTGTTTTTTCTTGATACCAACTTATTATATTCTTCTTTTAACATATTAAGTCGTTGTACAAACACTTCATTCATTATTTTCTTCTCTAATTTTCAGATTAATACGTTCAAGTAATTCAATACAAGCTCTTGAATTGTGATATAAACTTTTCCACTCATTAATTTTAGTAGGTAATTTCTTTTTCGTTTTTTCATCAGTTGCATACCAATACCATTCACCGTTTGTTTTATCTATCAAATAAGAATCAATAAAATTCCAGATATTATTGACTGTCTTTAAGAACTTCAAATCCCCGGTGATCTGATATGCCAGGAAAAATCCCACACAAGCTTCTGCCTGCACCCACCATATTTTATCACTATCAACCGTACCATTTCCCAGACGTTCATTATACATTCCATTGATACCATTTTTACCGTCCAGATACTGATTAAAACAATTATTTAAAATGGTTAATATATATGGTTTCCTTGACAGGTAAAAGTAACAATCATCAACAGCAGATAAAGCCTCATGAATAAGCCAGGCAGCTTCTATTTCATGTCCATAGGAAATGGTATCTGATTTTCTATTCCACTTTTCATCAAAAAACAGGGTAAACTTGTATGTGTCACGATGCATTATCTTATTTAACATAATATCAATACTATTAATAAGCCTCTCTTTTACTCTTTTATCTTTTTTTATTTCATAATAAGTTGTGAAGGCTTCAATTATATGAAGATGAGTATTGTTTGATTTTTTTTCATTCATATCAACTGAGCTAAGACGTACATCATCAATCATTTCCCAGGTTCGAGAAAATGCCTCAAAATAACCATTATACTCTTTATCAAGTCCATAAACGTCAATTGCATCAAACAGCTTGTCTGCAAATTCTAAAACCGAATCATCCTTGCAGGCTTTAAAATATTCTGAAAAAGCATAAATACCAAAAGCCTGTCCATATATTTGTTTTCTATCGTTAATTACATTTCCCTTGGAATCAAGTTCCCAAAACAGTCCGTTATTTTTGTCATCCCAGAAATTTGTAATGATATAATGATACGCTCTTTGGGCCAGTTTAAGATATTGATTATCTTTAAAGTGGTTATAGGCACGACTAAACCCCCATAATATACGTATGTTTAAAATCAAATGTTTAGGGGCATCTGGTTCTGCATTTCCATTGTTTAATATTCTGCCAAAAAAACCTCCGTTTTTATAATCAATTGTGTTATTAATCCAATATTCATATATTCCATCACGTACTTCCCGCTCTACTTTTTTAGCAAGATCTTGAGTTAAGATTTTCATATTTTTTCATTTTCCATCTAATATCTTTTTTCTTTTTATAAAATTAATTATTTCATCTACTCTACTAAATCCAACAGCCGTATAAGTATCTGCCGCGCCATAATAAATTGCGATTCTTCCTGTATCAGCATCACAAAGAGTTGCACACGGAAACACTACATTTGGCACAAATCCAGTTGTTTCATATTCTTTTTCAGGTGTTAAAAGATAGTCTGATGCTCTGCAAATGATGTTTGAAGGATCATCAATATCCAATAAAGCGGCCCCAATGCTATAAACAAAACCGTTACATGTTCCTGATACGCCATGATAAATCAATAACCATCCCTCAGATGTCTCTATTGGAACAGGTCCGGTTCCAATTTTAGTCGCCTGCCACCAATCATGTTCTCTTTTTTTCATAACTAACTTATGATTGCCCCAATGAATCATATCTGGACTTTCACTCATAAAAATATCACCAAATGGTGTATGCCCTGAATCACTTGGACGAGTAAACATCACATATTTCCCGGCAATCTTACGGGGAAAAAGCACGCCATTTCTATTGAAAGGCAAAAATGCATTTGGCAGCCTTATAAAGGTTTTAAAATCTTTAGTATACCCAACTCCAATAGATGCCCCTGGAAAATCATCACACCAGGTAATATAGTAGGTTCCTTCAATTTTTGTTATTCGAGGATCATATGCATAACCGGGTTCTTTTGAATTTCCATTTTCATCTATCCATTTAATTTTTTCTTCTTCAAATTTCCAATTAAGGGCATCTTTACTCATTCCAAAATGCAAATGGGCTCTACCATTTTTATGATCCGCTCTAAAAATACCAACATATTCCCTTTTATATGGAACAATTGCACTATTATAAATACGAGCTGCCGTAGATATTGGGTTCCACGCAACAATGGGATTTTTGCTATATCTCCAAATTGTTGAAGTATCACCCTGCGGCTTCTCTTCCCATGGCATATCTGGTAAAGCCTCTTGTAATATTTTAATTGAATCCGTCATCAAAAATTCTCCTTGGAATATAAATTATATCGTAACTATTCAGCTCTACATCATTTCCACGAAGGCACAATGTCAATAAGTTAAAGGATCGCTAAAAAATTGAATCTGCCATTCATCCCCCTGAAAAGGGACGACGAAGAATCTCTCGGGCCCAAAAATTAAAGATATTGCTGATTATCTGGAAACATGTTTGCTTCAAGTTCTGTAAAACCGGTAAGAAAAGATCTCTTTCAAGGCATGGAGATTTTTCAGATTGCAAGGGGGTCTCGTCAGAATGACACCGGTTTTTTAAAACCCCGAACACAAAAAGGTCAAATCCAAACCCTGTAATGTGTGTCACTGATATCAATCTTTAACTGCTCCATCGGTTATTCCTGCAAAAATATAGCGTTGAATAAATATATATATTGTAACAGCGGGTAGCAATATTGTTATAATCCCCGCCCCCATAATGTTCCATTGCGAAACATTATCATATGAATAATTCAGAAAGCACGTTACTATTGTCCTTAATGATTGTTTGGGCATTAACAAGTAAGGCATAACCATATCATTATATATAAACAGCGCTCTTAAAATTACCACTGTAGCTATTGCCGGTTTAGAAAGGGGCAGTATTATACTTCTATAAATCCTAAAAAAACTGGCTCCTTCAATCAGTGCACTCTCATCAAGTGCTACGGGAATTTTTTCAATATGTTGAATAAAAATATATATTTCCACAACACCTGCGGCAGCATAAATTAAAAGTCCGGCATATCGAGTATTAAAAATGCCTAAATTTTTAATCACAGCAAATTGTCCAATTTGCATTATTATATATGGAATTAAACTTGACAGTACAAACAATCCTAAAACCAGTTTTTTGCCCCAAAAATCAAAACGCGTAACAACATAAGCTACCATCGTTCCCATGATGACTGTTATAAACGTTGGAACAATCACCATTATTAAAGTGTTTTTTAAACCACTTAATAATTTTGCCTCTTGAATAATGACTCTATAGTTTTCAAAATTTAAAAAAGAATTCGGAAGCTTTAATATGTCAGTTGATATATATTCATTATTTGTTTTAAATGATACTATGAATACAATTAGCATAGGCATAATTACCATCGCTGACAAAAGTATGAGTAAAATATAATTAAACGCAATATGTATAGGATTCGTAGCATGTATGCCAGCTGCAAATTTATAATTCTTATTCTTCTTTCCAAACATATTATCTACTCTCTTTTAAAAAACTTCGTTGAATAAAGACAATCAGTAATATTATAAAAAGCAAGACAACCGCCAATGCTGACGCCTTTCCATAATTACGAAACTGAAAGGCTATTTCCAAAGTTGATGTTATGAAAGTATGTGTTCGTCCGGCCGGGCCGCCTCTGGTTATCACAAACGCTTCATAATATGCTTGCATCGCACCATTGATACCAAGTAATAACGTAACGTTCAGTATTCTTTTAATATTGGGTATGGTTATACAGCATATCATTTTCCAGTAGCCTGCACCATCAATTGCTGCCGCTTCGTAAAGTTCTTTGGGTATTGACTGAAGTGCACCTAAAAAAATAACCATTGACAACCCTGTGTATCGCCACATGCCAATACCGGCAAGAGCAAGATTATCAATATAATTACCATTTAAAAAATGAATTCCTTTGAATCCCAATGATCTCAATATCTCATTTATTGGACTGACATCAAAGTCGTACATATATGAAAACATAAATGCAACAGCAATCCCATTCAGAATATAGGGCAGAAATATTACAGCTTTAAAGAAGTTTTTTGCCTTTATCCATCCGTCCAGTACTATTGCCAAATATAATGCCAATGCAGTTTGCACTAACATTACTGCCAAATATACCAGATTGTTCTGCAAAGTCATTAGAGTTTCTCTATCTTTCAGAACATCAATATAGTTATCAAAACCGACAAACTCTCGCGTCGGGCTGAATCCATCCCATCTTAAAAAACTTAATTCAAATTGTTTCAAAGCGGGATAATAACTAAACATCATTAAAAGCAATAAAGGAAAAAACAAAAAGGATATAATTATAACATATTTATCCTTATTTAAGTTTTTTAATTGATTTACTATTTTATATATGTTGAATAATTTAAAAATAATTCTGTTAATTATCATTAGTAACCTCATACCTTGACAGTTGAAAGTTCTCATCGTCATGCCGAACTTGATCCGGCATCCAGGGAGAGTACCCGGAGCTAACTATGGATTCCGGGTTAAGCCCGACAGGACATCGCAAACGTTTAAATGGACTTTAATTACAGGTTTATACACGAGAGATCTAAGCTGTAGAGCCTATACTGGGGAGTTGCTTTTATCAGTTTATCGTCAAAAATTTCCCTGACAAACATGTAACTTTCGTTCAGCTTTAATATATTGGGTATTCTATTTATTATCTGATATTTAAAGTGAATATTTTCAGAATGAAAAAAGCATTACCCTAGAGTCATCAAAGGCAACACTCCAACTTCATACTACTCTTCCTATAGGATATTGTTGTCTTGAATATCAATAATCAAGAGCATGTATAAAAATAAATTATTACAAAAAAGACAAATAGAATTGAAATATAGATAATCAAACCATTAAAGCACAGGCTTCTAATTTAAATATTAAAGAATACGGAGTGCAACAAACCACTTTTTACCCCGGCATATAAAGTCCGCCTATTTCGCTTTTAACCATTTCTCATTATTCTTCCTTATAACTGCTTGCGTATCTTTCGCTACAATATATTCCTGAATAGCGCTGCTATAATCAACCTGAGCCTTACTGTATGCTTCTTTGTAAGCAATTGTATCCGGTATTTCCTCCATTGTATCAAGGCCTGACCCGAGTATTTCCTTAATATACGAGTCTTTGTAGATTATACCTTTTATTGGTGGAATAATATTTATTGCTTTTGCATATCTACCATCTTCATAAAGAAACTTCAAAAATGCTTTTGCTGTCTTTGGATATTTTGTCTTTCTGCTAATTGCCAGTCTCCAATCAGCGAAAAGAAGAATCTTTTTGGAACCGGGCGCAGGAAACATACCAATATCTTCCGGCGCAATTCCATTTTCAATAACCTGAGGAGGATACCAGGTGGCCAGGAATGTCATTGCAATTTCACCACGAGCATGCTGCATCTTAAATTTATCCCAATTTGTTGACATTAAATCGGGTTCTGCATATCCATTTTTAACTATTTTGCGCATCCAGTTCCACCCCGCTAACATTCCTTTACCTTCCTCAAGTAATGGCACTCCTGGTTCTCCAAGATTGTTTAATGCGTTTGGGTCGCCTTCATGAATACGTGTATAATCCAATGCAATTTTTTCAAGGGGCCATTTATCTTTATAGTTTGTTCCATATGGTACAATACCCGCCGCTTTTAACTTTTCACAAACCTGCCAGAACTCTTCCATATTTTTGGGGGTCTCAGTAATTCCAGCTTTGCTAAAGGCTTTTTTGTTATAAATGATTCCCCCAATATTTAATGCTGTAGAAACCCGATACAGGTGTCCATTAACAATACCATCATTATAAAAGTATATTTCATCTTTATTAAACACATTATCTAATTCCAAAAAGTACGCCGGCCAATCCTTTTTACTCCATTCGTTTAATACTATTGTGATATCCGGCAATTCATCTGCTGCCGCTCTGGTGCCAATAACAGTAGCAATTTGTGACGACTCAACACTTTCAATTTCAATTTCGGAGCCTGGATGAATTTGCATGAACTCATCTGCAATCGCCTTAATGGTTGTTTGAGCCTTATCGGTTCTGTTTGTAAAAAAAACTATTTTCCCGGCTATTTTATCATCTGCACTTAGCTCATTACTTCCACTCTGTTTACGGCTAATTAGCAGGGCTGTTGCCAAACTTACCACAATCAGCAAAATTGCAGATATTTTTAAAGCGTGTTTTTTCATATCTCTTCTCCTAAAAAGTTGTGTTTAATTTATTGCTTTTAAAAGAACACTTATGACTTACCAGAGTTATGGCAACAATGACTCCAACGTTTTCGTTACAGGCAAAAAAAACTGTACTAAACCAGCTCTTTATTACGAGTGCATGATTCTCGAACAATGAGTTCCGGCTCTAAAAATACATCCGTGGATTTTGCATCATTTACTATCATATCAAGCAGAAGTGAAACAGCTCTTGTTGCAATTTCAGTAAAATCCTGTGAAATTGTTGTAAGTGGTGGTTGTATAAATTTACTTATCTCAAAATTATCATACCCAATAATCGATATATCTTCCGGTACATTGATCCCTTTTTCGAAAAAGGCACGCAGCATTCCTATTGCCATTAAATCATTTCCAGCAAAAACTGCGGTCGGCATTGAATCAATCTTGGACATTTCAAGGCCAATTTTGTAACCACTGATTAGAGAGAAATCTCCTTTAAAAATTAAAGACTCATCAAAAAGTCCATTTTCCTGCATCAACTTTTTATATGTTTTATATCTTACATATGAAACTTCTGCTTTTTCATGCCCTTTCACAAACGCAATTCTCTGATGCCCCATTTGAATAAGATATTGAATCCCAAGTTTTATACCTTTTTTATTATCAGTTGTTATGCAGCAGATTTTATTCCCCTTAATAATCTTTTCAACTAATACAATTGGCAAATCACTTTCCATCAATTCATTAAGATGTGGATCACCATCTTCAAAACCAATAAAAATTGCACCTTCAACTTGACGTTCCAAGCATAAATCAATATATGACTTTGATGGAGATAGTGTGGTTTCGCTGGAAAAAAGTACAATATCATATCCTCTTTTTTTGGCTTCATCCAATATGACATTTAAATACTTAAACGCTGTTGACTCTGTTTTTTTTATTTTTTCTCTTGAAAAAATAAATACTCCCAAAGTATTGCTTTTCATCGTCACTAATCTGGAAGCAATTATGTTCTTTTTATAGCCAAGCTCTCTTGCGACAGAACGAACTCTTTCTTTTACCGGTTCACTAATATCACTACGATCATTAAGTGCTTTTGATACAGTGGAAAAGGAAATTCCGCATTTCTTAGCAATATCTTTTATTGTTACAGACAATTCATGCTCCTTTTTATTAATTATTACTTGTCAATAAATTAAAGATTATTGTTCACTTATCGGCATTCTGAAGCCTGATCGACATTCAACAACAACTTGACCATAGAAGCCCAGTTGGTTGCAGAAAACTCAAGATGAGCAAACGACGTCGTTTACTCTTTGTTCTGAAAGATTCTTCGTCAGATCTTTTGTCATTCCTTCTCATGACTTCGCCTCACCTTCAGAATGAAAGGGTGCAAAGTAAAATTTAATGACATTGAGCTATTATTAGAAAAGTTACTAATACGTTTTCGCTTCACGAATACTGATTACATAATGTTTAATACTTGTCAATTGTTTTTCTAAACTTTCGCTAATTTTAGGAAAATTTTCGTAAAAATGAGATAGATGCTAAACAAAGATATGTTTTCTGAAATGGATCTCTCCATTTTGCTGTTCTGAATAGACTAAGAAAACAATGACAGGCAGAGATCGATTGATTAAGCCCGGAGAACATATGTCCTTTTTTGCGGTTCTTTTTTCTGTTAATAATATCTGTTTGTAAGTTCAAGAAAAACAGATCGGTTCACATTCCAGGGACTTTTTAAAAATTTTTGACAAAGTTAGTCGTTTACAATATATTAAATTATTAAAAAGTCCCTGGCGGTCACGGAAGGTGAAAATTCAAAGCACAGAAATCATATAGGATTTTTTAAAAGATGCAGAAACCAGGATTAAAACCGATTTTATAAAAACGTTGTATATGCCTATTTCAGGGGCTGGGTTTGACTTTCACTTAGTCAAAATTTATTAAAAACCAGAGTCATTCTGATGGGAGCCTTTGCGACCTGAAAAATCTCTTTGTTTTCAGCGAGATCTAACTATGTGTAATAAAATACTTTTTTTCTGTTTCATACTAATTTGTATGATATTACCCGAATCTTATGCAGAGGAAGATATAATTATTGTCACTGAAGAATGGGCTCCATTTAATTATATAAATAATGGGGAAATAAACGGATTTTCTTTCGAAATAGTACAAAACATTCTTAAAATAATAAATAAAGACTATAAAATAAAAATTGTCCCAAGTGTGAGAAGTACATTTATTCTTGATAACAGACCACGCACTATTATGTTTTCGCTATTTCGAACACCAGAAAGAGAATCTAAATACAAGTGGATAGGACCATTATGTGAAGGATCAATATATTTTTATAAAAGGAGAGATAATAAGATAAAAATAGAGAGCCTGGAAGATATAAAAAATGTAAATCTGATAGCATGCAGACAAGCAGGATTAATACCCAGACTTCTGATAAAAATGGGCTTTAAAAACCTGGATAGGACGGCAACCAACAGTACACAAATTTATAAAAAACTCTTGGCAAGAAGATGTGATATTGCAATAAGTGATTCGGATCTTGGAGTAAAACATTATCTAAAGTTACTGAATGTTAACCCAGATGTGCTAGAAAGACTACCTATAAAAATATTTGAATCTTATTTGTACATTGCCACCAGCAAAGATATATCTGATGAAGAAATACAAAAATGGCAATCTGCTCTTGAAAAACTAAAAAAGAATGGAGTCTATGATAAAATCTTTCAAAAATATAACTGAAAAGGAGACGATATTCTAATTTTTTTCGAATTTGTAGAACAACTCTTTGACCTGTTTCCATTTTATATTCGAACATTAAAATCAGCTTGCTTCAGTAATGAGTCCATTCAGTAAACGGTTTTTTAGAGCAGGTGGGATGTCGCAGGAAATTTACACGTCTCACTATTTTTTAAATAGTGTTTGCTTGTTTTAACTAAAGGGGGGCGCCTTCTATTATTGGGTCGTATTCACACACATTTTCGGGTTTGGATTTGACTTTTACATGTTCTCGTTTTTTTAAAAACCAATGTCATTCTGATATGAGCTTGGCGAACTGAAGGGATCTCCATGCTTTCAAAGTAAATTCTTCAACAATGAAATGAAGAATTTACTTCAATTGAGTTGAGGAGGTATTTGAAGTTTGGTAATCATCATCCTCTTCTCAATCTTTTTAATTTCCAGTTCAATTTTATCTGCCGTTGGCACCACATGTGGATTAAGGTTCATGGTATTGTGGTTGCCAGGAGCCTTGATTACCCTGACACCCTCTTCGGCCAGATCAATCCAAGGTCTTTCCGGAAAATCTGCAAAATCATCCAACGATTCGGTGTGACGGAAAAATAAGATTTCACCGGGGTATTGTTCCGGTTTATATTTGAACATGGCTTCCTGAATCGATTTTGCCACTTCCATACAGGTATTGATAAATTCGGCTGATAAACCTTCGGATTCACCCTTTTTATTTAACACTTCAACAATGTGATCCACTAATTTTTCAGGGGGGATGTCATTTAAAGCCGGGTCATTCATATCGAGCCGATCCCAAAACATGCGACGAATCATTTCCGCTTTATTGCTTACTTTTTTCGGCATGGCTTTGGCGGGACCCGGTGTATCCAACATGGTCAACAGCGGTACTTGATACCCGTATGCCTTAAGTTGCAATGACATTTCATAAGCGATAAATCCGCCGGCGGAAGCCCCACCCAGGAGATAGGGACCATTTGGTTGAAAATCTATCAGTTCTCTGATGTAACTGGCCGCCATCTCCTCAATGGAATGCAGTTTCAGTGTTCCCGGTTTGATACCACGAGCTTGAAAAGCATAAACCGGTCGGTGTTTACCCAGGTTTTTGGCCATATCCATGTAGATATATACAAAACCGATGCCGGTATGAACCAGAAACAGTGGTGTATAGTTGCTGTCCCCTTCCTGGATTTTTATCATTGATTGGTAATAATCCAGTTTCTTTTTACGGGTTGATACGGATTTTTCTGCCAGGTTGGAATCGATGAATTTTGAAAGATTGGCAATGGTGGATTCCTCCAGAATACATTTTTCCGTCACGACCCCGGGGAATAATTCGTTTAATTTGGCTGTCAACCGAATGGCCATTAATGAATCACCTCCCAGATCAAAAAAGTCTTCATGCGTACTGATGCGGTCGATACCAAGAAATTGCTTCCAAATGCCATACACCTTTTGTTCCGTTTCATTTTGAGGTGTAATATAAACATCGTCGTCAGATATCGGTGCAACCATTTGACGGGATTCTGACTGGAGTGATTCCGGGCGCATTTTGGCTTCGCGCGCTTTTTGACGTTCCAATCGATTAAAAAGATCAATGGTTGAAATAATAAGTTGAGGGGTTAAATTAAGGGACAGAACTCTGTTTATTACGTCAACCCCTTCTTCCGGCGTTATCAGAAAATCCAGTTGTTGAGTCTTGTCGGTTTTCCAACCATCCCAGTTCAATGTTATCCAGGGAAAGGTGGAATACTTGTTTAAAAATCGGCCAAAGCTATCCATAAACAGGTTGGCGGCAGCATAAGCCATATATTCTATTCCACCTGTTACGGCTGAAAGGGATGAAAACAGCATAATGAATGAAGGACTGAGTTCTTGCAGAACATTTTCCAGTACAAATAGACCATAAATTTTTGGTCGAAATTGTCGTTCACAAAGCTCAGGGGTTATTTTGTTAACCTTCTGTAACGTATGTGCTCCGATATCACCGGCTGCATGGAAAACACCATCAATCTTGCGGTATCGCCAGACGGTTTTCTTAATGGCTTTTTCCATTTGTTGCAGGTCGGCCACATCTGCTTGAATGACCAAAACGTCTGCACCCAGGCGTTCCAGCTCCTTAATTTTAAATATCTTTTTTGATATCGGACCATCAGAGCCATTTTGGTCCAGCCATTGGTCCCATTCTTCACGAACCGGGAATTCAGATCGTCCCAGTAAAACAAGTTTTGCCTTAAACGATCGGGCAAGGTATTCAGCTATGATCAACCCGATATTGCCCAATCCACCAGTGATAAGATACACCCCTTTATACGCCACGTGAATGGCATGTTTTGACAGTGGTTCCCAATACCGTTTTTCATAAACCTGAATCCAGCGGAGGTCTTGACGATAAGCAATGATACGATCAAAAGAGGGCGAATCGATCTCTTTGATT
>JBFFHJ010000083.1:0-32764 GCA_041556995.1 bacterium | reverse complement strand
TTAAAAGTCTTCCTTATCAATTCTACTCCATTGTATCCATTCTGGCTGTTTTATATTACATCCTTACAGACAATGACTGGGGCCCTATGAAAAAAGCGGAGGAACGTGTTCGTATAAAAGGAGAAGTATTAAGGGAGGGAGCCGTTCCACTGGTTTCATCAGAAGCAACTGAGGTGCCGGTAAAAGAGGGAGTTACACCTAACATCTGGAATATGCTTTTGCCGATTATCGTCCTAATTGGTATGATACCCATTTCTCTTTATATAACAGGAAAAGGAAATATGATGGCCGGTTCCGGTTCCACATCTGTTTTCTGGGCAGTTCTCAGTTGCCTTGTTTTTATGGCAGTCTTTTATCTGGCCAAACGCATTATGACAATGCACGAGTATATGAATTATGTTTATAAAGGGATTGGGAGTATGGTTCCGGTAGCTTCACTTTTGATTTTTGCATTTGCCATCGGGAATTCAATATCATCCCTCGGTACAGGTGAATATATGGCCAGCATTGTTGCCGGTAAAGTCAGTGGAGCTTTCGGACCCTTTATTATTTTTATTTTGGGTTGCATTATAGCCTTTTCTACGGGAACCAGTTGGGGGACATTCGCTATTCTGATGCCGATAGCCCTGCAAATGGCTGTTGCGATGGATGCGAATATTTACGCTGCCGTTGGAGCGGTAATATCCGGAGCCATTATGGGTGACCATTGCTCTCCTATTTCAGATACTACGATTATTTCATCGATGGCTACAGCCTCGGATCACATTGACCATGTCAAAACTCAGATCCCTTATGCCTTACTAAATACAGCCATCGCATCAGTCCTGTTTATTATTGTCGGAATACTTGGATGACTGTAATAATGCGCCTTTGGTTTTTCGTTCCCACCTACATGTAAGATAGCAAGGCGCGTTTTTTCCATTTAACATGGTTAATTTTGATTCCCATACTTGCACGTTCGATAACGCGAATGGCGGATGAATTCGATTGTTTGTGAATGTCGCTTTTCACATATGCTTTTGCCGATATTGGCAGTTGAGTGACCGGGAATCAGGTAAAAAGAACTATCGGGACATCTGCACCCGGTTCAATCCACATTAAGCCGATTTGTAGATAAGTTGAGAAGAAAGTTAGTGGAAAACCGGCTTGAGTCTTTCCAACCGAAAAGGGAAAAAACAGATAAAAAGCATTTCCGAATCGTGGACTAACTTGCTGGAAAGACATAGGATCCGGCAAGTTTGCTGTTTAAACCACCGGTAATCTCTTACGGCATGTTCTATATACAGAATATCTTTAACACAATAGAAACTATCGAAGAAAAGGCGCATGATCATGTCGAGCGATTGATTGAAGCAATACATAACATTCGGGAACACTAGATGTATCAAATTCCTACCGGGATGTACAGGTTTCGCTACTTGCCACTTTTTTTAAATAATCGATTCCCTGATTTGTGATCGTTGTACCCCTTCTACCTCGACTGATCTCGACCCAACCATGAACTTGCATTTCCATCAACAAAGTTCGAATTTCCTGTTCAGAAAAAAAGTGTCCTTCATTGTCCGCCAACGTTAAGATCTTTCTCCTTCCGATTCGTTCTCTATTGAGATAGGCTTCGTACAGTACTGTTAATATATAGCGGTATTTATCAAGTTTCGGATTCTTCTCAAATGCGAAATATGGATGGGTTATGTGTATATCGTAGGGTTCACGCTCAACTGGCGTGGATGGTTTTATCCCGGTTGTTTTTAATGATGGTAGGATATCACTCGGAAGGTCCTCAACATCTACCAGATTTTTCGAAAGATAATCCAGGTATTCCATGCAATTTCTGAGTTCCCTCACATTGCCTTCCCATTCATGGTTCACAAGAGCTGCTTTGGCACTGTCAGTGATTTCATACGAGGAATTTAATTTACAGTAGTAGAAATCCATTATCGCGTGAATATCCTGCTTTCTGTCTCTTAAAGGTGCAATATTTAAAGGTAATACATTCAAGCGGTAATAAAGGTCTCTTCTAAATTTACCTTGATTCACCAGTTTCTTTAATTCTCTATTGGTCGCTGCTATAATTCGAACATCCACGTCAATAACCTTGTCACTTCCAATTCGGATAACCTCACGTTCCTGAATGACACGGAGTAACCGAGTTTGAAGAGAAAGGGGCATCTCGCTGATTTCATCCAGAAATAAAGTGCCCAAATGTGCCAATTCAAAGAACCCGATTTTTCCACCTTTTAAAGCACCGGTAAAAGCCCCCTCCTCATATCCAAATAACTCACTTTCTAAAAGGCTCTCCGGTAAAGCAGCACAATTTATAGCTACAAGCTGATATGGTCGCCTGTTGGAAAGATTGTGAATGGCATGCGCATAAAGCTCCTTGCCGGTTCCACTCTCACCGGATATTAAGATCGATGAATCCGATTGGGCCATTTTTTGCGCTACCTGCTTCAGGTTTTTAGTGTTGTCACTTTCCCCAACAATATCGTCCAGGGTGTATTTGGCTCGATGACCCTTGTTAACGAGCTGTGCTCTAAGTTTATGTTGGTTTTTTTCCAGTTCGTTGAACAGGTTAAACGTAGCATATGCCCCTGTGATGTTGTTGCTAAGATCATGTACCGGGAAGATAAGGGTAGATATGTTCTGTCCTTTGTATCGAACGATGATATCCCCAAGAATTTTTCCAGTTTTATAAACCTGCTCAAAGGGAAACTCCGAAGCAACGTTCTTAATACGACGTCCCATGACATGAGCTTTTTTTATTCCAAGGATAGATTCGGCTATATCGTTATATTCGGTAATAATTCCTTTCCGGTTAATCCCAATAAAACCTTTGTTCAACGTTTTTAGTAATACATCCACCTGGTTTTCCAAGATATCAGCTTTTGTTAAAAAACGTTTTAAAGCGCTATCTTTGACAACAATGTTGTCAAAATACTCACGAACATTACTGAGGCTCAACAGGCTTTCTATTCCAGCTTTGACGGCGATGTTAATAATAGTTCCCATTGAGAAAAGACGATTACCAATATCAATTACTTTTTTAACTCCCTTCGGAACCAGGAGCTTTTCTCCGGGTGTTACGGCAATATCCAAGTCAGGAACCGAATCCATATTCGGATATGCCGGGTAAAAACGAAGATGGTAAATTCCCAATTGATATAACAATCCTATTGTCTCAACAGCCATATTCAGACTAAGATTAACCAGCATAGCATCGGTTCCCTTAGAGATGGCCATCAGTTTTTTATAGCTATTTTTTGAGATCGTTAAATCAATAATAATTACATTGCTTTCTTCCGGTACAAAATAACGTGTTGCTTCATAAATAGAATCATTGGACGCCAGAACCAGATCTACTTTATCGATCTTACTAAAATCATTTTTCTCAAAAGAAAAGGTGACAATCTCAAATTCGTTTTCGAATACATTATCCAATAATTCTTTGTAATGTATGCCTGATTTATGTGAATATGTGATAATCCCAATTTTCTTTTTCATACTATGTTTTTCGGATTTTTTATTCGTTATAATAAAGCTTCAACTATCCTGTAAATTGCCAGATCCGCAATGACAGCTTGTTTTTATTTGTTTAGAGTCTCTCTTGGGCTATAATCCATATCTTTAATAAAAACACCTAAATATGAGTTAAAAATGCCTTTACTCAAAAAAAGCGCCTTCTTGTCATCTTTCAGTTCTTCGTTCTCTAGTATTGATGAATTTGTCGACTCCCACCTGATTTAGACAACATCCAAAAATTAGTATACAAATATCTAAGGATTTTTTGTATTTTTAGAAAAATCAACTAAATCAACAGGTTCGTTAATGTAATTCCAGATTTTACCTTTATATACCTTTCAACCGTTATCTTCGACCGATAGGTGTTGAAGTTCAACAGGTACTTATAAGAATTATTAATGTTGGCCTGAAGTTGGATTTAAAAAAATCATTAGTCGTTCCCAGGCTGATATACAATATCACTTTTTGCCGGACAATGGGTTTTACTTTGTGTATTTTTTCCGTTCTGTTTAACAATTATACCATTGAAACAAACTTTTAAGCCGATACCATCCTGCACAATCGGCGTATTTTGAAGGTGATAATGAAGATGAGGTTCCGAGGAATTGCCAGAATTGCCGCAAAGGCCGATCAACTGGCCTTGTTTAACTCGCTCTCCTATTTTAACCCGAACACTGCCCTGCTTCAAATGAGCTAAAATCGATACTTCAAAGTCCTGATGTTGAAGGATAACAGCATTTCCCAAAGCAGAATATGGATTCATCGATCCGGGCACATTATCCCTGACACCCTCAATCACATCTGTCACCTCACCATCGGCCGGAGCAAGGATTTTTTGACCGAAGGCATAGTAATCTTCGTTTTTTATTCCTTTATTTCGATAGTTTTTTCCACTTCCATCAACTTTTAGAAAATCATAAGCGAATTTCTGATTCGGTACGCCGTGATGCTGATTCAGGCTCAGGGTATCACCTCCCCAGACTACCAACCAGTCACCTTCAAACGGCAATTTGTATATGGTTTTCAGCGTTTGAGGTACTGGAGTGGAAGAAGCATGAGGAAGAAACCACAATCCTACTATTTTTGACTGATAATCCAACACAATCTTAATATCTAACATAGCACAATCAAACTGAACCGGTACAATGGCCTGACTAGCATCTATCAGCCTTGCCGAATCTGTGCGGGTAATTTTACCACAATCCGATTTCAGTTTCTTAAAAAAAGGAATTGCCTTCTCTAATGGAAACGCTTCCAGCATTTCTTTTCCAAAATCCTGTTGAATCGCAGGATAGTTTTCTGCATTAATAGCCGACACCAATCGATCGGCCACAGCTTTAAACCTGTTAATCGAACTGTCGGCAATTGCTATTGTTGATAAGATTAGACTAATGACAAAAACTAATTGGATTGACAACCATTTCATAGAAGATCCTTCTGGTAAACACTGAATTTAATAATAGTGACATAATGTCGGTTGATTTAATTAGACTTATATACATATTTCACATAATTAGACTTATATACATACTTCATATTTTTTAGTTTTTTATTCTGCCTCAATGACTATGAATTCCCGGTTAGTTATAAAGCAAGTTTTCCGTTAACCTGACAAAGTACGACAAAGGTATCTCAAAAAGAACAGATGTCTGGTTTGAATATGTCTACTTGACATATAAAACAATTGTGACAATCGGTATGGAATAAATCACTGCAAGATCAATTCAGAACTGCCAGATTATATATATCCGTTTTTTATACATCTGTCTTTGCCTTCTCATATGAAGATAACGAGGTGACACCAAAAGGTCAAAAACACTCGTTTTGTCCATCGAACTATTCATGTGCCACTGTTGAATCAATTCTACTTACTTGATTCTGCGCTTTTGATAAATTTAGATAAAAAGTCTATGATATCATACTGGTATGTATAATATTTATAAGAAAAAAACAAAGTGAAGAGTCGATGAGCTATTGGATGCTGTTGCCATGCCCAGAGAATTCGCCAAGAGATATTCCAATGAATTTTCAGGAGGGCAACGTCGCCATGTATCGAAATTGTCAGGACAATGGCAACTGAACTGAGGTTTATTATGGTAGATTGGATAAAAGCGGAAATTCCATTGGTGGTATTGCAATACTGGAATGGTTATTAAAACAATTAAAACTAATGGTTCTTTTAAAATATAAGACATATACATTCTCGATAAAATCAAGTATCAAGCGAATAAATCAAAATAGATTACAATCAACGAAAGAAAGGTGTTTCACCAACATCCGGAATTATCATTCCAGGAGTTTGAAACCACTGGCAAAATCAGTTCAATTTTAAAGAAGATCAGTGTTGAAAACAAACCAACCGGTATCATTGCAGATTTAATCGGTTCAAACGGGCCGGGAAGATCAATTGTATGAAGAGCGGATATCGATGCTCTTCCAATTCATGAAGAAAACGAGAATATTGATTATGATTCACAAAATAAAAGTTTGCGGTCATGATGCTCACATCACTTGCCTACTGTCTTTTTGAAACAGTTAGTGTGTTCAAAAAAGCAACTTTAACTAACTGAAATAGTGTGATAATAAACAGATGTAATTCTTTTGAAAAAAAATCAAAAATTTTGAAAGCAATGTGTTTATCGGTGGGTCTATTATGAGACGTATGATTTACAATTACCGGCATCTGCCTGGTGAGCATTGTGGTAGTACTGTGATGCGGAATTTGCTTAATTATTATTGTGGGCTTGAATTATCCGAATCTTTTGTGTTCGGATTGGGATCGGCTCTTGAATTTCTTTATGTACGCGGAAAGATGGTAAATCCCGAGATTATTGCTTTTGGTCGAAGTGCTACTTTGGAAGTGGATCTAACGGACGCTTTGGGAATTGATTATCGTGAAGAAATTGAAAATGATGAAGAAAAAGCCTTGGAAAACATCCGTCAGGAAGTGATAAATGGAATGCCGCCGATTGTCTGTGCTGATGTCTTTTACATGGATCATCGCGAATTTAAATTCCATTTTCCATATAATCGATTCGCTGTTGTTGGTTTCGATGATCAAAACCAAAAAGTGTATATTCATGATCGATACAGCCGTGCGCCACAATCTGTTTCATATGCCGCATTAAAGAAAAGCCGCAATCCGCCTGAATATCCTATTAACGGTTTGTGGGGAAAATTTTATTCACATTCGATTAATGTATCCATGAAAGAGGTTTGCTTAAAAGCACTAAAAAAAACGACTCGGCGAATGCTGGGATTGGATGATTTTTCTAAAAAAAAGCTAATGGCAATATTTGATGAACGCCATGTCAAGGGAGATACAGGTATAAACGCCCTCAAACTGTTTAAAAAGGAGTTTTCCCAATGGAAGAACAGGGAAGATGCAGCCTGGATATTGTCTTATATGGCAAAATCGTTTGAAAAATTCGGTACGGGAGGCGGTAATTTTCGACGATTGTATGCGGAGTTTCTGAGTGAAGCCCATGAATTGCTACCGAAGGTGGTTGATAAGAACCTGTCGGTTCTAATGAATGAATCAGCTGATAACTGGACATGGCTGAGTCAATGTATGTTTGATGTTTCTGAAAGATTGGAGGACCTTGATCTATGGGAACGGGCGGAAAACCTGATTAAGACGATAATCCGTCGAGAAACGGAAGTGTTTGAAGTGGTTCTGGCCAGATTATGAGGCAAGTTACGGTGGAATTCCAGTTGAATATAGAAGGGTCAGGCCTTTATTCCCGATGGTCTTCAAAAAGATCTCGACTGAATTGCCCCCTGCTGAAACATCAGCTCTGTTTTAGAATATGAACATTGCGTGGAATTATTAGTTCCACCTGATCATATTTTTGCAGATCGGGAGCATCTTTTGGATTGTGTTGATCCACGTTGATATTTTTGTCACCGATTTTTACAGTATATTTGGTGTGATTACCGGCGTACATCTGATTTTGAATGATTCCCTTTATGCTATTAGGTTTAGATGTGGCATTTGGAATAGCCAACGTCATCGTTTCCGGCCGAACCACTGCCAGAATTTGATCACCTTCTTTAATGTCTTTGCGGTCGGAATCAATTTCGAAACTCCCATAAGACGTAGATATTTTAAATGAATTACCGTTTTTCGCATCTATCGTACCATCCAGAAAATTGACGTAACCAACAAAACCAGCAATAAATTCATTGGCCGGTCTTTCGTATATTTCGACCGGTGATCCGATTTGCTGGATAATACCATCTTTTAGTACCAGCAGCCTGTTCGAGATGCTCATGGCTTCATATTGATCGTGTGTCACGAATATGGTGGTAACACCGATCTGTTCCTGGATTTTTCTGATTTCTTCCCGCATAATAACACGCAAATTGGCATCGAGGTTGGAAAGAGGTTCATCTAAAAGCAACACCTTAGGGCCGAGAGCCAATGCCCTGGCCAAGGCCACCCGCTGTTGTTGTCCTCCACTGATACGGTCAATGGTTCTGTCTCCCAATCCTTTCATGTGGACCAATTCAAGCATTTCATCTACACGCTTTTCAATATCTTTTTTGGACCATTTCTTCAATTTAAGACCAAAACCAATATTTTTTCTGACCGTCATGTGCGGAAACAGAGCGTAACTTTGAAACACCATTTTAGTATTTCTCATGTTCGGTGGCAGCGAACTGATATCTTGGCCATCGAGTATGACGCGACCTGAAGAAGCCGTAGTAAATCCCCCCACAATTCTTAAAAGTGTTGTTTTCCCACAGCCGCTGGGGCCAACAAAGGTCAACAACTCACCTTTTTGTATGGAGGATGAGATTCCCTTAAGGACTTCCACATCTCCAAAGCTTTTGTGTATATCGACCAATTCCAACATGGGTGTCTGTCTATTTTTCATTTACTTATGCTCCATATTTTTTTGACGTCAAATCCGGTTTCTGGGGCAATGAGTTTAAGAATTCCCAAACTGATGGCAATCATTTTCATGGTGGTAACGGATTGCCAGTCCGAATTTACCCAATCAATAATATATACAGACGCCGGATCAAAGCCAGGGGTGAGCAGAAATAAAACCAAACTCAATGACATCATGGTTGGTTATAAATGTATATATAAATCCAGCCACAAAGGCAGAGAAAATGATGGGCTGTTAGACTGATTTTATAGTTTTAATATCATTATTTGATTGATTATAATCTTAAACTATTGAAGAAGTACGATTAAGATTGCGCTCACGGGAGAATCCCATATAAGCGTTGATCGAATCTGTGGCTTCCCATAATTCTTTCATGTTCCGGGAAGCAGTAGGACGTGATAAAATATGGTGACCGGGATAAGCTGAGGGTTACGATTTGAGTAAAATGCTTTTCTCCTGATTGAATAACCGGAGAAAAGTTTTTTTACAATATATTATAAACTTACTCTTACAATACTATGAGTCAAAATGTTTTGTGATATATTCATTCATTAGGATTGTTGCATCCTGGCGACATTCACCGCAGCCGGTGCTTATTTTAGTCATTTCTTGCAGGTCATAAAATGTTCGGGCACCTTCCAAAACAGCCTCTTCTATTTCATGGTCAGTAACTTCCATACATTCACAAACGATTTTGGCTTCCTGTCGAATCACCTTGTCTGGCATGTCGCTTTTTTCATAATAATCATTAATTGCCATACGCAAGGCTTTGTCACCCAGTACGGAGCAATGTACTTTGTTGTCAGGCAGTCCTTCAAGCTCTTTGTTAATATCCTTGGGTGTGAGCTTGAATGCCTTATCCACATCCATCCCTTTCACCATTTCCGAAAGGACCGAAGTACTGGCAATGGCGCTGGCACATCCATAAGTTTGCCACTTGCAATCGGTAATGACATTTTTATCTTTATCGACAGCAATGTAAACGATCATCTGATCACCACATTTGACATTTCCAGTCATTCCTTTTCCATCATAGTTAAAGCCCTTTTCATCATCCAGGATATTCCGCGGATTCATAAAATGGTCTTTGACTTTATCCGAATAAATCCATCCACCTTGATTGCTCATTAATTTCTCCCTCGGTATACAGTTGACATTTGTCTTACTCGTTTTATAGTACTGGTGAGTTTGTCGATAGTATAAACAATTTCTTCACGAGTGGTTCGACGTCCCATACTGATACGGATAGATCCGTGTGCCAGCTCCGCCTCCAGTCCCATAGCCAGAAGCACATGAGACGGATCCAACGAACCGGATGCACAGGCTGATCCGGTCGAAACAGCTATGCCTTCCAAATCAAGATACAGCAATATGGATTCTCCTTCAGCTCCTAAAAAAGATACGTTAAGCGTAGTAGGAACACAATCTTCCTGATGCCCGATAAATTTTACATCCGGTATATTGTCGCTAATTCCCTGTTTCAGCATGTTTCTGAACTCAATCATACGTTTTGTTTCCGATTCCATTTCCAGAACGCGCATTTCTATGGCTTTACCGAGACCGATTATGCCCAACGTATTTTCAGTACCGGCGCGACGACCTTTTTCCTGATGACCACCGCGAATGAGCGGACAAAAATTCACACCGCTTTTTACATATAATACGCCGATTCCTTTGGGGCCATATATCTTGTGTCCCGAAAGAGATAAAAAGTCAACATCCAGTTCCTTTACATCTACGGGGATTTTCCCCACAGCCTGAACCCCGTCTGTATGGAACAGGGCGTTGTTATCGTGAGCCACCTTGGCCAGTTTTTTAATATCCTGAATGGTACCGGTCTCGTTATTCGCCATCATAATAGATACCAACCCGGTCCGTTCTCCCATCATGGCGCTTAATTGTTCAGCATCAACTTTACCATCATCATTGACGTCCATGAATGCTACTTGTGAACCACGATCCCTGAGACATTTAGATGCTTCAAGTATGCATGGATGTTCTATTTTTGTCGTTATGACAGCTGCTCCCGGATTAATAACATCACAAGAACTAAAAGGATGACAGGTCAATGAAGATAAAACCGTATTATTCGCTTCTGAACCGCTGCCCACAAAAATGATTTCATCAGGATTGGCCCCAATAAAAGAAGCAATCTTCTCTCGAGCTTTATCGACCATGAATTTGGCTCGTCGCCCGAATTCATGAAGACTGGAAGGATTTCCAAAAGCATCCATTGCCTCTATCATCTGGCTTTTTACTTCAGGATGCAACGGTGTGGTAGCGTTGTGGTCCAAATAAACCGATCTTTGCTGTGTCATTTTACCTTTCCTGCTTTATAGTTAATTCAAAAACATCGAAACAATAATACTTTGGCCGAAAAATACAAGATTACAACATTTTTTCTTAGACTTTTTGTCGTAACCACCATTATAAACTAAAATGGATACCTATTCTGTATTTTATACTCCATTTTGATCCTTTGGAAATAGACCCTGGACACTCACTCTCGCTACAAAAACTGAATCCCCGCCTACTTAAAATACTTGGAAAAAACGTGCCAGAATGATAAATCATTCATTTAAAAATAAGGGCTGTGCGACTATAACATCGATCAGCTTTGTATTCATTTGGGGGCTAGTGCAGACAACCCCGGCAGATCATTAAGTTATCAAGCGAAATCACCATAAAAATCATGGAAAAATGCCATGTTCCTCATACCAAATGTTTCATCATGTATACAAATTTATTAAACCCATTTTTGTTTGTCAATATTGTTCATGAAATTACTGCACATACAGATCAATAATAAATAGAGTTGAATATTTACATATTTTATTACAGTCAATTAGACTGAAACAAAAAATTAAAATCTTTCAAAAGCTAAGGATAGGTATAAAAAAGAAATACTATGTTAGTAAAAAACAGGTTGGGTTAGATCATGTTATTGAGACATATTTGTCTCAATAACATGATACAATCAAGATGGGATTCATTTTTATATTGCACTCTGAAATGAAAGAGGGCTATTTGCATTTAATCTCATAAAAATGCTCTTTCAGATTTTATGGTCACCTTTGTGAATTTATAGAGGTCTTATGTGAAACTCACTGCACGGAATTTACTAATATCTCAAGCCGTACCTTTTGATTTTAGCCCTGAGAGACCCGTCGTCGATCGAAGCTGCAAGTTTCGCTTCTCATCCGCAGGATGCAGATGGTAAAGCTTAACTTAATGCCATTGACGTAGAGCCTTCCTACTGCTTGTTCTTGCTTCAATCAACTTTAGTTCAAATATTAAACAGGTCAGTACTTAAATATCTTTCTCCGGTATCGGGAAGGACCACTACAATCTGTTTGCCTGCATTTTCTGGCCGATTGGCCATTTTGAGAGCGCCAAAGACTGCTGCTCCGGATGAAATACCGCACAAAATTCCTTCCAGTTTAGCAATGTTTCTAGCAGTCTTAACGGCTTCATCGTTGGTTACTGTGACAATTTCATCAATAATTTCGGTATTGAGTACATTAGGGACAAATCCGGCACCAATACCTTGAATCTTGTGCGGCCCTGGTTCTCCACCCGATAGTACGGGTGACGATGCAGGCTCAATTGCAGTAATTCTGACTGATGGCTTTCTCTCCTTTAGGACCTCGCCAACTCCGGTAATCGTACCGCCCGTTCCTATACCGGCAATAAAAATATCAACTTGACCATCAGTATCGTCCCATATTTCCAAGGCGGTTGTTTTTTTATGAATTTCAGGATTTGCTGCATTTTCAAATTGATTGGGCATAAAGGCATTGGATGAACTTTCAACAATTTCATTAGCTTTGGCAATCGCTCCCTTCATCCCTTCAGATCCGGGCGTCAACACCAGTTCCGCTCCCAGGTGCATCAACAATTTACGTCTTTCAATACTCATAGTTTCGGGCATGGTTAGTTTCAAACGATACCCTTTGGCTGCGCATATCATGGCCAGAGCAATTCCTGTGTTACCACTGGTGGGTTCGACAATAATTGTATCGACATTGATCAAACCATCCACCTCCCCGGCTTCGATCATGGCCTTTCCGATACGGTCTTTAACACTACCCAATGGATTTCGAGATTCCAGCTTGGCCAGAATGGTTGCCTTTGTTTCAACGGCTATTCGATTCAGTCTCACCAATGGTGTTTTTCCGATCGTTTGACTGATTTCAGGGGATAAATTCGCCATTTTTTCTCCACACGATAAAGAGTTGTTTTGTTATTATTTCAAAAACAATATGCACTAAAATAACCTGTGTTTTGTTGATATTATTAACTAAAATATAAAACCTCGTTATTAATTATAAATCAATCGGGGTGTTTCCATAACAACTTTAGTATCGGGAGGAATCGAATCCGTCAGCCATACATTTCCCCCGACAACACTTCGAGCACCAACAACCGTATCTCCACCTAAAATGGTAGCACCGGAATAGATAATTACCTGGTCTTCAACGGTTGGATGGCGTTTTTTACCTTTCATTCTGCTACCTGCGTTTATGGGCAATGAATGAGCCCCGAGCGTAACACCCTGGTATATGCGGACATTGTTTCCAATAACAGCTGTCTCACCGATGACAATCCCTGTTCCATGATCAATGACAAAAGACTCCCTGATTTCAGCTCCGGGATGAATGTCAATGCCAGTAATGCTATGGGCATACTCTGACATGGTCCGGGGAAGAATAGGAATGTTCAATCTATAAAGCAGGTTGGCAATGCGGTACACCAATATAGCCTTGATTCCCGGATAACTGAATATGATTTCATCAAAACTCCGGGCAGCAGGATCATTCTTGAAGGTAGCCTCCACATCCTTACTGATTAGTTTACGAATATGGGGAATTGATTCCAACAAGGCAGTTGCTCCCTGTTGTCCCAATTTTTCACAATTACTGCATTCTTCATTGTACCTGTAACAATCATGGCGGATACTGGCAGAGATCTGTTCTGATAACATTTCATAGACCTCCGAAACGGTTTGTCCCAAACTGTATTTTAGATTCACCGGATTTAACCGCCCTCGGTTAAAGTACCCTGGAAAAATAATCTCTTTTAATCGATTGATGATCTCAACAGCCGATTCCACCGATGGCATGGGATCATAGTCTACATGGGTGTAGCACTCGGTATCTTCACAGCTATTAATGATTTTCTCTGTTAATGATATCAGTTTCTGTTTGAAACCGGATGGAACATCAGATTCAATCTGACAAATCTCACCATTTAATTTTTGCTTGGTCATTGGTTATGTCTCAAATTAGATCTGGTTTATATTTTACCTTTATTTTCCTTTGTTGTCTGATTAATTAAAAATGGTTTTTATTCTTCAATTTAATCATGACGTTAGTTTATTCTTAATGACAAGCATTTTTTTATTGTCTTTTTTATTCATTTACTTTGCTTGCATTTCAGGGTTTGGATTTAACCTTTACTTATCCAAGTTTTTTTTTAATCCGTTGTCGTTCAGATGGGAGCCCCGGCGACCTGAAGAATCGCCATGCTTTCAAAGAGATCTTTTGTTACTGGTTTCACAGGATTTGAAACAAACTTGTTTTCTGGTAATCAGAAACATTTTTTTTGGGCGGTGAAAGATCCTTTATTGTACTTCCGCCGGATGACAGGAAACCTGCTCACTGACCAACCAGGAATCCATAGTCATTGGAATAGGATAAAAAAACTAAAATGTGAGACCATACTTCCTGTAATTTCTTCCGGACAACACAGGCGATACAAACCTAAAATGTTTTTATTTTTAGTTCATTGATCACATTTCTTAGAAAAATCTGCTTATAATTGATAAGCTTTTATCTGAAAATTTCATGCCAAAAAAAGTCATATCCTTGGAAACAACACTTGTTGTGTAACGGTTTGAACAGTTAATGGATGCACATTGCTTATAACAGCCAACTATAACGATCTGTATTAAAGATTAAAACATTGACTTTCCATCTTTTTTTGGTTAAAATGCTTTAAACTTGAAACCTCTTCAAAATTAGCGAATTAAGGATTTTAAAAAACCTGTCGTTTAATCAGGGATAAGAACTGTCAAGTTTTTTGGTGTTATTGCTTTAGTCGCAACATGATATTGACGGATGAAAATCGGATGCTGTCTCAAAACTCAACCATGCAATCGCTATAACAGGGAGGATGATTTATGAGTAAAAATTATAAATTAAAAGACGGAACTAACGTTGTGATACGCTTAACAAACGATAATGATATTGATAAATTATTATTCTTTTTTCAAAACCTTCCCTCTGAAGACAAGGCTTATTTGAGGGTCGATGTAACCGACCGTAGCGTTGTTGAACAACGGTTGAAGAATGTTGGGCTAAGGAATATCATTCGGATAGTTGCTGAAGTTGATGATGAAATTATCGCCGATGGTTCTCTTGAACTTAGAACCCATGGCTGGGAAAAACATGTGGCAGATTTGAGAATTATTGTGGCTGGTAATTATCAACGAAAAGGATTGGGTATGTTGATGGCGGAAGAACTTTACTCAATAGCGTTGAATGAAAAAGTTGAAGAGATGGTGGTCAAAATTATGGCGCCACAAATAGAAGCTGTTAAAATTTTTGAAAGACTTGGTTTTAAACAAGATGTGGTAATGAAAGATTTTGTCAAAGATGTTAAAGGTCAAAAACAAGATCTAATCATTTTGCGCTGCAATCTTGAAGAAATCTGGGATAAACTGGAAAGCTACTTCCTCGAAACTGAAAACAGAGACATGCACGACAATTGATAGGTTGGGGGCAGATCTGACCCCCGTTTTAAGAAATCAGTAAATGTCAACAATATTTCTCCCAACCTGGGAGACATTCCTAAATCCTTCAACCTCCCGTTGGGGCACATGAAGGGGCAGGTACAGACAGCGACCCAGTAGAATTGCTGTTCGCCTTAAAACTACCCGCCGACATCAGTTTTTTCACCTCCTTTTGCCGACATTCCGGGCATTCCGGCATTTCATCCGAAGAAGTAGAAACCAACTCTTCAAATCGATGTTTGCAACTTTGACATTCATATTCATAGATTGGCATAAAAACTCCAAAACATTGATTTCAGGGCTAATGATAAATTATAGAGCCATGTCTATACAAGAATCTCAAAATAATTTCAATTTATATGCCACAATGAAACCTGGGAAATAATCCTGCTTCATACATTAAAAAATAGGACAGAATAGCTCCCAACGGTATGATGGTGAGATTTAAATGATCACTCTTCATTGACAAGCCACAGATGGTAACGTTATCCTGGGCAAAGGTAACGTTACAAAACGTTATTCTAAAGAACAAAACATACTATTAAAATGAAATAACAAATCTTTCATAACCTAAAAGTCATTTAAAAAACCCATAATATAAAGATAATGGATACAAATTTAAAAAACAGCCTTGATCCCGAAATTACCAACTTAATCCTTGACTCTATGGCGGGTGGGGTATTCACCCTGGATAAAGAGGGAAATATCAGTTATTGGAACAACTCAATGCAGCGTATTTCCGGGTATAGTGCGAAGGAAGTCCTGGGGAAGAGTTGCCAGGTTCTCAGTTTTGACTTATGAGTGGGGAAAAAATATCCCTCAAGTTATGGGGAATGTGGTATATTTCAGAAAGGTGCTGTTGACGGTATTGAATGCCATTTGCGCCATAAAGACGGTTTTAGTGTACCAGTACTAAAAAATGCTCGATTGGTTAAGAATATCAATGGAGAAACTGTTGGTGTAGTAGAGACGGTCACCGACCTGACCGAGTTGCACGAAACTCGTCAACAGGTGGCAGAGATCGGCCGAAAACTGGGAGAGGTTCACCGTCTCGATAATATCATCGGGAAAAGTCATGTCATGCAACAGGTTTTTTCTGCCATTAAAGCAGCTGCAGCCAGTGAAGCAACCGTTTTAATACAGGGAGAAAGTGGAACAGGAAAAGAACTGGTGGCCGGGGCCATCCATTATAATAGTAATCGGGTAACAAAACCCTTGGTAACGGTCAATTGTAGTGCCCTATCGGAATCCCTACTTGAAAGCGAGTTATTCGGACATGTTAAAGGTGCGTATACCGGGGCGATTCGGGATCGTATCGGTCGATTCGAAGAAGCCAATGGCGGGACCATATTTTTAGATGAAATCGGCGAAATCAGCCCATATATTCAGGTCAAATTGCTTCGGGTGTTGCAGGAACGTGAAGTCGAACGTGTTGGGGAATCAAAGCGGCGAAAAGTAGACATTCGAATCATCACAGCCACTAACAAGAACCTGTACGATCTGATTGTCGATGGAACTTTTCGTGAAGACCTTTATTATCGGTTAAAAGTTTTTCCAGTGCATGTGCCGCCGTTGAGGGACAGGAAAGAAGACATTGCCCTGCTGACCACCAACTTCATAAAACATCAAAATATCAAAACCGGGAAAAAAATTCTGGGATTAACCAAAGAAGCCATGCAGATCCTGATGGACTATCATTGGCCCGGAAATGTTCGGGAATTGGAAAACGCTGTAGAACATGCTTTTGTTTTATGTACCCAGAACCAAATTGATAGTTTTGATCTACCGGTTGAAATTCGAAAAACTGAGTTTAATCCGTTACCAACACAAGCATATCCCAGTACCCGAACCGGACGCTCCGTAGGCAAACAACTTGATGAAGAAATATTACTAAAATTGCTGGATGAATGCGACTGGAACAAGGCCGAAGTGGCACGACGGATCGGTTTAAGTCGTACGGCTGTATGGAAATATATGAAAAAATGGAACATTCCATTGCAAAAGAAGATAAAAAAATAGTCTGGCACATCTACTGCAAAAGATAATCTTATACCGTTGTACGGTACTTTTTTGATCAACTCTTTAAAAAAAAACTTCATCACATTTGCTACGGCAAAATTTAAAGGAAAACGCATGACTCAAATACAAATAACAGATAAAGCGAAAAACGAATTAATCACCGTTTTAAAAGACAATTCAGAAAAATTCATTCGGCTGTTTATCCAGGGGGTTGGTTGAGGAGGCCCCAGGCTGGGGTTAGCTCTGGATGAGTTGAAGGATGAGGATAAGAAATTAACATCCAATGGAATAGAAATCATCTATCAAATAGGCGATGAAGAATACATCAATAACAGTATTATAGATTTTGAAGATTCGTTTCTCGGCAAAGGATTTACTGTTAGATCCCCACTACCGGGTAGCTGTTGAGATTCAGTTTGAAAAACATTGATAAGTGTCATGTTACTGTTTTGGTTATTAATCCACATATTTCAGGGTTTGGATTTAACCTTAACTTGTTCAGATTTTTTTTCAGAATCTGTGGTTATTGGAGTAGGATAAAAAAACTAAAAAGTGAGTTAATCAAAACAGTGACATGTTTTTGTCTTTTTGGGGTTTATAAAAAATGTAAAAAAAGGATCAACAACTATCAAGGTGATAATTCATAATTTAAATCATAATGCTGTAATTACATAATTAACATTGAATTTTGGTTGATCATAATGGAAAATCTATTTATATTGCTATTGATTATCGGATGGATTGTGCTGCAAAAATGGGTACTTCCCAGATTCGGCATTTCCACATGAATGTCACCCAATGCCTGTCGGGTGCCGACAGAGAAGAAAGATAACAATGATAATGATAAAGAAAGCAAATCGAAACAGGAAATAACGAATGGAAAACAAACATAATAAGGTGGTCATTCTAGGGTCAGGACCCGCCGGATACACGGCATCTATTTACACTGCTCGTGCCAATCTGAAACCGTTAATTCTTACCGGTATTCAAAAAGGAGGGCAACTAACAACGACTACAGAAGTTGAAAATTTTCCGGGTTTTTCCGAAGGGATAGACGGCAACGAGTTAATGGCGCAAATGGAAAAACAAGCCCTAAGGTTTGAAACGGAAATTGAATTCGGAGAGGTCACCAAGGTTGACTTTTCGAAGCGCCCATTTAAAATATATGTCGGTGATAAACTATATACAGCCGATGCCATAATTATCGCTACTGGGGCATCAGCCAGATACCTGGGGTTGGAAAGTGAATCTAAATATATTGGACGTGGCGTTTCAGCCTGTGCCACTTGTGACGGTTTTTTCTATAAGGGAAAACCGGTCGCTGTTATCGGTGGCGGAGATGCCGCTTTGGAAGAAGCATCCTATCTGGCCAATTTCTGTGAAAAAGTATTCCTGGTTCATCGAAGAGATGAATTTCGGGGTAGCAAAGCTATGCAGGAACGCGTCCTTAAAAATGACAAGATTGAAGTTGTATGGAATTCGGTGGTTGATGAGGTAATCGGTAATGATACTGCCGGTATGACCGATTTAAGGGTGAAAAATGTTACAACAGGAAATACCCGGGAGCTGGGAGTAACAGGTATGTTCGTGGCTGTCGGACATACACCCAATACACATGTTTTTGATGGTAAGCTTGAATTGGACAAAAAAAAATATATTGTTACCCAGGATGGATCAACAAAAACAAATATCGAAGGTGTTTTCGCCTGTGGTGATGTCACCGACAGCGTTTACCGACAAGCTATAACCGCTGCCGGGACTGGTTGCATGGCTGCTATTGATGCAGAACGCTGGCTGGCGGAACAAGAGTAATTAAAACCATGGCGGTTTTCGGAGGTCAAATAACGAACAGGAAACCGCCACATTCCAACAAGAGATATCACTCACTCTACCTCCCCTAATAATCCGCCCGCATATTAATCCGTTGTGTATGAGAAAACAAGGAATAAAGGAGATATTTTGCCGACAGTTATAACACATGCTTTTATAGCCGGAATCACAGGTAAGGCAATTGTAAAAAAAACTGTTCCTTTAAGATTTTGGTTAATTGCTGTGATCTGCTCAATTATCCCTGACGCCGATGTGATCGGCTTTAAATTAGGTATTCAATACAATGATTTTTTTGGACACCGGGGGTTTTTCCATTCCTTATTTTTTGCTTTTGTCTTAAGTTTATTGATATCCCTGGTATTCTTCAGATCCCAAAAGATATTTTCGTTTGGTTGGTGGAAATATGTGGCCACATTCTTTTTAATTGGTGCCAGTCATGACCTGTTGGATGCTTTTACCAGCGGTGGTCTTGGGATTGCTTTACTATCACCTTTTGATAATACCCGGTTTTTTTTTCCTTGGACTCCGATTAAAGTTTCGCCCATTAGTCTGAACATATTCTTCAGCCGTTGGGGATTTCAAGTTGTAGCTTTTGAAATAAAATACATCTGGTTACCATTGTTGTTTATGTTAGTTTGTTTGAAAACAGTGATGTTCTTTTGGAACAAAAAACGACAAAAGAGTGTTAGGTGATGGACAGTGTAGCTGTGTCATGTTTATGCTTAATACCGTCAGATAATTTTATTAACCTGGAATCAGATCATCATAAAACATCATATATAAAATTCTCAATATGTCACATAATCGAAAGATATCCGTAGTGGGCCTGGGTTATGTTGGATTGCCCGTAGCTGTAGCCTTTGGAAAACTTAACCATGTTATTGGCTTTGATATTAATGCAAAAAGGCTGAATGACCTTAAAAACAAAAATGATAAAACAGGGGAAGTCTCTTCTGATGACTTGGAATCATCCCAAGTTCTCTTTACCAGTGAAATAAACGATCTTCAAAAGGCGGATTTTCACATAGTGGCAGTACCCACACCAATAAATGATGCCAAACAACCTAATTTGACCCCGTTATTGTCTGCCGCTGAAACCCTGGGAAAAGCCTTGAAAAAAGGGGATATTGTGGTTTTTGAGTCAACCGTTTTCCCTGGAACCACTGAAGATGAATGTGTACCAATTTTAGAGAAAGTTTCCGGTTTAAAATGCGACCTTGATTTTAAGGTGGGTTATAGCCCGGAACGCATAAATCCAGGCGATAAAGAACATACCTTTACCAGTATTTTAAAAATTGTCTCTGGTCAGGATGAAGAAACCCTGGACATCATTGCTGCGGTTTATGAATCGGTTGTAACAGCTGGAGTTTATCGTGCGTCATCAATTAAAGTTGCGGAGGCGGCTAAAGTTATCGAAAATACCCAACGAGATCTGAATATTGCTTTTGTAAATGAATTGGCTATGATTTTTGATATGATGAACATAGATACAAAAGAAGTTCTGGCGGCAGCCGGTACTAAATGGAATTTCCTTCCGTTTAAACCCGGGTTAGTCGGGGGACATTGTATTGGTGTTGATCCTTATTATTTAACCCATAAAGCTGAAAAATTGGGATATTCCCCGCAAGTCATCCTGTCCGGGCGGAAGATTAATGACGACATGGGTAAATTTATCGCTCAAAGAACTATCAAGGAAATGATTCATGCCGGTCACCAGATTCTTGGGAGCACCGTAACTGTTTTGGGCCTGACCTTTAAAGAGAATTGCCCTGATTTAAGAAACTCTAAAGTAATTGATGTTATTAAAGAATTAAAGGAATTTGGAGTAAATGTACAGGTACACGATGACCAGGCAGATTCCGATGAAGCCAAACAGTACTACGGCATATCCCTGGTTCCGCTGAATTCGTTAAAACCGGCCAATGCGTTAATAATGGCTGTTGCTCATCAGAGCTTTCAAAGTCTTTTAACCCCAAAAACCATGAATCAGCTGGTGTTATCACAAGGCGTTGTGGTTGATATAAAAGGTATTATCGATCAGAAAATTTTTAATAAAACAGATATCCGCTTCTGGCGATTGTGATACCGGTCTGTATAAATTATAAATGATCATTATCGAACGAATGGCTTACTATTAAAGTATTTTAAAACGCCACTATCAAACAAAACGTTGATTAACGTAAAACTCGATAATACTCTGCGGACATTCGCTATTAGATGATAACTCACAAAATCAATCGGTTAACGGTGTAGCAACTAACAATCCGATCAAGAGCTTAAAGAAAAGCGGTTGACAGTTTATACTATTCGGCAAAAAATAGTTGATCAAATCCGAATAACGTGACCGGAACCATTGCACCGAATTTTCGTGTTATTTTCCGTACGTTAATAACCGATCCACATTTAATACATGATTGAAACATACGGCCTTCCTCTTCTTCTCTCCCTGGTTTTTATCTTTCTATTGTGGAAATCTTCGGTTAAACTGTGGGATGATCGTGCTTGCCAGTCCTATCATGTTGAATTCACAAAAAAACTGACAGTTCCACAAGACCTCAAAGAAGTAAAGTTTTTGATTTTAGGCGATATTGGATCAGGCACTGATAATCAGAGGCAGGTTGCTGTTTCCAGCCAGGAAACATGCGAAAACAGGGGGTGTGATCTGGTGTTATTGGCGGGTGACAACTTTATTCAATCCGGTGTTACCTGTACAGAAGATGAGCAGTGGTATCAGAAATTTGAATTAATGTACAGCCAAAATCTGCCGTTTTTCGCTATTCTGGGAAACCACGATTTGAAGGGCAATTGGAAAGCGCAGATCGATTATACGAAAATTAGTGAGCGTTGGAATATGCCGGCCACAAACTACGATTTTACTGCCGGTCCTGTTTTATTTCAGGCTATTAACACAACTTGTACCATTAAGACCCTTTGGCGGATTTTTCGAAAAAGCAGCCAAACATGGAAGCTTGTACTGGGACATCACCCCGTCATTTCGAGTGGAAGACATGGTGGAATGACTTGGCTGGAAAGGCTAATCATTTCCAAATCCGGAATCGATTTTTTTGTTTCCGGTCATAATCATGTATTGGAACATTTGGTATACAAAGGATTTGATCAGATCGTTTCCGGGGGTGGTGGGTCACCGATTCAGTATTCCAAAAGACCAAGATTATCGATTAATCAATACTTCAATGAAAATCACGGTTATGTATGGGCTCACATAACTGACACCCAGGCAAACTTCCATTATTTTGACATTAATGGTAATGAATTATATACGTTTACTAAAAACAAGTAACCAGCCGAACAATCATCCATAAATAAAGCAATAAAATGAACATAATAATTAAAATTGGTAAATTCGTATTCAAATACAAAGTGCAGGCAACCTTCAGCATTATGTTCATGCTGCTATATTCCGTCTTTACAGCTGCTCCGGCGCATTATTCAAAAGAGGTAATGGATTATCTGATTGAATCTATAAAAGCAGATGAAACCATTGAAATCAGGCGTTTTGTTTTGGTTGGAGCGGCTATTATGGCGCTTCTTACGCTAAAAGGGACCTCCTTCTTCTTACAAAACTACCTGATGGGTAACTTGGCACAGAAAGCTGTCAGAGACATACGGAATCAATTGTACAAACGAACCATTTTGATGCCGATTTCTTTTTTTAATAAACGGGCATCCGGAGAATTAATGGCACGATTTACTGTAGATTTTGTGACGTTGAATGAGGCCATTGTTATCGGTCTAGTCGGTCCTCTTAGAGACTTACCCATGGTGGTTTTTCTGTTTGCTATTATGTTCAACCGGAGCTGGCAATTAACACTGATGACTCTGGTTTTATTACCCATTGCCTCAAAACTCATTTCGATATTTGGCCGGCAAAGCAATAATGCCACCAGCAAACGATTGAGTCAGTTTGGGGAGCTTTCATCCCTGCTATCGGAAACCATCACCGGTATTAAGGTGGTTAAAGCTTTTATCATGGAAAAATATGAAAGCAAACGCTTTGAAAAAGAGAATAAACGACTCTATAAGCACTTTATGGAATCCATTTACATCTCCTCATATTCATATCCGCTTCTGGAAGTAACTGCCGGTTTTTTTGTAGTGTTTATTTTAGTTTACGGTGGTCACTTGATAACCACCAATCAAATTACATTCGGTGATTTATTTTCTTTTGTGATGTCATTCATGATGCTCAATGTCCCAATTAAACAGATGAATGGCCTTTCCATAAAAATACAAGAAGGGACTGCTGCCGCTCACCGGATTTTTAGCATCCTTGACAATGATATGAAAATAGAAGAGGTGGAAAATGCCAAAACATTGCATCCTATCCAAAAAGAAATAAAAATAAATATTAAACGTTTCGCTTATGATAAACGAACAGTGCTGAAACACATCGATTTGACATTAAAAGCCGGTACGATAACAGCATTGGTAGGCAGCAGCGGAAGCGGCAAAACAACTCTGACTAACCTCATTCCCAGGTTTTATGATATTCCCAGAAAAGACGGTAGCATTAAGATTGATGGTGTGGATATTCGTGATGTCTCTCTGTATTCATTGCGTCACCAAATGGCAACTGTTACCCAAGAAGTAGTCTTGTTCAATGATTCCATTAGAAACAATATTTCCTATGGAAAACTTGACTGTTCCGAAGAAAATCTGATTGAGGCGGCCAAGGCAGGTTATGCCTATGATTTTATCATGGAGCTGCCGAATAAATTCGAACAACAAATCGGTGAAAAAGGAGTGATGTTATCCGGTGGACAGAGACAACGTATTGCCATTTCGCGGGCATTAATAAAAAACGCCCCTATTTTGATTCTTGATGAAGCCACCAGTGCTTTGGATACTGAATCGGAAAAGGAGGTTCAGGCAGCCATTGAAAACCTGATGAAAAACCGAACCACCTTGGTTATCGCACACCGCTTATCTACTATCCAACATGCAGATGTCATCCATGTCATGAGCCAGGGACAAGTGGTCGAATCCGGAAACCACGCCGAGCTACTGGATAAAGGTGGTGAATATAAACGACTATACGATCTCCAGTTCGCTGGCTTACCTGTAAATGGTAAAAATTCTTGACTTGATACCCCGCTCCCCATATATCACTATAGTTACAGCGGGAAAGAGACATGATTGAGAAACAACAAAGCCGTTTATTGATCCGTGAGGGATCGGCTTAAAAAGGAGTAAAACAATTCTATAGAGGAACAACTGTAAGTACCCGATAAAAATACAAAGACTCCGGGAGGGCAGGTGATTGACATCGGACTAAAATTTAAGCTGTCGAATCATACCCCATGCACCTTGCAGATTTGAAAGGATAGTTTTTTCTTTTCCGGTACTTTCTTCTATAAATGACATTGTTTCCTCAGGTTTGAAATTCTAGCATTATGCGGCTTAAGCTTATAAGCAAGAAAAAACAAATAACCACTCAATTCTTTTCATATAACCCCCCTTGATATATTCTCCTTGGCCATCTAAGTATCGATAAAATCTGGAATAGTTTATTCTTATCGGGTTGTTGGCGGGGCAAGATTTACATAAGTACATCCTGTATTAACGTTGAGTAATCGTACTAACCCCTCACTGCCATCAGGTCTTTTTATTTTTATCTTTTTATCGTTATCCCGATGTGTGTGACCGTAAACGATGGTGTGTACCTTATTAAATCGTTTGAGAAACTTATCAATGGAACCTTGTTTACAAGTAACAACACAACCCGGCTTTAATTCAGTGTAACATCCTTTTTTATACTCTCTCTTTTTTCCAAATTCCCAGTATTTTACTCTATCATCGTGCCAACAATTAATATGACCGTGAGTAAAAAGAATACCATTAATGATAGTCCATTTTGGACAGTTTTCTTCGACACAAAGATTCATTTCATGATTGCCCCGGACAAAATTTTCTTTCCCCACCAGGCGTTGTAGATCCTTTATATTGCCCCGGACAATATCTTCTGCTTCTTTTTTCCTCTTTTTTCCGCGAGCTCTTTGAGCAGCATTTTCATAGTCAAAAATATCGCCGGTATAGTATGTCTTTTTATTCACGCGAGGATCGGTACTGACGATGGTGTTAATATCAAACTCTTTATCAATACCCTTTTTGTGAACATGCAAATCAGAACAAACTTTGTAACAATCCTGATGATTAATAACATCACTATCATTTTTGCAGTTTGTATCAGCTATCACATTAATTTGAAAAACAGTAAAACTAAAAAACAAATATAAACACAAATGGAATAATAATATCCGTGACATAAAGATCATAGGTCGTCCCTTAAATTCGTTTATAAAAATTGAATTTGTGATACATCTTATCTAAAATGATAATTCGCATCAATAAACTTCACCTTCCGACAGCTCAAATGTTTCTTGTCATCTCGGAGAGCTTACAGAGGAAGACTAACTGAATGTCAAGCTCCTTTTTTTACACCCAATTTTATGCAATGATGATATAAATAGCAAAAAATGCCAACCTTAAAACAACCCGATACCTTTGAAATATTATTCAATACTTTGTACTCAAAGGCTTCAGGTGATTGCATTATACTACCTTGGTGCCTGCATGCGGATGATGGTTCTGGAAAAAAGATCTAAACACAGGGAACATAAATTCGGTCATGATCGTTTTCAGTAACCCAAAAACAATGCTTATCTAATTATCAGCCACATTGATCCTGTCAATTATCGTCAATCAGTTTCCATACATTTGGTTTTATACTTCGTTATTCTCCGAGGCAGCATTCTATCCGTTTATCGATACCATGACTGCATTGATGGTTTTATATGACCAGAAAAAAGTTAAAAACTGTATCTACTGAATTATTGTTGTCATTATAGGAATCTGGCTTTATTACGTAAAAAACATGAAATATATCGCTGTCCTGTACCGGTTATGTATTGAAATGAACGGCCTTAGGGGATGTTCAAAAGTTGTGTCCCGATTTTCATCTATTTCAGGTAATCCTTAAATGTTCCAAAATGACTTCCCACACTATATATTATATATTAGCCTGTAACACGGCACCTCTGAGGAAAGCAAAAGTGAACGAAATGACCCACGGAAGCATTAAAGTATTTGCATGCACATTGGCTGGGATCATACTGTCTTTTTTTCTTTAGCGTTATTCAGTTCGATTTATTGGAAAAATTGTCAATATCAGTTAATTTGAGAGTCAATAGTGTGCTGCCTGGTATAACAGTAGCGAAAAGATAATTATGCCTTATACATCGTGAAATAGGAGGAGTTCTTTTTCCAAAGATAAGGATAACAGATGGCATAGCTTATTGACATTATGTTTTCGCAAGTACGACATGGAGTTTTTAGTAATACTGAGCAGTCACATGCATTATTTATCAGAATTGCAGAAGGTTGCATCTGATTTTTATTTCAACATTGGCCAAAGTAAGAATTAAAGATTTGATATTCATGAATAAAATAAACATATTTCTTTGCTACTGTTAAAATATGCGCTATCATGAATCTATCCCTAAAAATGAATTTGTTTCTAAAGCAACTCATTAACTCCCATTTTATGGTTTTAAGCTAACCTCGTATTGTTGTTCCGATAGCACTTGGTGCATTGTGTTGAACTGAAATCAGGGGAACATGTACTCACAATGCAACCAAACAAAATAATACAGTAAGTAGTTGTAAAAAACTCTATACTGAATATATTTCAACAGAGTCGTTTTTTGTTCTCTGTTTTCGATAGACTATTTTGGGAATTCGGACGAAAACCAATTTATTTCAGCGGAATAAAGTTTGGCAGACAAGTTTAAGTAGAACCATATAACTGGAGAATATTGATTTGAAAGAACACAATTTCTCTAAAGATTGTATCATTCTGGTAGTTGAAGATAATCCAATTAATCGGGCTTTGATGGAAGCACTGTTTGAAGAATTGGAGCTGGAAGTAAATTTTGCCAAAAACGGACGAGAGGGAATAATAAAAACTTCGGAACTTAAAGCAACTGGCCGGCCACCTGATTTAATATTGATGGATATTCATCTTCCGGAAATAAATGGGATAGAAGCGACCAAGCAGATTCGCCAACAGGAAGAGTTCAAAGAAACGCCTATTGTAGCATTGTCCGCCGATACTTTTACCGAATTGCAGCAAGAAGCAGCTGAAGCAGGTA
This sequence comes from bacterium, assembly GCA_041556995.1. Classification (GTDB taxonomy): domain Bacteria; phylum SAR324; class SAR324; order XYD2-FULL-50-16; family XYD2-FULL-50-16; genus JAHJTV01. The sequence goes on along the minus strand of JBFFHJ010000083.1, from coordinate 5,534 downwards.
TGTCCGGTTTCCTGGTTAAACCACTCAGGATAGAAAAACTAGTTGAAATTTTGAATGAGTTTTTACCTCCGGCTTAAATATCCTAAATAATAATTTACATTTTAGGTTTTTTAGGCCATTACTGGTTGGTAAGCAAGAAAACGCCCTATTATCCTGAGGAGGTACGACGAAGGATCTCTCAGGATCAAAAGCATGAGATGTAACTGATTGCCTGGAAACATGTTTGCTTCAAGTACTGTGAAAACTGTAACAAAAGATCTCTTCGAAAGCATGGAGGTTTTTCAAGTCGCCAGAATCTCCACAGAATGACACTGGTCTATAAAAGGTTTGGACAAGTAGAGATCAAATCCAAACCCTAAAATATGTGATATAAATCTGGATACGATACCGGCCACAAAGAGACGGTAACATTTGGTCATTACCTTTGCATCGGACGTTTCTGTTGATAGGGATCAAACACATCAGCCAATGTGATATGATTTCCATTGACAAAGTTATCATCGTCAGAGGGAGACCAAAATTCAAGATAAAACTATGTTCAAGTCTCTATTATTCAGCTTTATTTAATAAATACTGAATTTTATAAAAAGGTGTCATTGCCCAAACATAAGAATTTTTATAAAAATCTATCGCATTTAAATGGCTTTTTCAGTCTGGTCTCCCAGGCGACTTCGTCTCACCCTTCATCTAATAACATAGCGCTGTTAATAATAGTGACAAAACTTTCAAGTTCGGTATGGAAGAAAGCTTTCCATGTATAGTGAACAATTGATCCTCTTATTCAATTGTAAGTCCCCATAATTCTTCACCATTGGTATTATTATCAGCAGTAAAATATAACATGTTACCGACGGCAACAAAATTAGAAGGATTTGATCCCAGACTACCTGGATATATGTTTTCAATCTGCGCTGTACCCTCAGCTGTCCCATCGGATTTCCACAGTTCCATTCCATTTTCACCATTATCAGCACTGAAATATAGAGTTGACCCTATGGCTGTTAGATTTTTCAGATAATATGTTGGTCCAACCATTGCCAACATACCAAATTCGGATTTTAGCGGCTTAGTGTCAATAATACTGGAACTCACATTCAACATAGATATCAGGATGGGAATTGTATCGTCATTGGGGTGAATATCAATAACCAATTCAGTACCTTCCAGAGTGCCATCCGATCGCCATAACTCGTGTCCACAAATACCATTATCGGCCCTGAAAAAGAGGGTTGAATCTATAACTGTAAATAATGTGGGATTTGAGCTGTAAGATCCTAAATTAATGTTTCTCACCATAACGGTTCCGAACTCCGTACCATCCGATTTCCATAGCTCATAACCGTCCAATCCATTATTAGCACTAAAATAAAGAACCGATCCAATGGCGGTTAAATTATCAGGATTAGAATTGTTGCTACCTAGATTGATATCCTTAACCATCATTGTACCGGCTTCGGTTCCATTGGATTTCCACAGTTCATTACCGTTGGCATCAGATGCAGTGAAATAGAGGGTTGAGCCGACAGTTGTTAATCTATTTGGTAAAGAACTATTGCTTCCCGGATAAATATCCTTAACCATCATTGTACCAGCTTCGGTTCCATTGGATTTCCACAGTTCATTACCACTAGCATCGGATGCGGCAAAATAGAGGGTAGAGCCGATGGCGGTGAAATTATCCGGATAAGAATCATCACTTCCCGGATAGATATCTTTTACCATTATTGTACCTGATTCAGTGCCATCTGATTTCCACAACTCTTTCCCATCCGTGCTATTGTCCATTCTAAAATACAGAGTTGAACCAACTGCTTTTAAATCATTGGGAGGTGTACTATTTTCACCAGGATAGATATCCTTGACTCTAACCGTACTATCTTCCGTACCGCCGGATTTCCACAATTCGAATCCGCTGTCACCATCATAAGCTGTGAAAAAAAGTGTTGGTCCAACAGCGGTTAAATTGTTGGGAAAGGATTGAAAAGTATTGTTATTTGTTTTCTTATAGATAGCAGTACCAGTGTCCGTTCCGTCCGATGTCCACAACTCAGTTCCATTTGTGCAGTCATCAGCGACGAAAAACAAGGTTGATCCCACCGCCGTCAGATACTCCGGATTTGAGGGATAGATGCCTGGGCAAATGTCTTTTACCATCACCGTATCGGGATCATTAACATAACCGGCTGGGTTACCGTTCGATTTCCAGAGTTCAACACCATTTATTCCGTCATTTGCCTGAAAATAAAGTGTTGAACCGATTGCAGTTACTTTGCCTGGATTAGAGCCGGTCATACCCAGTCGAATATCTTTTACCCGATAAGTACCAGTATCTATGCCGTCTGATCGCCATAGCTCACGTCCATTTATACCGTCATCTGCAGAAAAATAAAGAATTGACCCAACTACTTTAAAACCTGAAGGACTTGAACTCTCAACACCATTATAAATATCCAGAACTCTGCTCGTACCGACATCAGTACCATTGGAGCTCCACAACTCAATTCCGTGACTTGGAGTATAAGCACTAAAATAGAGGATTGATCCGTTTACGGTCAAATTGTTTGGAGAAGAACTTGAAGAGCCGGGATTGATATCACTTACCATTCCAGTTCCGATCCCAGTACCGTCAGATTTCCACAGCTCATTTCCACTTGAATCCGAAGTTGCAGCAAAATAAAGTGTCTGGCCAATAGCTGTTAAATAGCGGGGAGAAGAACTGAAAGCCCCCGATCGAATATCACTCACTATCTGCGTCCCAGCTTCAGTGCCGTCTGATTTCCAAAGTTCATTGCCACTGATATTATCATTTGCTCTAAAGTAAATTGTTGATCCAATTGCCGTTAGATAGCATGGTGAAGAATAACCAGTGCCGGGATTTATATCTTTTACCATGGTAGTACCGGCTTCGGTTCCATCTGTTTTCCAAAGCTCATTTCCACCGGTATCTGAAGTTGCCGCAAAAAAAAGTCCTGAATTAGCAGGTATCAGATAATCAGGGTTAGAATTTCCACTCCCGGGATAAATATCTTTGACCATCACTGTGCCCAACTCAGTACCGTCTGTTTTCCACAGCTCAATGCCGTTCGTACCGTTGTCTGCTCGAAAGTAGAGCATTGAATCTGATGAAGTCAGGTAGGTTGGATTAGATCCATCGGCACCGGGATTTATATCTTTAACCATTACTGTACCTGAAACCGTACCGTCTGATGTCCATAGTTCCATTCCGCTAACTCCGTCATCTGCACAGAAAAACAATGTTGAATTTAATATTGTAATACTGTGAACGTTAGCATCTTTGAATTTTGTGAACATGATATCTTTGATCATACCAAAAAACTGCTCATTGTTTGATTTTGATCCGCCACTGTCCGACGACGATGGCATACAACCAAATGAATAAAAAACCAGTAATGATAATGTTAGAAATATTACGCATTTTTTGTTAAAAATATTAGTGATAGATTTTATATTTATCCCAATTGTATTATTAAAAAAAGAAAAAAATATGTTACTTTTAAAAAAAACTGTATCCATTTTCATAACTAGAATCCTCAATAAAATTTGATGGAAAATATCCATTTACTTATTTTAAAATCGGTTATAGTATCTTACATTTTTTGATTTTTTATCTTATTCTAATAATTACTGATATTTAGTCGATCAGTGAATAAGTTTCCCTTAATCCTGAGGAGGTACTACGAAGGATCTCTCAATGTCAAGAGCAAGAAAGCATACAACCAAAAAAGGAAAATATGCCAACATAATCAGTAATAAAAATATCTTATTAACACTACTTTTTATCATCAAATACTCCTTCAGAATTATCAAAAATAAACCATGAAAAAGGGTTTTTAAAAATCATAATCCGGTTTTTTTATAAAAAAAGCCTTCTTTGAGGTTACGATTTGTTAAGATGTTCTCCTACAATTCAGATTTTAGAGTCATAAATATACATTATATTGTTGTTACGAGGTTGTTTAAAGTGCATTGCATTGAGCCGAAATCAAGGACTGTACTTATAAAGCAACCAAATCAGCTTGGATTTCTTACTTAACCAGCATTATATATTTACATCTTGTGTAGTATATGGCTCAACGGCAATCGATACCGGTGCCGGATTCGGTGGATCTCCTTTGTCACTATTATTTCCAATGTCCTATCGATTGATTTATAAGAAAATAAAAAAACATTCTCAAACAGAAAAAGAATCAATACTTTATCATACATCTACATGAAATCTAGGTTAATGACTTACCTTCCTTTCATCTTCTCCATGGGGATTAATCGATAATGGCATCTTGCTGTTAATCGTTTTATTTCACTATTCTTATGAGGTTTAAATTTTTTTTGGAGTTCGCTTGGACAAATTTGGCTATATAAACTAAATCTGTATATAAACACCCCCCTGTTTAATTTTCATATTTGTTAAATCTAAAAATATTAAATGTATTAAAACAAGATGTTAATTCAGCACCACCTATTTTTGACTTTACTTGTTCAAATTCATTCAAAATCAGTGTCATTCTGATAGGATCCCGAGAGGCGACCAGAAGAATCTCTATGCTTTCAAAGAGATATTGTGCTACCTGTTTCACAGAACTTGAAGTAAACATATTTCTATGTAATCAGCTATATTTTTTGCTTTTTGCCTAAGAGATCCTTCGTTGTGCCTCCTCAGGATGACAGTAAACTTAATTAATAACTGACCAATAATCCAAGGTCATGGGCGTGTGATAAAAAACATGATGTTACTGGTGTGTTTTAGTAAATGAAAAAGGTGTGAATGAAGTAATTTCACTGTCTCAAAAGTCTTGTTTATTTTGGATAGAGGGAAATCATACTGAAATACTGAAGGGAGGTAGGCAACTAGTTATAAATATCAATAACTTTGCAGCATTTAATAGTAATAGATTTATTTTTGGGTGAGATGAACAGCTGTCACGAAGTATAGTAAAAAGATCAAAAACAGAAGCACAAATCAACAGACCAATATTTATTATTGGATTAGTTATGATATGTGATGAAAATTCAGAATGAACGAGGGAGAAAGGATACTTTGAAAACGACTAAAAATGAAAGGGTAATACTTCTAAAAGTTTGCCCGATCTTTTTGGAAGAAGAAACACAAAAAGTCAGGTTGCTTTTTCCGGTTCCACCTTTGGTTTGGGCAAATGCAATAATCATTTGAAATACCAGAAATATGTTTGTTTGAATCTGGAAAGTATCAATTTCATGTGATTATAGCAAATTAACAGAGTGATCTAGTTAAACCTTGTTTAACTCGGAATATGGGATAAAAATGTTACTCCGAATTTTAAGCAAAATCTACAAAAAACTAACTCATTGACCTGACTCCGAACTGTCTTTTGGAGTGTAAGTTGGGTGTAAACCGTTAATATTGTGGAGCCGACAGCGGGAGTCGAACCCGCCACCTGCACATTACGAATGTGCTGCTCTACCGGATGAGCTATGTCGGCTTTGCGTGTAAGGTAAAATAATTACAAAGCAGGAGATGGATGAAGATTTTTGTGTCG
>JBFFHJ010000082.1:0-33436 GCA_041556995.1 bacterium | reverse complement strand
CGATCGCCGTGTCGATGTCGCCAGCTTGCCCGATCTCCGGATCGACCCTCACTCCCCCGACGGCGAACAGTTGCTCCACCTCGCTGCCGATCAGGTATCGGGCCATGTCAAAGTCGTGAATGGTCATATCCAAAAAGATCCCGCCGGATTGTTTAATATACTCGGGATTCGGAGGTTCCGGATCTCGTGAGGTAATTTTTAAGATCTGCGGTTCACCGATATCTCCCGATGAAATTCTCTCTTTTGCTGCTATGAAATTGGGATCAAATCGACGATTAAATCCTACCTGAAGTTTTACCTTTTGTTCTTCAACAACTTTTAAGGCTTTTTTGATGACTTCCGGTTCCAGGGCAATCGGTTTTTCACAAAAAATGTGTTTTCCTTTTTGTGCGGCTTCAATGATCATGGGAGCATGAGTCGGCGACGGGGAGCAAATCAACACGGTTTCTATTTCCGGATCATTTATTACATCGTTATAATCGGCGGAAACGACTTCAATACCTGTCTGCCCAACCCAATCTTTATCCATATACGGATCGGCGATGGCTTTGATTGTTACATCGCGAAAATGGTTTAAGATGTTTTCGGTATGCAGCTTCCCAATCCGACCGGCTCCAATAACTCCAACAGTTAATTTTTTCATAAGTTAAATCCCCGCTTTATTACGAATGTAGTTACGCGCTTTTTGAGCATATTCCAACGGATTGGCTTTATCCGGGTCCTGTTCCGCTTCCACAATAAACCATCCTTTATACTGACTGTCGGCCAGTTCCTGAAAAATGGGTTTGAACTCGATGCAACCATCACCGGGAACGGTGAAAACACCCGCTTTTACCGAATCCAGAAAACTCATTTTCTGTGAACGTACCATGTCTAATACATTTCGACGGATATCTTTTAGATGAACGTGTTTTATACGTTTTGAATGCTTGCTTAAGATCTCCAACGAGTCCCCGCCGGTATATGTTATATGCCCTGTATCCAACAACAGGGAAACAAGCTCGGGATCGGTGATCTCCATCAGTTGATCCACCTCTGCCGCTGTTTGAATACCGGTTCCCATATGATAATGATAAACAATACGCATGTCATTTTTACGTGCTGCTTCACCAATTTCGGCCAACCCGTCCGTTAGCATTTTCCATTGTTTCTCATTAAAAACCGGTTTATTTTCAAGTACCGGCACGTCTGATCCCTGGATACAATATCCGCATTCACAGACAACAACAACTTTTGCGCCCATTGCTTTTAAAAAAGCCATATGATTCATGAAAGCGGCCGTGGACTCCAATCGTTTGCCTTCTGTAAAATAGCTACTGAACCAGGCACTGGCTATATCCAGATTTAACGGCTCCAGGTGACCCTTAAGTTCGACAGGATCACGCGGGTATTTGTTCCCGACTTCGGAACCAGAAAATCCGGCTTCCGACATCTCCCGAATGCATTGCTCAAAAGGTATATGTCCCCCAAGTGCCGGTAAATCATCATTTGTCCAGCCAATGGGAGCAATCCCCAACTGGATATCGTTTTTATTAAACATAATTTTCCATTTTTTCAAAAAATGATCAAAAGTTACGAACCTTTTTGACATTATCAGCCATCTCCCGATGGGCATCCAGAACCGCCCGGCTTTCGGAAACTTCGGCCACACCTACCCGCCACCAGGAATTATATCCGTTGGTCATGGTTCCAGGTTCGACTTTAATTTCAATCAGGGTTGATCTTGTTTCTTTTTTAGCCTCTTCCAGGGCATTTTTAAATGTACTCAAATCTTCGGCGAAAAACGTCTTTACACCCAACGCTCCGGCATATTGGCAGAAGTCAATCTCGATAACATCGCCGGTCAGACGACCGGTGGATGATTCGCGATATCGAATTTCATTACCGAACCCCTGGCTTCCATTGGCCTGCTGAAGGTTTTTTATACACTGGAACCCGTGATTATCCAGTAAAACAATGTTGATTTTGTACCCTTCCTGTATACTGGTCAGTAATTCGGAATGTAGCATCAAAAAACTGCCGTCGCCGATGATCACGTATACTTCCCGATCCGGTTCAGCCATTTTTGTTCCCAAACCACCTGCCACTTCATAGCCCATACAGGAAAATCCATACTCCATGTGATACGATTTCGGTTTTTCGCATCGCCAGACACGATGCAAATCTCCTGGCAGACTTCCTGCGGCACATACGATGACATCGTTTGGGTCCATGAAATTGTTTAAAGCCCCGACAATAGCAGCCTGGTTGTTCCCAACGTTTGAACTTGAGCTGTATAACCTGTTTACTTCATTATTCCACCAATTCCTTAATTCTGAAATTTCACTTTGATAGGAATCATCTGTCTGGTAAGCAATGGAATCCAGATGTTTCTCCAACGATTTTAGACCTTCTCTGGCGTCTCCCGTAAGTGGCATACCTCCCATTTTATAACCGTCAAATGCTGCAATGTTCAGGTTTATGATCTGTACGTCGGATAGGGGAAAGGCTTTTTTCGAAGCCGTGGTAAAATCACCCAGTCGAGTTCCCACAGCTAAAACCAGGTCTGTTTTTTCAGCCAAATCATTGGCCGCTTTTGTTCCGGTTACGCCAACGCCTCCCACGCTCATCGGTGATTTCCAGCTTATGGCACTTTTGCCAGCCTGGGTTTCCGCCACCGGAATTCCGAATTTTTCTGCAAACCGTGTCAATTCGGAAGCCGCCTTTGAATAATGAACGCCGCCTCCTGCGAAAAGGATCGGCCTTTTGGCAACTTTAATTTTTTCCACAGCCGCCTTCAAAGCTCGATCATTTACCTGACAACGGTCTACGTAGTGAACCCTGGGTTCAAAAAAATCAACCGGATAATTGTATGCTTCTGCCTGAACGTCCTGCGGTAAACAGATGGTAACTGCCCCGGTGTCCACCGGACTGGTAAGCACGCGAAAAGCATTAAACATTGCTGTCATTAGTTGTTCCGGGCGTTCAATGCGATCCCAATATCGACTGACCGGCTTGAAACAATCGTTGTTGGTAACGGTGTAATCGGAAGGTACTTCCAATTGTTGCAAAACCGGGTCTGGTTGCCGACAGGCGAAGTTATCGCCCGGCAGTAACAAGACTGGTATGTGATTCACAGTGGCTACGGCAGCGCCGTTGACCATATTTAACGCCCCGGGACCGATAGATGATGTGCAGGCAAAAATCTGCATGCGATTGTTTTGTTTGGCAAACGCTGTTGCTGTATGTACCATGCCCTGTTCGTTATGCCCTTGAATATAAACCAGGTCCGTATTTGTATATTCCAGGGCTTCTCCAAGGCCGGTAACGTTTCCGTGACCAAATATGCCGATAATACCTTTTACAAATTTGTAGCGTTCTTTATCCATTTCGATAAACTGATTGTCCAGAAATCGGATCAAAGCTTGCGCCATGGTTAATCGAATTGTTTTCATAGCCTTTTCTCACTTTTTATGTGACTGCCAATATCGTATTAGATCCAAATAACGGTCTTTTATAATGAGAGACATCTCATCTGCCTGAATTCGTTGTTCCGTAAAATCGTTCCATTCGACTTGAAAAGCATCCAGCCCAATAATGAAACCGCACCCATGAGGTGTTGAACAAGCTAAATCCATTTGTTTATTGGTTTGGTCCTTGTTTTTTTCTTCAGAACGAATGATGATCCCGGCATGAGCATCATATTTATCGATGATACGACAAACCCGATCCCATTCCATTTTATCCACACTGTTTATGCTCCACCAAAACGGAAAAACCTTGGTCTGATAAAGCTCTTCAATGACCATAAGCTGTTTTTTTTCTCTGTCGGCATCATTTTCAGATACTATCAATTCCAACAACAGCCTGCGGTCCAATTTGACGCAAATGTTGTACAATCGTTTCAATTGATGTAATCGAATGTTTTTCCCACTCAGATCATGGTCCGGTCGGCAATCCCAAGTATACTTGATAAACATATAGGACGGCTTTTCCAGTACATATTGAAAAAGAGAGTTATGATGACCGTTTTGCCGGGTAAATACATCCTCCACATCAATATTGATTCCAGGGAAAAAGTCCTGATAAGTGCTTTTTTTCAAAAACTCACTTCCAATTTGGAGATCAGTGACAAAGGTCAAACTTTTTGATTCGATCTCTTTTCTTGCCAATTGAAATCCTTCAAATACACTTTGGGAAAAGATTTTAGCTTTTGAATCCAACTCGGCGGATAAAACGTTAAATCCTTTCAAATTGTTTTTTTGATTAATGGATATAATGAATTGATCCAGATTTCGAGGTAAACCCATTTGTGTATACTGATGCTTAACTGCCAGTTCGGTACTCAAAAGGATTTGCCGATTTGTTTCATACCCCTCCATAAAATAGGTCAATTCCTCATAAGAAGCCATGGCAGGGGCGCAACCGTGGCGTGACACCACCAGCGCTCCGTTGGCGTTTCCAAGTTGGGCGCAGGTCTCCCAGCTTTTTTTACGCAGCCAACCTCTTAAAAATCCACTCATAAACGCATCGCCAGCACCAAGTACATTCAGGACATCCACCGGATAAGGTCTTCCTTTAACCGGATTGGAAAAACCGGTCGGGTATACGATACATCCTTTTTCACCTGTTTTGACTACAATCGGAGCTTGGGTTGCCTTTCTTATAGCCTCGATATCAGCTTGCAACGTTGCTCCGCCTCCCATGATTCTGATTTCTTCTTCCGTCCCCACAATCAGGTCAAGATACGGCAGAAGGATTTGCATTTTTTCCGTTACAATCGATGATTCTGTATACCGCGATTCACCATCCCCCGGTTTGGTTAATCCCCAAAGCACAGGACGGTAATCGATATCCATGATAACGGCAGTTCCCACCGATTTAGCGGTTTCAACGGCATGCAGTGTGGCTTTTCTCATTGGTTCGGTGGACAACCCGGTTCCGGTAACCAATAGTGCTTTACTTTTTTTGAAAAACGCTGCATCAACCTCTTGCGGCTGAATCTGCATATCGGCACAGTTTTCCCTATAAAATATCAAGGGAAATCGATCCGGTGGATCAACGCCAAGAATCACCAAAGCGGTCAAAAAATCTGTCTTGGCTGTCAATAAGCTTGTATCAACGCCCTCTTTTTCCAATGTATTTTTGAGGAACAATCCCATATCGTCCATGCCAATGCAGGAAAACATGGCCGATTTTAGTCCCAGTCGTGATGTCCCGACAGAGATGTTTCCGGCACATCCACCAAGATACTTACTGAAACTCTGGGCCTTATCCAGCGGACTGCCCACCTGATCCGCATAAAAATCGACGGCCACACGTCCCATACAGATCAAATCAGTGGGTCTTGACATATCTAATGGAGTCACGGCTGTTGTCATAATCTTTTCCTCTTTAATATATGTAAATATTTCTTATTGCTCAGCCATCATTTTTCCGGCCATATTTTGGCATTGGGGTCCATCACCCAATTATGTTTTGCCAGCCAATTTCTTGAATCAGGACCAAATCGGGCATCCTTTAAATGAGGAATCATCCAGATGTAGTACATGGCATACCCCGGTGCTGCAACTTGAGGATGGGTAAAAAACGGTGCAATGGTTACAGTATCCCGGTGTTTTACAGTGACTACCTCGTCTCCTTGTCCTGAATAACCAAACCCATTCTCAGGGTAAAACCGAAAATGATACACCTCTGGTTGTGGATGATCATGGGGAGGATAACTGGACCATTTACCAGGATGATTAATCACTTCACCAATCACCATATTTGAAGCCGGTGCGTTTTGCGCATCAAAAACGGTACGAACTGTTCGAGTTGATGTTTCATTCATGGTGCCCGCTCCGAATTGCTCGCTTCGGCATTCGTTCTGTGTATACAGCTTGGAATCGAATGACTTCTTATTCAGGGTTTTCTGCACTGCCAGCTCGGTCCCTTCTTTCAGGCTTCTTATGGAAACCTTAACATTTTCAGGCAGGTGCAAAACCCATGGATTCTCATCAAAACAGGATATTCGACGGGCTTCGACCCGATTTCCTTCCCATTCAAAAACAACCTCCCCTTCCACCAGCAGAAAAGCCCTTTCTTTACTTTCATCACTCTGAAAAATATCACCTTTTTTAATTTTTAAAATGCCAAAATCCATCAGCATTTCCCTGTGTTTTCCATCAAGCTCGGTGATAGCCGTATATCCTTCCCCAAAGGGGACTTTTTGTCGTATCAACATTTTTTACTCCTGTTCTTCTGTTAAAACGGTATGGGTCGACATGTGTCGTTAAAGATGAACTATATCATCTGTCATCCTCAGGAGATACGACGAAGGATCTCTCAAGGTCAAAAGCAAATGAGGTCGCTCAACATCGTTTTTGGTTTAATACAAAAAAACCGGTTAATCCAATATAGAAGGGCCTTTATGTAATCAAGTCGTTTCTGAATATTACTGGGGCGACATTGGGATTCTTCCGGTTGAATTTGTTTTATAACGATCCCTAAGCTCCATTCAGAATGGCATTCAGTAAACCATTTTCCTCAGCCTATTGATATTTGGTGTTATATGACTGTCAGTGCCGTGTTCGAAATGGCAATGGTGGCCAAAACACTATGACTCTAAGATGAACATGATTCCCTAATCACCAAATTGGGTTGTAATCCGATTATTTTTTTGCCTTGTTTTTCCGTTTTTCTGTTTTTTTGATCGATCAATTCAAACAAGTGTTCGCAAGTCAATAACGCCAGTTCTTCCCTGGGCTGGTGTACGGTTGTCAACGGTGGATTGCTGTATTCGGCCACTTCCGTATCGTCGTACCCGATAACTGAAATATCGCCAGGCACCTGAATTCCCAGTTTTTGGAGTCCACGTATGGCTCCCCAAGCCATTAAATCATTAAAGGCAAAAACGGCATCGACCGTTTGCAATCTTTTAGCATTGTTAACAATCACATCATATCCCGACTGAAACGCTCCGTCGCCAAACAAAATTGCATCTTTTTTTAGTTCCACACCGTTTAATTGAAGCGCTCTCCGAAAACCTTTTTCACGCCAGTCGAATTCCTCTTGAAATTCAGAATCGGACGAAATCCCTAAAATATTTTTGTGGCCCAACTGAACCAGATATTCTCCCACAATATACCCACCGTACTCCTGATCCGTATAGATAACATCGTATGTGACTCTTGAGTTTTTTGGCGGATAATGGGACATAACAAACGGCATCTGTTTTTCTTCCAGGAATTTATGGGTTTCCTTGTCCAAATCCGGTTGAACAATAATTAACCCGTCCATTTTTTTTCGATTAACCAGTTTCACTATATTATTCTGTCCACTAAAACGGTTGTGTCGAAAAGCGACGATCAAGTCTTTTTCAGCTCTTTCCAGACTTTTTCGCAAATCATTATGCAACGAACTATGATATAACTTGGTGGAAAACTTGTCATAGTTGTCTGGCAGGATGATCCCAATAGTTCCGGTGTTTTGTGTGACTAATCCCCTGGCGCTGGAATTAAATTCAAAACCAACCTTTTCTGCAATTTCACGAACTCGTTGCTTGGTCGCTTCCGCCACCAGATCACTATCGTTCAGGCTCCTGGAAACAGTAGAAACGCTGGTGTTGGCAAGCTTTGCGATGTCTTTGATATTCATTTGAATCCTGTTTGCAAACGTTTTCAATATTTGATCAAATCCTAGCCGGATTGATTTTATCTGTAAAGAAAAAATGTATCAAAGTTTCATATAAACATATTATATCAAATGTAAGTATATGAAATAATAATATAATGTATGATATTAAGTATTGAGATAATCTTATTAGATAAAACTGAGCATAAAACAGAAAACAGATAAAAATCTCTATCTGGTATCAATAATATTAGTTAAACAAAAGATAGAAAGAATAAAATAGAAACGTTTGCATTAATATAAATATTTGTTTTGATAGGTTAATACGTTTCTATTATTCATGTTACAAATTATTTTTTGCAAATTTACTTGTTTTTTCCCAAAAGATCTTTTAAGGTTTCTCTTCAATCTGGTTCACAATTCCTTCGGAACGGCCTTATTTGTGACGAATAATGCTGTTTAATCGTTTATTATATAAATGGAGACAGTTTATGAAAACGATTACAAGACTATTATTTGTATTGGCATTAACTTGTATATCAATACCTGCCTATATATCGGCAGCAGGCAGACTGAATGTACTTTGCAGTGCCAATATTGATTGGTGCCAATTGATGGAAACCGAGTTTGCAAAAGAAACCGGTATTAAAGTATCCATGGTTCGAAAAAGTTCCGGTGAGTCATTTGCTCAGATAAAAGCGGAACGTAGAAATCCTAAAGTTGATATTTGGTGGGCAGGAACAGGTGATCCTCATTTGCAGGCCGCTGGTGAAGGTTTTACTTATAAATATAAATCGCCGAGTCTGCACAAACTACAAAAATGGGCTATTCTCCAAGCCGAACAATCCGATTACCGGACAGTTGGTGTTTATGCCGGCGCATTAGGCATTGCTTATAATCACAAAATACTTGAAAAGAAAGGGATGCCGAAGCCTAAAGGATGGAATGATCTTACCAATTCCGTTTATAAAGGCGAAATTCAAATGGCCAATCCCAATTCTTCCGGTACTGCTTACACGGCAACTGCCACCATTATGCAGGTGTTTGGCGAGAAAAATGGATTTGAGTACATGAAAAAATTGCATAAAAACATCAATCAATATACCAAATCCGGTTCCGCACCAGTAAAGTCAGCAGCCAGGGGAGAAAACATCATCGCCATCGTTTTTATGCATGATGCAGTAAAACAGGCGGTAAAGGGATTCCCAATTACAACCATTGCACCTGTTGAAGGTACTGGATACGAAGTCGGCTCCATGAGCATTATTAAAGGAGCCAGAAACCTGAAAAATGCAAAAAAATGGTATGAATTTGCTCTTCGCGCGGATGTTCAATCCTTAGCCGTTAAAGCCAAAGCATTCCAAGTACCGTCCAATAAAGAGGCTGAGGTTCCAAAAGAGGCGCCTCGATTGGAAGATATTAAACTGATCAATTATGATTTCAAAACATTCGGCTCTAAAGAAACCCGAAGGCGATTGCTATCTCGATGGGACAAAGAAGTTAAACCATTGGCTCGATAATATAAGTACCAATTAACAAAGTGAATAGGTAGACATCATGCGAAAAGTGGTTATTTTATGGTTGATTGTCGGGTGGATCGGTTATTTTATTCTACCCTGGTATGCAATCGAAGGCGGAATATGGAGTATGGAGTGGCTTTTTGACGGCTATCCCTTTGATGAGATGTACGCTCCTGCTTTTTTGCAGTGTTTTGTCAGTGGAAAAAAGTGGTTGTTGCTTGTTATTATCCCATTGTTACTACCGCTATTGATATTAAAAAAACCACAAACCTCTCGTGCTTTTTCAAATGTTGTTACCTATTCAGGTATTTTGGGACTGGTTTTTGTATTTGGACAGGGATTTACCGTTGGTATCGCCGGGTGGGAATTTTCCTTCATGGAAACCCTGTTCGGTTCATTGGATATTCAACAATACGGAATGGGTTCCGGCGCGATGTTAGTCCTGGCAAGTTTACTGTTTCTTTTTACAACGGGGTTGGCCTCCCGTGGCATAATGAAAGGAGATGTATTCGTTGTCGGTTCCATCGGATTGATTATCGCTCTGGTATCGGCGTTTGTATTTTTTCCGGTATTGGGGATTTTATCCAGCGCCTTCAGGAATAATGAAGGTGTTTTAGCATTTTGGAGTTTTTTCTCAAAATTCTTTTCCAGGGGAATTTGGGGGACCTCCTGTTTTTATAGTTCCAGCTCCTGTGGAACCGCCTGGAACACGTTGCTATTGGCCATTCTGGCCGGTGTCATTTCAACCTTGTTGGGCCTGGCGTTCGCTTTGGTAGCGACACGTACCAACCTACCGGGAAAAAAGAAACTCAGGGCCATCAGCTTGCTTCCGATTATCACACCGCCGTTTGTCATCGGGCTGGCCATTATTTTACTGTTTGGTCGAACCGGTGCAGTCAGCCATCTTTTGGAGATTACATTCGGGATTGAGCCTACTCGCTGGATTTACGGCTTACCAGGTATATTGTTCGCTCAAGTGCTGGCCTTTACTCCGATAACATTTCTCTCTATGATTTCAGTAGTGGAAGGTATCAGCCCTTCATTGGAAGAAGCCGCTCAGACCTTGAAAGCAGGACGCTGGGCCACTTTTAAAACAGTAACCCTGCCGTTGATCCGACCGGGATTGGCGGCTGCTTTTTTATTGTCGTTTATCGAAAGCATGGCTGATTTTGGAAACCCCATGGTTTTGGGAGGCGGATTCGAGGTGTTATCCACTGAAATATTTTTTGCCATTGTTGGTGCTCAGAACGACCAGGCCAGGGCTGCCATATTGGCGATTGTTCTGTTGATGTTCACCTTGGGCGCGTTTTATCTCCAGAGAAAATGGGTGGGCAAAAAATCTTATACAACAATTACCGGAAAAGGGGACGCCGGTATTCATGCCAAACTGCCAAAAAGGGTGAATATTCTCGCTTTATCAACGGTAATTCCCTGGACTATTCTTACGATTATTATCTATGGAATGATCATGTTCGGTGGCCTGGTGAAAACCTGGGGATTGGATCATAGCTTTACCTTTAAACACTACATAGAGGCCTTTTCTATCATTAGCGGAGAACACGGCCTGGTATGGAGCGGAACCGCCTGGAATTCATTTTTTACAACCATTACGATTTCATCAATAGCGGCCCCCCTTACTGCTGGTATTGGATTGCTGACGGCATATCTATTGGTAAGACAGGAATTTTTTGGTAAAGAAACATTCGAATTCGGAACCATGTTGAGTTTTGCCATACCCGGTACGGTTATCGGCGTCAGTTATGTTCTGGCGTTTAATGTACCACCCATTGAACTAACCGGTACTGGTATCATATTGATTATCTGTTTTGTGTTTCGGAATATGCCTGTAGGCGTCAGGAGCGGTATTGCAGCTATGAGCCAATTAGATCGAAGTCTCGATGAAGCGTCCCTGACCCTTGGGGCCAATAGTTTTTCAACAGTCCGTCGAATAATATTCCCACTAATGAGACCGGCCATACTATCCGCCATTACCTATGGCTTTGTTCGTGCCGTGACAGCTATCAGCGCAGTCATTTTTCTGGTCAGCGCCGATTATGACATGGCGACATCTTATATCATCGGAAGAGTGGAACATGGTGATTACGGCATCGCCATCGCCTATTCCTCTGTTTTAATCGTCATAATGCTGGTGGTTATTCTGGTTTTTCAAAAAGTGATCGGCGAAAGAAAACTCTATCGAGTCAGTAATGCACCAAAAGAAACTACTATTATACCCCGACTATAACTATCTATTATTGAAAGGAAATCTCTCATGAGTACTGAAATAAAGGCGGCTTCTGTCGAATTCCAGGCTGTTACCAAAGCATACGGATCAGTTATTGCTGTTAACAACATTTCGTTTCGCATCGAACCGGGAACCCTTGTAACGTTGCTGGGACCCAGCGGATGTGGAAAAACAACCAACCTGCGAATGATTGCCGGTTTGGAACAGGTTACCTCCGGGGAAATCTATATAGGCGAACGGAATGTTACCCAGTTACCGGTCACCCAACGGGATGTCAGTATGGTGTTTCAATCCTATGCCCTGTTTCCGCATATGTCGGTATTGGAAAACGTTTGTTATGGCTTGAAAGAACAAGGATTAAAAAAGGCGGCAGCCATCAAAGCCGCTGAAGAAGGAATGGAAATGGTGGGATTGGTCGGTTACGGTAAACGAATGCCCAATGAGCTTTCCGGCGGACAGCAACAAAGGGTAGCGGTGGCACGTGCTCTGGTTTTAAAACCAAAAGTGTTGTTGTTTGACGAACCGCTGTCGAACCTGGACGCTAAACTCCGTCGGCGAGTAAGGGAAGAGATTCGAGAACTTCAGCAAAATCTGGGATTGACGGCGGTTTATGTCACCCATGATCAGGAAGAGGCCATGGCTGTTTCCGATAAGATTATCGTGATGAAAAATGCCGAAATTGCTCAGCATGCCTCACCAAGAGAACTCTATGAAGAACCTGGCGATCTGTTTATCGCTGATTTCATCGGAGACGCTACCATGGTCAAAGGGACGTTTATCCAAAAAAACGGCGAAAATGCCGTTTTTGATCTGGCTGGTGTAAAAATGACACTGCCCCATCGAAATATCAAAGGTTTGCACGGCGATATGGATATCGCCATTAGACCCCATGCCTTACATGTTTCCACTGAAATCAAGGAAAATTGTATCCAGGGAAAAGTAGGCAAATCCACCTATCTGGGAGGATTTGTCGAATATGAAATCGACACCCCGCTGGGCAACCTGTTCGCAGTAGATCATCAGGCGGTCGTTCCTATTCCGGTTGGGGAAAAAGTATCGGTTGAAATCGGACAAAAAGGAGTGGCTTTGGTCGGATAATCACTGGAATGACAAAATTTAACTCGATGTGATTACAGAAACCTGTGTTCGATCAACTCGAAGAGCTAAGGAAGCTGAGATATAATCCTCTTTATAATATTTAAGCCTTTTTCGATTGTATTGTTATCCAGCGTGCCATAACCGAGAATAATGCTATCTTCATACTTCCCCTTGACGATAGTGTGTTCTTCCACCGGGTAAACCTTTACACCGGCTTCCAGAATCTTTTCCAGCAGCATATCTGTGAATCGCACCCCTTCGAAACGAGCCGTCAGGTGAAGCCCGGTGGCACTGCCCAACACGGTTACCTGTTTGTCATACAATTTACTCAGTTGACGGATTAAAAATAAACGGCGCTGTTTCTGGATTTTTTTTACTTTGCCCACATATCGGTTATAATGTCCATCGGATACAAATTTTGAAAGCACTAATTGATCCATGGTGGCGTTATGAAGATCGGTGAACCATTTTAATTGACGTCCGGTTTCGATTAAGGCTGGAGGGAGAATAAGATATCCGATACGAAGTGAAGGGCACAGGGTTTTGCTAAATGTTCCCATGTAAACGACACGTTCCGGGCCCAATCCTTGGATGGCGGTCACCGGCATGGCATCATATCGAAATTCACTGTCATAATCGTCTTCAACGATAAAAGCATCGGTTTTTTGTGCATACTCAAGAAGCTGCACCCGTCTTTGGACCGGCATGGTTGCCCCAAGGGGGAATTGGTGGGATGGGGTGATAAATATGAACCGGGGGGTTAAATCATGAGGAAGTTTATCCGTCATAAGCCCGTCATTATCCACTGGAATGGGGTATAGCTTGCCGGCAAAACCTTCGATTATTTTTTGGATATCTGCTGTTATCGGGTCCTCAATTACAACGTTTTTATTTTTTGATTGTAACAGAAGTCTACTCACTAAACCAATGCCTTGGGTTGTACCGGCTGTAATCAAAACCTGTTCCGGATGACATTTGGCACCCCTTCGAGAAATCACATATTCCGCAATGGTTTTTCTCAGCTCCATCCGTCCTTCTGGTCGACCATAAGAAAGTTGATCCGGTGTTGCCCGGTGATATACTTCCCGTGTCAATTTCAACCATAAATTTATGGGAAAAAAATTCAGGTCCGGCAATCCGGATCGAAAATCGATGATATCCTTGCTCTTGGCATCAAAAAAACCGATTTGTTGAATCTGGGGAATTTGGGGCAACACTTTGTCCACAAAAGTGACTCCTTCCACCACAAAGGTGCCGATGCCTGTTCTTGTTTCAATATACCCTTCTGCAAACAACTGGTCGTACGCTTCCAACACAACATTACGAGATATGCCAAGCTCTTCGGCTAGAGCTCGTGAAGCAGGCATTTTGAACCCGGACGGTAGAATTCCGTTTAAAATCTGATGCTGAAACTGTTCGAATATCTGACGGATCATCGGACGATCCGATTTCCTGTTTAATTGAATCATTGCTATGACGAGTTTTTTATCTATTTTAAAGGTGGTACTATTGTTTTTTATTTTTTGTGGATCTACTGAATACCACTTTTTGGGATTAATGTATATGGAACAAGTGAAAATCGTGATCTGAATACCGGCAAATACTGGTTGAATACCAAACAGAAGAACGAAGCAAACCCATCGTTAAACATCCAGGAGGAATAAATGAGAGGAATTATCGGCATTGATTATAGATCCCGCACCCTAAATCCAGAATTGCTGGGTACTGTTGAAATTGTACTTGCATTAACCCTGGGGGGTAGTAGCCTGGTGATAGGAAAACTCCTTGCCATGCGTGTACCTGTTTTTTTGACGGGCGCTCTAAGTCTGGGCATCGCTTTTATCTGCATGTTACCTCTGCAATGGTTTAAGCGTAAAGAATTGTTTCAACTGAATAAAAAAGAACTGGGTCTCATGTTTTTGCAAGCGCTTTGTGGTATTGTCCTTTTTCGTGTTTTTACCCTTTATGGCTTGCAGCGTACATCTGCCATTAATGCGGGTATCATCACCAGTACCACTCCGGCATTGATGGCACTATTTGGGATTATATTTTTAAAAGAAAAACCGACACTGAATATCTATGTCGGTATTGTTGCTGCTGTTGGTGGATTGCTTTTGGTGAATCTTTATAGCATGACTGTGGACGATAACACCTTTTCTCTTTTGGGTAATTCTTTGATCGGGTTGGCAGTTATCGGTGAGGTTTTTTTAACCATTTTTCGCAAATCGTCATCTGCAAAAATAAGTTCCATTACTAACACCACAGTACTGGTATTTATGAGTACGTGTATGTTTTTACCCTTTGTCCTGCTGGATTTGCAATACTATTCCATCAATGAAATGAATGGCGGGGATTGGGGAGCGGTTTTCTATTATGGTGCTATCGCCACTACCTTTGCATATATCTTATGGGGTGACGGGGCGTTACGTATTCCTGCTGCTACAGCCGGCATAGCATCTGTGGCCATGCCCATTAGCGCAATTCTTCTATCGGCACTGGTACTGGGAGAAGTTTTAACACTGTTTCAAATTGTCGGTTGCCTGCTTGCTATTTGCGGAATCTTCGCTTGCAATGTGAAGCCTAAAAAGGTCCAGGGATTAACCAACTCGTAAACGATTATATGCAAGGCCGGCAGGTTTGGTCGAAGCGTATAACTGTATGGTCATGGCTGTTGCTCCCGAAATGCACCAGAAACATGTGGCCCCAATGACAAACGGCTCCAGAAAAGTCAGATAAACAAAAAACAGTGTTCCGGTAAAGAGAATCAGAAACAAGGCAACATTGGACAAATCTTTTAAGGATTGTGGACCGTAATAAGATAAAAACCAGGTGACCAGCACTGCCAGATTCCCAAGCAAACCAAGAAGGGCAACCGGGATGAGACCAAACAATTTTGAAAATGGACTTTCCTGAACAGCATTGCAATCCCCGATAGCACCGCAAACCGCTTCTATTTGGTTGAATTCAATGTAGGTCAAATAGCCGGATGTTACAAATCCGGCAATCAACAATAAGGGAATAATCCACTTTTGCCAAACATTGAAGGAATCGGCTGAGTTTTTTACCAGCACATAGATGGAATAAAACAATCCTACAACCATTACGATCAACAGGATCAAGGCCAGTGTCTCTTCCCTCAAACCCAAAGACAATTCTCCTAACTCCAGGATGGCTTGCATGTTGGCCAGATGTTCTGTTATTACAACCCCCAGTACAAACAGGATAGGAACAATTAATTTGAATCTCGGTTTTGTTCCATCTTGCAGGTACGTGTTAATAGTTAATCCTGCTATCAACAAACAAAGGAGCATACCGCCCAATATCAATACGGCATAGGTATTTCCCACCGAATCCCTGTTAAAGCTCTCAAGAGCATTGTTTATTATAACCATGACGGGATGAGGTGGTCCAAAAACCATCCATTTTTGCTGTTCCGATCCCGACATTTTTTTTATATCCTCCAGCAATTCATTTAAGCCGGTAATGGCCGGCCACTGAATTCCCTGATTCAACTCTTTCTCAATAATAACAGGTAAATGAATTATTATTTCAGATGCTCCGCTCAGTTGTTGGTCGCCGATAATCAAAAGTGGCAGCTGTTTATTCAAATCAACATTCAAATCCATTAGGGTATTTAAATAAAGCATTCCACCTTTGGGATTCCCGTTATTCGCTGTAATAATAGTCAATTTATCACCATATTGACTTTCCATTTTGGGTAAAAATTCTCTGATGACCCGGTTGCATTCCTTGCATCTTGGTTTATAAAACAAAATCCCCTTGATTTCCGGCTTGTCGTTACAATATCCAACTTGCGCCCCCCCAATAAACACCAGATATATGAAGATAAATAAACCACTTAGCCTTGAACCTTTTTCTATTAGTTTCATAATTAGTATCGTTTTTAAACAACCATCCAGAAATAAATGAAATTGTTGCGGGTTTGAGCCGCTGTTTTTCCAATCTTAGAAACTTATGGACATACTCTCAAGACGTTTTTTTAATAACTCTGACAAATAACAATTATACTAACATAATATCAATGTTTTAACGACGATTCTGGGAAGATTTATTTTTTTACACACAGACATTGTTGAGTATAAAATTGTTTTGAGATTTCTTTTTTGGGCAGGGCAATCCATCTCACCAACTGTCATCCTGCGGAGTTCTTCGCTGCGAGCCTCGTGAATACAGTGACAAAGGATCTCTCAAGGCTAAAAGCGAATGAAATTACGATGATATTTCTTTTTATTCGACCCACCTTTTTTTGTATGAATGCTTTGTTTTATCGGTGACCTATGCTATAGTCTAACATGAAATTGAACGATTTTTACAAATTCATGTAAGAATCAAAAATATTGATAGATTAACAGAATAGGAGCTATAAAATGGTGGCAGATCTTAACCAAGTTGCGGAAGATATGTTCAAAATGGTTGAAGAAGTACATGGAGTAAAAAAATATAAACCCGGGGATCTGTTTAAGGCCATGATGAAAAAACATGAAGGACTTTCTAAAAAGGAATGCAAAAATGCCATTCGAATTTTAATTGATAGTGAAAGGCTTGTTTACACCTACTTTAATGGAAGTTGGGTCGAACTCCCGGGTGTAGAAGGAGCAGCAAGAGCAGCGGAAGAAGCTGCCAAAAAATAGAACAGTCACTAATACGTTTTTTTAATTTCTACATTTGATGTTCTGTTTTTTTTAGGTGTTTGGTTTTAAAATGCCAAAACAGACATCAAAACATATAGATACGACATTAGAAGTAAAAAATATGAACATTCCCAAATCGAGCCCTCCATTGACGACCCTTAAAGCTTTGTATTATCTCTAGGACTTACCTAATACACTGGAATTTCAAAATCATCAGAAAAACACATGATGTTTGTTCCCTTCAATACACTATGTTAAACGGACTAATTACAGCAGTACGAACCTTGTCCATTTTTCCAGTTCCCGGAAAAGATGCCGAACACTTTTGCTCTGCATTTTACTGGTTTACCTGTGTTGGCGCTCTTTTGGGAAGTATCCTGTATTTGACAACCTGGGGGATGCGTTTTATTTCGGGAGCTGACTGGGCAGAAGGCATGGCTTTTCTCATTCTTATTCTGGGGGTTTTATTAACCCGGGGATTTCATCTGGACGGGCTGGCGGATTTTGCAGACGGTTTCTGGGGTGGGCACAGCCGTGATCGAACATTGGCCATTATGAAGGATTCATTGCTGGGAACATTTGGTGTGACAGCCCTGATTTTACTGTTGTTAGGCAAATGGATCGCATTGGTACGCCTGCTTGAATTGAATCGGGCATACTGGATAATTCCCGCTTTTGTGGTTTCCAGAACATTGCTGGTTGAATTGTCCGTTTGTCTGCCTTATGCTCGTAAATCAGGAACGGCGGGAGCTTTTATGCAAAACGCCGGACAACGTCATCGAGCGGTTGCTTTTTTAGTCGCACTTGTGATTCTGATTCCACTATACAATATAAAAGGTTTGATAGTACTGGTCATGGGTTGGATATTCAGCCGAATATTCGGTTTGTGGTGTCTAAAACGGGTTGGTGGTATAACCGGCGATTTGCTGGGCGCCTGTTGCGAAATCTCTGAAACCCTGGTTCTATTCTTGGCTGTGAGTTACGAGATGTATTGGACTCATCTAATTTAACCGCCGGTAAAAACAACCCAAAAAACATATACCAACCCAATGAAAAAAATTATCCTGATCACCGGCGGTTGCAGAAGCGGTAAAAGCTCTTACGCCCTGGCTCAAATTGCAAAGTATGATAAAAAAGTATTCATTGCCACTGCGGAAGCGCTGGATGCCGAAATGGAAGATCGCATTACCAAACACCGCAAAGAGCGAGGAAAATCCTTTCAGACCATTGAAGAGCCTCTCAACATTGCTGATGCTATAAAAAACGCTTCTACCAACTACGATGCTATTATCCTGGATTGTTTAACAGTCTGGATGGGAAATCTACAGTATCGGATCAGGGACAAATCCGATCGGGAAACATATATAAAGGAATTTTTGGACGGTTTGATCAACTCCCCCCGTACTATCATTCTGGTCACCAATGAAATTGGTATGGGCGTTGTTCCTGATAACGAATTATCCCGCCAATTCCGTGATGCAGCCGGTTGGTTGAACCAAAAAGTAGCGGAATTAGCTGATCAGGTGGTGCTTATGGTCAGCGGTATCCCGATGATTATCAAGGGTAAGGAGTCTTAAAAAGCTAAAAAGGAAAGATGTGGTTTAAGTCAAAACACCAGGATAAGAATTGTAAAAAATGCAGTGGCCAAAAACGCCGAACATAAAATCAGGTAGGAGGCTTGATTCAAATGTTCGGTGGACACTTTGGATGTACCGTCTCCTAACCAGGGTTTTTCAACCAGGCCATGAGGATAAAATCCCGGTCCCCCCAGGCGGATGTTTAAGGCACCGGCTACACAGCTTTCAGCATGCCCGGCGTTGGGTGAACTGTGTTTTAAACGATCCCGCCAGGCAATACTCCAAGCACTTTTTCCATTCAACTTGCAGATACCAGCGGCGATAGAGATAATGGGAATGCCCAGGCGAGCCGGAATATAGTTGACAGCATCGTCAAGTCTGGCGCTGGCACGTCCGAAAATCTGGTATTTTTCATTTTTATAACCCACCATGGAATCCAGAGTATTCACCACTCGATAAGACAGTATAAAACAAACACCAAAAACGGACGGATTGAGTCCAATCGATTTCCCGATTAAGCATCCCAGGAAAAACCAAAACATAGGGGCCAAAAAACCATCTATAAAACTTTCCGCCAGACTTTCTACTGCTGCCCTGCCGACGCCATGGAAATCCAGTTTATTAGCGTCTCGACCGATTAACTTCTGAACCGCTTTACGGGCGTTTACCAAATCGTTGTTTTCAAGTGCTTCACCAACCGCTTTCCCGTGTTTCCTAAGATCTCCAATGGCAATACATGAATAAACCAGAAAAATGTTTATCAACAGGATATATTCTGAAAGGAAAAAACATAAAATGATGTATGGTAACAAAAAAAATGACAAAACAATCAGAATGAGCGAAACTCCGCCTTTAAACGTATCGTGTCCAAATCGATGCAATAACGACTCAATCCTGTTAATGAGAAACCCCATAATTCTAACAGGATGCAATGGATATACAGGATCCCCCAGATATAAATCCAATACAACAGCAAATAGTAATACGATAAGACTTTCTTTCATTTTTTTACTTTTAGTAATGCCCGCTTTATTTGTGAAATCAATCGTATGTTTTCCACTCCTTTACGAATGGCAAAACGAAAAAAATTATCTTCCAACTGTCTGAAATTCCGACAATCACGAACGTGCAATCCATTGGAAAGCAAAATCCGTAGCAAATCATCCAGGTTTTTACTGGCTGTCCATTGAGCTAAAATAAAATTCGTTTCTGAAGGATATAACCGAATGCCATCAATACCATCCAAATTATTGAAAAAACGCTCCTTTTCTTTTCGAATCAGCCGAATCAACTGGTTTTCATAGTCGTCGCAATTTATCAGTAATGACGCTGTTTTTTCCGCAATTCCATTGATTGTCCAAGGTTCTTTGACTTTTTTTAAGGTTTGGATGGTTTTCGGATGACCAATAACACATCCCAGGCGAATTCCGGGAATATCGTAAAACTTTGTCAGTGAATGAAAAATCAAAAGATTCCGACGGATTCTATCCGGTCTTATTAAAGACCTCTCTTCACAATTATCTACAAACTGAATGAATGCTTCGTCAACTAAAATCCATTTTTCTGGGAATTGTTTAGCTAATTTCAGTAAAATTTCGGGCTGATACAAAGTGCAAGTGGGATTATTCGGATTTCCCAAAATCAATGCATCAACCTGTTTCAAACATTCAGCTAAATGTTCATATTCGTGGGCTGAAAAACTGTTTTCCTGTGAAAGAGCCATCTCTATTATCTTTGCTCCCGTCAAACGACAGGAACGCTCATAATCATAAAATGACGGAGTGATAATCCCGACTTTAGAAAATCCCAGGGCCCGAGGTACTAAGTACAGGCATTCACTGGAACCATTTCCCGATAATATGTTTTCTTTATTTAAATCAAATCGTTTCTCATAGTAACATGAAACACCGTTCCCGTCCAAGCTGGGATATTTGACAATCTCGCCGCCCAATCGATTCCAATTCTTATAAATAATCCGGGGAGGACCCAAGGGGCTCACATTAACACTAAAATCCAGAACTTTATATTGCGGAATGCCCAAACGTTCAAAATTATGTTCAGGATTTCCACCGTGTATGTGCGGCTGATTCATGGTCTTTTATTGATTTGATTTTTATATGCCTATGATTTCTCTTAGTTTGCTGATTTCCAGATGGTGTCGAAAAAAATCGGCCAACAAATTGTATTGTTTATCTCTAAATTGTTGAATATCTCCACTGGTTTCATCAAAAGTAATGCAATAATCCGGTTTCCAACGATGTAAAAAATGTTTGCGTAATCCTTCATTATCAAACAAGCTGTGAAAATAGGTTCCCCAGATTTTTCCGTCGGGCGATGAGACACCGTCGTAATCTCTGGCCGGTAAACTGTTGCGGGAAGTTAGTTTGATCAACGGTGTTAACTTCTCTAAGGTCTCCGTATGACCCATATGGATTTCGTATCCTTCCACCTGTTCATCAGTTGAAATCCAGGTTCCCACAGACTGACTCAGGATTTTTTCCAGTTTCATAACGGTGACAAGTTTCAGCAATCCCAATCCTTTATCTTCTCCCGGTGGACCTTCAATCCCCTCTGGATCTTGAATAGCCGTTCCCAGCATTTGATATCCCCCACAGATACCACCTAATTCTCCGCCGTTTTTAGCATAGTTAATCAATTTGCTTGCCCAACCTGCCTGTTTTAGCCATTTCAGATCCCCTCGAACATTTTTGGTGCCGGGTAAAAAAACAACATCATAACCATCCAGGGATCGAGTATTGGATAAATAGTGCAGGTTAATGCCGGGATTGTTTTCAAAAGGGGAAAAATCGGTGAAATTTGAAATATGGGGCAGTCGAATTACTGCTATGTTGATTTTCCATGGTTGCGGCTTCGAATCGGGATCAAGCAGGATTTCTAACGGGACGCCATCTTCTGAATCAATTTTTATATCGGCAAAATACGGAATTAAACCCAAAACCGGCAGTCCAGTTTGAGCTTCAATATAAGTAATACCCTCGTCAAATAACGAAGCATCTCCCCGAAAACGGTTGATGATGATTCCCTTTATCTTTTTCCGATCCTCTTCCGAAATGACTGTCAGAGTACCGATAATTTGAGCAAAAACACCGCCGCGATCAATGTCTGCTACCAGAATCACCGGGGCATCCGCAACATCAGCGATTTTAAAATTGACAAAATCGCGCTGTCTAAGATTAACTTCACCACACGAACCAGCACCTTCCATAATGATCAGTTCATATTGGGATTGAAGACGCTCTAAGCTTTCTTTTGATTTTTCAAATAAAAAATCGGTGTCGCGAAAGTATTCGCCGGCTTCTACGTGAAATAACGGCTTGCCATGCACTATAACCTGTGAGCCAATATCGGAACCGGGTTTTAATAAAACAGGATTCATATCCGTGTGCGGTTCAATCCTGGCCGCCTGTGCCTGAACCACCTGTGCCCTTCCCATTTCACCACCGGCTTCAGTCACCGACGAGTTATTGGACATGTTCTGAGCTTTAAAAGGCGCCGTTGAAATACCGGCATCATTAAATATCCGACATAAGGCAGCCACTACGATGCTTTTACCCACATCCGAACCGGTGCCTAGAATAGAGATACATTTTGCAATCTTTTTTTTCATACATCCCATATGTTAAATGTTAATTCTGCGTCCGGTTAACTTGATAAATACATCCTCCAGGGTGACCTCCCTGACTTTGGCCTCTTTATCAATGGCCTTCAGCTTTTCCAGTGCTTGTTCTTTAGTATTAAAAAACAGGTTTTGACGATGATCTTCATGGAAAATCTCCAACACATAATGGCCAACATCTTTTTTTAGATTTTCCGGGGTATCATCTGCTATTATATTGCCTGAATTAATGATCTTAACTCGGTTGCAGAGCTTTTCCGCCTCTTCAATATAGTGTGTGGTGAGAAAAATGGCAGTTTTTCTCACCTGATTGATTTTAAACACCAAGTCCCACAAGCTGCGACGTATTTGAGGATCCAGTCCAACCGTCGGTTCATCCAGGAACAGAATCTTGGGCTCATGAAGTAAGGACCTGACAATCACCAACCGCCGTTTCATGCCGCCGGAAAAAATTTTAACCTGTTGGTGCTTGTATTCCAGCAATCCTGCAAAATCAAGCGCTTCGTCGATTTTTTTCCGGCGAAGCTTTTGGGGAATTCCATGTAGGATGGTATGTAGATTCAGGTTCTCAAAAGCAGTCAAATCCCGGTCCAGATTGCTCTGTTGCGGAACGACGCCAATCATTTTTTTGGCTTGTTTCGGATACGTAAAAAAATCCTGGCTATAATAGCAAATCTGTCCCCCATCGGGCTTGGATAGTCCAGTCAGTAATTTAATGGTGGTGGTTTTGCCGGCTCCGTTTGGTCCCAGTAATCCCCAAATATCACCTTCCCTGATTTCAAGATCTACCTTGTTAACTGCGGTCTTATCGCCATATTTTTTATACAGGCTTTTTACCTGCAATACTACTTTTTCTGCCTTCATTAACTGATTCTTGTTTTTCCATTATCTGATAAATTTCTATAGTCCATTATTAATACAATGCTAAGTTTCCCAATTTGTCAATATGAGATTCAGGGACGTTGATGTAGAGGTTGATTTTGTTTCATTATCATCTACTATGCATCAACGTCCCTGAAACCCCTATATAAAAAAAGAAGAGGGGTAAAAGGGCGCAAGTCGAAAGCGCCGGGATAAACCGGCATAGAGTTGGGGATGAAAAAGCCCTACACAGAAGGAGTAGCTAACCACTATGGCTCCGAGTCATGTAGCCGCGAGGCTGTACGTGAAGCAGTTGACAGGGATACATGCAGGCCAGCCATTGAAGTGGTTGAATCGAATAAGCCAAAAACGAAGCTCAAAGGTCTTCAGGAAATGATGGAATATTTTAAAATTCCCAAACCAAGAATCACAGAGAAACCAGCAGTTCGACCTCAAAATTATTTTTGGGTTTGATTTGCATCGTATAAGCGAATCGTTTTGAGAAGCCTTGTACGGGAAAGAAGCAAAATTTTCAGACATTGCAAGACTGACGTATTACACAACTGACGTATTGGAATTTTCTAACTCATCTCATATCCTTGTTAATCGTTTTGAAAAATGTAATTGCAAACCAGCAACTACCCTACCATACTTGGTGTATCTTCTTTATTTCATCCGGATTGCCTTTTTGAAATGGAAGCGACTGTAGTTACATAAATATCAATTAACACATACATACACCCGATCATCCCCGCCGCGCCTCCTGCTCTGGGGCTGACGGGTGGTTCTTATAACTCGTAAACTCATGTTGGGAATCATTATAAAATGACTTCAGATCATCTGTTTACAAAAGTTCCAAAAACAAAGAACATTTTGTAAACAGATGATCTGAACTGGTTTTTAACTGACTTTTAAAAGCTCCTTATGGAAACAATCATTGTGTTTGGGAAAATACCCGAATATCATTATATTTTTTTATTAATTTTGTGATTTCCATTCTTGTGCTCCAAATGATGTTAAAACCGTTGAATTTGATGTAGTACGGTTATTTTATGTGTTCTTCATGATCATCCATTAAATATTTCATAATATGTTCACTGGACGTTATAAGCATCACAGTATTTTTAAATCTGGCGATTTTTGTATGTTCAACGTTAAACAATCTCCAGTACAACGACGGTGATGCCTGTTCAACACCTTAACAAACAGATATGCCATATCCAATAGAGAGAAAACTGGTTATTGCAGTTTCATCGAGTGCGTTATTTGATCTTACTGAATCACATGCAGTTTTCGTTGAAAAGGGGCCCAAAGCGTATAGGGAGTTCCAAAACGTTAATATGGATAATGTGCTTCAAAAAGGAGTGGCTTTTCCTTTTATTCGAAGATTCTTAAATATTAATAAGCGTTTTCCTGAAAAAGCACCTGTTGAAGTCGTTCTTCTTTCAAGAAATTCCGCAGCAACAGGAAAACGGGTGTTCAGGTCAATTGTGCATTATTCCCTGGACATTTCAAGAGCCGCATTTACTGAGGGGAAGTCGCCTTATGAATACATCCCTGCTTTCAACGCTTCGTTGTTCCTGTCAACCAATGAAGAAGATGTGAAAAAGGCTATTAACAGTGAATATCCGGCAGGAACTGTATTACCAAGTGCAGTAATTGATAATGATTCAGATAACGAACTAAGAATTGCATTTGATTTCGATGGTGTCATTGCAGACGATGAGTCTGAGACAGTGTTCGGGGATTCTGATTTACCGGGTTTTCATAATTATGAAGTCAAAAAATCACATATTCCACATAATCCAGGACCTTTGGCAGACCTCTTTAAAAAACTGTCTTTTTTGCAAAAACTTGAAGACAAGGAACAAGAAAACAACAAAGATTATAAACGTATTATTCGAACTGCAATCTTAACTGCCAGAAATGCACCTGCACACGAACGGGTTATTACAACACTTGAAAACTGGGGAGTAAGTGCTAATGAGACTTTTTTTCTCGGAGGTATGAAAAAAGATAGAATATTATCAAAACTAAAACCTCATATGTACTTTGATGATCAAAAAAGTCATCTGGAATCTGAAGCAGGTAACATACCGATGGTTCATATCCCCTTTGGCATTACAAATAAAAACATCGAAAAAACATATCAACCGGATTGAAATCGGGCTGGGGAAGTATTATAACATTAGACTCCAATAAAACCATTTGCACCTGCTTGTTCAGCGCAACACACGTTCTTCAAATAGAAATCGCAGTTTGACACATGACGATATTTGGCAACACAAAAGGACAAGTTAAAAGTCGGCTAAAAAATCAATATCGCCATTTAGGACGAAAGAGAAAATACGTAAAATTAAGAATCACCTATAGCTTCGCCCTTGAGAAGGAGACATGCAATTAAGCTCCTGAAAATCGGGATTCCGTTTGTATCAATTTGGAATCGATTCCATTCTGAAACGTTCTCTTCAACCCCTGTTAAGAAAACATTTTCCAAGCGCAGCGAAGAATCCCCTTGTTTCCAAAGAGACCCTCCGGCGCTTCGCTCCAATCGGATAATGCTTGAACAATGTATCGATCACTAACAGCTTGATCCGGAGTCCCGGAGGAAATTTCCAACAAACCAACGAACTCCAGATCAAACATGGGGTGACACCATGTGTTTTTACCATTGCTAACTCAAGCTCCGGCACCTGTTTTCTGAATATCAGATGCCGCTTGATGTAAGTAAAAAACGGTTGGGCGGCTCAGGATTCTGTTAAAAATCAGATCTCCCTGATAAAATGGCTGGAAATTTTTTCATGCGGTATATGTTTTAAATTTTAAGTTGGCAATTTAATATTTATTATGTTTTCATTTTTTTCAAGTTGCATGCCAGATCTAAAATATATTTTGATAACTACCTCCCAAGCTCCCCTATCTGTCATTCCGAAAGAGACAACCAGGGATCTATCAAAGCCAGAAGCAACTGATGTTGTTACGTTACCATCGTATAAAACTTCGGATGTCGCTTGGATGCCATTGAGATTCTTCAGATTGCCCCAAAGCTCCCATCTGCATGACAAGTGGGTCATGTTTTTTTATGCAGAACAGTTAGCCGGTTTTTTCTTTTAACTTCCTGGCAACAGATGATGGCTTCCGCAAATTACCTACCTGGAAAATGAGAAAAGTCAACCATACCGGATGGTTTCATATGGGCAAACGGACCCGGATACCTTGAAAAAGATATAGTGCCTATCCACCCGGCAATGAACTGAAATTGGATAATCCAGGCGAGCCGGTAGCTAAAATCAGTCAAGCTTATTAAATATTCAATTTAACTGAGCTGAAGAGTAAGGAAATATGCAACGCCGCTCCGGCTTTTTGGAGTTTTACTCCGAAAAACCGGAGCGGCAGTCTGGTCAAGACGTCGGCCAGTATTCCTACTGATCCGCAGAAAAGGATCGGAGACAACATTGCCCGCTTTAAAAAACCTGCCGTTAGACTCTGGTTTTTCGGAGTCCGAAACGACGAGGTAATTATATGTTATATAAATGTAAAAACGTCATTCAGAGGAACGGTAGCAAAACAAAGAATCCCTGTATTTCCCATAGATCGTCTGTCATTGATTTTTAGAAAATTGCATCTGACAAATAATGGAAAACAGATAACGTTTGTCACCTTTGGTTTTGAGAGATCCTTTGTTGCCAGAATGTCAGTGGAACATCTTCAAACAATCGCGCTGAACAAAGAGAAATAAACTTTTATTTTCCATTGGGGTTTTGATAACTATCCTATTTTAATTAACTTTATATAAAACAATCAGAGAAAGTCACAAACTGTTGAGCTTCAGTAAATCAACCTTCTATGACAGGTTGAAGATGTTGGAGTACATGGGATTAAAATAAAGATATTAAATTGAAGGTAACATAATGTTTTTATGTAATAATAAGCTCGATTTATGGTATGCTACATGCAAGATATTGAAACGGATCTCTTATTCTAAAGCTCTGTATTTATAAAAAGTTGAGTTCCATTTTATAAAGATTTTTCTTTTTCAATGTTTATGTGAATATTTTCAGATAGAAAAGGAGATAACCAATGAAGAAAAAAAGATTGAAGCTACTGAATCTACTTCTGGTATGTGGAGTGTTTACATTGTCCAATATCAGTGAAGCCGCAGTTTATATCGAGAGCCTGGATAGTATGGAAATCGAGATTCAAATTAAAAAACTTGAAAACAATCCCAAAACGCCAAGTGAAAAATCAGATAATCCATTTTATGCTGTAACCCAAGGATATGTCAGTTAATACTAATTCATAATATAAGAGTGGAACGGAGGGGGCTTTCGGTACAAGCTTATACTCAGAATCAAAATGTGTATAATCTCGTCATAGTAAGTTAGTTTTATTATCTTATTTTGAATATGGTTATTATGAATCAAACCAAGTTTGTATTTTGCTTACTGATTTTTTTATATATTATATTTTTATATAATATATAGATTGTTTATACGAGTATTTTTTTTAATATGATATCTTATATTTGATACTCTGATTATTTACTATGTGTTAGTATATCAGCCTATATATCTGTTGATAACTATAAATTTGTTCATTGAACCGATTATGACTTTATATACAATATATTAAATCTCAATATCGATTATATAAAAATATTATATTTTTTATATTTTTAAAATAACAATATTTTGCATTATTGTTCATTTTTTATTATAAATAAATATTAAAATGAAGTACAATAATATAGACAGGTTAAAATTTTCTATCACTATATCTCCATACATGGATCATTCTATTTTAAAAAGCAAGTTATTAATAGAAAAGTTATCTAAACTGAAAAACAGAATATATGATATCAATTTTACAGCAAGAGTAGACCCATTTTTTGAAGATGCACATGGGATAATCATCTCTAAGCCTAAGGCAGATTTACATTTGAAAGCTATGCTACAATTACAAAATGATACAGAAGTTCGGATTTCAGCCCTGTTTAACAATATTTATGTTAGCCCTACATTAGAAAAATTGGATCAGTTCATAAAAAACTTTAAAAATTTATATGAAAGTGGTATAAGAAGTATAACAATTCCTCATTCATTATGGTTGTATAATGGCGCATTGCAGGATACCTTTCCTGGTTTAAGCATAAAAAACACTGTTCTTAGAAGAACTAGAAATGCGCAGGATTTCTACAATTTTGCAGATGCTGGATTCGATTATGTAAACTTAGATCGATTACTTTGCCGAGATCTAAAAATGTTGAAACAGATAAAGAAGGCTCAAAATAAATTTTGTAGAGAAAATGGAAAATATGTATATACATCAATGTTGGTGGGTGAAGGTTGCCAAGGCGATTGCCCCTTTTGGGAAGAACATTACCAGCATAATATTTCAGTGGCAAAATGTGAGAGACATGCAGAAGATCAAAATTCAAAAATAAAAATTAAAAAGAACTTCCCTAGAAACATCACAAAGTGTGATGAAAATATAAGTACATTTTCCAGAACATTGCCAACTCCATTTAAAAGTGATCTTGATAAAATAGTCAAAAATATTGACATAATAAAAATAGCTGGAAGACATAATGAAGACATAATTATAAATAATCTTGAAATTATCAATAAATTTTTTATTGAAAGTGATCATGATCTTAATATCGCTATTGCTGAGTGGTATTCACCATTTGATTTAACAAAAATAGAAAAGATAAGTATTTTAAAATGGAAAGAGAAAGTAACTACTTGTGGGTTTCAATGTTGGAATTGTAGTATTTGCGAAGATACTCAAATAAACATTTTGAAATCAAGTAAATCTATATTTTATAATAATATAGAAAATAAATACAACAAATCATGAAATATTAGATCATTATGACAATTAGAATAACTATACTTTTAATTAACCTATTCATAACCATAAATGTAGTAGGCCAACATCAGGGAATTCCTACAGTATTTGTTCCAAATGCTTTTGACACTATTGACCCAACAAAAATACAAAAAGTGCAAGATGCATTTGTAAGTTCCCTTGTTTATGAACCATTATTTCAGGTTGATAGTTTTGGAGAAGTTGTACCAGTCTTAGCTAAAAGTTGGAAATATAATTCAAAAGATAGAAGAATAACTATTACAATACATTCAAACCATTGTTTCTATGACGGAAGTTTCGTTCAATCTAAAGATGTAGTAGATAGTATTAAAAATTTTTGCCTGAGTCGTCCGGGAAATTTATCTTCTTTATATAGAAGTATCGCTGGGTGCAATGATGCAAGAGATTACAAAGCTGAAATTAGGGAGTTAGATGCTCAAAAATTAGAAATCAAAATAAACACTACGCCGTCTTCATTTTTATATCGACTATCATCGGAAGTAGTTGGTGTATTTAAAAAGAAAAATGATAAATTACTCGGTTCTGGTCCTTATAAAGTCAAACTACTTTCTAATGAAAATCTAGAATTGGTTGCTAATCCGTTCTTTCATGATAGATTATATGTAAAGAATAAAGGAATAAAGTTTTTATTTAGTCCAGAAAAAGATACACAACAAAATCTATTGAAATATAAACCAGCAGGATCTGTCATGCTTCTTTCATACATGGGAGGGAAATATGACATGAAAGAATATAATAAATTCACACATATTCCATACATAACACAATCCTTGATTTTAAATCCTAACATATATCCTTTAAACAATGCTGAGTTGCGTAAAACTATTCAAGCAGATTTATATAATGATGGCAGGCTACACGAATGCGGCTCATCCATTTACCAATCGTATGGTTTCATTCCCAATGGTATTGGGGGATCATTTGTTGATTTGCCTAAAAGATTAAAAATAGAAAAAGTAAATTCAAGCCTATCTGCTCTATTAAATCAATTAAAAAATAACCCTGTTCATCTCAAGATATATCGCCATTTAGGACGAAAGAGTAAATGCGAGGAATTAAGAATCAATAAGATTTTTAAAAAATATCATATTTTGACAGAGTTTCAATACCTAACAGATTACAAAAGACTTTTCGATTTATATAAAGACGATACTACACAAGCATATATTGAACTTTTCGTTTTCCTCCTACGAGATTCAAGTAAAATGCTATATCGATTTGCATCAAATTCTGTTAATCAAAACTTGTTCTATTGGACTAGTGATGAAATAAATAGCCTACTAAAA
The DNA here is from genome assembly GCA_041556995.1 of bacterium. Lineage (GTDB taxonomy): Bacteria > SAR324 > SAR324 > XYD2-FULL-50-16 > XYD2-FULL-50-16 > JAHJTV01. The sequence goes on along the minus strand of JBFFHJ010000082.1, from coordinate 3,075 downwards.
CAAGCATCAAAAAAAAATACTCTCCGAGAAAGATTTCCGTTATTTCGCGAGATAAATAAAATTATTCATTCAAATGCTAATGTAATTGAACTTTATTATGTTGGGCATACCAATTATTTTCATAATTGTTACCAAGTAGATCAACCGGAGATATCATTTAGCCCTAACTCATTTTATTTATTAAAAAGTTTACATTATAAAAAAAATTGCTCAATTAAAAAATGAAAGCCAATGAAAACACAACTTACTTATGAGGAGCTCAGATCAGGTATTAATGAATGGTATGAGTATCAGCTTACAAGCTTTTTATTAAATGAGGAAATCAATCGAAAAGATTGTAGTATTGCTGATTTTCTACAATCTCCTCAAACCATTGAAAACTTAGCCAAATATTTTAATTTTCATCCAATTGCTGTTGAGCGATTCTTAAATTGCTGGATTAGTATGAAATTACTTTGTAAACAAAAAAATCTTTATCAGTTTATTTATATAAAGAGCGAATTTATTAAAAAAGATTACAATTGGATAATGAATGAATGTAAAAACATTGTTTCAAATGGTAATTCTAAAATAAAAGATTATGCTAGATATTTTATGGAAATTATATACCCTTTTTTTCAACCTGAAATATTATTATCTGCTTTAAAGACAAATGAAAGTCAATGGTTTTATGCTAAGAAATTGAATGTCAAGCAGGTATTTGAACTTTGTTCAGAAAAACCGGAATTACTTCATCTTTATACAAGATTATTTCAAAATGGAAATAAAGAGTCGGATAAAAAAATGTTGCATTACTTGGACATTCCCAATGGTGTTTCCATTTTGGATATTGGTGGTGGTGTTGGCCAATTGGCAGATCGAATTCTAATGAATTATCCAAATATTAATAATATTACTTTATATGAATATAAAAAAGCAAAAAATATTTATTTTGAGTATATTGAACCATTACAGAATAAATATCCCAAAAAATTATCAATTGTATTTGGTGATTTTTTTTTTAAGACTTCAGGTATTTCACAAAGAGGTTTATATAAGCTGGATACAGACAAAAAATTTGATTATATTTTTTTGGGATGGGTATTACATGACTGGGATGACAAAAAATGTGAAATTATAATTAACAATGCAAAGTACCATTTATTACCAAATGGAAAAATTATTATTTTAGAATCTGTTTTAAATGAAGATGGAACAAGTGACATTCCAATATATGATATATTGATGCTGATCACAGCTAATGGTATTGAACGTAAATATAGTGAATTCAAATACTTATTAGAAAATTCAGGTTTTCAATTGGATGAATTTGTCAAAAACGAAAATGGAAGAGATTTTATTGTAGCTTCGCAAAAATAAGATATAAAACCAGCAACGAATACTTCTATTTGTAAAAATCATGTCTGACAGCCTAAAGGATCGAGTTAATAAAAGGATAGCTTTTTATCTTTCCGCTACTATCGGGATTATGAGTTCGTTCTCAGTTATTGTACTTTTTGTGATATCATCACAAAATTATCAGAAGCAGATCAGTGCTTGGATTACTGCATTTCCTCGTAGCATTTTGCCAAACCTTGTTAATGCTGATCACATCGGTATTAATGCAAAACTTCGGTTAATTAAATCAACTGGTTTGTTTGAAACCATCAAGATTATTGATAACTATGGACGATTTGTAAATGGATACGGTGAATATAAACCAGATGATAAAAAATCTATAAAGATATCTGATGAAGTCGGTTCTTCCTGGGGAGTCATATATTACACAACTAATCTATTGATGCATTTTAAGCCATATGCATTTGCAATTATTTTTTCCATTGGTATTTCTATTTTAACTTTTTATTTTATTGTATTTTTATCTAAAAGAGGCCTGAAATTTGAGTTTACTAGTTTAAATATGTTTCTTGATGAAATCGATAAACTATCCAATAAAATTGCCTCAATACCGGATGATCAAACAATTGACAGCTCTCTTTTGTTCATAAAAACACCGAGTTCAGAAACGGATAGAATAAACAGGGTTATTGACCAACTAATTATAGCTATTGAGAAGTATCGGTTTAGAGCCTTACAAGCGACACTCAAAAAAAGGGAACAGGATCAGCAGATTAAAAAAAATAAGGCAATTGTTCAGACCACACAATTGCTTGCTCATGATATTCGAAAACCATTTTCAGTTTTAAAAGCCCTTCTGGATAACATCTATGAATTTGGAGACAATAGTCTGTCTTTGGAGAAGGCGAAAAAAGAAATCAATCGAATGATATCCAACGTGGATTCAATGGCAAATGATATTATTGACATTTCAAGAGAAACAAAAATTGATATATCTCCCACTTCATTGACAACTGTTTTGGAATCTGCAATCAGGCAAACCATACAGAGCCTTACAGGTAAAGAGATAGAAATAAAGCTGATTTATGAATTAAATCACATTTACAAGCCGTTGTTGAATCAAAACAGGTTTATGCGTGCATTAGTGAATATTCTGGTTAATGCCATTGAGGCCATTACAGAAATCGGAAAATGCAGTTTCGGGAAAATCACCATCAGTAGTAAACTGGTCAAAGCCGACGACTGCAATCTGGTTAGCATCAGCATTGCCAATGACGGGCCCCCGATAGATGAAACGAATATTCCACATCTTTTTGATGTTGTTTTCACAAGCGGAAAAAAAAACGGCATTGGATTGGGATTAGCCAGCTGTCAAAAAATCGTAAAATTGCATCATGGCAGCATCCATGTTGAAAATTTACAGGAAGGAAAAGGTGTTAAATTTGTATTGATGATACCGGCTTCTGATGAAATGGAGGAAAATAACCGTGAAAACTTACCGAAAAACACCCATTGTTCTGATTTTTTCAATAACGTTTCTGAAAATCCCGGCATTAAGGCTTTGGAAAGTCACTTTGACAAATCGCATGTAAAACACGCCCTCCCCATTAAAATCCTGTTACTGGAAGATGAAGTGCTTTATCGTGCGGGTATAAAAAATATAATCAATGAGTCCCCCCGGTTATCGGAAAAAATTGTTTTATATGATGCGACAGTTGTTGATGATGCATTAGCATT